>CAJQRK010000021.1 GCA_905612305.1 uncultured Flavobacteriales bacterium | reverse complement strand
TTCCGATTGTTTTATTTTTGTTGAAATAAGGAACCTCATACGCTAATAAGTAATGCTCTTTAAATCCTTTTCGTATTTTTAACTTTACAAGTTCATTCCGACCTCTAAAATTTTCCCAATTAAAAAATACGCCATAATTTAAGCGAGAGAAATCGGAATAATCATTGGCTGCAAATTCTTTCCACCAAGTATTAAAGTTACGTTCAGAAATTTCGAATATAGGATAAGGCAAGATGTACCACCTTTCAATTACATCAACAGTTTCTGATTCCATAACAATTCTTAACCCAAACTATTTAGGGGACCGCAACACAACTGCTGACCTATTCAGTATTAGTTACCAATTGGAACATGAAAAACGAGATTACATCATTTATCCTTTACATGGATACGCCCTTAGTTATGAAATTAAAAAATATTTTTTATCTGATGTGCATCATTTTGAATTGCTAACTAAATCAGAAAAACATATTGAACCTTTCAATCGCTTTTATATTGGAAGTAGCTTTAAAACAAAATATAGCCCTAAAGAAAATCAGCCCTACTTCATACAAAAGGCTTTAGGCTATGAGGATTATGTAAGGGGTTACGAATATTATGTAGTGGACGGACAAAGCTATTGGCTATCCAAAACAGCCATTAAGTATGCATTAATTGAAAAGACAGACTTTGAAATTCCTTATGTAAAAATGAAGCAATTTAAGAAATCCCATTATTCGCTTTACTTGGGTATTTTTTCTGACTTAGGCTATGTTTTAAAGGAACAAACTGAAAACACACTCAATAATTCTTTATTGTGGGGGAAAGGAATTGCTCTTGATTATGTAACTTATTACGATAAATTATTAAGAATTGAGTATTCAATAAACCGATTAGGAGAAAAAGCGGTATTTTTGCACTTTTCAAGTCCATTTTGATAAAAAACTAACTATTATGACAATTGCAATTTTTGGAAGTCCGTATCCTGAACATTTTAGCAAGTATATTCAGCATCTAATCAAAAAATTAGAAACTGAACACATCAATCTTATTATTGAAGAAGAATTTAGTGTCTTTTTAGAAAACAATATTCGTTTTAATAAAAGCATAAGCACCTTTAATAGTTATGAAACCTTAAAAAATAAGGCTGACTTTTTATTCAGTATTGGAGGAGATGGCACTCTACTAAAAGCGGTTACTTATGTTCGGGATTCAAGCATTCCTATTTTAGGCATCAACACAGGAAGGCTAGGGTTTATTTCTAGTGTATCGGCAGATCAAATTGATGATTCAATTAATGACTTACTTAAAGATAATTACAAAATAAATGAGCGGACTTTATTAGAGCTAAATACAAATAATAAGTTGTTTAGAAATAAGAATTTTGCCTTAAATGAAGTGGCTGTATCAAAAAAAGACACATCTTCAATGATTAGAATTGATGCCTTTGTTGATGATGAATATTTAAATACTTATTGGGCTGACGGCTTAGTAGTTTCTACACCAACTGGTTCGACTGGATATTCTTTAAGTTGTGGGGGGCCTATCATTATGCCAGGTACAAATAATATTATTATAACTCCGAACGCGCCACACAATTTAAATGTTCGCCCTATTGTTATTGATGATAATAGTGTAGTAACACTTAAAGTCGAGGATAGAGATCAGCTCGCCTTAGTTTCCTTAGATTCTAGGTCAAGAGCTTTTGATAGTGGAACAGAACTAAAAATAAAAAAAGCAAAATTTAAAATAAAATTAGTGCAGCCTCAAGACAATTCATTCACTTCAACCATAAGGCATAAATTAATGTGGGGGCTGGATAAAAGAAGCTGATAAATCTTCTTAAAACTACAGAATAAGTATATTTGCAAATTATTTATAACTACAATATTATGAAAAGAGGAAAATGTTTATCCTTTAAAAATAAAAGCTTCCTTATTTTAGTAGTTTGCATTATATTTGAATTTAATGCAGCTGCCCAGTACAAAGAAAACACAGAAATAGGATTAATTGGTGGCGTTTCATATTACTTAGGCGATTTAAATACAGCTCATTTCTCCCAAACTTCACCTATAGTGGGATTGGTAATTAGAAAAAATATTGACAACAGATTCTCTTATAAAGCTGAAGCGCTATATTTATCATTACAATCTGATGAAAGAGATGCGAAAGATACAATTGCAAAAAATAGAGGGCTGCATTTTAAATCTTCCGTGCTTGAGATCTCAGGACAAATAGAGTTTAACTTTTTACCCTATGAAAGCGGGAACCCTTTGTATACTTGGACTCCTTTTATTTATACAGGAATCTCTCTTTTTCGTCACAATCCTCAAGCTGAGAACAGAAATGGTGAGTGGGTAGACTTACAGCCTTTAGGCACTGAGGGTCAAGGGACTACATTATTCTCTGACAGAAAGGAATACTCACTTATACAATTTGCTATCCCAATTGGAGGAGGTGTAAAGATAGCTGTAAACAAATCTTTCAATATTATTTTAGAATATGCCGTTAGAAAAACTTTTACAGATTATTTAGATGATGTGAGTACGACTTTTGTAGGAGGAAATGGAAATCCATATCCTATTGAGATGAATCAAAATGCTATTGAGATGTCAGACCCTCTAACAACACATTCCCAAGATATACAAAGAGGTGATCCTAACAAAAAAGATTGGTATTCATTTGCGGGCATTACGCTTTCATTTAAGCTAAATAACGACACCAAAGGTTGCGATTACTAAAAAAGCACCCACTTTAATGGAAGGGATAGACAAAACTAATTTACCAAAACATATTGCCATTACTATGGACGGGAATGGTAGATGGGCCAAAACAAAAGGTAAAGTAAGAATTTTTGGACATCAGGGGGGCGTAAAAGCAGTACGAGAAACTGTTGAGGCTGCTGCAAAAATTGGCATCAAGTATCTTACCCTTTATGCTTTTTCAACTGAGAATTGGGATCGACCTGAAAATGAAATAAATGCATTAATGACATTATTAGTTTCATCAATACATAAAGAAACAAAAACATTAATGAATAATAATATCCAATTAACCACTATTGGTAACATAAAATCATTGCCATCAAATGCGCAAAAAAAACTAGAGGAAGCTATTGAAAAAACTAAAGATAATTCAAAAATGATGCTTGTGCTTGCTTTAAGTTACAGTAGTAGATGGGAGATTTTAAATGCAGTTGAAAATATTATTAAAGACGGTCTTACTTCAAATCAAGTAAATGAGGATACTTTTCGGCAATATCTTACGACAAAAAACGTTCCCGACCCTGAATTATTAATAAGAACAAGCGGAGAGCAAAGAATTAGTAATTTCCTTTTATGGCAAATAGCATATTCGGAATTATATTTTACAGATACTCTTTGGCCTGATTTTAGAAAAGCTGATTTAGAAAAAGCAATATTAGATTATCAAAGTAGAGAGAGAAGATTTGGAAAAACAACAGAACAAAGACAAAAATAGAATGGTGAAAAAAATTGCATTATTATTAATCAGTTTATTTACTGTATCGGTTTCGGCTCAGATTACTGAAGAGCTTAATTACGCTAATCCAAAAACTTATGAAATTGGAGGGATTACAGTAAGGGGAGCTAAGCACCTTAATAGTAGTGCTCTTATCACAATTTCAGGATTAATGGTAGGTGAGGAGATAAAAATTCCTGGTGAGAATATTTCTTCAGCAATTAGCAAGCTATGGGAGCAAGGCTTGTTTTCAGACGCAGATATTAGTATTGAGAAAATAATTAACAATCTTGTTTTTTTGAATATTGCTTTAACAGAAAATAGTCGACTATCTAAATTTAAATTCAAAGGTAAGATTAGTAAATCAGACATTACAACTTTAAAAGAAGATTTAAAATTAATGAGAGGAAAAGTACTAACTCAGAATCTTATTAACAATAGCCTTAATACTATTAAAACCTATTATATTAACAAAGGATTTTATAATATAAATATTAGTTGCTTAACAGATGTTGACACCACAACAGCAAACTCCAAAAGTTTAATTTTCAATATCACAAAAGGCAAGAAGATGAAAATTAAAGACATCATCATTCACGGAAGAAATAAAATCGTTAATACTAATACAACTTTTTTTAACCAAAAAGATACTGTGTTTGCTATAAGCAATAAAAAAATAAAGAAAAGCATGAAAGAAACTAAGGTTAAAAATTTCTGGAGAATTTTTAAGGTTTCTAAATTTATTGACAACAATTATGAAGATGATAAACTAAATCTAATTGCTAAGTATAATGAGGTTGGATATAGAGATGCAAGAATTATTAGTGATACAACATATCTAAATAATGATAATACTATTACTATTGAAATGACAATAATTGAAGGAGAGCCTTATAAATTCGGTAAGATTACTTTTGTGGGAAATAAAGTACATGCCAATGAAAAACTAAATCAGCAAATAGGAATAAACGAGGGTGATATTTTTGATCAATCTATATTAGATTCTAGGCTATTTGGATCTCCTGAAGGTAATGATATTAGCTCACTTTATCTTGATGATGGTTATTTGTTTTTTACTGCCACTCCTGTTGAAATTGCTGCAAATAACAGAAGTATTGATTTAGAAATTAGAATCTATGAAGGCAAGCAAGCTCGGGTAAATAAAGTTCTAATTAAAGGAAATACTAAAACCAACGACCATGTCATCATGCGTGAAATTCGCACTCGTCCTGGAGATTTATTTAAGCGTTCAGACATCATGCGTTCGCAAAGAGAATTAGCTCAAATGCAGTATTTTGATCCTGAAGCTTTTGATGTAAAAGTAGACCCTAATCCTTCAAGGAATGAAGTGGATATCACTTATGTATTATCTGAAAAATCCTCAGATCAAATACAATTACAAGGAGGGTGGGGGGCCGGTAGAGTTGTTGGTTCGCTTGGGTTTACTTTTAATAATTTTTCAACAAGAAATATCTTAAAAAAAGATAAATGGACACCTTTACCTTCAGGTGATGGACAGAGATTTACAATTTCAGCTCAATCAAATGGAGTATATTATCAGCAGTACAGAATATCATTTGTAGAGCCGTGGCTTGGAGGCAAAAAACCAAACTCATTATCTTTTTCTGCATATAAATCAATTTCGTCAAATGGACAAAGTGGGGATGATAGGCAAGCTGTTGAGCTGACAGGTTTAACTATAGGATTAAGTAAACGATTAAAATTCCCTGATGATTATTTTAGGATCTACAATGGAATTAACTTTCAACAATATGAGCTCATTAATTCACAATCCTTCTTCAGTTTTTCAAACGGATTTTCAAACAATGTGAGTTATAATATACAATTAGACAGAAACTCTGTTGATCAATTAATTTATCCAAGAGGAGGGGCGAATTTATCATTGAGTTTAAAGCTAACTCCTCCCTACTCAATGTTTGATGGAGTAGATGATTATACCACCCTAACAGATCAAGAAAAATACAAGTGGATTGAATATTACAAATGGAATATGAAGTACTCATGGTTTTCTAACTTTACAGAAAAACTAGTTGTAGCGACTCGAGCAGAAATGGGAATCTTAGGTGGCTATAACAACAAACTTGGAATTTCTCCTTTTGAAAGGTTTTATGTTGGGGGAGATGCAATGAGCGGAATGGGAGCGGTCTATGATGGGCGAGAATTAATTGCATTAAGAGGATATAGTAATAACTCTATATCTCCTCTGACTGGAGCAACAATCTACAATAAATACACAGCTGAATTAAGATATGCCTTAAGTTTAAATCCAAGTTCAACTGTTTATGCTTTAGGATTTTTAGAAGCAGGAAACGCTTGGGATAATATTGATAACTTTAATCCGTTTGGGGTAAAGCGATCAGCTGGATTTGGAGTAAGAATTATGTTGCCAATGATTGGAATGATGGGGCTTGATTATGGTTGGGGGCTTGATGATATCGCTGAAAATCCTGATGCAAATGGAGGTCAGTTTCATTTCTCTATAAATCAACAATTTTAATTACATTTGAAAACTTAAATATCTAGCCTTATGAAAAAATTACTTTTAATATTAGTTCTTAGTTTTTTTACTATTACAGTAACACAAGCACAAAAATTTGCATATATAGATACGGATTATATCTTAAATAAAATTCCTGAATTTAAACAAGCTCAAGATAAATTAGACGCTTTATCAGCTGATTGGCAAAAAGAAATAGAAAATAACTATACTGAAGTTGATCAAATGTATCGAGCATATCAGCAGGAACAAGTTCTTTTAACTGATGGAATGAAAGCAAAAAGAGAGGCCGCTATTATTAACAAAGAAAATCAGGCAAAACAATTACAACAAAAGTATTTTGGACCTAAGGGAGATCTTTATTTAAAACGTCAAGAACTTATAAAGCCTATCCAAGACAAAATATATGATGCTATTCAGCAATTAGCAACTACCAGTAAATACGCAATTGTTTTTGATAGCTCCAGCGATTTAATCATGCTTTACAAAAACAATAACCTTGACAAATCAGACAAGGTATTGGATTTACTAGGATACTAAAACATACAAATTAAACAAAAATAAAAAACAAAAAAATGAAAAAAATTACCTTTTTAGTGCTCTTAAGTGCACTTACTTTAAATACAATAGCTCAAAATAAATTTGGACATATTAATGCTCAAGAGATATTATTATTAATGCCTGACACAAAAGAAGCAGAAAAAAAATTATTAGAAAAAGAGAACGATATAAAAACTGCTTTACAAAGATTGTATGCAGAAGCAGAAGCAATTGAACTTAGGTTTCAACAAAATGAAACTAATTTAAATGAGTTAGAAAAACAAGATGCACAGAAAGAATATCAAAATATTGCAGAGAGAGTGCAATTATATGAGAGAACTGGACAAGAGGATTATCAAAAGATGCAACAAGAGTTACTTGTACCAATTAATAAGAAACTAAAAGATGCAATAAACGAAGTTGCGGTAGAAGGTAATTACACTTATATTTTTGCTGATGAGATATTGCACTATAAAGATGAGAAGAATGATGTTTCAGCTTTAGTAAAAAAGAAATTAGGGCTTTAATTACTCGATTAAATCCATCCTTTTAAAAAGCATCTTTATAAGGTGCTTTTTTATATCTTTATCTCATGCAAAATAATCCTATTGGCATATTTGACTCTGGAATTGGCGGACTTACCATAGCTCATGCATTAAAAAAGAAATTACCGAATGAAAACATCATCTATTTTGGGGATACGGGACACCTTCCTTATGGGGAAAAATCTGAAATAGCTATTCAGAGTTTTAGCAAGAAAATTACACAATTCCTAATAGAAAAAAAGTGCAAGACTATTGTTATTGCTTGTAATAGCGCATCCTCAGTCGCCTTGCAATCTGTAAAAGAAATTGCAAAAAATATTCCTGTATTTAATGTAATTACTCCAGTAGCCAATAAAGTGGCACAGCAATATTCAGGGTTTAATATTGGAGTAATTGGGACAAAAGCAACGATACAATCTAATATTTATGAAAGGGAGATAAAAGCCATTTGTCCAACAGCTCAAGTCTTCTCATTAGCCACTCCACTACTCGCCCCAATGATTGAGGAAGGATTTGTCAATGAAGATATTAGCCGTACAGTAATCGCTAACTATTTATCCAATAAAAAATTAGCTAATATTGATCATTTGATATTGGCTTGTACACATTACCCTTTAATTCATAAAGAAATTAAAGATTATTATAAAGAGGAAGTAGTCGTAATTGATTCTGCAAATATTGTGGCTGAACACATTACCAAAGAACTCAAAAAAGATAATTTGTTAAATGATAGTGCAAAAACTGAACATCATTTTTATGTTTCAAACTATACAAAGTCTTTTGGAGAAAGCGCTAAATTCTTTTTTAGAGAAGACTTAAAGTTGGAGGAGGTAAATCTTTTTATTTAAATTATTATCTTTGAATCATGAAAAAAATATTATTACTATTTATTTTTTTTAATGTTGCATCTATTTCTTTTTCGCAGGAGAGGACAAGAGTTGTAGATAGAATTTATGCTGGAGATGGTGATTTTATTTCAGTTTGGAATGTGTGTGCTGACAATAATATTGCCGAACAAATTATTAAGGCTAGAAATAGTTTTCCTAAGGATGCAATTAAACTTGGTTGGGATGAAGGTTATGATATCCTTGATATAAGTTTTGGAGGAGATTATTGGTCTTTAGTAATGGATAAAAATATAAATGTTGGGAAGCAAAGATGGTTTACATGTGGATATAGTGAACTTATGAGTACTATTCAGAAATATTGGGATGAAGGTTATAGAATACAGGACATCTCTTATGGAGATGGTCTTTATGCAGTTGTAATTTCAGAAACTCCTCCACATGGAGTAGGAGCACAAACATGGTTTACAGTAAATACAGTTGCAGAATTTGAAGCAAAAGTAGATGAATATTGGGATAGTGATTATCGTGTAATTGAATTAGTTTATACTGATGATGATTTTTGGTTTGTGTTTATGCAAAAAGAAGCTAATTTCACTTCTCAATCCTGGAGAGGGAGAAATGAGTTTCCAATTGATGCTATAGAAGACCAAGAAAATGAAGGAAGGCTATTAACTTCACTAGCTACAAATGGAGAATATTGGCTTGGAATATTTTCAAAAGTTGAAGAATGTTACTCTCAGACTTTTGGAGATCTTGAATTAGAAAGACCAAATAAAAACCCTTCATCAGCAGGAACAGGAACGGGTTTTGCAATTAATTCTAACGGTTATATTGCAACTAATTATCATGTGATTGATGGTGCTAGCAGTATAACTGTAAAAGGAGTTGATGGTGATTTAGAAACGACTTATCATGCTAAGGTAATAGTTGAAGATCAAAGGAATGATCTTGCTATATTAAAAATAGAAAAATGGTTAGGAGAGATTCCGTATGCAATAAATAGATCTACGTTGGGTCTTGCAAACCAAGTATACGCTTTAGGGTATCCCTTAACTTCATTGCTTGGAATCGATATTAAATTCACAGATGGTAAAATTGGTGCTACTACTGGTTTTGAGAATGATCCCACATATTATCAACATTCTGCTCCAATTCAACCAGGCAATAGTGGAGGTCCTTTATTTAGTGCAACTGGTAATCTTATTGCTATTAATACTTTGCGTGTCAATCAAGATGTTGCAATTACTGAAGGAATCTTCTTTTCTGTTAAGGCAAGGTATCTTATGAATCTAATGGAGGATAAGAATATTTCTTTTCCATCTAGTAGAGGATTAGATAATTATAAAATCCCTCAACAAGTTGAAAGAATTAAGAAATTTGTCTATTTAATTGAAGTAAATTAATGCTGAAACCAAGAGGAATACAGTACATAATTATCAGAAATTCCTTCAATAAAAATAGCGGTTTATTCTTTATTTAATTTTTCGCCTTTTACACTTTTTATCAATGCCATACTATAGTTTGTTTGTATTTTCGCAAAAAAGTAACCATTATGAATTATAGTATCTATGCCGAAAGCACTCCGAATCCGGAAGTGATGAAATTTGTTGCCAACCGTATGTTGGTAGATAAAAGTATTGAGATTACTAAGGCCGAACAAGCGCAGGACATCTCTATTGCTAAAGCCTTATTTAATTTTCCTTTTGTTAAAAGTCTATACCTAAGTTCAAACTTTATATCCATAGCCAAGACAGAAAATGTACAATGGGATAATATTGCTATGCAATTACGCATCTTTATTGCTGATCACTTAAATGAGGAGGGGCTAAAAAATTATACTGAACATATTTCGGAAGAAGAAATAATTACAACAGAAGTAAAAGTAGAGGCGACTACAGAAAAAATTGACTTTACTGATAAAGAAAAAGCAATTATTGATCTACTGAATGAATATATAAAACCAGCTGTTGAAGCAGATGGTGGAGCCATTACTTTCCATTCTTATAAAGGAGATGTAGTAACGGTTAATCTGAAAGGCGCTTGCAGTGGATGTCCGTCATCAACTAGTACTTTGAAGGGAGGAATAGAAAGTTTATTAAATCAAAAAATTGATCCTAATATTGTAGTAAGAGCAAATGAAGAGTAAGCTCATTCTTGCGCTGTTTTTTTTATTAGCTTTAGGCGTCAAACCTCAAGTTACTAAAACTACTTTTGGAATACAATACAAACCAATCATCCCTGCTGCTTATTTTAATTCTACTGAGGTAATTCAAAGCTCTGGTTCTTATAGGGTTAACTTAAGTCCAAAATATAGCAATTCATTTGGGATGGTTATTAGACATAAAATCAATGCTACTTTCTCAATTGAGTCAGCACTGAATTATACCCAAAGAAACTTTAAATTAGCTATAAAGAACAGTAATCTCAATTTAAATGATTTTACTAATTTTGGAATGCGATCATATGAATTACCCATTCAACTACTTGCTTATGTGCAAACTTCAGAATATTGGTATGTTAATGTTGCTTTTGGAATCTCCCATAATGTTTTGGCGTCTGACATCTTCTCTTATGGTAAAGAATCGAAAAATTACTTTCAGAATACTAATAGAAAAAATGGAGGATACCAAGCACTACTTGCTAATATAGGAATGGAATACAGAGCTAAAGAAAAAGGATATTATTATTTTGGAACATCTTTACATAGGCCATGGAAAGCAATTGGGAAAGTTTTTCCTGAATATGATGATAAAAAAAATATCTTTAATGACAATAAAGAATTCTCGTTAGATTTGCTTGGAAATTTTGTTACTTTAGATTTTAGATACTTTTTTGCAGAATAAAAAAAGGGAAGTAGATCCTTCCCTTTTAACTTATTACTCACTTATAGTTAAGCGTGTAATTTGTCTTTTTTAGCCATTAATTCATCATCTGATTCAACATTATCGTCATCAGGAATACAGCAGTCAACAGGGCAAACTGCAGCACATTGTGGCTCCTCATGAAAGCCAATACATTCTGTACATTTATCAGTTGCTATATAAAAAAAATCATCTGATCCCGCCTCATGCTCAGCATCATCAACTACTGTGGTTCCATCTGACATCTTCCAGCCTTCTTCAGGGGCATAAATTGCATTATTAGGACATTCTGGCTCGCAAGCCTCACAATTGATACAATCGTCTGTAATTTTAATTGCCATTTCTTTTTTTTTTTAAATAGATTATCTAATTGCAAAAATATAGTTTTTTTTAATAAGAATTACATCCTCTGATGATTTATACCTATTCTAAAATACTAAGAAAAAAAGAAGGAAATAAACCACCACTATAAGTAAGCTTTGTATTTTTGCTAAAGTTAATTTTTTGCTAAAAACTAATAATGGAGAAAACTACTAAGGTTGTTGATTTAGAGAAAGTTGTTATAAAATTTGCTGGTGATTCAGGAGATGGGATGCAGCTTACAGGCACTCAATTTACTGATACATCTGCTCTTTTAGGAAATGACTTAGCTACTTTTCCTGATTTTCCTGCTGAGATTAGAGCCCCTCAAGGTACTGTGGCGGGTGTTTCAGGTTTTCAAATTCATATTGGAAGAATTGACATAAATACTCCAGGAGATATTGCTGATGTCTTAGTAGCTATGAATCCTGCCGCCTTAAAGGCTAATAAAAACTGGATTAAAAAAGGAGGAACTATTATTGTGAATATTGATAGTTTTACAAATAAAGATCTAGAAAAAGCAGGATATAAAACCTCTCCATTAGACGACAATTCCTTTGAAGGGTTTAATATTATACAAGCACCTATCACCAAATTAACTCGTGAAGCCTTAAAAGATTCTGGCTTAGATGGGAAAAGCATTGGAAGATCAAAAAATATGTTTGCTTTAGGAATTGTCTATTGGATGTTTAACCGACCAATGGAACAAACTGAAAAATTCTTACAAAATAAATTTGCTAAAAAGCCAGAATTAGTAGCGGCTAATATTAAAGTGATGCATGCAGGTTATAATTTTGCCGACACTATTGAAGCATTGCCTTCTTCTTATACTGTACTTTCTGCAAATTTAAAAGCAGGCACCTACAGAAATGTGATGGGGAATCAGGCCATTGCATGGGGATTTTTGGCCGCTGCCGAAAGAGCAAATAAGGAATTATTTTTAGGATCTTATCCTATTACCCCTGCCTCCGACATCTTACATGAATTAGCAAAACATAAAAATTTAGGTGTAAAAACGTTTCAGGCAGAAGATGAAATTGCTGGAATTTGTGCTGCAATAGGAGCAAGTTTTACGGGATCATTAGCTATTACTACAACTTCCGGACCAGGATTTGCCTTAAAAGCAGAAGCCTTGGGCCTGGCTGTAATGACAGAATTACCAATAGTAGTAGTGGATGTTCAAAGAGGAGGTCCTTCAACAGGGCTACCTACCAAAACTGAACAGTCCGATTTAATGCAAGCTCTTTATGGAAGAAATGGAGAAAGCCCTATAATAGTATTGGCTAGTTCAACTCCAGCTAATTGCTTTGATTGGGCATATATGGCTTCCAAAATTACTTTGGAGCACAACACGCCTGTAGTTCTTCTGTCAGATGGATACCTTGGTAATGGTGCTGAGCCATGGAGAATAAAATCCATACAAGACATGCCTTCTATAAAGCCTCTACTTGCTATGGAAGGAGAAGAATACCAGCCTTATGCTAGGGGGAAAAAAACATTAGCTAGGAAACTTGCTCTACCAGGAACAAAAGGATTAGAACATAGATTAGGTGGGCTGGAAAAAGAAGACATTACAGGAAATGTATCCTATGACCCAGAAAACCATGAAAAGATGAGCCATATAAGGGCTGAAAAAATAAGACGAATTGCTGAACTTATTCCTGAACAAGAAGTATTTGGGGAAAAACAAGGAGATGTACTGGTTGTAGGATGGGGAGGAACGCATGGATCCTTATATTCAGCAGTAGACAATTTACAAAAAGAAGGCGAAAGTATTTCTTTATGTCAATTCAACTATATAAATCCATTGCCTAAAAATACGGCAGATATTCTGAATAATTACAAAACGATTGTTGTGTGTGAGTTAAACTCAGGTCAGTTTGTAAATTACCTAAGAATAAATTTTCAAGGAACCATTTTTAATCAGTATAACAAAATACAAGGATTTCCTTTCACTACTTCCGAATTAGAATCCCATTTCAAATCATTATTAAAAAAATAATATGGAACATTTAACTAATAAGGATTTTACAAGTGATCAGGAGGTAAGGTGGTGTCCTGGCTGTGGAGACTACACTATATTAAGAGCCATGCAAAAGGCCCTTCCTCAGCTAGAAAAAAAGAAAGAAGATTTTGTATTTATCTCAGGGATTGGATGTTCATCTCGTTTTCCGTATTACATGAATACCTATGGGTTTCACACGATACATGGCAGGGCTCCTGCCTTTGCAACAGGAGTGAAATTAGCAAACCCAAATTTAAGTGTTTGGCAAATTACTGGAGATGGTGATGCTTTGGCTATTGGTGGAAATCATTTTATACATGCCCTAAGAAGAAATATTGATATTAATATTTTACTCTTTAATAATGAAATTTATGGACTTACAAAAGGACAGTTTTCACCTACTTCCAAAAAAGGTATAAAGACAAAATCAAACCCACACGGAACTACTGACGAACCATTTTCTGTTTCTGATTTGTCAATTGGTGCCCAAGGCTCCTTTTTTGCAAGAGCAGTAGATACAAATCCAAAATTGATGCAACAATTATTTATAGAAGCAGAGGACCATAGAGGAACTTCCTTAATTGAGATATTGCAAAACTGTGTGATCTTTAACGATAAAACTTTTGCCTCCATTACTGCCAAAGAAGTAAAGCAAGACGCTCAACTTTTTTTGGAAGATGGGAAGCCAATGATTTTTGGAGCAGAAAGCAATAAAGGAATTGTTCTTAATGGATTTAAACTGGAAGCAGTAAAAATTGGAGAAAATGGGATTACTGAAAAAGATATCTTAGTACATGATGCTAAAGAAGAAGATCCTACTTTGCACACTATGCTTGCTCGTATGCGACCGCCAGAATTTCCTGCAGCATTAGGAATTATCCGAAAAGTAAGCCGACCTACTTTTAATAGCGGAATGCTTGCTCAATTAGAATACGAAAAGCAAAATGCTAAATTCAAAACAGTGGATGAACTCCTGAAATCAGGAGAAACTTGGGAGGTTGGAGGTTAAAAAAGCTATAAATCAGGACAATAAGACCCATTACGAATACCTGAATTCTCATCAAAATTATTTACTAGAAATGATCCTGGATTAGTAATAGATTGTAATAATAATGAATCACAAGATTGCCCAAGGACAAAAAATGGAAGAAAAAATAATATCAGTAGCAGCTTTTTCATATTACAAAAATACTAAATAACTTTTCTAAAAAAATTCGAACTTAGGACCTTGAGAGACACTTAGAATAAACCCCTCAGTGGGGTTTATAGAAAGCTAGTGTTAAGGAAATCCATACCCTTTTCCAAACCACAATGATAATCTTGTGTTAAATCTTTTTTTTTAGTTCCAACTACACCTGATTTCAAGAAATTGTCAGGACATATTTGTATAATCTCTATGTTTTTATGTTTTTTCGTTAAAAAATCTACGGCTTCATTGTAATAATTATCTTCTTTAAAGAAATTATCACTTACTTTTGGGGTATTCCTCCACCAATATCCAGCAAGCAAGGACAAATAACTTAATCCTTTTACTTTATAACCTAAAGGATGTGGTCTAATAACAATTATTTTATTTGCCCCAAAATCAGCTGCTGATTTTACTGGTATTGCATCAGACCATGCTCCATCCATTAAATCTACCCCATTTATCTTACATTTACCTTTAGTAAAAAATGGCAATGAAGAGGTTGCTCGTAGACATCTATAAATAGTCTGTTGGGTTGGCTCTAAATAAACAGCCTCACCATTATCTAAATTTGTGCCTACTATATAAAATTTTTTATTCTTAGTAGAAACTTTCATGTTTTGTAATTCTAACGGCTTATTTTTTTTGGCATATTCTGCTAAAAACTTTAGATCCATATATCCTTGTTCTGAAAGGGCATGTTTATAGCTTAAAAATTCCTCATTAACAGATACTTCTTTTGAAAGTGAAAAATATGTTTTGTATTGACCGGCTATATAATAAGACAAAGACATTGCTCCGCTTGAAACACCTATATAAATATCAAAAGGATTAAATTTATTCATTAGAAATGCATCTAAAACCCCCGCTGAAAAAACTGATTTAAATCCTCCACCCTCAATTACTAATGCTATTTTTTCTTTCTCCCCCATCTCTATTTTAGTGATTCCAAATATAATATAAAAAGCTATGCGCGCATAGCTTTTTATATTATATTTAAAAAGAAAAAATAAGCACTTAGGATTGTAAGGCCTGCCAATAAATAACTTTTATTTATTAATGACTAAAAAACCCGAATAGCTCTCACGCTGTAAGAACTACTCTTATCATAGCCGTACTGAAACCCATTACTGAAGTACTGGCCCCAGGCGGGGTCATAATCGTGCTTGCTATTGCTCTCGCTAGAAGACCAATAGTAGGTAGTAGAAAAAGCAGTAACCCCATCTGTTAATTGAATAGTGGTTTTATTCAGGTATATTTGATTCAATTCATCCTTGCTGGGCAAAAACCAATCAGAATAGCCCTGCGCAGAACTATTTGCACAGTAATCCGCTGCTGTATTTGGCATAGTGCAACCAATCTCTACATCAATGGTGTTTTGATAACCCTTACCAATTTCTGTTTCGTCTGCACCAGCAATTATTGTGTCATGACAACCCCATTCTGCAATTCCCAGGTCTTTAAAGTCACACACAAAACCGTGTTGACCTGTAACATCTAAGTAGAAAATAACTCCACCTTGATAGATATCTCCAATAGATAGATTTGTATTATTCATATTTATATTAGATATCTCATCATCTTTCTTACACGCTGTAAAAAGCAAAGGCAGACAAAGTAATATTAGTAGTGTTTTTTTCATGCGTAAATATAAAGAATATGAACGCTATAAATACAGGGGGAACAAATTTACAACTTACTAAATATCTTTCTGAAAAAATTCGAAATTAGGGAGGTAAGGCCCACCAAAATAAACCTACTCAAATGAGTGGGTTTATTGGCTTTATAATGCTAAAGTTTTGTTCACATCACCACCCATAAGCTGTTCAGTTGGGTTTTCCAAACATTCTTTTACCCTTACTAAGAAGCCAACTGATTCTTTACCATCAATAACCCTGTGATCATAAGAAAGAGCAACATACATAATAGGTCTAATCTTCACCTGCCCATCAACTGCCATTGGGCGCTCTACAATATTATGCATTCCTAGAATAGCCGATTGCGGAGGGTTAATAATAGGAGTGGATAACATAGAACCAAATACTCCTCCATTAGTAATGGTGAAAGTGCCACCTAACATTTCATTAATCGTAATTTTTCCGTCTCTTGCTTTTATTGCCAAACGCTTAATCTCTGATTCTATCTCTTGGAAATTCATTAATTCTGCATTTCTAACAACAGGAACCATCAATCCTTTTGGTGCACTTACCGCAATACCTATATCTGCATACTTATGGTGAATTATTTCATTCCCATCAATCATAGCATTAACATCTTTAAACTCATTCAGGGCCGTAGTAACCGCTTTAGTAAAGAACGACATAAAGCCTAAACTAACTCCATATTTCTGCTTAAAAGATTCTTTAAATTCTTTTCTGATATTAAAAATTGCGGTCATATCTACTTCATTAAAAGTAGTAAGCATAGCCGTTTCATTTTTCACCGCAACCAATCTACTTGCAATCTTTCTTCTTAAAGAGGACATCTTTTTCCTAGAAGTTCCTCTTGGCCCATCATTAGAATCTCCGTTTAACGCTCCCAACACATCACTCTTAGTAATTTTACCAGCCTCTCCCGTCCCTTTCAATTCCTTAGCTAAAATATTATGCTCCTCAATCATAGCAGATGCTAATGGAGTCAATTTTTTGCCTCCTAAAGCTAATGATGGCTTTACAGTTACTTTAGGTATTTCAGCAGCTCCCTCCTTAATCTCTTTTATTTTAGCTACTCCTTTTTCAGAAGTATTAATAATACATACGACATCACCAACCGTTACTGTTTCTCCATTTCCTACAACTATCTTGATAGTTCCACTTTCTTCAGCGGGTAATTCCAAAGTAGCTTTATCAGAATCTATTTCGGCAATAGATTGATCTTTTTCTACATAATCGCCATCTTCTACCAACCATTCTGCAATTTCTACTTCTAATATGGACTCTCCCGGACTCGGGACTTTCATTTCTAATAACATGTCTTATTTATTTAAAAACTTTATCAATAATTTCTTTTTGCTGAACAGCTGATTTTTTACTTGATCCACTAGCTGTTGCAGCTGAAGGGGATCTTGCAATAACATATATATCTAAACCTCTTAGCTCTGTTAACATGAAGGTCCAAGCCCCCATATTTTCTGGCTCTTCCTGTACCCAAATTATTTCTTTTGCCTTGTATTTATCCGCTAATTTATTTATCCCTTGAATATCCAAAGGAAATAATTGTTCTATTCTTACTAGGGCAATGTTATTTGATTGTTCTTGCTCTCTTCTTTCTAATAATTCATAGTATATTTTTCCACTACACAATACTAGCTTCTCTATTCCATTTGCAGGAATTACATCATCAATAATACCTTCAAATTTTCCGTCTGCCAAGTCAAAAATTGAAGAAACACATCTTGGATGCCTCAACAAACTTTTAGGGGTAAATACAACTAAAGGTTTTCTGAAATCTCTTTTTAATTGCCTTCTTAATACATGATAGAAATTAGCAGGGGTAGTACAATTCACAATTTGCATATTATACTTAGCACACATTTGCAAATACCTTTCCAATCTAGCAGAAGAATGTTCAGATCCTTGTCCTTCATATCCGTGTGGTAATAGCATTACCAAGCCACTCATCACCTTCCATTTATCTTCTGCGCAGGAAATAAACTGATCTATCATAATTTGAGCCCCATTAGAGAAATCACCAAATTGGGCTTCCCAAATAGTTAAGGTATTTGGTAGAGTGATAGAATAACCATAATCAAAACCAAGCACCCCATATTCTGAAAGCAAAGAATTATAGGCCTCAAAATTAGCAGTTTCACTAATTGCATTCAAAGGACAAACTTGTCCTTCGGGATGCTCTACTTTCAAGATTGCATGCCTATGAGAAAAAGTTCCTCTTTCTACATCCTGCCCACTTAACCTGATGTCATGCCCTTCATCCAATAGGGAGGCGTAAGCCAACAACTCTCCCATAGCCCAATCCAATTTATCAGTTTCTTCCACCATATTTTTTCTATTTTCAAGCAGTTTTCTTGTTTTCTTAAACAATTTTTCTGCTTCTGGAATATCATATAAATACTTAGCTAATTCCTTTAACTTTTTCTGACCTATATTGGTAGAAGAAGAAGCTGAAAAATCAGAATCAAAAGTTCTTTTCACTTCTACCCATTCTTCTTTTAAAAAGCGAGTAATTTTTGCTTTTTTAATTTCTTTTGCCTCATCAAACCTATCTTGTAATAAATCCTTAAAATCTTGTTCCAATTCTTTTACAATCTCTGATTCAACAACCCCCTCATTTAGTAATTTTTGTTTATAAATCTCTCTTGGGTTTGGGTGTTTGGAAATAAGTTTGTATAATTTTGGCTGAGTAAATCTTGGCTCATCTCCCTCATTGTGTCCGTATTTACGATAGCACAATAAATCAATAAATACATCTTTGTGATATTTCTGGCGATATTCAACTGCTAATTGCAAAGCATGTACAACCGCCTCAACATCATCTCCATTTACATGTAGTACTGGGGATAAGGTTACTTTGGCAATATCCGTGCAATAGGTGCTTGACCTGCCATCCAAATAGCTAGTAGTAAACCCTACTTGATTATTTACCGCAATATGTATTGTCCCTCCTGCCTGATAACCATCCAATTGTGCCATTTGGATTACTTCATATACCACTCCTTGCCCAGACAATGCCGCATCACCATGTAATAAAATAGGTATAATTTTATTTACATCACCACCATATTTGCTGTCTAATTTTGCTCTTGTAATTCCTTCTACAACTGGGTTCACCGCTTCTAAGTGAGATGGATTAGGTGATAAACTTAACTTAATATTCTTTCCATTATTACATTTCTGAATTGAAGTAAAGCCTAGGTGATATTTTACATCCCCAGAAATAGAATTATCATCATATAATTTCCCTTCAAACTCTGAAAAAATCTCTTTATAGGTTTTGTTAAAAATATTGACCAATATATTTAACCTTCCCCTATGCGACATACCTACTACAAATTCCTCTACACCTAGTTCAGCACTATGTTCCACCAAGGCATCTAAAGCTGGGATTAACGATTCTGCTCCTTCCAATGAAAATCGTTTTTGCCCTACAAATTTTTTATGTAAGAAATTTTCAAAAGCAACTGCCTGATTTAATTTATGCAAAATATGTTTCTTTTGCTTAGTGTCAAATTTAGGTGTATTGGAGTTTTTGTGTAATTTATTTTTAATCCACTCAATTTCCTTCGGATCACGAATATACATATACTCTACTCCAATAGATTGACAATATACTTTCTCCAAATGAGTAATAATAGTTGATAATTTTGAAGATCCAATGCCGATCTGTTCTCCTGCCTGAAACTCTAGCTCTAAATCTGATTCTTCCAGTCCAAAGTTCTTATAATCTAAGGTTGGTGTGTATTGCCTTCTTTCTCTTACAGGATTTGTTTTAGTAAATAAGTGTCCACTTTTACGGTAAGCATCAATCAAATTAATTACCTTAAATTCTTTTTGAAAAATTTGAGGAATATCTTCTTCCGAATATACTTCTTTTGCGAAATCAAAACCTTGGAAGAAATTACTCCACTCTTCACCTATACTTTTTGGGTCTTGGAGGTATTTATCATACATCTGTTCAATCATTGCTGTATGTGTGGCTCCTAAAAAGGAAAATTTATCCATTATTTATTGGTAAAATTTGAATGCAAAATTATCTATTTTTTATGATTTAAAGTAATATCTATAGATTTGTTATCAAATAAATAATTTTCTTCCTTATAATTTGAAATAATCTTTAACGTATTGATTTACTAATCGACAACTCCCCCATAAGTTTGGGTTTAGTATATTAAATCGAATATCCTCAAGGAAATATCACATGTATTAATGTAGTACTATTAGAAAGATAGTACTTGTTGAAATATTAGTATTCTAACATTCAACATTTAAACCAATTCATATTGTTTAATGAAATATTGAAAGTGAATGGTAAAAAGTAAAAATCAATAACAGGATTTTACAATTTGACTAAGGAAGTTTTATCGGACAAAAGTTGGATTCAAACCTACTCAACAGTGACTGACTTAGCTAAATTTCTTGGCTGATCCACATTACATCCTCTCATTAATGCAATATGGTATGATAATAATTGTAATGGAATATTAGATAATAACGGTGTTAATTCTTCAAAACAATTCGGAATTTCTATGCAGTAATCAGCTAATTCCTTAACCGTTTTATCTCCCTCAGTAACTATGGCAATCAGCCTCCCTCCTCTTGACTTTACTTCTTGTATATTACTCAATATTTTTTCGTAATTTCCTTTTTTAGTTGCAATAACTACAATTGGCATATCTGCATCAATAAGTGCAATAGGTCCATGTTTCATTTCTGCTGCAGGATATCCTTCAGCATGTATGTAAGAGATCTCCTTAAGCTTTAAAGCTCCCTCCAAAGCAACCGGAAAATTATACCCTCTACCTAAGTAAAGGAAATTACTTACATCCTTAAACTGCTTAGCTATTTTCTCAATTTGATCATTTGTCTGTAATACTCTCTCCACCTTTTCGGGTATCAATTCAAGTTGAGTAATCAGCTGGTGATAATTCGTATTTGATAAAGTCCCTTTTTGTTTTGCAATACGTAAGGACATTAAAGTAAGCACTACCACCTGAGTGGTAAACGCCTTAGTTGATGCTACCCCAATTTCCGGTCCAGCATGAGTGTAAATCCCTCCATCCGTTAATCTTGGGATAGAAGAGCCGACTACATTACAGATGCCTAAAACAGTAGCCCCTTTCTGTTTTGCTAATGCTAGTGCCGCTAAAGTGTCAGCAGTTTCTCCTGATTGTGAAATAGCTAACACCACATCCGTTTCACGAATAATCGGGTTACGATACCTGAACTCAGAAGCGTATTCCACTTCTACAGGAATTCTTGCTAAATCCTCCAATAAATATTCTCCAATAAGTCCTGCGTGCCAAGATGTACCACAAGCTACAATAATGATACGATCCGCATTTATTATCTTTTGCTCATAATCTGAAATACCACCCAGCTTTATTTCTTTTGATTCAGTGTCAATCCTCCCTCTCATTGTGTCCAAAATACTTTTTGGTTGCTCGTAAATTTCTTTGAGCATAAAATGAGAAAACCCTCCTTTTTCAATAGTATCTAAACTTAATTTTAATTCCTGTATATAAGGAGTTATTATCTTATTCGTAATGGTTTTAATCTCAAGCACCTCCTCACAATTTACCCTAGCTATTTCTCCATCTTCTAAATAAACAACTTCATTAGTATATTCAATAATTGGGCTTGCATCTGATGCAATATAGTATTCATCTCTACCAACTCCTATTACTAGCGGACTTCCTTTACGAGCAGCAATAAATTCATTATTCACTCCTTCTTCCATCACCACAATTGCATAAGCGCCAATGACCTCAGATAAAGCAATACGGACTGACTCAAATAAATTTACTTGCTCGTGATTTTTAATATTTTCAATTAAATGTATTAATACCTCAGTATCAGTATCTGAATTAAAAATATGACCCTTTGATTGCAATGCTTTTTTAATAGAATCATAATTTTCAATAATCCCATTGTGGATTAAGGATAGTTTTCCGTCCCCTGAAAGATGTGGGTGTGCATTTACTTGATTAGGCACTCCGTGTGTTGCCCATCTTGTATGTCCTATTCCTATTGATCCGCTTTTCTCTCTACCTTCAGTATAAGCTTCTAAATCTGAAACTTTTCCTTTCTGTTTTAATAATGCAATGCCCTTTGTATTACCTATAGAAACTCCTGCAGAATCATAACCTCTATATTCTAAGCGCTTTAATCCTTTGATAATAATAGGGTACGCTTCCTTGCCTCCAACATATCCTACAATTCCACACATAAATTATAGCTGAGAATAATGAATGGTTAAAGTAATATCTTTATCTAAGATTGTTCGGTTGGCATTTACTGCTGCTCCTGCTGGCAAAAGATATAATTCATTAGTATATGAATCGTTATTAAGCAGCTGATGAAAATATCTAGTAATGTTAAATTCATATTTATCATTTTCTAATCTGCCTCCAAAATGTGTTTCTCCTTCAATTGTATAATCTGTTAAAAATACATTTTTATCCTCCTGATCAACTCGCACTAAGAATAATTTATCATGAGCTGTATATTCGCTTTGTGAACCTTGTTCAACATCAAAACTCATAGTTACTTTATTTATAGCTTTTCGGTCTAACATCTTCTTGATAGAATCGGTATTGTTTACAACAATTCTAGCTTTATATCCCGCCATTGATTGAATGTAAATTCTTGAACCATCTACAATAATACTTTCTTCATGTTTCTCATTAAATAAACTAAACCTAGCGGCTTCACCTCCTAATTCAAAATCTAATGACAATGTGTCTCTTTCATCATTATGATAATAGATTTTCAGAAAAGAATTTGATCCAGCAGGATTTAAATATAGCATTGTATTTTGTGCACTTGCAATAAGACTTATACCTTTAAAGTTTTCTAAGAAAGTCTCATTATCTTTTAACCCTTCATTCTCAAGACCCAAAATTTCTTGACCAAAATTATTACTTAATTTAACTCTTAAAAATGGATCAGATAAATTATCTGAAAGATTAAAATCATCAACATAATCCACATTTCCTATTAACATATTAAATTTATTACTGTAATATATTGAGTCTTTATAAATATCCTTTTTAATTAATGAAACATCTAAACTCGTAAAGTCTACTAAGTCACCATAATAAGCCGAGTAAGTATAAGACAATATAACTGAATCAACAATAGGATCAATTCCTAAATCAGTGTTATTTTCGGCCAATAATATTTGAGTATAGAAAGCAGCTCTATTTAAACCAAATTCACTGTCGTAATCGAATTTTATTTTACCAAGAATTAAATTAAGAGCTTCATCAGTACGCAAAGAATCTTCCGATTCTACTTCAGAGGTTTGCCAACTAAAACTACTTGTATCACTAATTATTATATTGTCTGATGTTGGCTGTATTTCTAATCCTATTGTATTAGGGTCAGTACAGGATACTGCAATTAAGCCAATAATAAGGCTTAATGATATGATTTTATTCATGTGTTAATTTTCTATTAGCGCCACCTCTTCTTCTTCAATAAACTGCTCATAAAAATCTTGGTAAGCATCAATATAATCTTCAGCTCCAGGATATTCCATGAACGGCTTTTCTGACGATTTAATATATTCTAAAACCTCTTTATCCATATCAGCACTTGCTTGTACTACTGCATCTGAATGGTCTATTGCAAATTTATGCAGATTTGTAATATTTGGCACTTTCAAAGATGCAACATCTGATTCTTCTAAATTCTCAAATAATAATTTTTCAGGTAATGTACTGCTCAATACTCCATCAAATGAATTATCAAAAACAGAATAAATAATTTTCACATCTTCAAAAAGCGGATCGCCAGAATATAATTTTTTAATATACATAGGCACTAATGAAGTAAACCATCCTTGACAATGAATTACCTCCGGTTTCCACCCTAATTTACGCACCGTTTCTATTACTCCTTTACAATAGAAAATCATTCGTTCATCATTGTTTGTCATAAAACTACCATCTTCTTCATGGAATATTTGTTTTCCGGGGAAGTACTCATCATTATCAATAAAATAAACTTGCATTCTCAACTTTTGAATAGAAGCTACTTTTATAATAAGTTGATGATCAAAATCATCAATAATTAAATTCATTCCTGAAAGACGAATTACCTCATGTAATTGATGTCTTCTTTCATTTATGGCCCCAAATTTTGGCAAAAACATTCTAATATCTTTCCCGTTTTCTTGTGTTTTTTGAGGAAGTAAACTTGCTACTTTACCCATTGTTGTTTCCCCAGTATAAGGAACTATCTCCTGTGAAACATACAATACTCTCTTCTTTCTCATTAATAAAATTTTAAGTTGCAAAAATATATAAAAAAAAGCTATATATCATGCATTTGCTTTAGTTTTGTTCAGTATATCAATATACAATTTTTTATTAATAAATGCAATATTTTACTACTAAAACTGAACTTGTTGCTTATTTAAGCAAAATAACAAAGAAAAAAACGATTGGATTTGTCGCTACAATGGGGGCTTTACATAAGGGACATTTAAGTCTTATTGAAGAAAGCAATAAAAAATGTGACATTACTATCTGTAGTATTTTTGTAAACCCCACTCAATTTAATACTGCAAGTGATTTAGCAAATTACCCAAACACAATAAATACTGATTTAGAAAAGCTTGAACAATTAGCTTGTGATATCGTTTACGCCCCAGCAATAGAGGATTTGTACGAAAACGAAGAAAAAGCAAAAGAATTTGATTTTGGTTCTTTAACAACTAGTATGGAGGGTGAATTCCGACCAGGGCATTTTATCGGAATGGCAACTATAGTGGAAAAGCTCTTTAATATCATACAGCCAACAATAGCTTTTTTTGGACAAAAAGATTTACAACAATTACAAATTGTAAAAGCTTTAGTTAAGCAAATGAAATCAACTATTAAAATAGAAGGAGTGTCAACTATTAGAGAAGAAAATGGTTTGGCTAAAAGTTCTAGAAATAAACTCCTATCTAAAAATGCAAAAACGGAAGCTACTCTTATTTATAATTGCCTTAATTATTGCAAAAATAATAAGAAGAAAGGAATTGTTGAATTAAAACATTACATTACACATCAGTTTGAACAGCATAAAAATCTGAAATTAGAATATGCTGAAATTGTTGCCTTAAATACTATGCAGCCAATAGAGGGCTGGCAAAGAGAAAATGAAAATGCCATCTGCATTTCGGCCTATCATTCAGGAGTTCGCCTAATTGATAATATAATTTTATAGTTTTACAAAGTGAATAAGAAAACTCTTTTTAAAATAGTAAAATACATTGCTTCCTTAGGATTTGCATTTGGTATTTTATTCTTTCTTTTTAAAAACCAAGATCCTGTCCAGCTGCTAGCAGAAATAAAAAAAGTAGATGGTGGGTGGGTTGTTCTATCTATGATATTTGGAGCGTGGGCTTATGTAAGCAGAGGGTTGAGATGGATAGTGTTAATTGATGCTTTAGGCTACAAATCTTCAAAACTAAATAGTGTTGCGGCAGTTTCTATAGGTTATTTTACCAATATGTTCATTCCAAGAGCTGGTGAAATTTCAAGATGTACAGCACTAAACCAAGTGGAAAAAATACCAGTTGACAAATTATTTGGCACCATACTTATTGAACGAGTAATTGATTTTATTTTCTTATTTTCATTAATAATTCTAACAATACTACTAAAATTTAATACCCTTTTCAATTTCTACACTACCTTACAGGCTCATCAAACCGAAAGCGAAGAAAGTAATAAAGTTTTTATTCTATTAGGAATAGGAGCTTTTGTGGTAATTGCTTTTTTTCTTTTTAAAAAATGGCTGAAAAAATCTAAATTTTATGAAAAAGTATTAGCTTTTATTGACGGATTAAAAGAAGGGTTTAAAAGCATCAAAAAGATGAAAAGAAAATCAGGTTTTTGGTTTCACACTTTCAGTATCTGGATTATGTATTTTTTAATGACCTATATTTGTTTTTCTTGTATGAAAGAAACTTCTCATTTAACAGCTAGTGATGGACTTTTCCTATTAGTATTAGGGGGTATAGGTATGGTTATTCCAACCCCTGGAGGGATTGGATCTTATCACGCAATTGTAATGATTGGATTATCCGTACTTGGTGTAGGAGCAGTATATTTAGGAGAAGGGGGAGATCCAACAAATCCAGCACTCATCTTCCCTACAGTAGTACATGTTGCACAAACTTTAGTTGCCATCATTATGGGTTTGATTGGACTACTTATCTTATTTTTATCTAAAAAGAAAAAAAATGTCTCAATTTAATATATTAAAAAATAAAATTTTTTCGCTTGATAATTTAAAAACACAAGTTGCTAAATGGAAAGCAAGTGGTGGGAGAGTAGTATTTACAAATGGGTGTTTTGATATATTGCACCAAGGACATATTGAAGTTTTAGCACGTACTGCTGATTTAGGAACTAAATTGATTATTGGACTTAATTCCGACAGTTCCATACAAAGGCTAAAAGGTAAAAATCGCCCAATTATTCAGCAGCAATCGAGAGCAATTTTATTAGCAAGCTTTTCATTTGTTGATGCAGTAGTTTTGTTTTCGGAGAAAACACCAATCAATTTAATCAGCACTTTATTACCTGATGTATTAGCAAAAGGTGGTGATTATAAAATTGAAAATATAGTTGGATATGAAATTATTCAGAAAAATGGAGGAGAGGTAATACTTGTTCCTTTTGTTGATGGTTTTTCAAGTACTACTATTATTGAAAAAATCAGAAAATCTTAATGGTAAAAAAGAAAACTCAATCTGCTTTTTTTTGCCAAAGTTGCGGGACACAATCGCCAAAATGGCTAGGGAAATGCCCACAATGTAATGAGTGGAATACTTTTATTGAAGAAATCATATCCAAAGAAAGTGATGTGAAAGGAGGATTTAAAACAAGTAAAATAAACAAGCCTACCCTAATAAGTGAGATTGATTATAGCAATGAAGATCGTATAATTACTAATGACAAAGAACTTAACCGAGTATTAGGAGGAGGAATTGTTCCAGGCTCACTTATCCTATTAGGCGGGGATCCGGGAATTGGCAAATCAACTTTGTTATTACAATTTGCATTGAGTTCAAAAAATAATAAAATCCTCTATGTTTCAGGAGAAGAAAGTGAAGGGCAAATAAAAATGCGTGCTGAGCGCATCAATAAAAACTCTGAACATTGCTATATCCTTACTGAAACTTCTACCCAAAATGTCTTTCAGCAAATCGAACAATTGCAACCTGATATTTTAGTGATAGATTCCATACAAACATTACATACTGCTCATATTGACTCCTCACCAGGATCAGTTTCACAGATAAGAGAATGCACGGCCGAACTCATAAAATATGCCAAAGAAACAGGAACGACTGTTTTCCTCATTGGCCATATTAATAAAGATGGCGCCATTGCAGGCCCAAAAATACTGGAACACATGGTAGATACTGTGCTGCAATTTGAGGGCGATAGAAATTATGTATATCGAATATTAAGAACCATCAAGAATCGATTCGGCTCTGCATCAGAATTAGGAGTGTATGAGATGAATCAAGAAGGATTAAGAGAGGTGAATAATCCTTCAGAAATATTGATTTCTGAAAGAGATGAAGCTACAAGTGGCGTAGGTATTGCGGCTACTATTGAAGGGGCTCGCCCAATATTGGTTGAAATACAATCTCTGGTTAGCTCGGCTGTTTATGGCAATCCACAAAGATCTGCAACGGGGTTTGATACCAAAAGAATGAACATGCTCTTGGCAGTTCTAGAAAAAAGATGCGGATTTAAGCTGGGTGCAAAAGATGTATTCCTTAATATAACTGGTGGAATTAAGATAGCCGATACAGCAATTGATTTGGCAGTAGTATGTTCTATCTTATCATCTGAGCAAGATGTAGCGCTTGACACCCTTACTTGCTTTGCAGGCGAAATCGGTCTTTCAGGAGAAATACGTGCTGTAAACCGAATTGAAAGCAGAATTACAGAAGCTGAAAAACTGGGCTATCAGCAAATCATTATTTCCAAGTACAATAAATTTAGCCCTAAAGGCTTTACTATTAAGATTGTGCAATGCGGAAAAATTGAAGAAGTATTTAAGTTGTTATTTTAGAATTACTCTGAAATACTTATATTTAAATTTTGTAAACTTTTTTGTATTGAAGATGCATTTCTTTTCACATGTAACTATTAACTCCTAAACATAATAACTAGATAAGAATAAGGAAGTAACAATAAAATATATTTTGCATAACAACTATTTTAAGCATTTATTTTATTAGTATAACACTTCCTTTATAATAATAATGTACATCTTTCAAATTAGTTATCTCAATAATATATGTATACGTACCATCCTGCAATCCTATCCCTAGCCATGGAGCATCCGTTTTGTAAAAAATATCTTCTCCCCACCTATTAAACATTCTTATAGTATACGATTTTATTCCAACCCCAAAAGGCTTAAATTCATCATTTTTTTTATCTCCATTAGGAGTAAATGCTGAAGGAATGCTAATTGTATATGAAGGAAGTATAGAGAGATCTTGAATTGCCGTATCTAAACAGTTATATTCATTCTGAACAATTAATTTCACAACATATTTCCCTGTATCTGTATAGGCATATGAAAAACTTATGCTGTCTTGAAAAAAAGAACCATCACCTAATTCCCAATTCAGATTTATATAATCAATACTGGTGTTGAAGAAAGTGATGGGGGTGTCCTGTTTAGCAATGTATGAATTACAATAAAAATCAGCACTAGGTATCGGAAGTATAATTATTTCTCCTTCTGCCATATTACTACAATTAGTAATAGTATCTATGTAAGTATATTGTAATAAATGTGCTCCAATCTCCATATTTAGAGCTTCAAATAAGTTAATTGTATTACCATTAATGAAATAAATACCTCCTTCAGGAATGCCCTGATCTAATATAAATGATGGTTCATTCGCACAAATATTTTCTAAACTAATTTCTACATTTGGTAATGGGTGAACAATTACAATAGCTGTATCGTTAGGTAAGTTTAAACAATTATTTATATCAATTACAGATTCAAGAATAAAATTGGTCGATTGTTCAAGATGTAGTATAATTGGCTTACCATTCATGATTAATACTCCTAAAGAATCTACAATATAAATAGCTGATGACATTAAATCATTAATGGTAATGGTGTATTCATTCACGATAGGATCTACAATAGTAATCGTAATTTCTGTAGAGTCATATTTGCAGATTGGGCTTGCAACATTAATATTATATGAAGTTATTTGCAACTCTAATGTGGCTATAGAATCGCAACCAACTGCATTTGTAGTGATATAAGCATAATCCCCTGAGATTTCATATGTCATACCATTCCATGTATATGGATTACAGTCTTTTATTGAAGTGGCAGACGTAGAAGAATTATTAATTGTTAGATTTAAGTTAGCTATGGAATCACAACCGGCCGTAGTTAGTGTGTTAAATATATAAGTTCCAGATGCCGTATATGTATTTCCATTCCATGTATATTCATTACAATCTGTGACTGTCACTGTAGAATTATTAGAATTATTAATAGTTAAATTCAATATTGCTGTGGAATCACAACCATTAGAGGCTGTTGAGGTATATGTATATATACCAGATGTTGTATAAATACTACTGTTCCAAAGGTAACTATCACAAGTATTAATAGGTGTTGAAGATGTTATATTAGAAGGCTCATATAAAAAAATTGAAGCCGCAAACATACAACCAGCGGCATCAGTAATAACTATATTATAAGTACCGGAAAATAAGGAGTTAATGTCTTCATTTGTACTTGTAAAACCATTAGGTCCAGTCCAGCTAAATGTAAGTAAGCTACTATTAGCGGTAACCGTTAAATTAATAGCTCCATCATTATATCCAATACAACTAATACTATCTACAACTATACTTGTATTAAATGGATTTGGAGTGGGAACTATTATCACTTCATTGAAGACGCATCCTAATGGATCGGTAATTTCTAAATCATAGGTTCCGGAAACCAAAGAAATAATATCTTCACTATTATTGGAAAATCCATTTGGACCAGTCCAACTATATGTAAGCAATCCATTATTTGGAGTAACCGTTATGTTAATAGCTCCATTGTTCCCGCCAACACAACTAACGCTATCTATAATAGCTGTTATATTCAAATCAATAGGATCAATTATATCTATGTTATCAGTAATTATACATCCAGAAGCAGCAGTAATAGTTATATTATAAGTACCTGAAAATAACGAGTTAATATCTTCATTTGTACTTGCAAAACCATTAGGCCCTATCCAATTAAAGGTAGGCAAACCGATAATCCCTGAAAATCCTAAATCAATACTGGCATCATTAAATCCGATACAAGATGGATGATTAATTTGATTATATATTATATTAAAATTACTATTTGAGGATAATGTAATAGTATAGGTGTAGGAAAATAAATTATTAATTGGACAAGCATCATCCTGAACATTTATTGTAAAAGTAAATGGGCTATTAATAACATCACTCAATTGAGGTATCCAATTAAATGTACCTATTGGATTATTAGAATTATTATTTGTTATCGAGAAAGATGCGGATGGGGCTCCGTTAATGCCTGACCAAGACATAATTTTATTATTAGAAAGTCCTAAGCTAGAATTAATAGTAAAATTTATATTATTTAAGTCATTCGCACAAAAAGGCAATGAATCTTCTAATGCGCTTGCATTTGTCACATCTTGAGGGACTCCATTAAAACCACTTAAAACTGGAGGGGTAGTGGAACAGCTTAGTATAATAATTTGAATATCTCTTAAAACACTCCCAATCTTAACTCCATTTCTATATTCTGTGATTTTCATTGCTATTACTGATACTTGAGCTTGTGTGACATTCATACATAAATCTCCTGTTATTTGGTCAAAAACTGTTGTTCCGGAAATAGGATTTAAAGAGGAGTACCCTGCAAGATAATTAACCCCTCCATTTCCATTTAAAGGAGTTTGCAATGAATACACAAGTGAATCTCCATCAATATCTATAGCTCCGTTATTATAACAATAAGATTGTCCTGCGCAAATATAAGGGGCTGGATACTCTGTAAATGATGGTGAATTATTACATATAGAAAAATTATTTATTTCAGCTTCAACACATAAATTTTGACCCGCTGGATTTAGAATTGTTGTTATAGCATTATTTCTATTACCAGTAGCACAAACTGTGATAACCCAATTATTACAATGAATAAGGCTGATGGTTGCTTGGTATAAGTACTCCTCTAATTCAACAAGCCCCCCATTATTACAGGGCGTAAATGAGCCTGGACAAAGTGATGTTATAAAAGTTGGGCCAGAAATTTGGGGAAGAGTAACTGTTCCGGCTCCACAACTTGAAGAGTAATCAAGTGTAAAATTACTAGCAGCTGTGCTAATGCTACTACAATCTCTATAATACTTAACTGTTATTTTATAAGTGTCCGCATTAGTACCTTGAGATACACATTCATAACTAATATCTAGACCAGCACCATGTGTTGCAAATAAATTGTGCTGAGAAAAAATTAATGTTAAAAGCCCTAGAAATATATGTAATAGTCTCTTAGTCATAATTGGCAAAGTTACGTGATTTTTGTTAAGCGTATAAAACGCTATTAACACATAGATTATTATTCTAATCTATTGTTTTATTCCATTAATTGTAACATTCTTTTAAGGTCATTTTTTCATTATTTTAGAATTTGTGAGGTATGATCTTTTGTGTCTACCTTAGTAATGACATCCTCTATAACTCCTTTTTCATCAATCACTAAAGTAGTTCTACTTATTCCCATATATTCTTTGCCCATAAATTTCTTAAGCCCCCAAACGCCATAATCCTCAACTACTTTTTTGTCTTCATCTGAAATAAGTGAAAATGGTAAATCGTATTTTTCTATAAATTTAATGTGTCTTGCTGGGCTATCTACCGAGCAGCCCAACACAACATATCCTTTATCTAAAAGAGCTTTATAATTATCTCTTAAATTACAAGATTGAACCGTACAGCCAGGAGTCATATCCTTCGGATAAAAATAAAGGACAACTTTCTTCCCTTTAAACTTTTCTAATGTAATTACCTCTCCATTCTGATCTACAGAATTAATTACTGGTGCGTTATCTCCTGTTTTTAAATGTGTCATGATTTTATTTGATTTATAATGTTCCTCTTCTTTCTTGTTCTGCTTCTATGCATTCAAAAAGGGCTTTAAAGTTTCCTTTCCCAAAAGATTTTGCGCCTTTCCTTTGGATAATCTCAAAAAATAAAGTTGGTCTGTCCGTTAATGGCTTTGTAAAAATCTGTAATAAATAACCTTCATCATCTCTATCGACCAAAACGCCATGTTTTTTAAGTGTCAGAATTTCTTCATCTATTTTCCCAACTCTATCAAGCACAGTATCATAATATGATGAAGGTACTTTTAAAAACTCTACTCCTCTTTTTTCCATCTGAGCAACAGTGGATACAATATCATCAGTAGCTATTGCAATATGCTGACATCCAGGGCCGTCATAAAAATCCAAATACTCCTCAATCTGTGATTTCTTTTTTCCTTCAGCCGGTTCATTAATCGGAAACTTAATTCTGCCGTTTCCATTAGTCATTACCTTACTCATAAGTGCAGTAAACTGAGTGGAAATATCTTTGTCATCAAAAGTAATCAGGTTAGCAAATCCCATAGTTTCATTATAGAATTTCTCCCAAATATTCATCTCGTTCCATCCTACATTGGCTACCATATGGTCAATATATTTAAGCCCACAAGAAGATGGATTATATTCCGATTCCCACTTTTCAAATCCTGGCATAAAGCAACCGTTATAGTTTTTACGCTCTACAAAAACATGAACGGTATCTCCATAAATTTTAATGGCCGATTTTACCACCTCTCCATCTGCATCTTTTTCTGTTCTTGGCTCAAAATAAGATTCAGCTCCTCTACTTGTTGTTTCTTTCCAAGCAGATTTTGCATCATCTACCCAAAGTGCAATTACTTTCACTCCATCCCCATGTTTTTTGATGTGATCAAAAATTTCATTATCATCTGTTGGCATTGGTGTAGTAAATACCAAACGGATTTTATCCTGCACTACCACATAAGAAGTTCTGTCGGTAACGCCCGTTTCAAGCCCTGCATAAGCAAGTGATTGAAAACCAAGAGCTGTTTTATAAAAATGAGCTGCCTGTTTTGCATTACCCACATAAAACTCTACATAATCAGTTCCTAATAAAGGAAGAAAATCCTGAGCTTCAGGGAAAATCTTCTCTAAGGAATTCGTAGTAGTAGTAGTAGTAGTAGTAGTAGTAGTAGTATTGGTTTTTGTTACATCTTCTCTCATCTTTTTCTTTTTAGTCTAGCCATGATTTATGATACTTTCCGTCAGAAAGTTCTATGGCTGCTTTTGTTAATTTTAAAGGAGCAAAAGTATCTATCATTACTGCCAATTCATCTGTTTTTGTTTGTCCTATACTTTTTTCTGCAGCTCCAGGGTGTGGCCCGTGAGGAATTCCTGCAGGATGCAAGGAAATATAACCTTCTTCCACATGATTTCTGCTCATAAAATCTCCAGCTACATAATACAATACCTCATCAGAATCAATATTTGAATGACTATAAGGTGCCGGAATAGACTCAGGATGATAGTCATACATTCTTGGGCAGAATGAACAAATTACAAATCTACTTGTTTCAAAAGTTTGATGTACCGGTGGTGGCTGATGGACTCTTCCTGTAATGGGTTCAAAATCATGAATTGAAAATGCGTATGGAAAATTATACCCATCCCAACCTACAACATCAAAAGGGTGTGATGCATAAGTATACTCATGAATCATTTGTTCTTTTTTTATTTTTATTACAAATTCTCCTTTTTCATCATGCGTTTCCAAATCCTCAGGAACTCGTAAATCTCTTTCGCAATAAGGAGAATTCTCTAATAATTGACCAAAATGATTACGGTATCTTTTTGGGGTGTAAACAGGGGTGTAGGATTCTACAATAAACAATCTATTTTCTGAACAGTCAAACTTCATAGTGTAAATCATCCCTCTTGGAATCACTAAATAATCTCCTTCCTTAAATTTAATATTACCCACAAAAGATCTTAAAGTTCCGGTTCCTTTATGAACGAAAATCACCTCATCACCATCTGTATTTTTATAAAAATAATCTTCCTCCAAATTAGTTGGAGCTGAAAGTGAAATATTCAAATCATTATTAATCATTATTGAAATTCTACTTTTTAAATGATCAGCAACCTTTGGTGCTTCAAACCCTTTTAGTAAATAGGATTTTAAGTTTTTATCCACAGCAATTTCAGGAGCTACAGAATAAGCTTTAGCAATATCTTTCACCATTGTTGGCCTATGTAAATGATACAATAAAGACGCCATTCCGTCAAAACCAATGGTTCCGAATAACTCTTCATAATGGATGTTTCCGTCTTCTTTTTTGAAGGTAGTATGTCTTTTGTGTGGGAATTTACCTAATTTGTGATATCTTGGCATCTGTATATATTTTTTTTGCAAATTACGGATATTTTTTGATTGCTCAAAAACAAATACTACCACATTTTTTTTAATAAGTTTGCAAAAAAAAAAACTAGAATGAGAATTGTAACTTATCAGCATAACGAAACATCCAATTTGGGACTTATCGTAAATGAAAAAATACATTCCTTAAGCTCTATTGCAGCTACAATGAATGATTTTTTGCAGATGGGAGAAAGGGCTATGCGAAAAGCAAAAGAATTGGAAGAGAACATAAAAAATGACCATACAAATTCAGTAGGGATTTTACTTTCTGATAGCAACTTATTAGCTCCTGTCCCTTCCCCTCCATCCTGTAGAGATGCTTATGCTTTTAGGCAACATGTAGCAACAGCCAGAAGAAATAGAGGGGTAGATATGATTCCGGAATTTGATCAATTCCCTATTTTTTATTTTACCAACCACAATGCTATTCTAGGCCCAACGGATGATATTTTGTGTATGCCCGACCATATGCAAAAGTTAGATTTTGAACTGGAAGCTGCTATTGTAATTGGGAAGAAAGGGAAAAACATAAAAGCCAAAGATGCGGATGATTATATTGCAGGGTATTTAATAATGAATGATATGAGTGCCAGAGCTCTTCAGATGGAGGAAATGAAATTGAATTTAGGTCCTGCAAAAGGAAAGGATTTCTGCACAATTATTGGCCCTTACTTAGTTACAAAAGATGAATTAGCTGATAAAAAAGTAGCCACTGCAGATGGGCATGAAGGAGATACTTATAGTTTAAATATGAAATGTTGGGTAAATGGTGAATTATTATCAGAAGGAAACATGAGAGATATGAACTGGACTTTTGCTGAAATTGTGGAAAGATGCGCATATGGTGCTGACATTTTACCTGGTGATGTTATTGGTTCCGGAACAGTAGGAACGGGTTGTTTGCTAGAATTAAATGGATCACATAAACTAAAGAATCCTGATTACGAACCTGTCTGGCTAAAGGATGGGGATATTATTGAAATGGAAATTGAAGGATTAGGGAAAATTAAAAATAAAGTAGTTTTAGAAAATAATTCTCATTCCTTATTTGCGCTAAAGAAAAATATGTAAATAGATGCTGACTATCGACCCAAAAATAGAAAAAACATCAACTATACACAAATACATTTTAGGAGCTGTTGCCCCAAGACCAATTGCTTTTGCTAGTACTATTGACAATGATGGCAGTCTTAATTTAAGCCCATTTAGTTTTTTCAATGCCTTTTCTGCAAATCCTCCAATCTTGATTTTTTCTCCTGCTAGAAGGGTAAGGGGAAATACCATAAAACATACTTTGGAAAATGTATTGGAAAATAAAGAAGTAGTTATTAGCATAGTAACAGCTGAAATGGCACATCAAGTTTCCCTTAGTAGTTCTGATTTTCCAAAAGGGGTAAATGAATTTGAAAAATCTGGATTTACTGCGGTAAAATCCGAAAAGGTAAAGCCTTTTTGTGTGAAGGAATCTCCTGTAAATTTTGAGTGCACAGTCAATCAGGTTATTTCACTAGGCGAAGAAGGTGGAGCTGGCAATTTAGTAATCTGCGAAATACTCAAAATTCATATTAATGAGAATATTTTGGATTCAGAAAAAAATATTGATCCTTTAAAACTAAATGCTCTTTCTCGTCTTGGCGGAAATTGGTATGGGAAAGCCACAAAAGATAGTTTATTTCAACTTGAAAAACCAATGGGAATAATTGGGATGGGAATTGATAAATTACCGGAAAATATAAAAAACTCTGAAATCCTTACAGGAAACGAATTAGCAATTTTAGCTTCTTCAGAAAATATTCCTGCAAAAAAAGAGTTTCCACTCAGAGAAGAAAAAAATATAACAAAAAAACATATCTTAGCCAAAGAATTATTAAGCCAAGGGAAATCGGAAGATGCTTGGCAAATTTTATTATAAATAATTAACAAAAACAAAATATCATGCCATTCAAATTACCAGAATTACCTTACGCCTATGATGCGTTAGAACCACATATTGATTCGAAAACTATGGAAATTCACCATAGCAAACACCATCAGGGCTACACCAACAACTTAAATAACGCCATAGCCGGAACTGATATGGAAGGCAAAAGTATTGAAGAGATTTGTACTACTCCGGGCTTAAGCGGAGCGGGAAGAAACAATGGTGGAGGGTATTTCAATCACTGTTTATTCTGGAATATTATGAGCCCAAATGGTGGAGGGAATCCTTCAGGAAACTTATCTTCTGCTATCGATTCTGCTTTTGGAAGCTTTGATAATTTTAAAGCAGAATTTTCAAAAGCTGCTGGAACAAGATTTGGATCAGGATGGGCTTGGCTGGGAATTAAAGACGGAAAGTTAAAAGTTTCTTCAACTGCCAATCAAGATAATCCGCTCATGGATGACCAGTGTGGCTGCACCCCTGTATTATGCTTAGATGTTTGGGAACATGCTTACTATTTAAACTATCATAACAGAAGACCAGATTACATTAATGCTTTCTTTAATGTAATCAACTGGGAGGAAGTTAATAGAAGATATCAAGCGGCTTTATAATATTTTTATAAATTTGCCACACTAAAATTTAATTACACTAAAATTTAAATAAAAATGAAAAACAAATTTGCCTTATTAGCTCTATTAGGATTATTCCATGTAGGGTCTTACAATGTTTATGCCCAAGCAACAGAGTTTGCAGAAGAATCCGACACAATTATCACTGAAGAAGTGATTGCTGAAGAAACTGTAGCAGAAGCTCCAGTTGAAGAATCCGCATCTTTTCACCAAATTATAAAACAAAAATTTATTGAAGGAGGACCTGGATTTATGGGGATTGTATTATTATGTTTAATCTTAGGGTTAGCTTTAGCAATTGAAAGAATTATCTATTTAAATATGGCAAGTACTGATACTGATAAATTATTAAATGATGTTGAATCTGCCTTAAAAAATGGAGGTGTTGATGCTGCAAAAGAGGTCTGCAGAAATACAAAAGGGCCTGTTGCCTCTATCTTCTATCAAGGATTAGATCGTTCTGGAGAAGGAGTTGATATGGTTGAAAAATCTATCGTTTCTTATGGTTCAGTTCAAATGGGATTGTTGGAAAAAGGATTATCATGGATTTCATTATTTATCGCACTTGCACCTATGCTAGGATTTATGGGGACGGTAATTGGAATGATTGGGGCCTTTGATGCAATTGAAGCTGCAGGAGATATATCTCCATCACTTGTTGCAGGAGGCATTAAAGTAGCTCTTTTAACTACTGTATTTGGATTAATTGTAGCAATGATACTTCAGGTTTTCTACAACTATTTGATTGCAAAAGTAGATTCAATTGTAAACTCAATGGAAGACGCTTCAATCTCATTAGTTGATTTATTAGTTAAAAACAAATAATTATGGAGAGTTTAGTTAATGTAGGAATTATCCTGAGCTATATAATGGTTGGTTTTGCGGCACTTGCTACTATTGGTTTTGGCGTCCAAAAGATGATGCAGAATACTAATAATGCAAAGAAAACTATGTATACTGTAGTAGGGCTATTTGTTGTGTTTTTCATAGCTTATCTATTAGCTTCTGATGAGGTATTAAACTCATATGAAAAGTATGAAACTACAGCTTCATCATCAAAGAAAGTAGGTATGGGTTTAATTACTTTTTACTTTTTACTCTTTGGTGCAATTAGCGCAGTACTCTATGCTGAATTATCAAAAGCATTTTCTAAATAATGGCAAGTAAAAGAAGAGGCCTGCCTGAAATAAATGCAGGATCAATGGCAGATATTGCCTTCTTGCTACTTATCTTTTTCTTGGTAACTACTACTATGGATGTGGATACGGGTATTGCTCGTAAACTCCCTCCTATTTCAGAAGAAGAACAAGAAATACCACCAGAAATTCATGCAAAAAATATTTACACAGTATTAATTAATGCTAATAATAAATTATTTGTTGAAAATGAATATATGGATATCTCACAGCTTAAAGAAGGGGCAAAAGCTTTTATTAACAATAATGGAAGAGACCCTAGTTCATCTGAAAATCCTGAAAAAGCAATTATCTCATTACAAAATGATAGAGGGACTGAGTATATGACTTATATTCGTGTACAAAATGAACTTGCAGCAGCTTATAATGAGTTAAGAAATAAAGAGGCTTTAAATAAATTTGGAGAGCGTTATATCGATTTAAATAAAACGCAAAAAAAGGAAATCAGGAAAATGTACCCTCAGAAAATATCTGAAGCGGAACCAAAAAATATTGGAGAAGATTCATAATGAGTAAATTCAGAAAAGGAGAAAAAAAAGGAATGCCTGCTATATCAACTGCATCCTTACCGGATATTGTTTTTATGTTACTTTTCTTTTTTATGGTAACTACTGTAATGCGTGAAACCACATTATTTGTAAATATTGTAACTCCAAAAGCTACTGAAATAAAAAAGATGGAAAAGAAATCCTTAGTGAGTTATATTTACATTGGTTCACCAGTTAAAAGAATGCAAGCGTCTTATGGCAGCGCTGCTCGTATTCAATTGAATGATGCTTTTGCTGAAGTAGGGGAAATACAAGAATTTATCGCTACAGAGCGTGAATCAAAAGATGAAAAAGAAATCCCTTATATGACTGCTTCTATTAAGGCAGATGAAACCGTAAAAATGGGAATTATCACAGATGTAAAACAAGAGCTAAGAAAAGCAAATGCACTTAAAATTAATTATTCTACCCGAAAAGGAAACTATTAATGTATACAAACAGCTATTCTAAGGCTGATTTTTTCAGCCTTTTTTTATGCTTGTATTTTTATGTAATACATACAAAAGTAGCGTCACAGAAACTAAAGAAAAAATTGCCATCATAGGATCAATCTTAGTTTCAGATAATAGAGAATACGCACCACTATCTACTTTAAATAAAGGGTAAGAAAAAATAACTGCCTGTGCATTATTTACAAAATGCGCTAAAATTGGTAGCCATAATGAATTGCTCCAATAGAATAAATAGCCCAATAAAACTCCTAAAACAAATCTTGGAATCATTCCTTGAAAATGGAAGTGAATAGCACTAAAAAAAAAAGCTGTTATCAAAATTGCGGTGTGCGGATTCCTTAGCCAATTCCCTAGTTTTTGCTGTAAATAACCTCTGAATAATAATTCTTCACCTATTGCAGGAACAACAGCAATTACTAGAATCGTATAAAATAAATCCCAAACAGTTCCCATTTGTAAAAATGCAGCTACAAAAGCTTCTGAATTAATATCAAACTGCAGTAACCATTCTGGAAAAGATATCATCATATTCCATTCTAAAAGCAATCCTATAAATGGAGTAATTAGCATCATTATAGCAATAACCAAAATGGTGTTTTGTCTACTAAGTTTAGTAAACTTAAAATCAAAATTAGTTAAGTATGCATGTAATAATGTAGGTGTAATAAAAAACCCTACTCCGCTAAAAAGTTGCATCAGCTTTAAATAATTTACGGATACTTGATTGCTCAAATCTTGATTTTGAATAAGTGCCATGCCAGTATCAGCAAAGAGGGTAATCAATGCTACAGCCAATAGAGTGTGTAGTATTACTGATGCAAAAATCAGAAAAAATAAAATGCCAATCTTAGCGGAAGATGACTTATTCGCATATATCCCTTTAAATCCCATTATTGTGTACTTTTGCAATTATATGGGTGTAAAGATAGGTAATATTGATATAGGGGAATTCCCCTTACTTTTAGCACCAATGGAAGATGTAAGCGATCCTCCGTTTCGGGCTTTATGTAAGCAAAATGGTGCAGATGTAATGTTTACTGAATTCATCTCCTCAGAAGGGTTGATACGAGATGCTGATAAGAGTGTCATGAAATTGGATATATATGACTTTGAACGCCCTATTGGAATACAGATTTTTGGCTATGATATTGAATCCATGCGTAAAGCTACCGAGATTTGTGCAGCTGCAAAACCTGAATTTATTGATATCAATTTTGGATGTCCAGTAAAAAAAGTAGCTAATAAAGGAGCGGGAGCAGGCATACTGCTCGACATTCCTAAAATGGTGGCTATGACCAAAGAAATTGTAAACGCTACCGACATACCAGTTACAGTAAAAACTAGATTGGGGTGGGATGAAAATACTAAATATATAGTTGAAGTTGCTGAACGCCTGCAAGATGTAGGCATACAAGCACTCTCTATTCATGGGCGTACCCGTAAACAAATGTATAAAGGAGATGCCGATTGGACGCTAATTGGTGAGGTAAAAAACAATCCTAAAATGAACATCCCTATTTTTGGAAATGGAGATGTTAATTCTCCTGAGAAAGTAGCAGAAGTAAAAGATAAATATGGAGTAGATGGCATAATGATTGGGCGAGCTTCCATTGGTTACCCTTGGATTTTTAATGAGATAAAACATTACCTAAAAAAAGGCAGCCATTTAGCCCCACCAAGCATTGAAGACAGAGTAATTGCCTGCAAGCAACACTTAAAACATTCCATTGAATGGAAGGGAGAAGTTTTAGGAATTTCTGAGATGAAACGCCACTATACTAACTATTTTAAAGGTATTCCTCATTTTAAAGATTATCGCATAAAAATGGTAACCTCTGATAATCCTGAAGAAGTCCATTCAATTCTAGATACAGTAGCAAAAGAATTTGCTGAGTTTAGTTTTTAAACAACTTGCCGCTTAGTACCTTCGCGGGATACCATGAAGCTAACAAGCCTATTACAAATACAGTAAGGCTTACAAGTATTATATCAGCAAAAACAATAGCAATAGGATAAGTGTTAATTACAAAACTACCCCCCCCCATTCCTATCAAACCAAAAGTTTGTTGCAAAAAGGAAAGCCCTAATCCAATAAAAACGCCAATACCTATTCCTAATATTATAGTAAGCATACTCTTTCTGAAGAATACGGATTGAATATCTTTAACAGTACACCCTAAACTTCTAAGCGTTGTAATATCCTTCTGCTTATCCAACATCAGCATACTTAAGGCCCCAATGACATTAAAAGTAGCGATAATCATAATAAAAGCCAAAATTAAAAAGACTGCTAGTTTTTCAGTATTTAATATTTTGTACAAAAATTCTTGTTGTTCAAGGCGATTTTTCACTATAAAATTATCACCTAAAGCAGTTGCTAACTGCTCTTGAATTGTAAGCATCCTATTTTCATCTTTAAGTTTTATCTCAACTGCCGAAATGCTATTACCTCTATCTGCTAGTTGCTGAATAAAGACTAAAGGAGTAATAATATATTCTTGATCAAGCTCAGCTTGAATGCTAAAAATTCCAACGGGCAAAAGACTTCCTTGCTTGAAGGAAGTTTGTGGATTGAGCAATGTTTTTGAGTTTCTGTTTGGCACAAAAACTTGCAATTGCTCAAACATAGTACCTAGTCCTATGGATAAATGATAAGCAACTCCACTGCCTACCACCGCTACATTTTTATTTTCATAGGAATTTATATACTCTCCATCCACTAACAACCTATCAAAGTTGGTGAGCTCTTGATAAGTTTCACTTACGCCTTTCACAGTGGCAATAAATTCTTTTTCTTGATATTTTAGCAGTACTTTTTCCTCTAATATATACGCAGAGGATTCAAATTCAAGATTATCCAAATCAGCTGAAATTTTTTGAGGATTAAATACTTTCCCCTCAGCTGCTGTAATTTGTAAATGTGGGTCAAAGGAATTGTACATCTTCAATACTAAATCTTCAAAACCATTAAACACTGACAGCACTAAAATTAATGCGGCTGTTCCTATTGACACTCCTAATAAAGAAACCCAAGAAATTATATGCACAAAATTGCTATTCTTCTTAGTAGAAAAATAGCGTTTTGCAATAAAAAATGGGAAATTCACGGCTTCTTATTTTTTCAATAATCTATCAATTTCTTCAGCATAAGCTGCCGAATCGTCCAAATGAAATTGTATTGTTGGCACTATTCTCAATTGATTTCTTACGCTTTCACCTAGTTTTTTGCGAATCATAGTAGCATTACTCTTAACTACTTTAAGCGCTTCAGCAGGATCATCAACAGGAAAAATACTTAAAAAAATATTAGCGTCTGCTAAATCAGGAGAAATACGCACTATCGTTACGCTTACCATAATACTTCCTAACATCTCTTGTGTGAGCTGCTGGAAAATTACAGAAAGTTCTTTCTGAACTAAGCGCGATACCTTTTTTTGTCTTGTTGATTGCATAAATGCAAAAATAGGGAATCCTTTCTTATCTTTGCCCAATGCACTATTTCTTGCGGATTTTAAAATACGGAAAGCCTTATTTACCATTTGCACTGCTTAATATTCTGTTCAATATATTAAGTGTTTTATTTTCATTAGTATCCTTAACAATGGTTGTTCCATTCTTAGGCATACTTTTTGAAACCCAAGAAAAAGTATATAATCCTCCACCATTAAGTGTAAATGCAACTGCCATAAAAGATAATTTTTATGCACTAATAAGTTCAATAATTGACGAAAAAGGAAAAGTTGAAGCTCTACTATTTATCTGCATTTTAGTTTTAATTACATTTTTTTTCAGAAATTTGTTTCGCTACCTGTCTCTTTATTTTTTAACCCCAATTCGAAATGGAGTTGTGCATGATTTGCGAATGGACCTGCATAGAAAAATAATTTCTTTACCACTCCCCTTTTTCACTGAGAAAAGAAAAGGCGATTTAACTGCAAGGCTTACCTCTGATTTAGTAGAGATAGAATGGTCAATTATGAGTTCCTTAGAAATGATATTTAAAGACCCTTTAAGCATTATCATCTATCTAGCAACCTTGATTTTTATGAGCCCACAGCTTACAATTTTTGTAATTATCCTATTTCCAATTACAGGATTAATTATTGGTTTTATTGGGAAATCACTCCAAAAATCATCCGATAAAGGACAAGCAAAAATGGGAAGTCTGCTTTCCATAATTGACGAAAATATTTCAGGATTAAAAATCATAAAAGCCTTTAATGCAGAAACTCACATCAACTCTAATTTTGAAAAAGAAAGCAACTCCTACAAAGGCATTATGAATTCCTTGCTTAGAAAAAAAGATTTATCATCCCCTATGAGTGAGTTTTTGAGCACTATAGTATTGGTAGTGGTCATGTGGTTTGGAGGGCAACTAGTACTTGGTGAAAACAGTATATTATCCGCTCAAGAGTTTATCGGCTATATCCTTATCTTCTCTCAAATTATACCGCCAGCAAAAACTCTTACTACTTCCTATTACTATATACAAAAAGGAAGCGCTTCAGCCAAAAGAGTGTATGAAATCCTAGATGCAGAAAATGAAATTACTGATACAGAAAATGCTAAACAAATAAAATTACTTAATAACCAAATTGACTTTAAAAACCTATCCTTCTCGTACGAAAAACAACAAGTATTAAAGGATATTAACTTTACAATTAGTAAAGGGAAAATGATTGCTTTAGTTGGACAATCAGGAAGCGGAAAATCAACTTTAGTAGATTTATTAGCTCGCTTTTACGATACCAATCAAGGAGAAATTTTAATCGATAATAACAACATAAAAGAAATTGCTTTACAGGATTTACGTGCACTAATGGGGATTGTAAGTCAGGAGTCTATTTTATTTAATGATACTATTTTTAACAACATCCGCTTAGGGAACATTACTGCTAGCAAACAAGAAGTAATTGAAGCTGCAAAAATTGCCAATGCTCATGGCTTTATTTTGGAAACAGAAAACGGATACAGTACCAATATTGGCGACAGAGGAGATAAACTTTCAGGGGGACAAAAACAAAGATTAAGCATTGCCAGAGCTATCTTAAAAAACCCAGAAATACTAATTTTGGATGAAGCTACCTCAGCCTTAGACACTGAATCCGAACGCCTAGTACAAGAGGCTTTAGATAAATTGATGTATTCTCGTACATCACTAGTAATTGCCCATAGGCTATCCACCATACAAAATGCGGATGAAATCCTAGTATTAGATAAGGGCCGTATTATTGAAAGAGGTACGCATCAGCAATTAATTGCCCAAAACGGACATTATAAAAAGCTTTCCAATTTGCAATCTTTTATTTAATACAAGAAGTTATTATAAGGGTACCTTACTTCATGTAATTGCTTAATTTTATCGTAAAGCACATCTTTCAAATCAGCCAAATGAGTTTTATTTAAAGCCGAAATAAATATACTTTCTCCATCTGATTTTGCCATCCAAGTTTTTTGCAATTCTTCAAATGAAATATTTTTAGGCAGTATCTGTGTTAAATCATCTTCTTCCTTGGGCGTAAAAGTATAGGCGTCAATTTTATTAAACACAATTAAGGTGGGCTTGTCGGTAATGCCAAGCTCAATAATTGTTTTATTTACTACCTCTATCTGATCTTCAAAATTCGGATTAGCAATATCAACTACATGCACTAATAAATCTGATTCACGCACCTCATCCAAAGTAGATTTAAAGCTTTCTACCAATTGATGTGGAAGTTTGCGAATAAATCCAACCGTATCAGTCAGCAAAAAAGGTAAGTTTCCAATTACTACTTTACGCACAGTAGTATCTAAAGTAGCAAATAATTTATTTTCCGCAAAAATATCTGACTTAGCTAAAGCGTTCATTAGTGTCGATTTACCAGCATTAGTATAACCTACTAAGGCAACTCTTATCATGCCCTGCCTTCCTTTTCTACGTGTAAAACTTTGCTTGTCAATTTTATCTAACTTCTTTTGTAATAGCGCAATTTTATCTTTAATAATCCTTCTATCGGTTTCAATTTGTGTTTCCCCAGGCCCTCTCATTCCAATCCCCCCTTTTTGCCGTTCAAGGTGAGTCCACATTCTTGTAAGTCTTGGTAATAAATATTGGTATTGTGCCAACTCAACTTGTGTACGGGCTTGTGCGGTTTGCGCTCTACTTGCAAAAATATCTAATATTAGATTACTTCTATCTAGTACTTTGGTATCTTCTCCAAAAGTTTTCTCAATATTTCTTATTTGTGAAGGGTTTAAATCATCATCAAAAATAATTAGCTTTATTTCATTTTCTTCTGCATAAAGTCGCACCTCCTCGATTTTCCCTTTTCCTAAAAATGTTTTATTATCTGGGTGAGGTAATTTTTGTGTAAAATTTCGAACAGGTTTTGCTCCGGCCGTTTTCGCCAAGAAAGCAAGTTCATCCAAATATTCGTGGGCTTGTTCTTTCGTAACATCAGCAGTAATTAAACCAATTAATACGGCTTTTTCCATTTTTATATTAGCTATGAGGCCTTCTTTCTATTTTTTATAAAACTTCTAATAAATGAAACAAATGCTAATAACGATATTACGCTCATGGCCGCAACACGAAATAATCCAATTCCACCATTCTCAATTGATATTGGGAGTCTTTTGCCTACAAGGGCAATTAAAATTAATAGTGTTAATACAACGGCAATATGAGCAATAACTTTACTTCCATTTTTAATCCCCTTATTACATAATAGTAAAATAACTCCAAAGAAAACAGGTATTAATGCAGTCCATGAAATGCCTGTTTCTAGCGATGGAGTATTAACATCTATAAAACCCCATAATCCTAAAATTACTAACGTTAATGCGTTGATTAAATTCATTTTTTCTGCTGTCATATTTTAAGTATTTTTTATTCACAAATAAACAAATAAATTTCAACTTAATTTGCTATTTTCACGGCTTATTATTACACGCTACCAAATGAGATCACGCTTTACTATCCTTTTTGCTCTTCTTAGTTTTCAGCCCCTTTTAGGACAAGAAACTTTTCATGTTAATGGAGTAGCTCAAAATTTTGAGCCTATCCATGCCCTTATTAATGCCCATATTATTTTAAGCCCTACTGCTGAAATTAATAAGGGTATACTTTTGATTAAAGGAGATAGAATTATTGGAATTGACAGTAATATAAATATCCCTTCTGGAGCTATTATTCATGATTTAGCTGGTGATTTTATATACCCTTCATTTATTGATTTATATACTGATTATGGATTGCCAAAAGCTAAAAAAAGAAAGAATAACTATCGCCCTCAATACGAAAGCAATAAAGCAGGTGCTTACCATTGGAACCAGGCAATACATCCTGAAATAGAAGCGGGCACAGTATTTAATACTGATGAAAAAACAGCTTCTACTTATCTTAAAAATGGCTTTGGGACTGTGCTTTGTCATGTGCAAGATGGAATACTAAGAGGGACCGGTTGTTTGGTACTACTATCAAAAAAAAGTGAGCAGGAAAATATTATAAAAGCAAAAGCTGCAAGTTATTTTTCATTTAGCAAAGGAGTGTCAAGTCAAAAAAACCCTTCTTCATTAATGGGGAGCATTGCACTCATGCGGCAAACATTTTTGGATGCTGAATGGTATGCTTCTCAAGATAATCAGACCAATCTTTCCTATGCTGCGTTTAACAATCAACAGGCATTACCTCATATATTTACAACTAATGATGCGCTAGATTATAGCCGAATTTATAAGATAGCAGATGAGTTTGAAATTGATTTTATTATCAAGGGAAATGGGAAAGAATATAGTAGAATTGATGAAGTTGCTGATGCTGAATTTCCCGTAATTATTCCGTTAAACTTTCCGAATGCATATGACGTTAGTAATCCTGAAACAGCCCAATGGATTAGTTTAAGCAAATTAAAAGATTGGGAAACAGCCCCTTACAATCCGGCTATATTGGCTAATCATGAAATTGAATTTTGTATTACATCTTCAGGTTTAGATAAAAAAAGTAATTTTATTAGCAACTTACGATTGGCTATTAAAAAAGGGCTTTCCAAACAAGCGGCTCTTGCCGCATTAACAACTACTCCTGCCGCTCTTATAGAAATGGATGACAAAATAGGAAGCATAGAAACTGGAAAATTAGCTAACTTCTTTATTGCATCCAAAGATATTTTTGAAAATGGAGAAATTTATGAAAACTGGACTGCAGGAGAACAGCATATTATCAATAAAAAACAAAACATAGATATACGGGGATACTATACCCTTAATGCTGATGAATTTAGCAATAAATTGATTTCTATTAAAGGCAGTAAAGATAAGCCAAAAACAACTATTTTTGGATTGGATTCACTTGTACTACTCACTAAGATTGATGGCAACAATGTAAATATCAGTAATGCTAATGGAACATTCAGGGCTGCTGCTAAATTTAATAAAGGGAGAATAAACGGGAGATATCAGGATAGTATTGGTCTTTATCATAGTTTTAGCATGCAAAGGGACTCTCTTTTTAATGAAGACAAAAAAGTATTTATTTTAGAAATTGACAGTGTCATTCCGTCAGTTTGGTTCCCAAATAAAGCACACGGATTTATAAGTTTACCTCAAGCTGAAAATATCATTTTCAGAAACGCAACTATATGGACAAATGAGCAAGCAGGAGTTCTTAAAAATGCAGATATTGCAATTAAAGAAGGAAAAATTATTGCCATAGGGAAAAACCTAGATGAATTAAACGTCTTGCCTGAAACAGTTAAAATCACACAAATTAATGCTACCGGAAAACATCTTACTTGCGGAATAATTGACGAACACTCTCATATTGCAATTAGCAGAGGAGTAAATGAGGGAAGTCAAGCGGTAAGCGCAGAGGTAAGAATTGGTGATGTAATAAATCCAAATGATCATAACATCTATCGTCAGCTATCCGGAGGTACGGTTGCGTCACAACTTTTACACGGTTCAGCAAATCCTATAGGGGGGCAAGCAGCAATGATAAAATTAAGATGGGGAAGCTCTGCTGAGCAAATGAAAGTAGCAAATGCTGATGGCTTTATAAAATTTGCGCTAGGAGAGAATGTAAAGCAAAGTAATTGGGGCAATTTTGAACGCACACGCTTCCCGCAAACCCGTATGGGGGTAGAGCAGGTATTTTATGATGCTTTTTACAGAGCAAACGCTTACCAAAAAGCTTGGCAAAATTTTAACGATCTCAGTACAAAAGACAAAAGAAATGCTACTCCTCCAAGGGAGGATTTAGAACTTAATGCTTTAGTTGAAATTCTGAATTCAGAACGTTTTATTACTTGCCATTCCTATATGCAATCAGAAATAAATATGCTAATGCATGTTGGAGATTCCATGGGCTTTACAATAAATACTTTTACCCATATTTTAGAGGGATATAAGGTAGCTGAAAAAATGAAAAATCATGGTGCTGGCGGCTCTACTTTTTCTGATTGGTGGGCCTATAAATTTGAAGTAAATGATGCAATTCCGTACAATGCAACACTCCTTAATAATGCAGGAGTAGTTACTGCAATTAATTCGGATGATGCTGAAATGGGAAGAAGACTAAATCAAGAAGCTGCTAAAGCTGTAAAGTATGGAGGAACTTCAGAAGAAGATGCATGGAAAATGGTAACTCTAAACCCAGCTAAACTACTACATATAGATGATAACATGGGAAGCATCAAAATTGGAAAAGATGCTGATATTGTATTATGGACTGACAATCCTCTTTCGGTTTATGCCAAAGTAATACAAACTTATGTTGATGGGAAGTTACTGTTTGATGTTGAAATTGATAGACAACTAAGAAATAGAGATCGGCTTGAGCGTATGCGCATCATTCAAAAAATGAGTGAGGATAAAAATGCAGGCAAAAAACAAAAACCTCAACCAACAACCGATAAATTATACCATTGTGATACTGAATATGATGAATAAAAAACACATAAACCTTCTAATTGCATTACTCATTACGGTGGGGGCGAATGCTCAGAGACCTACCTTATTTATGGGAGCAACTGCGCATTTAGGAAATGGGAACAAGATAGACAATTCTGCCATTAGTATGCTTAATGGGAAAATTGAAATGGTTGCTGATGCTTCAATGATTCGCATTGACCCTACTGCTTTTGATACTATTTATCGTGTGCATGGCAAACACCTCTACCCAGCATTTATTGTACCTAATACTACCTTAGGAATTACTGAAATTGATGCTGTTCGTGCTTCACATGATTACAGAGAAACGGGCGCTATAAACCCTAATGTACGTACTTTGATTGCTTATAATACAGATTCAAAAATAGCTAAAACAGTAAGAAGCAATGGTGTACTAATCGCCCAAGTAACTCCAAGAGGAGGAATGATTTCTGGTCAATCATCAATAATGCATTTGGACGGCTGGAATTGGGAGGATGCTTCCCTTAGATCAGATGACGGAATACACCTTAACTGGCCATCCTCCTACCACAAAAGTGGTTGGTGGGCTGAACCAGGCACTATTAATGAAAATGAAAAATATAATAAAAGTATTGCTCAACTAAAAATATTTTTCAAAAAATCAAATTCCTACGCTAACTCTTCCGGCTTAATGGATTTGAAAATGGAAAGCATGAAGGGCGTATTTAACGGAAGCAAAACTCTTTACATACATACTGATAATACAAGTGATATGCTTGACGCCATTGATTTTTCTAATAATTTTGGAATTACAAAAACTGTTATTGTAGGTGCTGAAGATGCCCTTAAAATTGTTGATGTATTAAAAGAAAATAATATTTCTCTTATTCTTAACAGAGTGCATAGGCTACCTAGTAGTGGAGATAGTCCAGTAGATAAACCTTTCATGCAAGCAGCAAAATTACAAGAAGCGGGGATTTTATTTTGCCTAAGCTATGAAGGAGATATGGAAGCTATGGGTGCCAGAAATTTACCTTTTAGTGCAGGTACTGCTGTCGCTTATGGTCTAGATTATGAAGATGCTATTTCTGCAATTACTTTAAATACTGCCAAAATTTTAGGAATTGATAAGTACTGTGGCTCTATTGAAAGAGGAAAAGATGCTAGCTTTTTTATTAGTACTGGAGATGCATTAGACATGCGCACTAACAATGTAGAAAAAGCCTATATAAAAGGAATTGCAATTGATTTAAATAACCACCAAAAGGAGCTTTTTAATAAGTATAAAAGCAGATGATTTATTTTTAAATCTTTGGCGTGTTAAGTTTTAGTGTTAGAGGGAAAAATCAATTGATTGTTTGCTGCATCATATACATAAAAGACATTGCAGTAATAAGGAGCATTTACTTTACTGGCAGCTAAAGTCAGCAAATGATGTTCATTCATGAAATCAATAATTTGCTGACCTATCTTCATTTAATACCCAATATTTTGCCTTACTCTTTGTAAAACATCTTTGGCAATTATCCTTGCTTTTACAGCTCCTTTTTCAAGTTCTGTATCAATAATAACTTTGTTTTCCATCAAATGATTAAACCGCTCTCTTTCTTTAGCATATTTATCACAAATCAATTCAAAAAGTTCCTGCTTAGCATGCCCATAACCATAATTTCCAGCAGCATATTTTGCTTTTAATTCATTTTCTTTTTCTGAAGCAGACAGCAGCTTGAAGATTTTATAAACATTACAGATTTCAGCATCCTTCTTTTCTTCCATAGGAGTTGAATCTGTTGTAATTGCCATTATTTGTTTTTTAAGTTTTTTATCAGAAAGAAATATATTAATGACATTATTGTAGGATTTACTCATCTTTTGCCCATCTGTACCTGGAACAATCATCACCCTTTCATCTACCTGAGTTTCAGGAATCACAAAAGAATTATTGTATTTATGATTAAAGGCCCCTGCAATATCACGCGTAATTTCTAGATGTTGTACTTGGTCTTTTCCTACCGGAACAATATTTGCATCATACAATAAAATATCAGCTGCCATTAGTACAGGATAAGTAAAAAGTCCTGAATTTACTTCTGACAATCGGCTTGATTTATCCTTAAATGAATGGGCGTTGGCCAACATTGGGAATGGCGTAAAACAATTCAAATACCAAGTCAGCTCACAAACTTCAGTAACGTCTGATTGTCTATAAAATAAATTTTTATCAGTATCAAAACCAAAAGCAAGCCAGGCAGCAGCAGTTGCATAAGTATTTTCCCTTAATTGTACGGCGTTACGAATTGTGGAAAAAGAATGCAAATCAGCAATAAAAAATAAGCTTTCATTTTTTATATCTTTCGAAAGTTCAATTGCTGGAATAATTGCTCCTAATAAGTTTCCTAGATGTGGCGTTCCTGTACTTTGTATCCCTGTTAATATTCTTGCCATTCTATTTTCTAATTTTGATGTTGTAAAAATAGGATTTTTATCTTTGCATCATGAAATGGATAGGCTATCTTTTAAGTTCACTTTGGCGGATATGGTTTTTAATCGTTTTTATCTTGCTCTTTATAGCATTTATTCCTGCACTATTTTTCTATACGGCTATTTATAAAAATAATAAAATTGTCTGCCACCTTACTCGCTATTGGTCAAAGCTTACTTTATTTTTCTCATTTATCTATCCTAGCATTGAGTGGGAACACAAATTAGATAAAAAAGGACATTATATTTTTTGCCCTAACCATGTTTCTACTTTAGATATACCTCTTATTTTAGCTGTACTTCCTATGCCTATACAATACATGGGGAAGGCCGAAATTGCTAAAATCCCTTTGTTTGGCTATTTCTATAAAAATAATACTGTGGTGGTAGATAGAGGTAATAAACGTGATGCTTATGATGCTTTCTTAAAGGCGGGAGAACAACTTAAAAAAGGAATTAATATGTGTATCTTTCCAGAAGGAGGAATTCCAAAAGCAGATGTACTTTTAAAAAAATTTAAGAATGGCTCTTTTCGTTTAGCTATTGAGCAAGATATTAAAACTATACCCATTACTATTGCTGATAATAAAAGGATTTTTCCTCAGGAATACTTTAAAGGAAGGCCAGGCATTGTACGTATTAAGATACATAAACCTATAGCTCCAAATAGCTTAGTAGAAAAAAGTATTGAAAATTTGAATACTTCAGTTTACAATACTATTTTTGAACAATTAAATACTTATGGAAGTAAATAACAAGCTCATAGAGGATTTATCACGCCTAGCAAAGCTAAAGTTTGATGAAAAATCAGCCGAAAAGATGAAGGGAGACCTAAATAAAATAATTGGTTTTGTAGATAAATTATCTGAGATAGACACTGAAGGTGTTGAGCCACTTATATACCTTAGTGATGAAGTGAATGTTCTAAGAGCAGATGAAATTGCTCATGAAGTTTCACAAGAAGATGCACTTAAAAATGCACCACAAAAAGATTCTGATTATTTTAAAGTGCCAACTGTTTTAAAAAAATAGTTCCAAGCTTTAATCTCTACCAACTATATTTTTTTGAAAGACTTAAAGTAACCTTTTAAGCTCATATTCTTTTTATTCTTGGGATAAACTTACGCCATTCTCAGTTATTTTCAACACTGACTTCACTCCTAATTTTATACATCTATTATCATTCATGTGGCCCGCTGGGAAACCAAAACAAATAGGATAATCGTATTTCTTAGTATGTTCCAAGATTATTTCTTCAACTGAGTTGCCAAAAGGTATTTCATTATCATTCATATCGTTCATTCTTCCAACTATTAGTCCCTTTAATTTAGCTAATTTTCCATTGCGTTTAAGGTTCATCATCATTCGGTCAATATGATAGAGGTATTCATCCAAATCTTCAATAAAAAGAATCTTTTCTTCTGTATAAATATCTGAATTTGAGCCCAATAAACTATATAAAATAGAAAGGTTACCTCCCACTATTTCAGCATCTACTTCCCCTAAGAGATTAAGGGCATGGCTTGTGCATTCTATTCTATTTGATTTTCCTAAAAGAGAATTTTTTAAACTTTGAAGAGACTTGTTAGAATTATTTGCGAAATTAATAGGCATAGTAGCATGCAAACTTGCAAGCCCTAGATTATTTAAATGAGAATGTAAAACCGTAACATCACTATAGCCAATAATCCATTTCGGATTTTTTTTCAAACTATAAAAATTGATATTGTCAATAATCTGAACGGTTCCGTAACCACCACGTGCACACAAAATTACTTTAATTTCGTCATTATTTATCATGCTTTGCAAATCAGCAGTTCTTTGTTCAACCGTTCCTGAAAACTGGTTATCTTTTTCAAATAAATTAGCTCCAAACAGCACTTCAAATCCCCAATTTTCCAACAATTTAATTGCTGGACTTAATTCTTCCAAAGTAATTTTTCTAGCAGTAGAAACAATGCCAATCTTATCGCCTATTTTTAATTTTTTAGGAATTATCATTATGACTAATTAAACTTATCTTTGCAAAAATAAATCTTTTTATAAAATAAATGACTAAAAAAAGATACACTGTTACTTCTGCTCTGCTTTATGCGAATGGGCCTATTCATCTTGGGCATATTTCCGGAGCCTATTTGCCCGCAGATATTTACGTCAGATATTTAAAAGGGAAAGGACATGATGTTGCTTTTATTTGTGGTTCAGACGAACATGGTGCCGCTATTACTTTGCAGGCAAAAAAAGATGGAGTGACACCACAGGAAATTGTAGAAAAATACCATACCATAAACAAAAAAGCATTTGCAGATTTTGGTATTGATTTTAGTATTTATCACAGAACATCCGATAAATTACACCATGAAACTGCACAAGATTTTTTCAATACCTTGGAAGATAAAAAGACATTTACTAAAAAAATATCCGAGCAATTTTATGATAAGGAAAATAATCAGTTTTTAGCAGACCGATACATTAGTGGGGAATGTCCTAAATGTAATGCAGATGGCGCTTATGGTGATCAATGTGAGAAATGTGGATCAGCATTAAGCCCTGAAGAACTCATCAATCCAAAGTCAACATTAAGCGGAAATACACCAATAAAAAAAGAAACAACACATTGGCATTTGCCAATGCAGAATCATGAAAGTTGGCTAAAACCTTGGATAGAAGAAGGTGTCTTGGAAGGAAAACAACATCATAATGCAAAAGCATGGAGGAGTCAAGTAATTGGCCAATGTAAATCGTGGATTGATGGCGGGTTGCAAGAAAGAGCCATGACTAGAGATTTGGAGTGGGGAGTTAAAGTTCCGGGAAAAGATGCTGAAGGGAAAGTGCTCTATGTTTGGCTAGATGCTCCTATCGGTTATATTTCTGCAACCAAAAAATGGGCTGCAGATAACGGGGAAAACTGGGAAGATTATTGGAAAGATGAAAATACTGAGCTTGTTCATTTTATTGGGAAAGACAATATTGTTTTTCATTGTATTATTTTTCCTATCATTTTAAAAGCGCATGAAGGATATATTTTACCGACTAATGTTCCTGCAAATGAATTTCTAAATTTGGAAGGGGAAAAATTATCTACTTCACGCAATTGGGCAATTTGGCTACATGAGTATTTGGAAGATTTCAAAGGACAGGAAGATGCTTTAAGATATGCTCTTTGTTCTACTGCCCCAGAAAGCAAGGATACCGATTTTACTTGGAAAGATTTCCAAGCAAGAAACAATAATGAGCTAGTAGCCATCTTTGGAAATTTTATCAATCGTGTAGTAGTTCTTACTCATAAATATTGGGACGGCGTAGTTCCTTCTTGCAATACTTTAGATGATTATGATAAGGAAGTTTTAGCAAAACTTAAAGCTTTTCCTGACAAGATTGGAGCTTCAATTGAAAAATACCGTTTTCGTGAAGCGCTTGGAAAATTTATGAATTTAGCACGATTAGGAAATAAATACTTAGCCGATACTGAGCCTTGGAAATTGAAAAAGACAGATGAAAAAAGAACAGAGACAATCCTAAATATAGCTATGCAAATTGCGGCTTCATTGGCCGTACTTTCAGAACCATTTATGCCATTTTCATCTGATAAGCTAAAAGAGATATTAGCAATAAATAATATTAGTTGGAATGATGCTGGAGAAAAAATTATAAGTGATAATCATAAAATAAACCCTGCCGCCCATTTATTCAATAAAATTGAAGATGAAAAAATTGAAAAACAGCTGGAGAAATTACAGCATGCATAATAAAATGTATATTTACAATCTAATTTTAAGCAAAATACAATGAAAAAAATTACTACACTACTTATCCTAACATTATTTAGTGCACTAACTTTCGCTCAGTGCAATGGTAGATATCAAACTGAAATATTTAGCTCAGTTACCAAAACTACTGTCAACTATTCTGATGTTTATCCTGACAATGCGCATGAAATGGATATATATACCCCTGATGGAGATACAGAAATAAATAGGCCTGTAATTTTATATATGCATGGAGGATCTTTTTATGGTGGGGATAAAACAACGACTGATTGTGTAGATTTCTGCGAAAGTATGGCAAAAAGAGGCTATGTTGCAGCTTCTTTAAACTACAGATTAGCAAATATAGTTTCATTTATAACAAGTAACTCAACGCAATATGAAACTGTCTTAAAGGCTGTTTCTGATGCTAAATCTGCTATTCGGTATTTTCGAAAAGATTTTGCTAATGGCGATACTTACGCTATTGACGCTAGCACTATTTTTGCTGGGGGATATTCAGCAGGCGCAGTAATAGCAGTACATTTAGCATATATTGATAATATTAGTGACCTTCCAACCACACCTATAAATGTACAGGCAATTATAAATAACGTATCTCCTGTTCATGGTTTAGAGGGAGACGCTGGCAATTACGGCTATTCTTCAGATATAAATGGAGTTATTAGTTTTGCTGGAGGAATAAATGATATTAATTGGATAGATGCAGCTGACGAGCCGCTGGTTAGTATACAAGGGACATCAGACCTTACTGTTAATTATAATTGCGGGCCAGGAATGAATAACCCAGCAATTTTAACTCTATGCGGTTCAGGAGAAATGCATCCAAGGGCAGATAATGTTGGAGTGCTAAATGATAAATTAATCTTTAATGGAACTGATCATAATTGGGCTGCATTCGGCAATACAAACTCAAAATTTATTGATGCTGTTAATTTTACAACTAACTTTCTATTTCCTTTACTGCCATGTAATACTACTACTTCAATTTCAGAAAAAAATACAACAAATAAGCAACTTATTCGCATTACTGATATGCTTGGAAGAAATGCAAGTACCACTACCAATGCTACATTATTTTATATATATGATGATGGAAGTGTAGAAAAGAGAATGATTCTGAAGTAATTTGGAAAAGCACAATCAACTAGGCAAAGAAGGCAAGCTAATTGCCTTTATTTTTTTACAAAAAGAGGGCTTTCGTATTCTTAAAACCAATTGGCGCTACCAAAAAGCTGAAGTGGATATAATTGCTCAAAAAGATGAACTTTTAACATTTGTTGAAGTCAAAACTAGAGGCAGTAAAAAATTTGGTAAAACAGAAGAAGCTATTAATAAAAAGAAAAATACTCTCTATAAAGATGCTACTGAAGGATATTTGGAACAATACCCATCTGATTCAGAAATCAGGTTTGATGTAGTAAGTATTGTCATTGCAAAAGATGCAACCCAAATAGAATATTTTCCAGATGCTTTTTAAGTATCTTTGCAAAAATTTTCAAGATGAAAAGAGAAGTAAAACCCAGAAGGAATTCCAGTAAAACTCCTAAAACAAAATCATCATTTCGTACAAGACAGAATGAAAAGAAATCTACTGATGATGGTAAAATAAGATTGAATAAATTTATTGCTAATGGGGGGATTTGTAGCAGAAGAGAGGCTGATAAATTTATTGAAGCAGGAGTGGTTACCGTTAATGGTGTTGGAATTACCGAAATGGGCTATCGAGTTAGCCCAACTGATGAAGTAAAATTCAATGGGCAAAGATTAAAATCGGAAACGCCAAGATATGTTTTACTTAATAAGCCCAAAAATTATTCGGGGAGAGTTGATAATACAACAAGTACAACATCAGTAATGCAATTGATAAACCGAGCTTGCAAAGAAAGAATTTTCCCTGTTGATAAACTCAATAAAACAGAAACAGGCTTATTACTTTTTACAAATGATACAGATTTAGCTAAGAAACTAGCAGGTTCCAAAAAAAATATTAAAGAAATTTATCAAATAACATTAGATAAAAATTTAAGCCAGACTCATCTGGAAAATATTAGAGAAGGTGTCTTTGTAAATGGAAGAACCATCAAACTAGATTTAATATCTTATATTAATGGAAAGGATAAAAATGAAATTGGAATTGAGAATAGCAATGGGGGAATCAAATTGGTAAAGCAAATCTTTGAAAAACTAAACTACCATATCATTAAATTAGATCGTGTATTTTTAGGAGGATTAACCAAAAAAGATTTACCAAGAAAACATTACAGGCAT
>CAJQRK010000020.1 GCA_905612305.1 uncultured Flavobacteriales bacterium | reverse complement strand
TTTGTTCAATATCAAATTTTTGAAATATCATCAATGTTAAATGCTGAGCTTGTATCAGAAGTATTAAACGCAGACCCAAATGCACAAATCAATGGTACGGCAGTTGAAATATCAAGAATGCAAAATCTTTATACCTTAATTAACACGCCAACAGTGGGGGCGTCAGGGGCGGTATTTGGTATATTATTAGCATTTGGCATGCTTTTCCCAAACACCCTGCTCTACATCTATTTTGCGATTCCTATAAAAGCAAAGTACTTTGTAATTATTTATGGTGTACTTGAATTATACTTAGGGTTTATCAATAACCCTACTGATAATATAGCGCATTTTGCTCACTTAGGAGGAATGTTGTTTGGTTTTATATTATTAAAATATTGGCAAAAGAATAATACCCAATTTTATTAAATGAACAATATCTTATCTAAAATAAGAAATAATTATAAAGTTGGAAACGGGTTTACTAAACTATTATACCTCAATCTATCCTTCTTTATAATCTATACTCTAATATGGGTTCCTTATAATGATATTTACCCAATAGCAATAAACTATTTAGCATTTCCATCCAAAACCGAGATACTTATACATAAGCCTTGGACTTTCCTCAGCTATATGTTTATTCATACAGATCCATTACACATATTGTCTAATATGGTATTTTTATATTTTGGATCTAAATTATTCTTACAACACTTTAATAACAAACAATTAATAACCACTTACATATTAGGAGGTATTTGTGGAGCAATCTTGTTTAAACTGTTATTTAATACATTCCCTGAATATCCTACTTTTGATGCAGATAAACCTTTAATAGGTGCTTCAGCTGGAGTTTTTGCAATAATGATTGCAGCATCAACTTATAGGCCAAATCTTTTCATACACCTCCCTTTTATAGGTAATATTAAATTGAAACATATAGCTTGGGTTGCAATCATATTATTTTATATAGGTATTGGTAACTCAGATAATCCTGGAGGACATATTGCACATTTAGGGGGAGCTTTATTTGGATACTTCTACATCAAACAATTGAAAAAAGGAAATGACATCTCAAATGGATTTAGTAATTTCTTAAACAAATTAGTTAATACTTTTAAAACAAAAAGCAAGTTAAAAACGGCACATAAGCGCTCCAAATCGGACAAACAATTTAATAAAGAGAAAACTGAGCAACAAAAAGCTGTTGATTTAGTATTAGAAAAAATTTCAAAATCAGGATATGAAAGCTTAAGTAAAGAAGAAAAAGCTACTTTATTTAGTGCCAGTAAAAAATAAAATGAAAGGACTTTCTATAATAAACAAGCTTCTTTACTTGATAAACTCCATCTGTTTATTATTACTTATTCTTTCTTACTTATCTCCTTTTATTAGCCCAACATTTCTTTGGCCTATATCCTTTTTCGGCTTACTGTTTCCTGTTTTCTATCTAATAAATAGCTTATTTCTTATCTATTGGATGATTGGCTTTAAAAAACAAATCTGGGCAAATATTATCATATTGCTAATTGGCGTACAATACATAGGTTTGTTTATTGGAAATCAGCTCACTACTACCACTGAAACTACTGATAGGATTAAAGTTCTGTCCTACAATGTGCGTCTTTTTAATCGTTACGAATGGATACCAAAGTCTGATATAAAATCAGAAATATTTGATTTTTTCAACACTGAAAAGGCAGACATCCTTTGCATACAAGAATTCTATGCTGCTGATGAAATCCCAAGCTTAATTTACAAATACAGACACATAGGTTTGCAAAATAAAAAAAGCCAATGGCATATGGCTATTTATAGCAGCTACCCTCAGATTAAGAAAGGTACGGTAAGTATAAAAGGAGAGCGCATGAACAATACCTGCATTTACTCGGATATGATTATACATGCAGACACTATAAGAGTCTATAATGTTCATTTGGCATCCAATTGGTTTAAAAACAGTGACTACTCTTTTCTGCAAAACCCACAAAAAGAAAAGCTAAAAGAAAGGCTAGCTGGAATAGTAAAAAGAATGAAAAGTAGCTATAAGAAGAGAGCAGAAGAAGCTCAGGTAATTAATAAACATATGCAGAATTCTCCTTTTCCAATAATTCTGTGTGGTGATTTTAATGACACGCCTCTTTCCTACGCTTACAACACTATAATTAATGATTTGAAGGATTCTTTTTCAGAATCAGGAAAAGGAATCGGGAGGTCCTTTGTAAAAATACCTGCTTTACGCATTGATTACATACTGTATGATAAAAAGTTTAATAGCTTTAATTACAAGCAACATAAACAGGAATTATCGGATCATTATGCGATAAGTACAGAATTAGCTATTCCTTAATTAGTAAAAACTCTACTCTTGACGGATACACTCTTTTCAACTGAATAAAGGATGGTAAATCTTCAACCTCAACTGCTAATATTCTGGAATCCTCCGAGATTAAAGAAGCATCTACTTGCAGTTTTAAGAAATCTGTTTGCAGCATACTGTAATTATCTTTTGGAGCTTGGATGGTTACTTGTACTACTTCAGGAAATAACTTTAGAGTATACCCTTTTTTTAGGTTTTTTACTTCCAGCTTATGTTTAAATAACTGTTCAACAAATGGTTCTACCTCAATAATTACCTCAACTACTGAAGTTTTACACTGTACAGTAGCTGGGAAACTAAGCTGTACATTGCTAGTAATACTTTCTGAAACATCTGCCAATAAAAGCTCCTCTGTTTCCACAAAACCTACTGAATCCAATTGTTGTTGGTCTCCATAAATCATTACACTATCTGGCACTAAAGCTATAGGATTAGCAAGCCATATTTCAGGTTTCAAGCTAATGGATTGATTTAATTTAACAACTACTTTCTTTTTTGCTTTATTACTAAAAGGTATTATTAATCGTTCAGGATTAATTGCCATCAATTCCATAGATGATGAAATTACTTCTGCTACTGCTTCTCGCTTGGAATTCATTAACCAAAATACTTCACTCCCTCCTGTTTTAGGTTTTATATTGGCTTGTTCAATATTCAAAGTTAACTTCGAAAAATTGAACAGATTATAAAATAAAATAGAAAATCCAGGTGCCTTTACTCTCGCCTCAACAAAGGAAATAGGGGAAGACAATAAAACTTTATCAGTAGGTAAATTAACATATACAACTGGTATCTTTAAGGTTGTTTCATGGTGTTTTGATAACATACTCAAAAACCAAAATGAAAATGAAAGAAAAAGAAATAAAGCGTAAGTACTTAGCTTTTTATTATTTGATTTTGACTTAAAAAAACTACTTATTCGGTTTTTTAAGTTCTCAAACATTATTTTTGTTCTATACCGGTATCCCCTGTCATTGATACTGCAGTTTTTGCTACTTTTAATTTAGTACCCCCATGCACTTCAATTACAAAAGCATCTTCTTTTACATCTGTAATTTTACCATAAATTCCGCCAATAGTAATTACCGCATCTCCTTGCTTCAAGGCAGAACGGTATTCACGCTCTTTCTTTTGTTTCTTTATTTGCGGACGAATCATAAAAAAATACATTACCGCAAAAATCATACCAAACATGATTAATGATGAAGTCCCTGTTCCTGCCGCTAATAATATCATACTTATTCTTTTTTTGGAACAATTACATTCCCTGTTATAGTTATCACTTTAGTATTTGGTATTGCATTGGTTACCAAGGTAACTGTTTTATTTTGTTTTCCTGATTTTCCTGCACTATTAAAGGTAACTTTAATTATTACCTCCTCTGCTTTCGCAATCGGTTCTTTTGGCCACTCAGGCACTGTACACCCACAACTTCCTTTAGCAGTACTAATAATTAGGTTGGCATCACCAATATTCTTTAACACAAAATCATGAGTAACAGATTCTCCTTGTTGCATCTCACCAAAATCAAAACTATCCTCATCCATCTGAATTTTTGGTGTTAACACTTTTTCAGCTGATTGATTTGCCGTTAGCGGACTGCTTACCAAATCGGTAGTAATCGCTTTATCTTCTGATGCTGAATGACAAGATATTGCTACTGAAAAAATTAATACTAATATAAATTGTGGTATTTTCATTTTGGTTTTCAAAATTAATTCTTTTTTTTAAACTAAGCCTCTACCAGTCTTTTTAATTTCCCCTTCTTTGGCAAAAGTTTTTACTGCATTATCCAACAAACCATTCACAAATAATTTACTTTTTGCTGAACCATAATATTTTGAAATTTCAATATACTCATTCATGGAAACTTTTATCGGTAAATCTTCCATATATAAAATTTCGGTGAAAGCCATTTTTAAGAATAATTGATCCATAATTGCAATTCGATCTAATTCCCAATTATTTGAAAATCTCACAATTATTTGTTCGTATTCTTTATTGTTATTTATTGTGCTTCTAAACAGTTCTAAAGCAAATGTTTTATCCGATTCATCCTTAAAAACTAAAGAAGGGTTTAGGCTTTCTTCAGCTTTTATCTGACCCATAATTATTGTTGAAACAAATGGCAAATCATCTATCCAATAAATACTTCTTTCTTCTAAAATATGATGTACTAACTCATTACTTAAAATAATTTCATTCAGTGCATTTACGATAAACCTCTGATCCACATCTACGCCTGCCTCTTGAGATGAAATATATTTAGTATATAATTCGGATTCAAATAATGCTTTGAACAACTTTCTTATAATATCATGATCATTTTTAATCCAAATTCCGGAAACCTTACTCACCCTATCCATCAATGCATTATCCTTACGAATTACAGAAATCAAATGATTATCGGCAAATCTTCTGTTAGGATTCAAATCTTCAGCAGAAGGGAGGTGTTTGTTCTTACTATCTTCATAAAAATTATCAGCATATTTTACTAATTCAATCAGTAAAGCTATAATAACTAAATTTAGTTCAACAACCGCATCAATATGCTTTAACATTGCGCGCTCAGCAACCGGTACATTGTCTTCATTTGTCGAGAAATAAGAATACAAAGATTGCATTACTTTTAGCCTAATATGTCTTCTGCTCAACATAGTTTTTATTGATTTTTTCTATCTGCAATTCTTTGCTCAGCAATTGCTAATGCTGCAGCATGAGTTGTAATTTCGTCTAATTCAGCTTTCTTAAAAATCTCAAGAGTTGTATCGTATATTGCTCTTGTTTGATTAATTGCATGTTCTCTATCATATCCTTTAATTTCAGAATATACATTAATTAACCCTCCCGCATTAATCAAGAAATCTGGAGCATATAATATGCCTTTATCAGCGCATAATTGCCCGTCTCTATCCTCATCAGCCAATTGGTTGTTAGCGGAACCCGCAATTATTTCACATTTTAAGCGCGCAATAGTATCAGGGTTTACGGTTGCACCCAAAGCGCAAGGGGCGTAAATATCTATATCCAAATCAAAAATAGCGTCACCCATCACAATAATAGCTCCATATTGTTCTGCAAGCTCAGACAATCTTGTTTCATTAATATCATTAATAATCACCTTTGCTCCCTCATCAGTTAAATGTTTAAGCAAATTTTCACCTACATGACCTACTCCTTGTACTAGTACTATTTTACCATCTAAGTTATCGCTACCCCATTTGTATCTTGCAGATGCTTTCATTCCCATATATACACCAAAAGCAGTAACAGGTGAAGGATCTCCACTTCCTCCCATGCTTTCAGGAATACCCGTAACATACTTAGTTTCCATGCGCACATACTCCATATCCTTAGTATTCATTCCTACATCTTCAGCTGTAATATATTTACCTCCTAAACTATCCACAAAAGAACCAAACTTACGCATCAAAGCTTCGGTTTTTTCAGTAGTTGAATCTCCAATAATAACAGCTTTACCACCACCTAATTCCAAACCAGAAATTGCTGCTTTAAATGACATTCCTCTTGACAAGCGCAATACATCCTGAAGCGCTTGTTCTTCACTTTCATAATTCCACATTCGAGTTCCTCCAAGTGCCGGCCCTAAAGTTGTGTTATGAATAGCAATAATAGCTTTCAATCCGGTTTCAGCATCCTGACAAGAAACAACTTGTTCGTACCCCATTAAACTCATCTCACTTACTACTAAACTATCATTTTTTGGGTTTTTTACTGTTGGTTTTACTGACATTTCTCTTGTTAAATTTTATTATTTAATCAGATATCCCACTTTAAAAAAATTAATTTTCCCTATTTTTTAAATGGAGCGCGAATTTACTTATTATTTTTGGCTTTTTAAATAAAGTATCTTACCAATTAATGAAACATCTTCTATACCTCAATAAATTTTTCTGGAAATACCGCACATTACTAGCTATAGGCTCAGTCTTTATCATTATTTCTAACGTATTTGCTGTAGAGGTTGCTGGATTTGTACGAAAGGCTTTTGATGCAGTAATTTTAAGTACAAATAAAGAAAATGAAACAATTACAAACACAAGCAAAATACTTTTAAAATACGGAGGTCTAATTATTTTGTTTGCCCTACTAAAAGGGATTTTCATGTACTTTATGCGTCAAACTATTATTGTAATGTCGCGCAAAATAGAATATGATTTAAAAAATGAAATCTATCAACAATACCAATCCTTGAGTATTTCATTTTATAAAAAAAATAAAACAGGCGACTTAATGAATAGAATATCAGAAGATGTCAGTAGAGTGCGCATGTACTTAGGGCCAGCCCTGATGTACGCTATCAATATTGTGATTCTCTTCTTCTTGGTTATTAGTAAAATGTTAAGCATAAGCACTACATTAACTTCCTATGTGTTACTACCTTTACCAATTCTAGCTATTGCTGTATATTTTGTCAGTAATAATATTAACAGAAAAAGCGAAAAAGTACAAGAACAGTTATCTACCATTACTACTATTGCTCAAGAAACTTTTTCAGGAGTAAAAATTATAAAGGCATTTAGTAATGAGAAAAATGTTTTTCAAGTATTTTTTAATAGCTGTAAACAATACACTAAGCGTCAGCTACAACTCGTAAAAATTGAAGCCTTATTTTTTCCGCTTATTATTACAATGATAGGCACTAGCACTGTGCTAACTGTTTATATCGGAGGCATTGAAAGCTTTAAAGGAAAAATCAGTACAGGTAATATAGCAGAATTTATTATTTATGTAAATATGTTGGCTTGGCCAGTTGCTTCAATAGGTTGGATCACCTCTTTAGTACAAAGAGCAGCTGCATCACAAGAAAGAATAAATAGCTTTTTACTGCTAACCACAGATATCCAAAACAAAAATACCGAGCATACGCCAATACAAAGTGACATAACATTTAATAATGTTAGTCTTACTTATGAAGATACTGAGATTCAAGCACTACAAAATCTGAATTTCACCTTAAAGTCAGGAAAATCAATAGGACTCTTTGGAAAAACGGGGAGCGGAAAATCAACAATAGCAAACCTAGTGTGTCGATTGTATGATTGTACTGATGGAAACATTCAGTTTGGCAACAGAAATATTAAAGACTTAAACCTAAATGATTTAAGAACTTCCATTGGCTATATCCCTCAGGATGGTTATTTGTTTTCAGGAACAATTAAAGAAAATATTGCATTTGCAAGTGATAGAATTTATGAGAATAAGATAATTGAAGCCGCTAATAAAGCAGATATTCTTGATGAAATAAACAACTTCAAAAATGGTTTTGAAACTATTATTGGCGAAAGAGGTGTCCAGCTTTCTGGAGGGCAAAGGCAAAGATTAGCCATTGCACGTACTTTTTACAAAAACCCTGACATCTTTATTTTTGATGACTGCCTTTCAGCAATTGACACAACAAAAGAACAAAAAATACTCAAGCACTTAAAAAAAGAAAGCAAAAACAAAAGCAGTATTATTATATCTCATCGAATATCTACCATAAAAGATGTAGACCAAATTATAGTTTTAGAAGATGGGAAAATAACAGAAATAGGAAGTCATGATGAGCTACTAGCTAGCAAAGGTTTCTATTTTCAAATGAATCAGATACAAACCAAAGCAAACAAAGAAGATGTTATTTAATTAATTTTAATATATTTGACTCTTAAAAAAAAATTATAGATGACTGATAATAAAGACATAGAGGAAATTTTTTCAAAATCAGTACGGTCAGGAAGAAGAACTTATTTTTTTGATGTAAGATCCACTAGAGCAGGAGACTACTACCTTACACTTACAGAAAGCAAACGAGATTTTAATGAAGACGGAACGCCTTTTTACAAAAAACACAAACTCTATTTATACAAAGAAGATTTTACAAATTTCAAAGATTCATTAAATGAAGTAACCGACTATATTATAAAGGAAAAAGGAGAAGAAATAATTTCTAATACAGAAAGAAAAACTGAAGAAATTTCAGAAAAAGAAGAAGATACTGAAATACAAGAGAAGCCATCAACTGACTTTACTGAAGTTAAGTTTGATGATTTAGGAGACGATTAAATCCTTAGTTAAAATAAATGAGAAAACTGAACCATTTGCTTTGTTGGGCTTTTTATTGACCATTCTATTCTTAACAACTCCTTTCTTTTGTTGATAATTAGCCCCATGTTAAAAATTGAAAAACCATTATTGCATAGTATTTTTATAGCCGTAAAAAGAATACAATAAATGGGGAGAATAATTGCAATTGCCAATCAAAAAGGAGGAGTAGGAAAAACAACTACAGCTATGAACTTAGCAGGAAGCTTGGGCGTATTAGAAAAAAAAGTACTATTAATTGATGCAGACCCTCAAGCCAATGCCAGCTCAGGAGTAGGACATAACCCAAGAGAAATTAAAAAAGGCATCTATGAATGTTTAATTGAGCAAGCTACAGCTCAGGAATGTATTTTAGAAACCAAAAGCCCTAACCTTGATTTATTACCGGCTAATATTGATTTAGTAGGTGCTGAATTGGAATTGGTAAATCTTGAACAAAGAGAATACCGAATGAAAAAGGTATTAGCTCCTATCCGTGATAAATACGATCATATTATAATTGATTGCGCACCGTCATTAGGGCTACTTACTTTGAATGCACTCGCTGCTGCTGACTCTGTGATAGTGCCAATTCAATGCGAATATTTTGCGCTTGAAGGGCTAGGAAAACTCCTTAACACCATCAAAATTGTACAGCAAAGATTAAATAATGAATTAATGATTGAAGGCTTACTGCTGACTATGTACGACACTCGTTTGCGCTTATCCAACCAAGTAGTTGAAGAAGTAAAACAACACTTCCAAGATATGGTATTTAAAACAATTATTCATAGAAATGTTCGCCTTGGTGAATCTCCTTCCTATGGAGAAACCATTGTGATACATGATGCTTCAAGTAAAGGCGCTATAAACTACCTCAACTTAGCTAGTGAACTATTAAAAAAATTAGAGCCTCTTACTGTAAAAACAGAATAAAATGCCAAAAAAAAGAGGATCATTAGGTAGGGGATTATCAGCAATTTTAGGTGATAATACTATTGAGATTTCAACTGAAATAAGAGAAGAAGGAACTGCAAGAGTTGGGCAAATCTATGAAATTGCAATAAGTGAAATAGAAACCAACCCTTTTCAACCCCGAATAGAATTTAATCAAGAAAAATTATACGAATTAGCTGCATCTATTGAGCAATTAGGCATTATACAGCCAATTACTGTTAGGAAGTTACAAGAAAACAAATACCAACTAATTTCAGGAGAAAGAAGATACAGGGCTTCACAATTAGCAGAATTAAACAAAATTCCTTGCTTTATACGCATTGCTAACGACCAAGAAATGTTGGAGATGGCTTTGGTTGAAAATATTCAAAGGGAAGATTTAAACCCTATTGAAGTTGCCTTAAGCTACCAAAGATTGATTGATGAAGTAAAACTAACTCAGGAAGAATGTAGCGAAAGAGTTGGGAAAAATCGTTCAACCGTCACAAACTTTTTGCGTCTACTGAAACTACCATCTGAAATTCAGAAAGGATTAAGTAACGGAAAAATCAGCACCGGACATGCAAGAGCTTTAATCAGTGTGCAAAATAGCGATACACAAATTAATATCTATCATGACATAGTAGCAAATGGATATTCTGTGCGTGAGGTAGAGCAATTAGCAAAAGACTTTGTGGATAAAGAATATAAACGTACATCAAAAAAGAAAGCTATAAGAACTCCTAACATATTGCCTTTTCAGCAACAAAAAATGGCGCATGATTTATCGAGAAATTTGGACAAGGAAATTGAATTAAAAAGAAATAAGAAAGGTAAAGGAAAACTAATTATTTATTTTGATAATGATGCTGATTTAGCTAAGATTTTTGAAATAATCAATACATAATTTGTCGGCTATCAAACACATATTTCTTGCTTGCTTATTATTTTCTGCAAGTACAATAATCGCTCAGGAAAGTGTGGTTAAAATTCCTAAACGAGCAGGATTATACTCAGCAATACTACCAGGCGCTGGGCAAGTATACGCCAAAAAGTATTGGAAAGCACCCATCATTTATGCAGGACTCATCACCTCAGCTTATTATATAAAAGAAAATCATAACCTTTATAAACTGTACAAACAAACCTACATAAACAGATGGGAGGGCAACAGAACAGATGAATTTACCTATAGCGATGATGATTTACGCACACTGACGGAGCATTACAGAAGAAACGCAGAGGTATCAGCCTTACTATTTACCCTAACTTATGTACTGAATATTGTTGACGCCTCAGTAAGTGCCCATTTATTTAATTATGATGTAAGTGAGGATATTTCCTTACACATTCAGCCCATTTATATGGCAAAAGAAAACGTAAGTGGCTTATCCTTATCAATTAAATTATAAATTTACTCTATGAAAATTGCAATTTTAGGGAACGGAAGAATGGGTAAGCGAATTAGTGAGTTAGCAAAAGAAAGAGGTCATAGCATTATAGTTGCTTCCTCATCAGAAAACCCAGCTCATACCTTAGATGTAAGCTCTGCTGATGTTGCTATTGATTTTAGCACTCCTAATACTGCTTTTAATAATATTAGCTATGCGCTTGAAAGTGGCATCCCTGTTATTTCAGGGACAACTGGCTGGCTTGATAAACTGTCAGAAATTGAAACATTGTGCGCCAATAAATCAGGCGCCTTTTTATATGCCTCTAACTTTAGCCTAGGTATGAATATCTTTTTTGAGCTGAATAAAAAATTGGCCAAACTGATGAAAAATCAGAATTATAAAAGTATAATTCATGAAATTCATCATACCCAAAAGATAGATTCTCCAAGTGGAACTGCAAAAACTTTAGGAAAACAAATGGATAAAATCCTAAATAATAACACACCAATTACTGCTGAAAGAATAGCAGATGAAACAGGAAAACATACTGTTACTTACCGCTCATCAGTTGATGAAATTGAAATAAAACATACCGCTAAAAACCGTGACGGATTTGCAATGGGAGCTATTATTGCAGCTGAATGGATACAAAGCAAACAAGGCATCTTTAATATGCAAGATGTATTAGCACAATAAAAAATTATAAAATCGTTAGCTTATAACATGAAAAGATTAAAAAAAATATTAGGCACATCATTTAAAGTAGTGATGTTTATTACAGCAACTATTCTATGGAGTATATTTGTTTATACTATTGGAGGAGAATGGCTCTATTTTATACCACTAATTGCTGGTGATGTTTTATTCTGGGAGACAATCTCATGGCAATTCTGGAAGAAAAAAAAGAAGAAAGCTAAAAAGAAGAAAAGTGAAGCAAGAAGCTGGATTGATGCTATAGGTTTTGCTGTAATTGCAGCAACTATTCTAAGAACTTTCCTTATTGAAGCCTACACTATCCCTACCTCTTCCATGGAAAAATCAATGCTTATTGGTGATTTCTTGTTTGTAAGTAAAACTGCATATGGCCCAAGAGTACCTATGACTCCAATTGCTTTTCCTCTAGTACACCATACTATGCCTGTTGTAGGAGGCAAATCCTATTCTGAAAGCGTAAAATTACCTTACCATAGAATGAAAGGTTTTGGAACTATTGAACGAAATGACTGTGTAGTTTTCAATTACCCAGCCGAAACCTTAGGAAGACCTATTGATAAAAAAGAAAACTATGTCAAAAGATGTGTAGGTATTCCAGGAGATATGATTGAATTGATTGCAGGACAATTAATGGTAAATGATGCTCCTCAAGAAGAACCAGAAGGCATGAAAAAACAGTGGGGATATAATATAAGCACAAAAGGTACTGGCCTTAATCTTGATAGGTTATATAAAAAATACGATATTACTGAAGGAGGTTATGGTAGAAATAGAAATGAATACAACCTCACCTTAACGAATGAAGGTCGTGACGCTCTAAAAACCTTTCCTAATGTTACGACAATTAAAAAACATACAAAAGAACCAGACGTATATGCAGAGTACATTTTCCCTCATGATGAAAATTTTAAATGGAATGCAGATAATTACGGACCTATTACTATTCCTGCAGCCGGTACAACTATTAAGCTAACTACTGAAAATTTATCTATTTATAAAGATATACTTAAAAGATATGAAGGTGAAGAAATGGGAGACAATAAAAAATTCAATAATATAGAAAGTATAATTTCAGACAAAGGAAGCTGTGATTATGAATTTAAAATGAATTATTACTGGATGATGGGTGATAATAGGCATAATTCTGCTGATAGTCGTTTCTGGGGCTTTGTTCCTGAAAATCACATTGTAGGGAAAGCCCTTTTTGTATGGATGAGTTGGGATACGAGAGGAACGGGTCTGAATAAAATAAGATGGAACAGATTATTTAGAAGTGTTAAATAACACTTTACTTTCTACAGCATATTTTGCCCCTATTGAATATTATGCAATTTTACTACAAGATCCAAATTGTAGTATTGAACTTCACGAACATTTTATAAAACAAAGTATTCGCAATAGATGTGATATTTATGGAGCAAATGGAAAGTTGCAATTAACTATTCCTAAACAAAGGAAAGGAAGTAGCAAAACCATCATCAAAGAGATACAAATCTCCTACAAACAAGATTGGCAAAAACAACATTGGACTGCCATACAATCCGCTTACAACTCCTCCCCTTTTTTTGAATATTACCAAGATGAATTGCATCCCTTTTTTGAAGCTGAGGAAACGTTATTAATGGATTTTAATCAGAAATTACAAAAATTAATTTTAGGCTTATTACAGGAGGAAGACAATACAAGCTTCACAAAAGAGTTTCAGCATAAAGGAAATCTTTCTGATTTTAGAAATCATACATGGAAATGCAAAAACCCAACAGCATACGACCAAGTATTTATGGAAAAATATGGTTTTATTGCGGATCTTTCTATTATCGATTTACTCTTTAATTTAGGGCCTGAGAGTGCAGATTATTTACATAAGCTAGATATTAGACGATAAAGTCTATTCTCTAATCACTAACATCTAACATCTATTTTCTATTTTTACAAAAAATTAAGCAATGGCAGATTTGGAATTCAATAAGAATGATGATAAGATGAGGCTACTCATCTCGGAGATGAAAAGAAAACATGCTAAAGTTGCTTTAGGAGGGGGGAAGGAAAAAATAGAGAAACAACACAAGAAAGGAAAACTTTCCTCTCGTGAGCGTATTGATTATTTGAAAGACACAGATGCTAAATTCCTTGAAATTGGCGGTTTTGCAGGCGAAGGAATGTATAAGGAATATGGAGGCTGTCCATCAGCAGGAGTAGTAGCAGGTATCACTTATGTAAAAGACAGACAATGTATTGTTGTTGCGAATGATGCTACCGTAAAAGCAGGAGCTTGGTTCCCTATTACTGCAAAGAAGAATTTGCGTTTGCAAGAAATCGCAATGGAGAACAGATTGCCAATTATTTACTTGGTGGATAGCGCAGGAGTATTCCTTCCAATGCAAGATGAAATTTTTCCTGACAAAGAACATTTTGGAAGAATGTTTCGCAACAATGCCCGTATGAGTTCTATGGGGATTACCCAAATTTCAGCCGTTATGGGAGCTTGTGTAGCTGGTGGCGCTTACCTACCGATAATGAGTGATGAAGCCCTTATTGTAGATAAAACAGGAAGCATCTTTTTAGCAGGCAGTTATTTGGTAAAAGCTGCTATTGGCGAAAGCATTGATAACGAAACCTTGGGGGGTGCAACTACCCATTGTGAAATCTCTGGAGTAACAGATTACAAAGCAAAAGATGATAAAGATGCTTTGGAAAAAATTCAAAATATAATGGATAAAATTGGGGATACTGAAAAAGCAGGCTTCAACAGAAGAAAAAGTAATCCTCCAAAAGAAAACGAAAAAGAAATTTACGGAATTCTGCCAAGAGATAGAGCAAAACCTTATAACATGAAGGATATTATTGCTCGCCTTATCGACAATTCCGAATTTGAAGAATATAAGGAAAGTTATGGTCAAACCATTATTTGCGGATATGCCAGAATTGATGGTTGGGCAGTAGGTATTGTTGCTAACCAGAGAGAGATGATAAAAACCAAAACAGGAGAAATGCAGTTTGGTGGGGTTATCTATTCTGATTCAGCTGATAAGGCAGCTCGTTTTATTGCAAATTGCAATCAGAAAAAAATTCCATTAGTATTTTTGCAAGATGTTACTGGTTTTATGGTGGGTTCCCGCTCCGAACATGGGGGAATCATTAAAGATGGCGCCAAAATGGTAAATGCTATGGCAAATTCTGTAGTTCCTAAGTTTACTATTATTATCGGAAATTCCTATGGGGCAGGTAATTATGCTATGTGCGGAAAGGCTTATGATCCTAGGTTAATTGTAAGTTGGCCAACAGCACAAATGGCAGTTATGGGTGGTGAGCAAGCAGCTGAAGTTTTATTGCAAATTGAAAAATCATCCTTAAAAGCAAAAGGAGAAGAAATGGATGAAAAGGCAGAAAAGGAACTTTTGAAAACCATTACGGATAGATATGATGCACAAACCTCACCCTATTATGCAGCCTCTCGTTTGTGGGTAGATGCTATTATTGATCCTTTGGAAAGCAGAAAAGTAATTTCTATGGGAATTGAAGCAGCCAACAATGCTCCTATAAAAGAGGCGTATAATCCTGGAGTTATTCAATCTTAATTTTATACCTATTACAGAAAGAATACGGTTCGAATCCTGCTACCCCGACTGAAAAAACATTAAACCCACGCATTTGAGTGGGTTTGTGCTTGACAAAATGATGCTTAACTTTTTAAAATCATAACTAAAAGAAGAACAAATGAAATTAGTAGAATATAGTATCCAATGGGCAAAAGGAGAAAGTTTTGAAGGTATGTGTATCGCAATTGCTGGTATACTTACGTTAATCTGTTCGTTATTAATCTGGAAATTCGGCTCTACTGTTAACGCTAAATCTTTGCTAATCCCAGCATTTGTTTTGGGTTTACTTTTTAGCACAATGGGAAGTTTTATGCTGTATTCTAATAACAAACGTGTTACAGAATTTCAAAACGCATATCAAACAGATTCAGAGGTATTTACTAAGAATGAAAAAAAACGGGTCGAAAGTTTTCAATTTATGTACCCTACATCACTAGCAATTAGTGCTGTATGTTTTCTTATTACAATTATTGCATTTGTATATTCTAAAAACCCTACGTTTCACGCTATTGGCATAGTTTTTACGATTTTTGGTGTGTCATTAATTATTATTGATTATTTTTCAAAAGAAAGAGCTCAAATATATTACGACCATATTCTTAACACACTATAATGAAAGACATTTTGCAAATAAAAAGCATTAGTGAAATACACCAATTACTAGAGATAGAAAAACCTGCTCACCCTTTAATATCGGTTGTTAGACACACAAAAGGTATGAACTAGCAAAACAAAGATTAATACATTAAATAAATGATTTTAATATAAATCGTAATTATTTATTTGTTGATTAATGAAAATCACTAATTTCAACTGCTGTAAATCTGTATATTTCTCCAAATTCTATATCATTTGCATATAAGCCAACTAAGATACTTGGGAAGGTTTTTATTTCATCTTTAATTTCTTTTTTCCATTGCATTCCAAAGAAATTAATAGCTCCTTTTAAGTCTTGATTATTTTTTATTAGCATCTTTTCCATAAATAAAGTAGTTTAAATTATTTTTAAAAATAATTCTTTTATTAGATAATCAAATTAATTTTTTTAAGTTTGTTTTAGTAGATTGGTTAGCGGTGCAAAAAGTGGTGCAAATTTTAGTTTTAAAGCTTACTGTAATCTAGTGAAATAAGTGTTGGCTGTAATCCTGCTACCCCGATATTTCTAAGTGTTCTATTGAATTGCGTCCCGCAAACTAAAATCTAACAACCAACAAGCACAAACTAAAAAGTACTTCTTATATTTGCACGCTATAAAACAAGAACAAATGATTAACATTACTCTTCCTGACGGAAGTATCAAACAAGTAGAAAGCGGAACTTCCGCAATGGATATTGCTATGGAAATTTCTGAAGGGCTAGCGCGAAATGTGCTATCAGCTAGTGTTAATGGAGAGGTTTGGGATGCTAATCGATCTATTACTTCTGATTCCACCCTCACCCTACATACTTGGAAGGATAAGCAAGGAAAAATGAGTTTTTGGCATTCTTCTGCGCACATTATGGCAGAAGCTTTAGAAGCTCTTTATCCTGGTATAAAACTAGGTATTGGTCCTGCAATCGACAATGGTTTTTACTATGATATCGATTTAGGTGATCGTGTATTCTCTTCTGATGAATTGCCTAAAATTGAGCAAAAAATGAAGGAGTTGACTTCTCAGAAAATGACTTTTGACAGAAAAGAAATTTCGAAAAAAGAAGCTCTTGCCTATTTTACTGATAAAGGAGATGAATATAAATTAGAATTATTAGAAGGGCTGGAAGATGGGAGTATTACTTTTTACACCCAAGGTAATTTTACTGATTTATGCAGAGGACCACACATTCCTTCATCTGGAAAAATAAAAGCAATTAAACTTTTGAATATTGCAGGCGCCTACTGGAGAGGTGATGAAAACCGTAAGCAACTTACGCGTATTTATGGGGTATCATTCCCAAAGCAAAAAGACCTTACCGCACACCTTGAAATGTTAGAGGAAGCAAAAAAACGCGACCACAGAAAACTAGGAAAAGAAATGGAACTCTTTACTTTCTCCAAAAAAGTAGGGCAAGGACTTCCGTTATGGCTGCCGAAAGGAGCACAACTAAGAGAAAAATTAGAAAATTTCCTGAAAAAAGCACAAACTCAGGCAGGCTACTTACCTGTTATCACCCCACATATTGGGCATAAAGATTTATATGTTTGTTCAGGGCATTACGAAAAATATGGAGAAGATTCTTTCCAGCCTATCCGAACTCCAAATGAGGGGGAAGAGTTTTTCTTAAAACCTATGAACTGCCCTCACCATTGTGAAATTTACAAATCAAAACAATATTCCTACCGTGATTTACCTGTTCGTTTTGCAGAATTTGGTACCGTTTATCGTTACGAGCAATCAGGAGAACTTCATGGGTTAACTCGCGTTAGAGGGTTTACTCAGGATGATGCACATCTTTTTGTCCGTCCTGACCAGGTAAAACAGGAATTCATCAATGTAATTGACTTGGTACTGTATGTTTTCAAAGCTTTAGGTTTTGAAGATTATAAAGCACAAATCTCTTTGCGTGATCCTGAAAACAAAGTAAGATACATTGGTTCAGATGAGAATTGGGAAAAAGCAGAATTAGCTATTATTGAAGCAGCTGCCGAAAAAGGATTAGAAACAGTTATAGAATATGGAGAGGCTGCATTTTATGGTCCAAAATTAGATTTTATGGTCAATGATGCTATTGGTAGAGAATGGCAATTAGGAACTATTCAGGTAGATTACACTTTACCAGAGCGTTTTGAACTAGAGTACACTGGTGCTGATAATGCAAAACATAGACCAGTAATGATACACAGGGCGCCATTCGGTTCTATGGAACGATTTGTAGCCATTCTAATTGAACATTGCGGTGGCAACTTCCCTCTATGGCTAGCCCCTGATCAGTTTATAATATTACCTATCAGTGAGAAATATCACGATTATGCAGAAAAAGTATCCCAATTATTAAAAAATTACGATATTTGCGGCCCGATTGACCATAGGGCTGAAACTACTGGAAGAAAGATAAGAGATGCAGAAGTTTCAAAAATCCCTTTCATCATTGTTGTTGGAGAACGAGAGGAAAATGAGGGAATGATAAGTGTTCGTAAACATGGAGGAGAAGATTTAGGAAGCATTGCAGTTGATGGACTAGTAAAAATAATAACAGAAGAAATAGATAATTTGATCACTTTTAATAACTAAAACAGTAAAAAAATTAAGAAAAGAGCGCCATACAGAGGTAGGGTAATAGAAAAGAAGCTACACAAAACAAATAGAGAAATAACAGCCGCATTTGTAAGAATGGTGGGAGATGAAGTAGAACCAAATATTTATCCACTTGATGAAGCGCTAAAAATTGCAAGAGATCTTTCGTTAGATTTAGTTGAAATTTCTCCGAATGCCGAGCCGCCAGTTTGTAAAGTAATTGATTATAAAAAATTTATTTACGATCAGAAGAAGAAATTAAGAGTAATCAAAAGCAAAGCACAAAAGGTTGTTATTAAGGAGTTAAGATTTGGTCCGAATACAGGAGAGCATGATTTTGAATTTAAATTAAAACATGCAAGGAATTTTTTAGCTGATGGAGCAAAAGTAAAAGCATTTGTTTTCTTTAGAGGTAGGTCAATTATCTTTAAAGACCAAGGACAAATTTTACTATTAAAATTAGCACAAGCGCTAGAGGATGTAGGAGTTGTAGAAGAGATGCCTAAACTAGACGGAAAGAAAATGATAATGATAATAGCACAAAAAAAGAAGAAATAAAAAAAGAGAAAATGCCAAAAATGAAAACAAAGGCTGGAGCCAAAAAGAGATTTAAACTTACAGGTTCTGGTAGATTAAAAAGAAAGCAAGCGTTTAAGTCGCATATCTTAACTAAGAAAGAGACTAAACAAAAGCACAACTTAACTAAAACAGAATATGTATCAAAAGCTGACACTAAAAGTGTTAAAGCTCAGCTATGTATCTAAAAAAAGTAAATTAGGTTAATAACCAGGTGTATAGTTCAAACAAGGGCAAAAAATTAAAAGCCACTATCCACCAAAAAACAATTAAATTATGCCAAGATCGGTAAATTCAGTAGCTGCCAAAGCTAGAAGAAACAAAATTATAAAAGCTGCCAAAGGATACTTTGGGAGAAGAAAGAACGTACATACAGTAGCAAAAAATGCTGTAGAAAAAGGAATGCAATATGCATACCGTGATAGAAAAAACAAGAAGAGAACTTTCCGCGCATTATGGATTCAAAGAATTAATGCAGGAACAAGATTACACGGAATGTCTTACTCTCAATTTATGGGCAAAGTTCACGCTAACGGAATTGAATTAAACAGAAAGGTTTTAGCTGATTTAGCAATGAACCACCCAGAAACTTTCAAAGCAGTTCTGGATAAGGTAAAGTAAATTTTTAAGTTGGTGCTAAAAAAAGAAAAGGCGAACAAATGTTCGCCTTTTTTATTGTCAATATTTATAGTTTATAATTAAGAAAGTTCCTCCTTTACTAACTTTGAGATTAACGAACCATCTGCCTTTCCATTTAACCTTCCCATAAGTGGGCCCATACATTTCCCCATATCAGCAGGTAATGACGCCCCAACTTTTGCAATAACTTCCCGTACAATCTTTCTTACTTCCTCCTCCCCCATTTGAGCTGGCAAATATCCTTCAAGGTAAGCCAATTGATTAACTTCATCAACGGCTAAGTCAGGACGGTTTTGTTCTGTAAAGATTGCAGCCGAATCTTTTCTTTGCTTTACTAATTTCGTAATTAAACTTAGAGAAACTTCATCAGAAACAGTTGTATCCCCTTCCTTTGTCGCCTCCAACATGATAGCAGATTTTACGGCTCTTAATGCGGCTAATTTATCTACATTTCTAGCTTTCATAGCCTCTTTTATATCGTTTGAAATTTGATCTTGTACACTCATTATTTATTGAATTTTTTATTTCTTAAATCTAATGCTTTTAAAGCATCTGCTGCAAAAGTATAATCTGGGTTTATTTCAATTGCTCTTTTATAATCCACCTCAGCTTGAGCTATATTCCCTAAAGTCTCAAAACAATTACCTCTAGAATAATAGGCTTCATAAAATTCAGAATTACCATATATTGCATCCGAAAAATTATTAGTAGCCACATCATAAAGACCTAGTTCCATATGAATAAAACCAATATTGTAATGCCCACTACTATGAAATGCACTTACTTTATGTAAAGCAGCATAAGCTTCCAAAGCAGCATTCCAATTCATAATACTTTGGTAAAACAATGCTTTATTATACAATGTCATCTCATCAGCTGGGTCAAGTCGCAAGGCATTATCATAATATACTACAGCAGTAGTATCTCCCCTCATATGAAAAATCTGACCTAATTGCACAAAAGCTTCTTTATATTCAGGATCAATATTCACTGCATTCCTAAAACAATTAATTGCATCATCCTCTTGTCCTAATTGCTTAAATGCATAACCCATCAGCATATGTGTTTTTGATTGATTATATTCAATTTTTAAAGAAGCATTGAAAATTCCAATAGCTTCTTTATATTTTGCATAAGCCAACAGTAACTCCCCTAATAAAGCATGATATTTTTCATCATTAACATTTAATTTTAGGGCCTTATCAAGGTGATGCTTTGCAAGAGAAGGATGCCTTCCATCAGCATTATTTTTTTTTGAAAGCTCAAAATAAATTTCTGCAACCGAAAAGTGAAAAGCACTATTTAAAGAATCTAATTGCAGGCATTGATTCAAATCAAAAAGTGCTGATTCTAAATTACCCTGTCCTTTATTGTAGTTAGCGCGTGCCAATAGTAAATCCGTATTTGTTGGGTCATTCTGAATATTTTCAGATAAAATAACAATTTCAGATTGCTTTTCTTTTTTATTCTGATCTACTCCACAAGCCCATAAAAAAAGGAAAGAGACAAATGCAATATTACGCATCATTAAGAATTATTCTTGAGTTAAAGCTTCTTTAATCTTTATTTCGATTTCTTTTGAAAGCTCAGGATTGTCAGTAATCATTTGCTTTACAGCATCACGCCCTTGCCCTAGCTTTGTGTCACCGTAGGTAAACCAAGACCCGCTTTTGTTTACAACATCCAAGTCTACTGCCTTATCCAACACTTCACCCGAACGAGAAATCCCTTCACCAAACATAATGTCAAATTCAACCTTACGGAAAGGTGGTGCCACTTTATTTTTCACAACTTTCACCCTAGTTCTATTACCGACAATATCTTCTCCATTCTTAATTGCAGCAATTCTTCTAATATCCAAACGCACTGAAGAATAAAATTTCAACGCATTACCACCAGTAGTTGTTTCTGGATTACCAAACATAACCCCAATTTTCATTCTGAGCTGATTAATGAAAATTACAGTACATTTAGTTTTACTAATAGTTGCCGTAAGTTTTCTAAGCGCTTGTGACATTAAACGAGCATGTAAGCCCATTTTAGAATCTCCCATTTCACCCTCAATCTCTGATTTTGGTGTTAAAGCTGCAACAGAATCAATAACAACTAAGTCTACAGCTCCTGAACTGATTAAATGATCAGCGATCTCTAAGGCTTGCTCTCCATTATCAGGTTGAGAAATATATAAATTATCCACATCAACACCCAAATTCTTAGCATATGCTGCGTCAAATGCATGTTCCGCATCAATAAATGCGGCAATACCTCCTTGCTTTTGCACTTCAGCAATAGCATGAATAGTTAAGGTTGTTTTACCAGAAGATTCTGGGCCATATATTTCAACCACTCTCCCTCTTGGGTAACCACCTATCCCTAAAGCTAAATCAAGTCCTATTGAACCCGTTGGTATAGATTCAATATCCTCTACAACTCTATCGCCTAACTTCATTACTACACCTTTTCCGTAGGATTTTTCCAACTTACCCAAAGTAAGTTCTAATGCTTTCAATTTCGCACTTTGTTCATTTTTACTCATAGCTATATATTTTATACAAATTAGAGAAATTCTTAAGTAAACATCAAAAAAAACAAAGATGTTTTATTAACAATATTTACTTTCTAGAAAAGTACTTGCAAATTGAAGTAATGCCACACCTTACACACTCTGGCCTTCTTGCTTTACATAAGTATCTTCCGTGCAATATAAGCCAATGATGCGCAATATTCAATTTCTCTTTCGGAAATAATTTAAGCAATTGTAGCTCTGCTTGTAAAGGATTTTTAGCATTAGTGGTAAGGCCAATTCTATCTGCAACACGAAATACATGCGTATCTACTGGCATAGCAGGAATATCAAAATAAACAGAACCTACTACGTTAGCTGTTTTTCGGCCCACTCCTGGTAATTTTTGTAAATCCTCTATATTTGCTGGAATCTCGGCATTAAAATCATGCATTAGCATTTTTGCCATGCCTGATAAATGCCTTGCTTTATTTCTTGGATAAGAACAGGACTTTATCAAATCAAAAATGGCGTCAATTGAAGCTTCAGCCATCACCAGTGCAGTTGGCAGCTCTCTAAACAAATCTTTAGTAATTATATTTACACGCTTATCAGTACATTGTGCTGAAAGGATAACTGCAACCGTAAGTTCAAAAACATTAGTGTAATCTAATTCTGTTTTTGCATCTGGCATATTTTCAGAAAAATGTGATATAAAGTGCTGGGTTCTTTCTTTTTTATTCATCAAAACAAAAGTAAAAAATAAAAGAGGCCTAAAGACCTCTTTTACTAACCAAAACTATTTAGTTTAACAAAATTAGAATTTTATCATTCGATTTTGTTCTCATTACTTTCACTGAATTTGCATACGCAAGAATAGTGTCTATTGTTTCTTTTTTTGGCCCTACCTGTACTTCAGATAGGATTTCGTGTACCAATTTATCAAATGAAATATACTCCTCTTTTAACAAATGATCCCACAATTTTAAAGTAGAGTTTTTGCTCATATAGTATGTTTTTAAGATTCATTACACACTAAACGCCATACCCTGCATTATATTATATAGATTTAGTATTTATTTTACCTGTAAATCAATATGCTGTTTTTCAGCCAACTTTCTTAAGTTAATTAAGGCATAACGCATCCTGCCCAAAGCCGTATTAATACTTGTTTCTGTTAAGTTAGAAATTTGCTTAAATGATAAGTCCTCAAAATACCTCATTTTTAATACTTCTTTCTGATCTTTTGGCAGCTGCTCAATCAATACTTTTAAATCAGCATGTACTTGAGTTTGCATCATCACCTCTTCTTGATTTTTATTTCCATCATCCAGCACATCAAAAATATCAAATTCAGCAGTTGGTCTTACTTTACGCATTTTAGCTTCTTTACGGAAATGATCAATCATAAGATTGTGCGCAATACGCATCATCCAAGGCAAAAATTTTCCTTCCTCATTATACTTTCCTTTTTGCAAGGAATTAATCACCTTAATAAAAGTATCCTGAAAAATGTCTTCACTAAGATTACGGTTTTTAATTTTTGACATAATAAAAGCAAAAACTCTGCTTTTATGGCGAGTTAATAAGATTTCAAATGATGCATTATCACCATTTAAATAATTTTTTACTAATTCTTGGTCGGAAAGAACGCTATTCAACATATACTCAGTTTTTAGTTAATAAAAAGTTAAAGTAAATGTTTTTCTATAAGCGTTTTTATGTTTGTTAATTAATTGAATAATTGTAATGACAAATATAGGGAAACATTTTTAATTATCCAAATCTTATTTCATAACTTTGCAAATTATGCTAAAAATGAGTACTAAAAAAACAAAAAATACTACTGATAATATTGAAATTAGAGGTGCGCGTCAACACAATCTTAAAAACATCTCAATTAATCTCCCAAAAGATCAGCTTATTGTTATTTCTGGGGTATCAGGAAGCGGAAAATCATCATTAGCCTTTGACACTTTGTTTGCTGAAGGACAAAGACGCTATATTGAAAGCCTCTCATCATACGCTAGACAATTCCTTGGTAAATTACAAAAACCTGAAGTAGATGAGATACTTGGCATTTGTCCTGCAATCGCTATTGAACAGAAAACAATTACCAATAATCCCAGATCAACTATTGGGACAAGCACTGAAATATACGATTATTTAAAACTCCTTTTTGCTCGTGTTGGGAAAACTATATCCCCTGTTTCAGGGAAAGAAGTAAAGCGTCACCAAATAAGTGATGTGGTTGACTTTATCATGCAGCAAAACAAGGATGAAGTAGTAATCATTTCAGCAAATTATAAACGAGCTAATGACAGCAATACGCTTTCTGTTTTAAGGAAACAAGGATTTTCTCGTGTAATTCATCAAGGAAAAATAGCCAAGATAAAAACCTTACTAAAAGATGAAACAATAGTTCTAGCTAATAATCTCCAAGTAGTAATTGATCGTATAATGATTAACCACAATGATATTGAAGGAAGAATTGCCGACTCTGTACAAACTGCTTTTTTTGAAGGAGATGGAGAATGTAACATTCAAGTAAAAGAAAAAATCTATCATTTCTCTAATAAATTTGAGCTAGATGGCATGCAGTTTGAAAAACCAAGTACTCATCTATTTGCTTTTAACAATCCTTATGGCGCCTGCAAAAGATGTGAAGGATTTGGCTCCATACTTGGTATAGATGATAAAAAAGTAATTACTAATAAAAACTTATCCGTTTATCAAGGAGTAGTGAATTGTTGGAGCGGTGAAAAGCTTAGTAAATGGAAAGATAGATTCATTATTCGAGCTGCAAAATTTGACTTTCCAGTACATAGGCCGTATCATGAATTAACTGATGAAGAACAGAATATTCTTTGGCATGGAAAAGATAAATGCAAAGGAATACATCAATTCTTCCAGAGACTAGAACGCGAAAAATATAAGATACAAAACAGAGTATTGATTGCGCGCTACAGAGGAAAAACAAATTGTGATGAATGTGATGGTTCCAGATTAAGAAAAGATGCACTTTATGTAGAAGTCGCCAGCAAAAATATTGCTGAAATTATAAAAATGAGCATTGATGAAGCGCTTATATTCTTCAAAAAAATAAAACTAAATCATGTCGAGGGCGAAATTGCTGATAGGCTAATACAAGAAATAAGTAGCAGACTACACTATTTAAATGAAGTAGGTTTAAGCTACCTTACAATCGATAGAAAATCCAATACTCTTTCAGGTGGGGAATCACAAAGGATTAACCTTGCCACTTCGATAGGCAGTTCATTAGTTGGCGCCATGTATATTTTGGATGAACCAAGTATTGGTTTACATTCTAAAGATACGGAACGACTTATCAAAATTTTAAAAGAACTTAGGAATATTGGAAATACTGTAATTATAGTAGAACATGATGAAAAAATAATGGAACAAGCCGATCAAATTATTGACATTGGTCTAGGAGCTGGGATTCACGGTGGAGAGATTATCTTTCAAGGTCCTCTTAAAGATATTTACAAAGAAAAAAAGAGTTTAACCACTAAATACCTTTCAGGTGAATTAGCAATTCCTATACCCAAAAATAGAAGAAGTACTAAAGATAAAATCTCCATAACAGGAATCAATAAACATAATTTAAAAAATGTAAATGTTGCATTCCCGTTAAATGGACTAACCTTAGTTACCGGGATGAGTGGCTCTGGGAAATCAACACTAGTAAGGGATGTACTGAAACCCGCACTAAACACTCATTTTGGCAATTACAGCACAGACAATAAAAATTATGAAAGTGTTAGCGTTAGCACTAATAATCTCAGTAACATAGAATTTATTGATCAGAATCCTATTGGAAAATCATCAAGATCAAACCCCGCTACTTATTTAAAAGTATATGATGATATTCGAAAACTATTTACTAGCCAACCTTTAGCGGAAAGCAGAAACTACAAAACTGGGTTTTTCTCCTTTAATGTAGATGGAGGTAGGTGTGAACATTGTAAAGGAGCAGGAGAAATAACAGTAGAAATGCAATTTATGGCTGATGTATATTTGGAATGTGAGCATTGCAAAGGAAAACGTTTTAAAAAAGAAATACTTGACATAAAAGTTGGAGATAAAAATATTGCTGATATATTAAATTTATCAGTGGATGAAGCTATTTATTTTTTTGCAAAGAATAATGAAAATAATATTTCTCGCCAACTCCAACCTTTACAAGATGTTGGCTTAAGCTATGTGAAATTAGGACAATCTTCTAATACTTTAAGTGGTGGTGAGGCGCAAAGAATTAAGTTGGCTTCTTTTTTAAGCAAAGGAAATACTACAAATAAAACACTATTTATTTTTGATGAACCTACTACTGGTTTGCATTTTCACGACATCAATAAATTACTAAATTCCTTTTATGCATTAATTGAGAAAGGACATTCCATTGTATGTATTGAACATAACTTAGATGTAATAAAATGTGCTGATTGGATAATTGATCTTGGACCTGAAGGAGGCACTAAAGGAGGTGAAATTATTTTTGAAGGAACTCCTGAAGATATGATAAAATGCAAACTTTCTATAACGGGTCAATACCTTAAGAAAAAACTCTAAACTTTATAGTCCAAATAATTTTGCAGAATAATAGCTGCACTAACCTGATCAACTAAGGCTTTGTCCTGTCTTACTTTCTTTTTTGCTCCACTTGCTAAAATACTTTGTTTTGCAATCTTTGAAGTAAAGCGTTCATCAATCTGATGTATCGGTATTTCAGGATATCTTTGTTTAATTCTTTTAACAAAACCATTAACATAACCAGTACTATCAGTAGCTGTTCCGTCTAAATTCTTAGGATCTCCTACTACAAAACATTCAATGGTTTCTTTTTTAACCAAATTTGAAATAAAATCATCAAGAGTATGAGTTGCTACAGTAGTTAACCCACTAGCAATAATTTGCATTGCATCAGTTATAGCAATACCTGTGCGCTTTGTTCCATAATCAATACCAAGGACTTTTCCCACTATTGCTTTACAATTTGATAAGTAATATTCTCTGGCATTACTTTTACAGTGTAAGTGCCTGAAGCTACTTCTTTCAAATTAAATGAGGAATTTTCAGCTTGATTATTCATGGTAACAATCATTTTTCCATTCACATCAAATAGTTCAACAGTATGCATGATATTATCATTAAACAAGATATGAAAGCTCCCCATTGTAGGATTAGGGAAAATTTCAAAATTAAAAGTTGCTTCATCAATATTGGTCGTTTGTCCTAAATCAATTGGAGGAAAAACTATATAATCTAACCAAGCACAATCACCCCCATCATCAGAAGAATTGTCTTTGTCATACTCCCATCCAAAATCATGATTACCTACAGTAACTGGGAAAGAAACAAAACTCCAAGCATTATCAATACCTGACCACTCCCCTTGCTTGTTGCCATCAATATAAAATTGCAAATAGTCATAATCTTCTTCTGATGAAACAAATTTATAGAACGAAATATCACCAGGTGCAGTAACATCAACATTTATATCAAGGTGTGAGACTTCACCATCAGGAAGTCCAGCTCCTGACCTTGAAGAATTATTACCCTCATAAACATTTGAATTGTCAATTGTCCAAGGGAAAACTGGATCATTAACCCAAGCATACTGAGTAAAGTCTCCTGTTTCATAATCTTCATCAATAATACCTATGGTCTGGCTAAACGTATTATTGTGCGAATACACACCATCTGTTAAATCAAATGGGAACTGAGCTAATGCACCCACTGGAGTATTTGCATTTATACTAATATTAAAAATAGTAGATTGTTGTCCATTCACCGCTAAGCTTGCAACATTTGATGTTGTTGAGTTAACCGTAACATAAGAAGACAAACAACCTAAAATAGCTGTTAAGTTAGCAATATCAGCATGGCCTATATTTGTCACATCAATAATTAAATCTAAAGTTTCACCAGCATCTAATTTACCATTACCATTACCCAACGTTACATCATCAATTATAAAAGTTGTATGGTCCAATACCGGAGCATTTAACAAAACATTAATAGTTGAGCTCCAAGTGTTGCTTAGGTTATCTATCATGTCTAGGTTAAATATCACTACATGCTGATCAGTTATATTATTTGCAACTTGGAAAGTAAAAGGAGAAGGAATGCTTAAGAGCTGTGATGGATTAATTATAGTAATTACTGCTGAATTATTAATTACTGTAACCGCTGGATCAGTAGTTGATAAAGTAACATTAACTGAATTTGCATTTACTGAGCCTATGTTTTGAACGTCAACATCCATACTTATTAACTCATTATAATCAACCAAAGAGTTATTATTTCCTGCAGCATCATCAATTGTATTTGTTGCATATATAACATACGGTCCGTTAGGCGATATAATTTGAACCGTAGCTTGATATGGTTGTTTGAATTGTTTAGTAACTACAATATCAGCAGTTCCAACATTAGCTATTGCAGAAAAAGTTAAATTCACAATACCTGTTACATCAGCTAATTGTGCGTCTAAAAGCACCCCATTCATTGAAATTGCTACATATGCATTCTCTTCAGCATTAACTGAAAAAGTAGTTGTACCAACAGGAGTTGCGGCCACATGAGAAACAGTAAGTACAGTGGGCACTCCAATATATGGCATAAGGGAAGGATCACCCATTAAGTGATATATTTCCCAATAATATTGTTCAGATCCTCCTGCTTGTGTTACTGCTAAATTTCCTGAATGTATCATCTGCCCAGCAGTAATAAACCAGTCCGCTTGTTGTTCTCCATTTTCATGCATCATGCAATCATAGAGAGCTAAACCTGTGCCTGCATAAGTAGGATTTGCTGAGATACCTCCATTACCTACAGCCCACCAATAATCTTCATCCCAATAGGTGTTATTTGAACCTCCAATATAACCAACCGCTCCTTTATTATTAGCCCTTAAAAGTCCCTCACCAAAACATTCAGGAACATCAAATTTATTGGATTGGCAACAATTACCAATCATAAAGCCAAATTCATCATTATTATCTAAACCTGCAATGTCAGAAGTTTCAAAACTAGGATCTGACCAGCCAGAAGCACCACAATGAGCAGTGTAATTTGCAAAACCAACACCAGCACTTACATCTGCAATTATTGCTGCAGAAGCACCTGGCATATCAGAAGTAATTAGTGTGCCTGATCCATATAAATAATTATGAACAGTTAATCCATGCGCTACATTAAAATAGTAATCTGTGCCATAATTAATTTGCCCATTTCCATAAGTAGGAGCCATACCTGCATCAACGCCAGCAACAAGAACAACTTCATCCAAAAAAGCAGGATTTCCAAAAGTATATTGCTCATGGGTTAGTGTTTTATTAACTTGAATTTCAACTTGCGCAACTGTAGTTGCTGAGAATCTTCCGTAATACATTTCAGGATAAAAATCTCCTCCTCCGTCAAACTCACAAAAATACATATCAGACACGTGTTGCCCTGTATTAAAAGATGGCACTTCCGCATTGTCTCCTACAATAAGTAAGTAAGTTGGTGCAGGGTCAGCAATAGTAGCATTATCATACATGTTTTGCAAATAAGCCTGAATAGATGTAGCTGTATTTCCTACTAAAGGATCATTTGTATAAGCTTCAACTACCATAAATCCTTTTTTTGTTTTCCATTGAACTAAAGGTTGCAAAGCGGCTTGAAAGGCAGGATCAGCAACAATCACATACTTAACTGGGTAAGTAGTAATTACATCCTTTTCTTGCATAGGCAAATAATTCAAACAGCTTTTGAATAAATGCTCAAATTCAGTAGAGTAATATCTTTGCTTGTTAGCAAGATGTGAAGTAATATCAGTATTTTTAAATATAACTTTCACTTCCATTTTAGTAATTACTTTCAACTCATTAGTCACTGGATTATATTGAAAAGGAGCAACAGAAATTCTAGCTAATTGCTGCCCTCTCATTTTGCCTAAATATTCAGTAGTAATTAATTTATGTGCATAAAAATCATTTTTAGCATAATACTCCTCATTAAAGTAAAAAGGAACATCTTCAGCATTCTCTCCTTTTGAGATTGATGGCTGAGATGGAAAAATCAAATTATCAATTCCATAATCAGATAAAGAAATAATTTGCTCCTCAGTATTTAATACTTTTATTTCAACCGTTGAACCAAAAGGGACGTTAATTAACTCCTCCAGCACTGGCAATTCAGCATTACCATGCTTAGCATTTTCTCCATATCCTGAAACAATTAACTTTACAAAATCACCATCCTTTGTTTTTACCATCATAGTTTGTATATCAGAAAGATAATTTACAAAAGTAAATTCCGTTATGGACTTTTCTGTGATTGCTAAATGATTATCTGTATCCGTTATTTTAATATCAGTTGCTGATACCGAAAAAGAAAATACAACAGAAAAGGCTAAAAGTATTTTTATTAATTTCATCTTATTTAATTTGGTTGCTACAAAAATAAGATATTTTGGCTAAAGACGCTAATTTGCAATAATCAATCTTATGCAATTAAGAAAATACTAAAATAATGTAACCTTTTAACTTTATATTCGTTTAAATGACTGGATCAGTCGAAAAGATTGGGCTTTTTCTATTGTATAATCAATTTCTTATTAATAATTCCATTTTCTGTTTCAATTTCTAAGAAATAGATTCCTTTAGCATTATTGGAAAGGTCAATTTGTTTGATATACTCACCAATGAACTGTTGCAGATCTTCATTGACAAGCTCCTCTCCTACTACATTAAGTATTCTTACCCTTAAGTCTTGAATTGTT
>CAJQRK010000019.1 GCA_905612305.1 uncultured Flavobacteriales bacterium | reverse complement strand
ATGTGCACTGAAAAATATACTTGGTTTTATCAATTCTCATGATATTACAGGAACTATTATTTCTTCTGTTAAAGATATTAATGCTGATATTGAAAAGCTAATTCATCATTTTGATGCTCTTTTTTTGGATCTCAACACGCTTTTGCCAATAATTATTGATTACAAAACACCAAATACTTTGGGTAAGGATAGAATTGCAGCTGTTGTTGGAGCATCAGTTTTATTTCCCAAGCAAGATGTTATAGTGTTTGATGTCGGCACTTGTTTGACTATTGATTTTATTACAAAAGAAAAAGTATATAAAGGAGGTAGAATTTCTCCAGGTATTGAGATGCGCTATAAGGCGCTTCACCATTTTACTAATCAATTGCCTTTGTGTAGTTCTTCATCTGAAAGTGTGTTAATAGGATATGATACTGAATCGTCAATTATTAGTGGAGTGCAGCAGGGGATTCTTTCTGAAGTTCGTGAAATAATTAATATTTATAAAAAAGAAAATAAAGAGACTATAATTACCGTTACAGGTGGAGATTGTTTTTTCTTTGAAAAGGCATTAAAAAATAGCATATTTGCAAACCCATTTTTAGTGATGGAGGGATTAAATGAAATTTTAGATTATAATGAATAGAATATTAAGTTTAGCATTGTTTTTATTAGTTGTTGTAAATAGTTCTTTCGCTCAAGTCGGTGCAAGCTCTCCTTATTCTCGTTTTGGATTAGGAGATTTGCAAGGAACGGTTTTCCCAGAGTATAATGCTTTAGGTGGTGGTGTTACGGCATTAAGTAATGCATACAGTATTAATCCTTACAATCCTGCTACGTATAATTCTTTCGGGACTAATTCATTTTTATTATCCACAGGAGGGATGCATAAAACAACTAAGATGAAGAATGTGTCTGAAAGTCAAATTACTAATAATACGTCTTTTTCTCATTTGACTATTGCCTTTCCTGTTAGTAAAAAGATAGGAGCTAGTATAGGAATGTTGCCTTATAGCAATATTGGGTATGAATTAAATTCCAGAAATGATGAATATAATTCTGACTTAATGTATTCTGGAGATGGCGGTGTAAGTAAAGTTTATTTTGGAGGCGCTTACCAGCTATCAGAGGAGATTTCTGTAGGGGCAAATGCAGCTTATTTATTCGGAGGATTAAACAGAAGAAAGAAAGTAGTTCATAGTGACGAGTCTTTTTTAAATAGCCGCTCTAATAGTAAAATCAATTTACAAGGATATTATTACGAAATTGGCGTACTTTATAAAAAGGATCTTTCAGAGAATAAAGGGCTTACCGTTGGCGTAACTGCAAATAATAATTCTGAAATTAGAGTAAAGAGAAGTGAAATTATTGAGACATTTGAGTATTCAGGAGTTTTTGAATTGCCGAAAGATACCTTTGAAAATATTACTGAATGGGGTTATGTCGTCTTACCGCAATATATAAGTGTTGGATTAACTTATCGTGAAGGCAAAAAATTGCTTTTGGTTGCTGATTATAGTTTGCAAAATTGGGCTGAATACAGATTATTTAATGAGTCAGATAATTTAAATAATAGTATGAGGATATCAGGGGGAATAGAATATACTCCTGAATATAATTCTGTAACAAAATATTATAAACGTATGCAATATCGTTTAGGAACTGCATATTGTAATACCCCTTTGCAATTTGATAATAATCAATTAACCGAAAAGAGTATTAGTATTGGAGTGGGTATACCAGTAAAAAGATCCAGAACAAAATATGATTTATCAGTAACATTAGGCGAAAGAGGAACAACTGATAATAATTTAATAAAAGAACAGTTTATAAGATTTGGATTAAGCGTTTCTTATGACGGAATTTGGTTTGTGAAACGCAAATATGATTAATAGAACAATAAAACAAATAGTTGTTTTTGCGAATGTAGTTTTAATGGGACTTACTACTAATGCGCAAGAAAAATATGGTGCAGATGAGCAAAAATGCAAGGAGAATCTATCATTGTTCCGTGAGTCGTATAAGCAAAAGAATTATGCGGATGCTTTAAACCCTTGGCGTTGGACTTTTAATAATTGCCCGAATTCAACCGGTAATATTTATAAGAATGGCCCTAAGATTATTAAGGCAAGAATGAAGATTGATAAGCAAAATAAAGAAGCTTATATTGACACACTAATGATGATTTTTGATCAAAGAATTAAATATTTTGAAAAAGAAGGATATGTGCTTGGCTTAAAAGGATATGAGTTGATAGGAGTTGATGAAAATAGAAGTGAAGAAGGATTGGGTTATTTAAAACAATCGTTAGATTTAGAAGGCAATAATGCCTCTGTTCAAGCTGTTTATGGCTACATGAAAGCAATGGCAACTCTTGAGAAAGCTGGTTTAAAAACAAAAGCTGATGTGTTAGAAGCGTATGCCAGAGTATCTGAGATTATAGACTATAATATTGTGAATGAATCAAAAGCATCTAGTAATTTCATCAAATATTCTGAAAAGGTTGAGGATTTATGTACTCCTTATGCTAATTGTGAGGATTTGATTGCCATGTTTTCTATTGAATTTGATCCTGCTTCTGATGATGTTCCTTTTTTAAAGAGACTAACAAGGTTATTTGCAGACAAGCAATGTACTGAGTCTAATTTATTTTTTAATGCTTCTAGTAGGTTATATGAATTAGAGCCCTCCGCTTCATCAGCTGATAAAATGGCAAAGATGAGTATTGGAAAAGGGAAGTCAAGTGCCGCAATCGAGTTTGCTAAAAAAGCAATTGAAATGGAAGAAGATGAAAATCAAAAAGCAATTTACTATTTAGGTTTGGCGGACGCTCATCGAAATAAGGGTTCTTATGCTTCAGCGCGAAATGCAGTATATAGCGCATTAGAACTAAGAAGTGGGTGGGGGGAAGCTTATGTGAATCTAGGAAATATTTATATTGCGGGAGCAAAGACCTGCGGTGATGATTTTGAAAAATCAACTGTGTATTGGATAGCTATTGATGCATTCAGAAAAGCATTATCTGATGAAGATACTAAAGAAAGGGCAAGTAAAAGTATCAATACTTATTCAAAATATTTCCCTACAAAAGAGAAATGTTTTTTTAATGGTGTAGAGCAGGGGAAATCGCATACTGTTGGATGTTGGATAAATAAAACAACAATAGCTCGTACTAGTGACTAAACAAAAATCATGCGGACATTATTATTTTCAGTTGTACTTGTAGCTTGCACTAACGATCCAAAGTTGGTGCAAAACTTTGCGAGCGATAAAGAACAGGCTATTGAACAAATACAAGGAGCAGAACTATTGTATACTGAAAACGGAAAAATTAAAATCAAAATAGTAGCTGATAAAATTGAGCGTTTTCAGGACCAGCAACCGGGGCTTATTTTTTCTGAACATATGGAAGTATATTTTTACAATGATTCTTCTGAATTGCAATCTACTTTGATGGCGAATGACGCATCTATTGATGAGAATAAAAAAATTATGTTAGCACAAAATAATGTAATACTTACTAGTAGTGATGATAAAAAATTAGAAACAGAGGAGTTGGTTTGGGACGAGAAAAAAGATGAGATTTATACGGATAAAATAGTGAAAATCACTACTGGAAAAGAAATTGTTTATGGTGAAGGCTTTACGTCTAATGCTAATTTTTCTCAATATTCAATCACAAAAATTCACGGAACTTTTGATTTTGAAACTGAAACAAATTAAGTTTTAGTATTTTTACGAATATGCTATTATTCTTCGCTATAATCACACTTTTCTTTTCTGCCTTTTTTTCTGGCGTTGAGATTGCTTTTATTTCTGCAAATAAGTTAAAGTTAGAACTGGATAAAAATTCAGGAAAATTTCCAGCTAATATTATTGCTTATTTTTCTAAAAATGAATCTGATTTTATTACCACTATGTTGGTGGGAAATAACATAGCTCTGGTAGTGTATGGTATAATGATGACGCAAATCCTGACGTCAGCAATTGAAATTTATTTGCAATCGCCTGCAGCTTTATTATTAGCGCAAACCATCATAACTACATTAATTGTTTTGGTAACTGCAGAGTTTTTTCCGAAAGCTATTTTCAGAATTTATCCTAACCAGATATTAAGAATATTTTCAATTCCTATTTGGTTGTTTTTTGTGTTGTTTCGTCCCGTTGCATTATTAATGTTATATCTTTCAAAAGTTGTATTGAAGCATTTGTTAGGTCAGAAAATTGAAGAAGGAAAGCAAGTGTTTGGCAAAACAGATTTGGATGAATATTTGAGTAATGTGAAATCAGCTGAAGGAGATGAAGAAAACAGAGTTGAAGTAGAGATGTTGCAAAATGTTTTGGATTTGACAGATAAAAAATTACGTGAATGCATGATTCCAAGAACTGAAATAGTAGCTATAGATAGTTTAGCTCCAATTAAAGATATTAAAGATAAATTTATTACGACTAAGCTTTCCAAAATTCTAATTTATAAGGGAAATATTGACAAGGTGATTGGGTACGTTCATTCTTCTGATTTATTTAGAAGGCCTAAAAATGTGCGGGCTATTTTATTGCCCATTCCTTTTGTTCCTGAGAGCATGTTGGCCCTGCAGTTATTGACTCAATTTATTGAAAGTAATAAAGGGATTGCTTTAGTGGTTGATGAGTTTGGAGGTACTTCAGGAATGCTTACCATTGAAGATGTAACGGAAGAAATTGTTGGGGAGATTATTGATGAACATGATGTGGAAGAAATTACAGATAATCAATTGACTAAGTATAAATATCATTTTTTTTCTCGTTTAGATGTTGAGATGGTTAATAAGAAGTATGCATTGAATCTTCCTGAATCGGATGAATACGAAACTATTGCTGGATTAATTCTACATCACTTGGAAGAAATACCCAAACAAGATGATGTAATAGAGCTTGAAGAATTTCAATTTACCATCATAAAAGCAAATGATACTGCAATACAAGAAGTGGAATTGAAGGTGATTACTAGATAAGAAATAGGAGTATTTTCTATTTTTATTTATTAAATAACAATTGTATATTCGCAAGCTTTAATAAAACAAAAACGAATGTCAACATTACAAAACATTAGAAATCACACAAAACTTCTTCTTGCTGTTGTAGGAATAGGATTAATTGCTATGATATACATGTTTTCAACTTCATCTGAATCAGGTAATTTCACAAATACTTCACAATCTGTAGGTGAAGTATTGGGTGAAGATGTATTGCGTCAACATTATGAGGTGAAAGTAGAAGAAAGAATAAAGTTCTGGAAAAGTGACTCACAACAAAATCAAGGAAGCGAACTTACTCAAACTATTAGAACACAGTTAAGATCTCAAGTATGGGATCAGTATGTAAGAGAATTGATAATGAATAATGAGTACTCAAAATTAGGAATAGATGTTTCTGCTGATGAGTTTTTCGAACTATTACAAGGGATAAATGTACATCCGGAAATTAGTAAAATTCCTGCATTTCAGGATCAGAATACAGGTCAGTTCGATAGAACAAAAGCATTAGGATATTTGCAAAATATAGATAAAGATCTAACAGGTGAAGCAACAACTAAATGGATAGGTTTTCAAAAATATTTAATTGGACTTATCAAAACTTCAAAATACAATTCATTGATTGCTAAAGCTATGTGTGTAACAAATGAGGAGGCTAAAGTAAATTCTAATGAAAAGTCACAGAATATTACTTTTAATTATGTAGCTATTCCGTTAACTTCAGTTGCTGATAGTACTGTTGAGCCAACTGAAAGGGAAATAAAAACATACTACAAAAAGCATAAAGAAAACTATCAGCAGGATGCTTCAAAGGATGTTGATTTTGTAGTATTTGCAGTTGTGCCATCTGCAGAAGATGATGCAGCTACTAAATCATCAATTGAAGATTTAAAAGCAGATTTTACTATTTATGAGGATTATAATTTGATGGCCAGAAGAAATTCTGACAACACTGCGGCTCGTTTTACTTTTGCTACTAAGGAAGAGTTGCAAGATCCTAATTGGACCGAATTATTTACAGCTGAAGAAGGTTCTGTTATTGGTCCTTATCAAGCAAGTCAAGGAGTATATCGTATTGCTAAATTAGCTGTTGTGCAAAATCGCCCTGATTCAGTAGAGGCTCGTCACATCTTAATAGCACCAACTGAAACTATGCCTTGGGATTCAGTTCAAACTAGAATTGATGCTATTAAAGCTCAAGTTGAGGCGGGTGCTGACTTTGGAATTTTAGCGCAAAAGAATTCAGAAGATAAAGGTTCTGCTATCAAAGGAGGTGATTTAGGTTGGTTCTCGGAAGGCGCTATGGTAGAGGAGTTTAATGATTCTTGTTTTACATCTAGAGCAGGAGATTTAAAGGTAGTAACTTCTCAATTTGGCGTTCATCTTATTGAAATAACCAAAACGAGTAAATCAGTGCGTAAAGTTAAAGTTGCTTTTATTGATAGAAATGTAGAACCAAGCACTGAAACATTCAATGCTTATTGGGATCAAGCAGTACAGTTTGCGGGAAAGATATTGAATGAAGGAGTAGATTTTGATTCTTTAATAGCATATCAAAATTTAGTAAAAAGAAGCGATAGTAAAGTAAAGGCTGATAAGCAGAGTATTACTGGGTTGCCTAATTCAAGAGAGATGGTAAGATGGATGAATACAGCTGAAGAGGGAATGGCATCTGAAGTGCTCCAATTTGAAAACTCGTATGTTGTTGCTTACTTAACAAAGACATATGATGAAGGAATTACACCTTTGGAAGATATTAAAGAACAAATTTCTGCTTTAGTGCTGAAAGAGAAAAAAGTAGCATATATTAGAGCAAATATTAAAGCTGCTGATTTAGCAACTCTTGCTACTAATCATGGTCAGACTATGGTAAGCGCACAAAGAGCTAATTTATCGAATTTAAGTTTACAAGGCATAGGTTACGAACCAGAGTTAGTAGGTTCTATTTTTGCTACAAATGTAGGAGCTATTTCTAATCCTATTGAAGGAAAAAATGCTGTGTATGTAATTGAAGTTACTGCTAAAGATGACGTGAAAACTTCTATCGATTTTACACAACAAAAACAAGAAATTCAAAAAGGAGCTGCTGCTTATTCAATTGGAGCTGCTTATAAAGCATTAAACACTGAGGCTGATGTAAAAGATAACCGCTCCGATTTATATTAGTTATTATATAAGAATTAGAAAATGCTCAGCTGCAAAGCTGGGCATTTTTTTTACCTTAAAATTTGTAAGCGATACGAATCCAAGTTTAAGAAAATAAATAGAAGAATAGTAAATCCTAGTAAAGAAGACCCTCCGTAACTTGTAAATGGTAAAGGGATTCCAATTACCGGCATAAGCCCAATTGTCATTCCAATATTTATAAAAAAATGCATAAATAAAATACAAGCCACACTATATCCATAAATTCTACTAAAATTTGATCTTTGTCGCTCTGCTAAGAAAAGTATCCTCGCTAAGAGACCTATAAATAGGACTGAAAAGAAAAAACTACCTAAGAATCCCCACTCTTCACCAATAGTACAAAAAATAAAGTCTGTGCTTTGTTCTGGAACAAAATCAAAACGTGTTTGAGTGCCGCTTAAAAACCCCTTACCATTAAACCCCCCAGAACCAATTGCTATTTTTGATTGTATTAAATTATATCCAGATCCATAAGGGTCAAATTCTTTGCCTAATAAGATATTTATTCTTTCTTTTTGATGAGGAGCTAATACATCATTAAAAATATGCTCAACACTAAAAATGAAAGCAGTACAACTAATTAGAACGCCTAAGATGAGTAATAGTTCTTTTGTCTTTCGTCTAGATAGTAAATAAACAAGAACAGCCATAGTGGACAGAATACCAATAAGAATTGTTTTTTCAATTAACAAGGTAAGTAAAAATAGTGTAGCTATGAGTATTCCAAATATTAAGATGTTTCCTGAAAGCCCCTCACGATACAATACCAAAACAAAAGCGGAAAATACTAATGCTGTACCTAAATCATTTTGTAAAATAATTAGTAGAAAGGGAAGTATGATAATGGCATAAGTTTTGATCTTATCCTGTAATGAAATCCGCTTAACATGTAGGGCATTATAGTATTTAGCAAGAGCAAGTGCTGTTGTAAATTTTGCAAATTCAGAAGGTTGAATTTTAAAGCTTCCTAATTCAAACCAAGAGGAAGCTCCTCCCGTCATCTCACCTTTAAAGAGTACGCTAATTAAAAGTAAAATTATTACGATATAAAAGAAGTAGGAGAGAGAATAGAAAAATTGCCAATCAATGATTAAAATTAAAAATGCAACAAAGGAAGAAATGCCAATAAATAGGAGTTGTTTGCCGTATCTAGTGCTAAAGTCAAGTATCATTGTCGTATCCTCATTGTACTGTGAAGCATAAATATTTGTCCATCCAAAAAAAATTAGAGCAATGTATATGAAGATACTAATAGAATCAATATTTGCAAATATGTTTTTTGCTTTTCTCATCTTTCAGATAATAAATCACCTTTAATAATAAATTCCTCTTGCAGTTTATTTGTAATAGTTTTTATTAAATAGCTTTCTATCATTAGTGATGCGATAGGAGCTGCCCAAGTAGAGCCCCATCCTCCATTTTCAATATAAACAGCAATGGCGATTTTGGGGTTTTCTTTAGGTGCAAAAGCAATAAAGATAGAATGATCCTCGCCATGTGGATTTTGAGCAGTACCTGTTTTTCCACAAATTATTATGTCATTTAATTTAGCATTAGTTGCTGTTCCTTTTTCACCAGCTATTACTTTTTGCATCCCACTTATAATAGGATCAAAATATTTTTCCTCAATTGAGCAGTATTTTTTTAATGTGAAACTGCTATCAATTTTTTCTCCTGCTATTTCTTTAATAATATGTGGTGTATAATAATAACCTCTGTTAGCTAAAATAGCAGTCATATTTGCCATTTGAATAGGAGTTAGTAATAATTCCCCTTGCCCTATAGCCATTGAGATGATCGTATTCGCATTCCAACTTCCCCTATAAAGTTTATTGTAATATGATGATTGTGGCAGCTTTCCTGGTCTTCCATTGATAAAGTCATTATTCATAAAATCCCCAATCCCAAAACTACTCAAATGAAGACGCCAATTATCATATGCAAGAATAGAGCTATTAAAACTTCTAAAATAGTTATTAAAAGCATTGCAAAAATAGGTGTTACATGAAATCTCAATAGCCTGAGTAAGATTCAAAATAGATTTATGAAGGTGGCATCCTAACTTTTTTTCATTTCCATAATTATATCCACCGTTACATGTAAATGTACTTGATTTTTGTATAGCGCCTTCTTGTAGGGCAATTAATCCATTTAATAATTTGAATGTTGATCCAGGAGGGTATGTGCCTTGAAGTGCTCTATTAAACAGAGGCTTATTTAGGTTTTCAGATAAGTTTTTATAATTCTCAGACCTTTTTCTTCCATTCAATACATTAGGATTGTAAGTGGGTGAAGAAATGAGCGAAAGAATTTCCCCAGTTGTTGGTTCAATTGCAACTATTGCTCCAATTTTATTTTGCATTAATTTTTCACCATAAGCCTGAAGTTCAATATCAATAGTAGAAGTTAGAGTAGCCCCAGCAATTGCTAAAGTATCAAATTCTCCATTTTGAAACTTACCTTGATCTCTATTGTAAACATCTACTAGTTTAATCACCATTCCTTTTTCACCTCTTAAATATCGCTCATATGCAGCTTCAATGCCACTTGCTCCAGACAGATCTCCTTTTGTATAATATTTGTCTTCTTTAGTTTTTTTAGTATTCACCTCTCCTAGATATCCAATTAAATGAGTCGCAACATTTGAAGGATAATCCCTCATAGTTAATTTGCGTAAATAAAAACCTGGGAATTGAAAGAGTTTCTCAGAAAGCGTACTGGAGCTTTCTAGATTTATGTGTTTAACAAAAACACTTTCTTTATATTTTGAATATTCAGCAGCCTTATTGTAATTTTCAATAAATTCCTTTTTACTTATTTCAATCAATTTGCAAAAAGCAAGTGTGTCAATAGTTTTGTTGGTTAGCTCCCTTGGAATAATCATTAAATCATAGGCAGGAACATTCGCAACAATAAGATTGTGATTTCTATCATAAATTAACCCCCTTACCGCTTGCTGAACATCATATCGTAAAACATTATTGTTGGCTGAAAATTTATAGTCATCATTAATCACTTGTATATAAAATAGTTTTATAATAAAGATAACAGAAATCAATAAGAAAATCCCCGCAATAACTTTATATCGCACTTTATATTTTCTCATTTCTTTTGCCAAATAAACAGCTGAGTAATAAGAATAATAATTAAAGTAATGCCAGAACTTGAGATAACTTTACTTAAAATGGTAAAATTGAAATTTAAATGTTCAAGAATGAAAAGACAACTATTGTGAATTAGAATTAATAATAAAGAAAAAGTGATATATGCTTTTGTGCCAATCTTTTGTAAACTAATTTTATCCATCTCTCCTAAAATATTATATGGAATGGTAATCTTACTAATTAATGGTTTTAAAAAAGCAATAAGTACACTTGCTGTTGAATGAAAGCCTAGGCTTGATGAAAATAAATCAATAAAAAATCCTAATAAAAACGCATAAATAAGCAAAAACCATTTTGGTGTTTTTAAGGGTAAGCTGATAATTAGTAAGATGTATAGAAAAGGATTGATATATGCGGAAAACAGTACTTGATTAAGCACGAAGACTTGCAGCAAAATATAAATTGGAAGCAATGAAAGATATTTGAAGTATAATTTAGTCATCCGTTATTTTTATTTCAAGGTTCTGCTGTTCTTCCGCTTCAATGGAATGAACTATATATACAAAGTTAAGCTGATTAAAGTCCTCAAAAAGGGTGACTTTTACGTTATAATATCCTTCTTCATCTTTTTCAAAATCTGCTATTCTACCAATATTTATTCCTTCTGGGAAAACAATACTGTGGTTATTTGTAATAATTGTATCTCCCTTTTTAATTAAGATGTGGCTAGGGAAGTTAGTTATGTTTGCTGTCGTGTAATCAAATCCTTCCCATTTTAGAATTCCATTATGATTATTTCTCATCATTTTTATTCCTACCGCTGATTTTCTATGTAAAAGCGAAATAACAATAGAATAATTTTCAGAAATAGAGTGAACAATGCCAATTACTCCATTATGAGTTACTATACCCATTCCCTCTTTAATTCCATGCTTTCTTCCTTTATTTAGTGTAATAAAATTATTTCTTTTATTAATAGAGTTGTTAATAATTTTTGCACTTTGATAAGAGAATATTTTGTTTTTAATAAGGATAGAATCATGAAACGATTCTTCCTGTCTCAGTATGGAATGTAATTTTGCATTTTCTGTAACCAAGTATTCATTGGTTTGTTTAAGTGCCACATAATCAGAAAAATAGTGAGAATAATTATGAATCAAACTGGTATATTTCGTGCTGTATTTAATAGCTTTATTCGCTTGGTAACTATTATTAGAAAGCAATAAAAAGACAGAAAATCCTTCTATAATTAAGAATAACAATAGAAACTGATTCAGTTTAATAAACCGTATTAGGTTGTGCATCTTCTCTTATTTGTCTATTGAATTAGAAAAGTATAGTGTTCAGTGTTTTTTAGTGCAATCCCTGTTCCTCTAGCCACAGCTCTTAAGGGATCTTCAGCTACATAAACCGGTAGATCTGTTTTTCTGGCAATTCGCTTATCCAATCCTCTTAGCATTGAGCCGCCACCAGTTAAGTAAACCCCTTCATTGTAAATGTCAGCTGATAATGCAGGTGGAGTGTTAAATAATGCACTCATAACTGCTTCCTCAATCATCTCAATTGAATTGTTAAGCGCTCCTGCAATTTCTTTATAAGTTACAATTACTTCTTTTGGTTTGCCACTCATTAAATCTCTTCCATGAACTGGGTAATTTGCAGGAGGCTCTTCTAACTCTGTTAGAGCTGAACCTACATGTATTTTTGTTTGTTCGGCCATAATGTCCCCTATTGCAATATTATGCCTAGTTTTCATGTAATTTCTAATATTATCTGTAAACTCATCACCAGCAACTCGAATAGATTTATCACAAACAATTCCTCCTAATGAAATAACTGCAATTTCGGTAGTTCCACCGCCAATATCAATCACCATATTCCCCTTTGGTTCCAATACATCAATTCCAATACCAATTGCAGCTGCCATAGGTTCATGTATTAGCCAAACATCTTTTGCTCCAGCATGTTCGGCTGAATCAATTACGGCTCTTTTTTCAACCTCCGTGACTCCTGAAGGAATACAGATTACCATTTTTAAAGCAGGAGAAAAAATAGATTTCTTTCTTGGGATCATTTTAATAAATCCTCTTATCATTTGCTCAGAAGATTGAAAGTCAGCAATAACACCATCCTTTAGCGGACGCAAAGTTTCTATTTCTTTGTGAGTTTTTCCATGCATTTGTTGAGCTCTTTTTCCTATAGCAACCACCTCTCCTGTCCTTATGTTTTTTGCAACAATTGAGGGTTCGTCCACAACAACTTGGTCGTTATGAATAATTAGTGTATTTGCAGTTCCTAAATCAATAGCAATTGCTTCTTGCATAAAATCAAACCATCCCATAATCTCTATTTTTTAATGTTTAAAATGTCTTCTTCCTGTTAGTACCATTGTCATATTGTGTTCATTGCAATAATCAATGGATAATTTATCTTTTATCGATCCGCCTGGCTGTATCACTGCTTTTATTCCTGCATTTTCCGCTAATTCCACGCAATCAGGAAAAGGAAAAAAAGCATCAGATGCCATTACACAACCATTCAAATGAAAGCCAAAATTATTCGCTTTATTTACAGCCTGTTTTAAGGCATCTATTCTTGATGTCTGTCCTACTCCACTAGCAAATAATTGCTTCCCTTTTGCAAATACAATTGTATTTGATTTGGTGTGTTTACATACTTTTGATGCAAATACAAGATCAGTTAATTGAGCTTCAGTTGGCGCAAGATCAGTGACGGTAATCATATTGTTTGCTGCATCTGTTTTCAAATCTTTATCTTGATGTAGTACGCCATTCAGTACTGTACGGAATTGAGCTTTAGGCAGGATAACTTCATTTTGTTGTAAAAGTATTCTGTTCTTTTTCCCTTTTAAGAGTTCCAATGCATCAGCTGCAAATGAAGGTGCAATTAGCACTTCATAAAATAGTTTGTTTATTTCTTTAGCAGTTACTAAATCTACTTCTTTGTTGGTGATAAGTACTCCTCCAAAAGCTGAAGTAGGATCGCCTGCCAAAGCATCCTTCCAGGCATCAATTAATTTAGGACGACTTGCTAATCCACAAGCATTATTATGTTTTAATACCACAAAAGTAGTTTCGTTAAATTCTGAAATTAAATTAACGGCTGAATCAACATCCAGTAGATTGTTGTAAGAAAGTTCTTTGCCATTTAATTGCTCAAACATCTCATTTAAGTTACCATAAAAAGTTCCTCTTTGATGAGGATTCTCTCCATATCTTAAGGTTTTGTTTTCTCTTATACTTTGCTTAAACACAGGTGCGTTACCTTCATTAAAATAATTAAAAATTGAAGTATCATAATGCGAAGAAACATTGAATGCTGTTGCTGCAAAGTTTTTTCTTTCTGTTATATTGGAGCTTGCTCCATTGGCATTTAACATCTCTAAAGTTTGAGCATATTGACTCATTTCCGAAACGATTAACACATCTTTAAAATTCTTTGCTGCAGCACGGATTAATGAAATCCCCCCAATATCAATTTTTTCAATAATATCTTGTTCATCAGCTCCTGAAGCTACTTCTTTCTCGAAAGGATAGAGGTCAACAATTACCACATCAAATTCAGGAATATTGTATTGCTGCAATTGTTCTTGATCGCTCGATACTTCTCTTCTAGATAAAATTCCTCCGAACACATTTGGGTGCAAAGTTTTTACTCGCCCACCTAAAATGGATGGGTAAGTGGTGAGGTCCTCTACTCGGTTAACAGCTACCCCTTGCTCTTCAATAAAACTCTGCGTACCTCCTGTTGAGTAGATGTTTACCCCTAGCTTGTTTAATTTTTTTACTATGGGTCCTAATCCATCCTTATGGAATACGGAAATTAGTGCGTTTTTGATTGCTCTTTTCTCTGACATTTTGGTTTTTTAATACTAACTACAATTTTACTCAAATCCCAGAGGATTTCTAAGTAGAAATACTAGTAAAAAAATAATTGTTGATAAGTTGTTTTTATTGTTGATTAGTAATGAGCTTTTTATTTTCCAATAATTTTCTTGCAAACACCTAAGGCACCTTCAATAGAAGTGATGTTTTTAATGAGTATAGAGAGTTTTCCTTTGTTTTCAATCATCTTGCAAGCTCCAAAATTATGCTTTAAATATTCTAATATTTGCTGAAAAGCAGCTGAGTTATAATAAGGGGAATCAGCTTGTGAAGGAAAGTAAGCTCGCATGCCTTTATTTTTAATAATAATGCGTTCAAAACCAATTTTTTTAGCAAACCATCTTAATCGCAAGGCATCACATATATTGTAAATTGAAGTAGGAGCATCTCCAAACCTATCGTTTAGTCTGCTAATGAAAGCTTCAATTTCTGGCTCTGTAGTAAAGTTGTTTAATTCTTTGTAGAGGTTCAGTCGCTCGCTTATATTACTTACATAAGTATCTTGAATAAGTATCTCTAAGTCCGTATCCAATTGGCAGTCCTTTACATAGAATTTTTCTTTTTCATTCTCAAATAAATCTTGGAATTTCTCTTGCTTGAGTTCTTCAATAGCTTCATTCAATATTTTTTGATAAGTCTCGAAACCAATTTCATTAATGAAACCGCTTTGGTCAGCTCCTAATAAATCACCAGCTCCTCTGATGTCTAAGTCGCGCATAGCAATTTTAAAGCCACTTCCAAGAGTAGAGAATTTTTCTAAAGCAGTGAGTCGTTTTCGGCTCTCTTCCGATAAAGTGTGTAGCGGAGGGCTAATTAGATGACAGAATGCTTTCTTGTTAGAACGCCCAACCCTTCCTCTCATTTGGTGCAGGTCACTTAATCCAAAGTTCTGAGCATTATTTATAAAGATAGTATTTGCATTGGGGATGTCTACTCCATTTTCAATAATAGTAGTAGAAACTAAAACATCAAAATTTCCCTCCATAAAATCAATCATGAGTTCCTCTAATTTTTTCCCATCCATTTGTCCATGTCCAACTCGTATTTTGGCGTCTGGACAAAGTCTTTGTAATAGCCCCGCTATTTCTTTTATGTTTTCAATGCGGTTATGGACAAAGAATATTTGTCCATTTCGTGACATTTCATAACTAATTCCATTACGGATTAGTTCTTGATTTAATCCTATAATTTGAGTTTCTACCGATTGCCTGTTAGGCGGCGGGGTGTTAATTACGGACAAATCCCTTGCCCCCAATAAGGAAAATTGTAAAGTTCGGGGAATAGGTGTAGCGCTTAATGTTAAGGTGTCAATATTATCTTTAAACAATTTTAGTTTATCCTTAATGTTTACTCCAAATTTTTGTTCCTCATCAATTATCATCAATCCTAAATCTAAGAACCTCACATCTTTTCCTACTATTCTGTGAGTGCCGATTAAGATGTCAACTTTACCTTGAGACACTCTATCTAAAGTTTCTTTTTGTTGTTTTGGCGTTTTAAATCTGTTGATATAATCAACAGTACAAGGCAGATGTTTTAATCTTTTCTTAAAAGTTTTGAAATGTTGCAGTGCTAAAATAGTAGTTGGTACTAAAATAGCAACTTGCTTGCTATCGGCTACTGCCTTAAATGCTGCCCTGATCGCTATCTCGGTTTTGCCAAAGCCAACATCTCCGCAAATCAAACGGTCCATAGGCATTTCTTTTTCCATATCCTCCTTTATGTCTATAGTTGCCTTGCTTTGGTCGGGAGTATCTTCATACATGAAAGAGGCTTCTAATTCATGTTGTAAATAAGTATCAGGACTGTACTGAAATCCCTTTTGAGATTTCCGTTTGGCATACAATTGGATCAGATTAAAGGCAATCTGTTTTATTTTTACTTTTGTTTTTTGTTTAGTTGTTTTCCAAGCGGGAGAGCCTAATTGATTGATCTTTGGCTGTATTCCTTCTTTTCCTGAAAATTTTGCAATTTTATGTAGGGAATGTATGCTGATGTAGAGGATATCACCGCCTTTATAGGTCAGTTTTATTACTTCTTGATATCTGCCATTGTTCTCTATTCTATGTAAGCCTTCAAAACATCCGACACCATGGTCAATATGGGTAACAAAATCTCCAACTTGTAAGGTGGTCAGTTGTTTGATTGTTATGGCTTGCTTGTCAGTAAATTTAGTTTTTGATTTGAATTTATGATGCCTATCAAATATCTGATGATCGGTATACACAGCCTGCTTGTTGGTGTAGTCAATATATCCTTCATGTAAGGAAAATAGCACGCATTTATAATTTAACTCCTGTTCACTATGCTCAAAAATTGCATTGAACCTTTCCTCTTGTTCGTCAGACGAACAGAGAATAATATTTTCTAACCCCTCTTCTTTATTTTTTAGTAAATCTTCTTTCAATAAATCAAACTGTTTGTTTATTTTCGTGAGTGAAGTGGTATCTACTTCAATTTTCTCATCTGCTAAAAAATAAGGATTGCTGTTGTTTTCAATTATTGAATATTTTTCTAATTCGGAAATAAAATTTTCAGAATTGGTAAACAAATGTTCTGGGCTTAGGTGTTGAGTTGCTTTTTCAACAACTTTCGCATATTGTTCTTCTGCACGAGAAGAATAATCGGCTAAAATTCCTTTGGTGTATTTTATGTCTTTTGCCCAGATTACTGAATTTTTTGGCAAGTATTCCAATAAACTTACTTGCGTATTACTGCCTTTTTTTGCCTCAGTATTTGGGGTGATAGTTATGTTGCTTTGTTTGTCAATTGATAGTTGACTATTAATGTCAAAGGTTCGGATACTTTCAATTTCAGTGTCCAAAAATTCTATTCTAAATGGGTATTCATCCGCATAGGAATAAACATCTAGAATCCCTCCTCTTATAGAATATTGTCCCGACTCAATTACAAAATCTACTGACTCAAAATGTAAATTTTGAAGAATTCTCTCTAGCTCATCTATCACGACTTCATCACCAACTTTTAGACCAATGGTATGTTTTTTAAGTTCTTTTCGGCTTACTACTTTTTCTGATAAAGCCTCAGAATAAGTTATAATAATTGGGTTGCGCTTATTGTTTAGCTTGTTAAGCACTTCAGCTCTTAACAAGATATTTGCATTATCCGTTTCTTCTAGTTGATACGATCTTCTGTAGGATGCTGGGAAAAAGAAAACCTCATTTTTTAGCAGACTCTCTATATCATTTACAAAATAGGAGGCAGCTTCTTTATCTCTAAAAATAAAAAGATGTGGAGTATTGCTATTGCGCACGACTGCACTTGCTGTAATGGCAAATGAAGAGCCAATTAATCCTGTAAGTTGAATTTTTGTTTGCCCTTTTTCTAATGCTGATTGAATGGCATCAGTTTGTTTGGGCTCGCCAAAATAGCTTAATAATGGAGCTTGTTTCCCCAATTATATAGCGTTTATCTCTTGAATCATATTTACGTACCAAGCCAGTGTAGTGTCAAATGGTTTTCCGCCTTTTATTCTGTTAAAATCAATACAGCTTAAGGTGTTGTTATTATCTTCATCCCAACCTACAACTCCATTTATTCCGGCTACTGCACTTTTTACAGCATGGTCAGCAACTTCAAAAATTAAGTCTAAATCAGCCTGATTGGCTTTTGATGAACGTCCGAAATAACCGCTTTTTTGCACGAGTACTTTATTTGCATTTAGGCGTTTTCCTAATTGTTTGGCAAGCCATTCTCCTGGTTTCAAATCATCTAAGCGAACATGACCAAAAGCATCTCGCAAAACCTTTTCTCCAGTTTTTTCTATCTCTGCAATAATAATATCCATGCACGCGCCTTCACTTAAAAAGATATTCACGCAATCGTATTTGTCCATCACTTTGCTCAGACGTTCACATTCTTTTTTAAAATCTATTTCATCTTCAGGTAATAATACTGAATGTACTTCCCACTTTGCTTTACTAAGTCCAATTTCTGGCATGAAATGAAGATTGTTTAATCTTTTTCGGTATTCTAATGCAGTAGCTGCAGTTAGCCAACCACAATGTCTTCCCATTATTTCATGTATGATTAGTTGCCTATCGCTAGTTGTGTTTTCATTGGCTACATTCTCAAAGAAGATAGCGCCTTGTTCAGCTGCTGTCCAAGCCCCTAAGGTTTGTGCGATTGGATAAACATCATTGTCAACTGTTTTTGGCAAGCCTACTACTTTCAAATTATAGTTCTTTTCTTTCAAATAGCTAGAAAGGTCAGCGGCAGTGATATTGGTATCATCTCCTCCAATAGTGTGTAAAATAGTAATCCCATCTTTTATTAATTGATTGGCAGCAACTTCTAATGGATTTTCCCCATTTTTAACATATCCTTTTTTTATACAATCGTCAATATTGGTGAGTTTTACTCTACTATTTCCTATTGGAGATCCTCCAAATTGATAGAATTTATCAGTATTCCCTAATAATGATTTTGGGAAAGAAATTGAATCCCCAAGTAGTAAGCCTTTGTATCCGTTTAGATACCCTATAATTTCAACGTCAGGATAGTTGGTTAAATAATTCTCAGTTAATCGGCCAATTGAAGCGGATAAGCAAGGGGCAATACCGCCAGAAGTTAGAAATGCTATTTTCATATAATTAGTTTTTTTAGGCTTTGCAAATATCTAAAATTTAAAGGGATTTGATCAGAAAATAATCTTTACTTTCGCCTTAGAATATTTAAGATAAATGATAAAAGTATTTAAGTTTGGTGGCGCATCAATAAAGGATGTTCAGAGTATAAGGAACGTAGGAGAAATTCTTCAGAAATATGATGCGGATAGCCTTGTCATTATTTTTTCTGCCATAGGGAAAGTTACTAATATGTTAGAAGAAGTAGTGGAAGCTTATGTTTTGCAAAATGAAAAAGCAGTTTTGGCCTTACGAAAAGTTAAGGATTTTCATTCAGCTATTTTGAATGATTTACTTGCTGAAACGCACCCGATTTATGATGTGGTAAATAATTTATTTGTTGAAATTGAGTGGGTGTTGGAAGAAGAGCCTAATCAGGATTATGCTTACGATTATGACCAAATTGTTTCGATAGGAGAATTTTTATCTACTCAAATAATGAGTGCGTATTTACAGCAGATTGGTTTTAAAAATTCATGGCAGGATGCAAGGAATTTAATTAGAACAGATAATACTTATCGGAATGCAAAAATTGACTGGGAAATAACAACTGATCTTATTAGTAATAGCATAAAAGAAAAGCACACAATTACTCAAGGTTTTATTGGCTGTACTTCTGAGAATTTTACTACTACTCTGGGTAGAGAGGGAAGCGATTTTACAGCGGCTATTTTAGCATATTGTTTGGACGCAAAAGAAGTAGTTATTTGGAAAGACGTTCCTGGAATGATGAATGCTGATCCAAAGGTTTTTGAACAGGCTCAATTATTGAATCAGGTTTCGTTTGATGATGCAATTGAGTTGGCGTTTTTTGGTGCAAAAGTGATGCACCCTAAAACCATTCAGCCTTTAAAAAAGAAAACTATTCCTTTACAAATCAAATCTTTTCTTCATCCATTAAATGAAGGAACAATTATTAAAGAAGGTGTTTCAAATGCGAATATTCCTTCTTTTATTGTAAAAGAAAATCAGATTCTTATTTCTATTTCTGAAGTGAATTTAGCTTTTATAGTTGAGAATCATATGAGTCAGATTTTTTCAATTTTAGCTAAAAACAGAGTAGGGGTTAATTTGATGCAAAATTCAGCTATTTCTTTTTCTATTTGCGTGGATAATGACAATCATAAAATCCCACAATTAATTGAAGATTTAAAGGTATTTTTTGAGGTGTTATGTGATAAGAATTTAAGCCTTTTTACATTAAGATATTACACCAAAGAATCTGTTGAGCAATTTCTACATGATAAGAATGTGGTTTTGGAACAAAGATCTCGCAACACTTTACAGCTTATTGCTCGTTAAATTTTAGCTTGCTTTATACCTCTTATTATTCTGTATCTTTGCACTTTGAAAACACTGTATCTATGACTCCACCTCATACTTTTCATATTCCGGTAATGGGTACGGCCTTTACGGCTGATACACCATTAAAGGTTGCGCATTATGGAATTAATACGGTAATTGCTTTGGCTGATGACGTGTTGTTGGAACGCCTACGAAAATACTATAGTGGTTTAAATAATTTATTTTATCAGGAGATAAAAAATGACACGAAAGATTATCGTGCGGATAGAATTACGGCTTACCTAAATATGGTAAAAAAAATTGCTTCAGAAAAATTTGAAGAATTCACTACTGCTACTCAAGATAAATTTTCGGAAGTAAAAAAGTATTTTGCAATGCTGCCTGATACTAATGAGATGAAGTTGGAATTTAATGATTTAATTTCAAATTCATTTAGTTTTGAGGATTTATCTGATTGGTTGAAAGAAAATTTATCAATTGGAAGTATTGATGTAAACATCATGACGAAAGTTGATAAAACTAACTACTTCAAAAAAGAACAATTGCCTTCAGAATATAATGATGCTCATGCCGGTTTAAGAGGGTATGCAAATTCTGATTTAGCATCTTCAGTAATTTTTTCGGCAGGAATGAATCCAAGGTTATATGGATATATTGCTGAATTTGATGATTTTTTTCCAGATACAAATGGCTACATTAAAAAGAAAATTATTTTAAAAGTTTCTGACTATAGATCTGCAGTTATTCAGGGAAAGTTTTTAGCCAAAAAAGGACTTTGGATATCGGAATATCGTATTGAATCAGGATTAAATTGCGGAGGACATGCCTTTGCAACTGACGGCTATTTAATGGGACCCATCCTTGCTGAGTTCAGAGATAAAAGACAAGAGTTGATTGAGGATACTTATGCAGTTTGTAAAGCAGCTTTGCAGACAAATGAGCGAGCTATTCCTGAAAAAACTTTGCCTATAAAAATCACAGCACAAGGTGGTGTGGCTACCGCTGAAGAACATAATTTTCTAATTCAGCATTACAAATTGGATTCTGTGGGTTGGGGGACTCCGTTTTTATTGGTGCCAGAAGCCACTACTGTTGATGCTGCAACTAGGAAACAACTGCAAGATGCAAAAGAGAAAGATTTATATTTGAGTGCTGTTTCTCCACTTGGAGTTCCGTTTAATAATTTGCGTAATTCTTCAAAAGATGTAGAAAAATTTCAAAAAATTGAAGAAGGAAAACCGGGGAGTCCTTGCCCAAGAAAATTTCTGGCCCTCAGCAATGAATATGGTACCGAAGGGGTGTGTACGGCCTCTCGTTTATTTCAGAAAAATAAGATTGAAGAACAAGGAATTTCGCATGAAATTACTAATAAAGTTTGCTTGTGTATGGGTTTAGCCGCTACTGCTGTTATAAGTTATGGCATTGAAACGCGTGAGAGTAAAGGTGTGTCTATTTGTCCTGGGCCAAACATGGCTTATTTTGATAAAAAATTAACCTTATCAGATATGACAAATCATATTTATAATGGAATTGATGGCGTTGTTCGTGCCGACAGGCCTAATATGTTTGTTAATGAGCTAGCAATGTATTTAAAATATCTGACAGAAAAAGTGGAAGAGCATAAAAATAATTGGGGAAGAAGATCTGCTAAATATTTAAATGGATTTACGGATAATATGAATGAGGGAATTACTTATTATAATGAGATGTTTGCTTCAGTTGAGGATACTTTTAGTAGTGTAAAAGAATCTACCAGTAACTCTTTAAAGGAAGCTATGAATAGCATGCAAAAAATGAGAGAGGAGATTAGTTTACTTATTGAGCAGAAGAAGTAATTTTTTTTAGCAACACTTCAGTAATTTTCACATTACTTTCTCGTGTCCATCCAGCAATATGTGGACTAAGCATTGTTTTAGGGCTACCCATTAGATATTGCATTTCAGTCGTGTACCCTTCCTGAATTAAATTTTCAAATGATATTTTTTCATATTCCAATACATCTAAGCAAGCACCTTTGATTTTTCCTTTTTCTAAAGCTAAAACTAAGCTCTTAGTGTTTGCGCATTTCCCCCTAGCAGTATTGATGAGATAAAAGGATTTTTCAAATTTATGAATGAAATCATCATTTACTAAATAAGTAGTTTCAGCAGTTAGAGGCACATGCAAACTCACTATGTCTGCTTGTTTGAAAATGCTATCCATAGTACTTTGATAAGGGTATTCTGTTAAATATTTATCGTATGCTAAAATTGTAATATCAAATCCTTTTAGTACTTCCGCAAAAGCAGAGCCATTATTTCCATAACCAATAATTCCTATGGTTTTGCCAGAAAGTTCTATGCCTCTATTTTCTTCTCTTTCCCATTTTCCATTTTTCACCTCTTGATCAGCTTTATTTAAGTTATTGAAAAGAGAAAGGAGCATCCCAAGTGCATGTTCCGCTACAGCTTGTCGGTTGCCCTCTCCAGCATTGTAGCAATCAATGTTTTTACTTTTAGCATAGTTTACATCAATGTTGTCTAATCCGCTACCAGCTCTGGCAATAAATTTTAGTTCAGAGGCATAATCAATAAATTTCTTGTCGATTGTAAATCTACTTCTGATGATTATTGCTTGATAATTATGAATGATTTCTTGAATTTCAGCTTTACTTTTATCGTAAGCCGTATCGCAAATATAATTTTGCTTTTCTAATTCCTGTTTTAAAAAAGGATGAACGGTATCAATAAATAAGATTTTCATTTTAAAGAATTGCTTGTCCGATCATAAAGTAAATAAATAATCCTAATATATCATTTATAGTAGTAATAAAGGGTCCCGTTGCTAGAGCTGGATCAATTTTATATTTTTCCAAAGTTAAAGGCACAAAAGTGCCAAAAAGTGCTGCGAATACGACAACTACCAATAAAGAGATGCTTACTGTAAGGCTAAGTTCTATTCCATAGCCTAGACCAAATGCTGCTCCTAAAATAATAACAGAACAAATAATCCCATTCAACAAACCTACACCAAGTTCTTTTGTCAATTTCCGAAAGAGATTTTCCATTTTCAAGGAATCATTTGCTAGCCCTTGCACTACAATTGCAGCTGATTGCACCCCAACATTACCTCCCATTGCAGCAATTAGTGGAATAAAAAACGCCAATTCAAAATTATTTTCTAAATCAAAAATTCCTATTACTTTTGCCCCTAGTAGCCCTCCAATCATCCCAATAAGTAGCCATGGTAATCGTGCCCGAGTTAGCTCCCAAACACTATCACTGCTTTCTACATCCTCTGATATACCTGAAGCCATTTGGTAATCTCTTTCAGCTTCTTCCTTTACTACATCCATTACATCATCAAATGTAATTCTCCCTATCAGTCTATTCAAATCATCAACTACTGGTAAGGCAATTAAGTCGTATTTATTCATGATATTAGCAACATCCTCATCATCTTCATTTACATTAACCGATACTATATCGGTGTTTACTATACTTTTGATTGCCGAACTCTTTTCGGTCAATAATAATTGCTTTAGAGATAGTGATCCTAGCAGTTTCTTATCATCATCCACTACATAGATAGTATATACTTTTTTTATATCCTCTGCTTGTTTGCGCATTTCTTTAAGGCATTGCAGAGTATTCCAGTTTTCATTTACCTTTATCAGTTCTTTTGCCATTAACCCTCCTGCAGTATCTTCAGGATAGGCTAATAAATCACTAATGTCACTAGCATGTTCAATATCCTCAACATGAGAAAGAACCTCTTCTTTCTTATCTTCTGATAATTCTCCAATTATATCTGCAGCATCATCTGATTCTAAGTTGTCAATTACCTCTTCTGCAATTTCTTTTGCTGTTAAGTTGGCTAATAAATCCTCTCTTGTGTCACCTTCAATTTCCACCAATACGGCTGCTGATTTTTCTTCATCAGAAATTAGATCATAAAGGTGTTTGGCGTTTTCTAATGATAAGTCTTCAATAATTTCAGAAATATCAGCAATATGAAGTTCATCTAGTATTTTGATTAACTCTTGGGACTTATTTGCCTCAATTAATACAGTTAATTGATCAATATAAGCACTATTTACTTCTAATTTATCCGACATGATTTGTGAGTTTTATGAAATCATCAACTGATAATTGTTCAGCTCGTAAAGGCAGTAAATTTGCTATTTCACTTTCATTTATTAAAATGAAAGGCTTTAAGGCGTTTCTTAATATCTTTCTCCTTTGGTTAAACCCTGCTTTTACTACTCGTTTAAATTTTTGTTCATCAACAGGTAATTCTTTTCTACTGTTACGTACTAATTTTATTACTCCTGATTTTACTTTTGGTGGAGGAGTGAAAACATCTTCATTTACCGTAAAACAATATTCTATGTCATAAAATGCTTGTAAAAATACAGATAGTATTCCTCTTTTTTTTCCTTTTTTACAAGCTACTCGCTCGGCTACTTCTTTTTGAAACATGCCAATAACTTCAGGAATTTGATTTCTGTTTTCAAAAGCCTTAAAAAGAATTTGAGATGATATGTTATAAGGAAAATTACCAATTAACGAAAAGGTATACGGGTATTTTTCTTCTAAATTGAGTTGCAGAAAATCTCCTTCAGTAATTTTATCGGCCAATTGAGGGTAATTTAATCTAAGGTAAAATACACTTTCAGTATCAATTTCAACTACCTCTGTTGTAAAATCCTGTTTAACTAAAAACTGAGTAAGTACTCCCATTCCAGGACCTACTTCTACTACATTTTCTGTTTCATTACTCAATAAATCGGTAATGTTTAATGCAATTTGCTCATCAGTTAAGAAATGTTGTCCTAAATGTTTTTTTGCTCTAACATTTTTCATCCTCCTGTTTCAATCGTTTAAATAGTTTAGATGCAAAAACAAAATTATTTAATTCTGTATTTTCAGAATTAAGCAGTTCATCTTTGTTTCCGCTCCACCATATTTCGCCATGATTAATAAAAGCGATATTTTCTCCTATCTCCATTACCGAGTTCATGTCGTGCGTATTCACAATTGTAGTAATGTTGTATTCTTTGGTAATTTCTTGTATAAGATTGTCAATGATGATGGCGGTTTTAGGATCAAGCCCTGAGTTAGGTTCGTCACATAATAAGTACTTTGGCTGCATAACTATTGCTCGGGCAATAGCAACTCTTTTTGTCATTCCTCCACTTAGTTCAGCAGGCAATAAATTATTTTTTCCCTCAAGGTTTACTCTTTTCAGACAAAAATTTACGCGATTCAATTTTTCTTCTTCCGTTTTGTCAGTAAACATAGATAAGGGAAACATAATATTTTCTTCAACCGTCATGGAATCGTAAAGCGCTCCTGCTTGAAAAAGCATGCCAATCTCTTGCCTGAGGATTCTCTGTTCTTTTGTTTTTATGGCATTAAAATTTATGCCATCAAATAGTACGGCTCCACTATCTATTTTGTGTAAACCAATCAGTATTTTTATTAATGTTGTTTTTCCTGAACCACTCTCGCCAATTATTAGGTTTGTTTTTCCTTTTTCAAAAATAAAACTTACGTTTTTCAGCACATAATTATTCCCAAAATGTTTTTCAATATTTCGCACCTCTATCATGATAATATTATGTCGGTTAATAAATAGTTAAATAGTAGTATTAAAATACTACTTGATACAACAGCTGTAGTGCTCGATTTTCCAACTGCTATTGCACCACCTTTAGTATGGTAGCCATAATAAGCTGAAACAGAAGATATGATAAATGCAAAAAAGACAGTTTTAATAACTGCATAGGTAATGTAAAATGGGTTGAACTCATATTTTAATCCGCCAATAAAATCTGCAGTAGCTACATCTGCAGATAATCCTCCAACCCACGCACCTATTATTCCAATACCCATACTCAGTATTATTAGGAAGGGGAAAAAGAAAATAGCAGCAATTATTTTAGGAAAAATAAGAAAGGAAGCCGAATTAATTCCCATGATTTCAAGGGCGTCAATTTGTTCAGTTACACGCATACTACCTATTTCTGAGGCTATACTTGAGCCTACTTTGCCTGCTAAGATTAATGAAATCATAGTGGGAGAAAATTCTAGAATTAATGAATCTCGACTAGCTAAGCCTACAAGATAAGATGGGAGTAAGGGGCTAGACATGTTGAATGCTGTTTGTATACTAATTACTGCTCCTACAAAAAATGAAAGTATAATTACCAGACCTACTGAATTGAGGCCAACTTTTTCGATCTCTAAGACGAGCTGTTTTCTGAAAACACTCCATTTTTCAGGAATACTTATGACTTTCTTCATCATAATGAAGTATAGTCCTAGGTGGTGAAGTAGTTTTGTCATATTGGCGGAAATTAAGTAATTTATTTAAATTTGCACATCATTATGAAAATACAAAAATATTATCTTTTATTTATTATTGTTTTATTTTTGCTTACTTCTTGCGAGGTGACTAAAAAAAACGGTTGCAATACTTGTCCTAATTTTTCCTCTATTCAAAGTTACACCCCTTAATATTTCGCTTTATTTTTACTTTAGATTGATTCTAAATAACTATATTTGCCTCCATGCAAAAACTAGCTAATTTAGCAATAGGTACTAAGGGAGAAATACGATCAATCTCTGATAGTGATTTGGAACAGAAATTATTAGAAATGGGGTGTACTCCCGGAGAGAAAATTGAAGTTGTCAGAAGAGCTTCTTTTGGAGGTCCTGTTGCTATATTAGTTTCTTCTTATGTGCTGAGTGTCAGGAAAGAAGACGCTTTAAAAATTGATGTACAATTATTGAAAGATGAGTAAAAAGCAAATTAAAATTGCTTTGGCTGGAAACCCAAATTCGGGTAAAACTACTTTGTTTAATGCCTTTACGGGTTTAAAGCAAAAAGTAGGTAATTACCCGGGAATTACGGTTGAGAAGAAAAGTGGTAAAGCTAAATTGTCAGATGAATATAATATTGAGATAATTGATTTACCAGGCACTTATTCATTATTTCCAAAATCAATGGATGAACAGGTTGCACAACAAGTGCTGTGTAATAATACAGATGAGGATTATCCGGATGTAACTATTGTAATTGCTGATGCGACCAATTTAAGGCGTTCCATTTTTTTACTTACACAAGTTATTGATCTGAAGATGAATGTTGTGTTAGCTTTAAATATGGTGGATATTGCTACCAAAAAAGGAATACTTGTTAATGTGAATTTATTGTCGGAAGAATTAGGAATACAAGTCGTTGCTATTAATGCCCGAAAAGGACAAGGGATTGAAAGTTTGAAACAGGTAATTATAAAAACTATTGATGAAAAACCAAAAAAACCGTTTCTGGATGTTACTAAAATTTTTAAAGATGTAATTGAAAAGGCGAATGAAATTAGAGGTGTAGAGAACAATTATGCCTCATTCTTGACTTTATGTAAACAAAAATTAAGTGGCGAATTATTAAATAGATGTGCCTTAAATCAATTGTGCAAACAGCATGAGATTATACCTGAACGCATACAAGCAAAAGAAACGGTAAAAAGGTATAAGGCAATTGACAAAGTTATTTTTTCTTGCGTTAAAAAAGGAGCTCCAGTAGGAAAATATCAATTTACTAAAAAACTGGATGACTTATTAATTCATCCTTTTTTTGGGTATATTATTTTTCTGTCAGTTCTATTTTTATTGTTTCAGGCGGTTTTTTCATGGTCAGCTTATCCAATGGAATTAATTGATGGCTTATTCACCGACTTGTCAATTTGGACTGCCAATGCTATGCCAAAAGGCATGTTGAATGATTTGGTAGTAAATGGGATTTTAGCAGGACTGGGTGGTATTTTTATTTTTGTGCCTCAGATTGCATTTCTATTTGCTTTTATTGCCTTTTTGGAAGACACAGGATATATGGCTCGGGTAAGTTTTATTACGGATAAATTATTAAGAGGTGTTGGCCTAAACGGAAGGTCGATTATTCCTCTACTGAGTGGTGCTGCTTGTGCTGTACCTGCTATCATGTCGGCTCGCACTATTTCTTCTTGGAAGGAACGCCTGATAACGATCATGGTAACCCCTCTTATGTCTTGTTCTGCTCGTTTGCCTGTTTATGCTTTAATCATTTCAATGATTATTCCTCCAGATGAATTTTTAGGATTTAATCTGCAAGGCTTGGTGATGATGGCCTTTTATCTCCTTGGATTTCTGGCTGCAATAGGAGTGGCTTTCCTTATGAAGTTTATTATAAAATCAAAAGAGAGCTCCAATTATATTATGGAAATGCCATCTTATAAAATCCCAGACTGGAAAACTGTAATCTATACTATTGTTGAAAAAGTAAAAATATTTCTGTTTGATGCCGGTAAAATTATTATTGCTATCTCAATAGTATTATGGGTGCTTTCTTCTTTTGCTCCAGGAAAAAAGTTTGAACAAATTGAACAAAAATGGACAGGAAAAGAAGATGCTGAAATGCATATAGCAGCTGATAAATTAGAGGCTTCCTATGCGGGAATAATCGGGAAAACAATTGAGCCTGCTATTAAACCCTTAGGTTTTGATTGGAAAATTGGAATTTCATTAATTACATCTTTTGCAGCACGGGAGGTCTTTGTGGGCACTATGTCAACTATATATAGCGTAGGGGATGATAATATACAGTCCATACAAGAACGCTTAAAGAATGTAAAAAATCAAGAAACAGGAGAAGCATTTTTTACTCCTGCAGTTGGGATTTCTTTAATGTTATTTTACGCCTTTGCTATGCAATGCATGAGTACTTTGGCAATTGTGTACCGCGAAACAAAGCATTGGAAATGGCCAGTAATTCAGTTTTTATACATGGGTGTTTTGGCTTATCTCTCTAGCTTTATAGCTTATCAAATACTGAGTTAATGGATGCTTTAAAAGTATTCTTGCCAGCACCTTCTTTACAAAAAATTAATGATTGGATTAATGAACTAGATGTTAAGATTAATATTACAAATCCTAGAAGAACCAAGTTGGGCGACTTTAAAGTAGTGAAGAATACTTTATTTGTTAGTATAAATAATGATTTGAATCCCTATTCTTTTTTAATTACTTTAACCCATGAATTGGCACATGCTTTTGTGTATGTGAAGTATAAAATAGGCGTTTCCCCTCATGGCGCTCAGTGGCAGGAGGCTTTCAAATCCATGATGTTAAATTTTTTGAACCCAGCAATTTTCCCTAATGATATACTTGAAGTGTTGAGTACACATTTAAAAAAGCCTAAGGCTTCTACTTTTACGGATGTAAATTTGGCAGCTATATTAAAAAAGTATGATCATAAAAAGGCACTTACCATTTCAGATATTAAGGATGGGAGTATTTTTTCAACTTCAAATGGGAAGATATTTAAAAAAGGAAAGCAATTAAGAAAGAGGTATAAATGTGTTGAATGCGACAGTAATAAGGTGTATTTGTTTCACCCATTGGCAGAAGTTATCCTAATGCAATAAGAGCTTGTTTTTTTGTTGTATTTTTGCAATCAATAATTGACAAAAGAAATAGAAGATGAATAAAAACAATTATGCAGTAATTATGGCGGGCGGGATAGGTTCCCGATTTTGGCCAATGAGTAAGTCAACTTGTCCAAAGCAATTTTTAGATATTTTAGGAACCGGAGAAACCTTAATACAACAGACTTTTAACCGGTTATCAAGAGTCTGTCCTACTAAAAATATACTGATAGTTACCAATAAAAATTACAGAAATTTGTGTTTAGAGCAGCTTCCATATCTTGTAGAAAAAAATATATTATGCGAACCCGTAATGCGTAATACTGCACCCTGCGTAGCATTTGCTGCTTTCAAAATACAAAGTGAAAATCCTGAAGCAAATATGATTATTGCGGCATCTGATCATGTTATAATAAAAGAAGATGAGTTCGTAAGAGTGATGAATGATTGCTTGGAAGTGAGCGCTAAAAATGATGTGCTTTTAACGCTAGGAATTACTCCTAGCAGACCTGAAATAGGTTATGGCTATATTCAGTTTACTGATCAGGATTTGGTGGGACATAAGGAAGTAAGAAAAGTAAAAACCTTTACTGAAAAACCAAATCAAGAATTAGCCTTGCAATTTATTGATAGTGGTGATTTTCTGTGGAATTCAGGCATGTTTATTTGGAGCGCCAAATCAATAACATTAGCGTATCGTAAACATTTGCGCGATATATATGATTTGTTTGAAGAAGGGAAAGCGTACTATAATACTGAAAAAGAAGTTGAGTATATTGATAGGGTTTTTCCAGGCTGCAAGAATATATCTATAGATTATGGGATTATGGAAAAATCAGCTAATGTATATGTGTATCCTGCTGATTTGGGATGGAGCGATTTAGGTACTTGGGGCTCGTTATATACTCAAATGGATTTAGATGAAAATAATAATGCTGTGCAAGGTGATTCCGTTAGACTATATGGATCAGCTAATAATATTATTAATGTGCCAAAGGATAAATTAGTAGTGCTGCAGGGTTTAAATGGTTATATTGTTGTTGAAAATGATGGAATACTACTTGTTTGTAAAAAAGAAGATGAACAACAAATAAAACAATTTGTTGCTGATATTAAGCATTGAACTTAAAGTGTAATAAAAAGGCTAATTCTTTTACTTTTCTTGTTTTTTATAAGTATTTGGATGTTCATCAGCAATGGGATTTAGCAGAACAATATTATTCAAAAGGGGATAGGGGGAAATACTATCAACACATATCTTCTGGTCGCACCCAAGCATCAAATTCATCAGTAGTGAGATATCCTAGATTAATACTTTCTTCTTTAAGAGTTGTTCCGTTTTTATGAGCTGTTTTTGCAATTTTTGCAGCTTTTTCGTAACCTATCTTAGTATTTAGTGCCGTAACTAACATTAATGAATTATCTAAGTTCTTTTTCAAATTTGCATGGTTAGGCTCAATTCCTACAGCACAATTTTTATCAAATGAAATACAAGCATCTCCTAATAATCTAGCGGATTGTAAGAAGTTGGCTGCCATTAAGGGTTTAAAAACATTCAGTTCGTAATGTCCTTGCATCCCTCCCACAGTTATTGCTACATCATTTCCTATTACTTGGGCACACACCATTGTTATGGCCTCACATTGTGTTGGGTTAACTTTCCCAGGCATAATAGATGATCCCGGCTCATTAGATGGAATAATAAGTTCGCCAATTCCACTTCTTGGCCCAGAAGCCAATAAACGAATATCGTTAGCTATTTTATTTAAAGAAACTGCCAATTGTTTTAATGCTCCATGACTTTCAATAATTGCATCATGAGCGGCTAAAGCTTCAAATTTGTTTTCAGCACTTATAAATGGAAGGTCAGTAAATTCTGCAATTTTTTTAGCAACTAAATCAGCATAGCCAGCAGGGGTGTTAATTCCTGTTCCAACAGCCGTGCCTCCTAAAGCTAATTCTGAAAGGTGAGGTAAGGTATTATTAAGTGCTTTTAGTCCATGGTTCAACTGAGAAACATAGCCAGAAAATTCTTGCCCTAAAGTAAGCGGAGTAGCATCCATAAGATGAGTTCTGCCAATTTTAACTACTTTATTAAAAGCAACTGACTTTGCCTCTAAAGTGTCGCGTAATTGCTCCACGCTAGGCATTGTATTTTCTATTATAGTTTTGTAAGCTGCAATATGCATTCCTGTTGGGAAAGTGTCATTTGAGCTTTGTGATTTATTTACATCATCATTTGGATGAATTGTTTTTTCTGCATCTTCCAAATTTCCGCCATTAATTACATGTGCGCGATTGGCAATTACTTCATTGGTATTCATGTTGCTTTGAGTGCCGCTTCCTGTTTGCCAAATTACTAAAGGAAATTGCTCATCATGTTGTCCTTCTAATATTTCGTCACATACTTTGGAAATCAAATCTCTTTTGTCTGCAGACAAAACACCCAATTCACAATTGGTGTGTGCAGCCGCTTTTTTTAGATAGGCAAAGCCGTAAACTATTTCCAAAGGCATACTTGCAACCATACCAATTTTAAAGTTGTTTCTACTTCTTTCGGTTTGTGCTCCCCAGTATTTATCAGCAGGCACTTGTACCTCTCCCATGGTATCTTTTTCTATTCTATATTTCATCTTAAAATGTTTTGATAGTTTTATGAGTTGTTGTTTCTTTGTGCAAAATTAATGATTATGAAATTCTTAGGCTTTTTAATATTTGTTTTTGTTTTCCTAATGGCTTTTTGGGCTATTATTTTCCTTGCGAGTGTTATTCCATACTTTATTTTTGTTTGGGCTAAAGAGGGAAAATTAGAGAAAGATCAGATCCCTGCTTAAGTAAATAAGCTTAATACATTCTCTGGAGGTCTTCCTATTACCGCTTTATTGTTATGCTCAACAATTGGACGTTCAATAAGTTTAGGGTTTTTTGCCATAATATTGATTATTTCGTTATCCGTTAATATTTTTCCTTTATAATTTTCTTTCCATATTGCTTCTTGAGTCCTTACAAGTTCACTGGCTTTTATATTGAGTTGTAGTAAAAGTACCTTTATTTCTTTAACTGTAAGCGGCTTTTTTAAGTACTCAATAATTTCAAATTTAGAAGCACTCTCTTCAACTATTGCAAGAGATTTTCTGCTTTTACTACAGCTAGGGTTATGGTATATTTTCATCTTTTTATTGTTGTCCAAATTCCATTAAGTAGGCTTTTATAAAAGCATTCAAATCTCCATCTAAAATTGCATCAGGATTTGAGCTTTCATAATTTGTCCTTAGATCTTTCACCATTTTATAGGGATGAAGTACATAGTTTCTGATTTGCGACCCCCATTCAATCTTTTTCTTAGTTCCTTCAATTTTATCTTTTTCTTCTTGTTTTCGTCTGATTTCTAATTCGTATAATTGAGATTTTAACAAGTTTATAGCTTTTTCCTTATTTTCCAATTGTGATCTTGATTCTGAATTTTCAATTATAATTCCGCTTGATTTGTGTTTTAACCTTACTGCCGATTCTGTTTTATTAACTCCCTGCCCTCCAGCTCCACTTGCTCGGAAAGTATCCCAACTTATTTCTGATGGGTCAATATTAATTTTAACACTATCATCAGCAAGAGGATATACGAATACTGATGCAAAAGTTGTATGGCGTTTTGCATTAGAATCAAAGGGAGAAATTCTAACCAATCTGTGTACTCCATTTTCTCCTTTTAAGTGTCCAAAAGCAAAATCTCCTTCTATTTCAATGGTAACAGATTTGATGCCTACGGGTTCTGCTTTTTGAATGTCAAGTGTTTTTACTTTGTATTTATTTTTCTCTCCCCACATTAAGTACATACGCATGAGCATTTCAGCCCAATCCTGTCCTTCAGTTCCTCCTGCTCCAGGATTTATAGTTATAATTGCTGACATACTGTCCTCTTCAGCACTCAACATATTTTTGAATTCTAATTCTTCAATTGATTGTTTTGTTTTTTTCAGCTGTATGTCAAGCTCATCTTCATTCGCTTCAAGCTCTAACAGAACTGATAGCTCATCAATATTATTAGCAACAGAGTTGTAGGATGTTAACCAGCTTTTTATAGTGCTGAGTTCTTTTAATAAGATTTGAGCTTCTTTAGGGTTGTCCCAAAATTCATCTTGTTGCGATTTAATTTCAAATTCATTAACCTCAAGTTGTTTTCCTTTAATGTTAACAAACTTATAAAGTTCATTTTTTCGTAAAATCAGTTCTTTTATTTGCTCTTGGCTAACCATTGGTCAAAAGTAATTATTTATCGCTTAACTCTCTTATTTTATCCCACACCAAATTGCTTTCAAAACCTTTTTGTATAAGAAAGCTAGCGATTTTTGTTTTTCGTGTAAAGTGGTTTTTGTCTTTTAAAATATTATTCTTATGATGAAATAATTTTTCAAGTACTTGATTGTAGTCATTATCATCAATTTCTTTTAGGCCAATATTTATGCAAATAGTTGAGATTTGTTTGCGCTTTAGTTCATTAGTAATCTTACGCTTTCCCCAATTCTTGATTCTGAATTTTCCTCTACAGAAAGATACTGAAAAACGTTCCTCATCTACAAATTTATCTGTTATAAGCATTTCCAGAATATGATCTTTTGTTGCTTGTCGTAGCCCCCACTCGTTTAACTTTTGAAGCACATCCCATTGACACCTATCTTGCAAGGCACAATAGCTTTTGATGCGCTCAAGGGCAATGCTAATATCATAAACTCTTTTATTGTGCATTTTTCAAAAGTACTAAATCTGATTATAAATACTACTTTTGCAGCCGTGCAAAACAAACAAGCAATTACTCTTTTATTCACAGCAAATATCATTTCTGGTTTTGCTCAGGGGATTAGTATGATTGCAATTCCTTGGTATTTTGTAAAAATTGTTGAGCGCCCTGAAATGTTTGCTTCTGCTTATATTGGAATTACTTTTCTTACCTTATTTTGGGGTTTGTATGCAGGAACTTTAATCGATAGATACTCCAGAAGAAAACTCTTTATTATCATTAATATAATTTGTGGTTTTTGCATTGGAAGTATTGCTTTATATGGTTTTTATAGGGCTCATTTAGCTGATTTTTTAGTCATCTTAGTTTTTGGAATTACTATTTTTAATTATAATGTTCATTATCCTAATTTGTATGCTTTTGGGCAAGAAATTACTGAGCCGAAAAATTATGGGAAACTGAATTCCTATATTGAGGTCCAAGGGCAAACTACATCAGTATTAGCTGGTGCTTTTGCAGCTTTATTGCTAACAGGAATACATAATAATGTGTTGGAGATTGCAGGCTTTAGCATTCATGTGCCATTCAACATAAAAGCATGGAATATATATGAAGTATTTTTAATGGATGCAATAACCTATATAGTAGTAATCTTTATTTTTCTGTTGATAAAATACAAGGCTATTGTAAAGGAAGAAGTACATAAAGGTAATTTGTTTTCTCGTTTGAAAGGAGGGGTGCTATATTTAAAAGGTCATCCAATAATTTTTATGTTTGGATTTCTTTCCTATATGCTTTTTGCTTTTACTTTAGTCGAGGTACACGTGTTGCTTCCTTCTTATGTGCATAAATTTTTGGAGATGGATGGTAATATATATGCTTCTGCTGAAATATACTATTCACTAGGAGCAATCTGTTCAGGAGTGCTTGTCCTTAGAGTATTTAGAAAATTAAATACCGTAGCTGCAATTATCATTCTATTAGTATCTGTTTCCTTTGCTTTTTATGGTATGGCTATGCATAAGTTGCTTTGGGTGTTTTTCTTAGGAAATTTAATACTTGGTATTGCTAATTCAGGTGTTCGTATTTTAAGGACAACTTATATTTTTAATCATGTTCCAAATAATCTAATTGGCAGAGCAAATTCTGTTTTTAATTCACTTAATATCATTGTGCGGATGATTATGATTGGGGCTTTTGCTTTACCATTTTTCAAAATTAATGATAATATTAGATATGGTTATTTTGTAGGAGTTGGTTTAATGTTTCTAACATTAATCCCCTTACTTTTTTGGTATAAACGAATTATGTCAGTAGAGAAAAATTAGTTTATTTTACTACGCTATATTGTAACAAATGCAAACGATCATCAGCGGTTATAGTTATTCTTCTTCCAAATTTAGCGGACCATTGCTTGCTTATAGAAGATGAGAACCATCCCTCTTTTTTATTAATATAACTTTCTACAAAAGGATGTGTTGAAATTTGAATATCACCTTTATGTGTTTCGGTTAGTTTATGTAGTTTATTCTCAATTTGGTCAATTAATAATAAGCTAGAATCAATCTTACCTTCACCAGAACACATTGGGCAGCTTTCCTGTGTGTCAATAGTCATCTCTGGGCGCACTCTTTGTCTAGTTATCTGTATTAGTCCAAATTTAGTTGGAGGTAAAATATGATGCTTTGCCTTGTCAGTACTCATTGCTTCCTTCATCTTTTCTGTCAAGAGATTTCTATTTTTCTCTTGTTTCAAATCAATGAAATCAACAACAATAATGCCCCCCATATCTCTAAGTCGCAATTGCCTTGCCACTTCCTCAGCTGCTTCTAAGTTTACAGCCAAAGCATTTGCCTCTTGACCTTTTGTTGCGTCTGCTTTTTTACCGCTATTCACATCAATTACGTGTAGAGCCTCAGTATGTTCAATGACAATATAGGTTCCTTTTTTCATAGTTACAGTTTTTCCAAATGCACCTTTTATTTGTTTGGTAACATTAAATTCTTGAAAGATAGGAGTTTCTTTTTTATGCAATTTCACAATCTTTTCTTGCTCAGGAGAAATACCGACAAGATATTCTTTTAGCTCTTCCTTAACTTCAGCACTATTTACATGAATGTTATTGAATTTCGAACTCAATAAATCCCTTAATATAGCAGAGGATCGATTAAGCTCACCTAGTATTTTAGTGTTAGGCTGAGCGCCTTGCAGTTTTTTACTTACAATTTGCCATTTTTTGTAAAGGTTTTTTAAATCTCTATCTAGTTCAGCTACTTTCTTTCCTGTGGCAACTGTTCTGATAATTACTCCAAACCCAGGAGGCTTTATGCTTCTGACTAAATTTTTTAATCTGGCTTTTTCTTCAGCATTTTCGATTTTCTGTGAAATAGAAACTTTATCAGAAAATGGAAGTAAAATCATGTATCTGCCCGCTAAAGAAATCTCGGTTGTTAATCTAGGCCCTTTAGTGGATATAGGTTCTTTTGAAATTTGAGTAAGAATTAAATCTCCCCCCTTCAGGGCATCATTGATCTTGCCATCTTTCTCAAGATTCTTTTCTTTCTTAAAGTTTTTTAATGATGCAGTATTTAATTTTTTATCAATTGCTTTACGCGTAAAATTCTTTAAAGAATTAAATTGAGGGCCAAGGTCAAGATAATGTAAAAACCCATCTTTTTCATAACCTATATTTACGAATGACGCATTTAACCCAGGAGTCGTCTTTCGGACTTTTCCTAGGTAAATATCGCCTACTGAATAATTGTTATCGTGCTTTTCTTTATGAAGTTCTATTAAAAGTCCGTCACGCAAAAGTGCAATCACTACTTCAGAAGGCCTTGAATCGATAATAAGATCGTATTTCATGGCGTATCGTTTAAGAGACTAACGTAAAACTAGAGTTTAGTTTTATGTCTATTTTTTCTTGAACGCTTCTTGCGCTTATGAGTAGCAATTTTTAATCTTTTCTTTTTCTTAGCTCCTGACATTATTTATTTTTTTAGCTTTCTTAAAGGCTTATTTTAAGTTATTCTTTACTGCCTGCACAAATATTTTTGCCGGTTTGAATGCTGGAATATGATGTGCTGGAATAATAATTATTGTATTTTTCTTAATATTTCTCCCAGTTTTTTCAGCTCTTTTCTTTGGTTTGAAGGTTCCAAATCCTCTTAGAAATACAGCTTCATTTATTGAGATTGAATCTTTTATTTCGCTCATCATTGATTCAACTACTGCTAGTGTGGTTAATTTTTCAATTCCTGTTTTTATCGCAATCTTACTAACAAGTTCTGCTTTTGTCATGTTTATTTGTTTTATATTAATTTCTTGACTAATTTTGAGCGTGCAAATATATTAAAAAAATTAGCTTTACTATTACACGTTTGTTTTTTTTGTAGAGTTTATTCTTTTATTTTTCAGTAAGTTATGAATTTTTCAAATAAGTTAGTAAGTTGGTATCAAGTTAACAAAAGGGATTTACCTTGGCGTAATACGGCTAATACATATTATATTTGGTTATCTGAAATTATTTTGCAACAAACAAGAGTAGTGCAAGGTACGTCATACTATCTTGCTTTTGTAAAGGCTTATCCAAAAGTAGAGGATTTGGCTAATGCTCCTGAAGATGAGGTTTTAAAAATGTGGCAAGGGTTGGGTTATTATTCGCGTGCTAGAAATTTACATTTTACAGCCAAAGAGATTGCTGCAAATTATGGCGGGAAATTTCCGAATGATTATCAAAAAATATTAAAATTAAAAGGAGTAGGTCCCTATACGGCAGCTGCTATTACTTCTTTTGCATTTGGGTTGCCTTATGCTGTTGTGGACGGAAATGTTATAAGAGTATTGAGCAGGATTTTTGGCGTAGACACTCCTTATGACACTCCTCTTGGCAAAAAACAATTTCAAGAATTGGCACAAGAATTGTTGATTAAAGAGAATCCTTCAGTTTACAATCAAGCAATAATGGAATTTGGCGCTATGCAATGTAAGCCCAAATCACCTAGCTGTAGTGTTTGTCCAATGCAGGGTTTTTGTGAGGCGTACAATAATAATACAATTGCTAAATTACCTGTAAAATCCAAGAAGATAAAAGTTAAAAATAGATTTCTTCACTTTTTAATGATAGAGACAGAGGGAGGGGTTTATTTAGGAAAACGAAAGTCAGGTATTTGGCAAGGGCTTTATGAATTTCCTTTTTTAGAATTTTTTGTTAGGGTCAATGAAAAAGAATTACTTTTATCAGAAGAGTGGGCGAATATGTTTGCAGGTGTAAAGGTAGAGATTCAGTCTATTTCTTCTGAATTTATTCATGTGCTTTCGCATCAAAAAATATATGCTCAATTTTGGGAAGTAAAAACAAATGACATTAATCTGAGAAACCATCAATTAATAGCAAAAGAAGAACTTGAAAATTATCCTGTTTCTCGCTTAACAGAAAAATATTTTGAGACGCTAGAATTAACATAGATTTTATATATTTGTTGAACATTCTAATTTAAATAATTGTGATTATGGCAGGCGTAAATAAAGTAATTTTAGTAGGTAATTTAGGTAAAGACCCTGAAGTAAAATATTTGGATAATGGAGTTGCTGTGGCTAACTTTTCGTTAGCGACAACTGAGAATTATAAGAATAAAGAAGGCGAAAAAGTAAGCCAAACAGAATGGCATAATATTGTCCTTTGGAGAGGCTTGGCAGAAGTAGCCGAAAAGTACCTTAAAAAAGGTGCTAGTGTTTATATTGAGGGGAAAATAAAAACAAGAAAATGGGAGGATAAAGATGGGAATACTAGATACAATACTGAGGTACTTGCAGATAATATGACTATGCTTGGAGGTAAAAAACATTCTCAAGATAACCCAACAAATACACCACAAGAAACTGCTAGTGATAAGTCAGATGACCTGCCATTTTAACTAAAAAAATCACAATTTGGAAGAGGTTCCCGTCCCGATAATTTTATCAATCTTTAGTGGAGTAGAGCTGCACCTTTTTAATGCAGAAGTACTTACAAGTTTTAGTATTGTTGTATTGTTAATTGTTTGTTCAGCTTTTATTTCAGGTGCTGAAGTAGCCTATTTTTGCTTAAAGGCTAGTGAGCTAGATGATTTAGCAAAAGAAAAGAGAAGCAGTGTCATTCTCAAATTACTGAAAAAACCAAATCAATTATTAGCCACTATTTTAATTGCTAATAATTTCATCAATGTTGCTATTATAGTACTTTCTGCATATCTAACTTCCTTGGCTATTTCTTTTCCCGAAGGTTCGCCTTTAGAATTTATTTTTCAAGTTGTTATCATTACTTTACTTTTAGTTCTTTTTGGGGAGATTACCCCTAAAATATATGCTAATCAGAATGCAAAACAGTTTTCGCTTAACATGGCAAAGCCACTGATATTTTTGACAAAAGTATTTTATCCCTTAAGTTATTTGTTAGTTACTACTACTAATTTTATTGACAAGCGTTTGGTGCAAAAGCAAACAGAAGTTTCAATTGAAGAAATTACGAAAGCTTTGGATATTACTGGACACGCAAGCAAAGATGACGAAAGAAGAATATTAAGATCAATTGTTGACTTTGGAAATACAGATGTAAAAGAAGTGATGAAGTCAAGGGTTGATGTATTAGCTATTGAACATAAAACTAAATTTAAGGAGGTTTTACAACTTATTATCAGTTCAGGTTTTTCTCGTATACCTGTGTATAAGGAACAGTTTGATACTATTTTAGGCATACTGTATATTAAAGATTTAATTCCTTTTTTGGATGAAAATGATGAGTTTGATTGGGTGGAACTGTGTAGAGTTCCTTATTATGTTCCTGAAACAAAAATGATTAATGATTTGTTAAAAGAATTTCAAGTAAAGAAAAATCATATTGCTATTGTGGTGGATGAATATGGGGGCACATCAGGAATTGTAACGTTGGAAGATGTACTTGAAGAGATTGTTGGAGAGATTAATGATGAGTTTGATGCAGATGAAAATATTTATTCCAAGTTAGATGATCATAATTTTATTTTTGAAGGAAAAATTTCATTAATTGATTTTTTAAAAATAGTAAAAGGAGAAATGGATTATTTTGATGAGATAAAGGGAGAATCTGATTCTTTAGCAGGCTTAGTGCTTGAGTTAGAAGGTAAAATGCTTAAAATTGGAGATATTTGCAAAATACCACCTTATACTATGATGGTGGAGTCAGCAGATTTAAGGCATATTAAACGATTGAAAGTTAGTATTGATGAAAACTAAATTTTTATTTTTTATTGCGGTTTTGCTAATGGGTTGCAATGCAGATTACACGCCAAAACCTATGGCCTTTATTAAATTAAATTTTCCAAAAAAAGTATATGAAAAATTAAATGTAGATTGTCCTTTTGTTTTTGAATTTCCCGCTTATAGTAAGCTGCTTAAAAAAGAAAATAACTGTTCCATGGATTTGACTTTTCCTATGCAAAATGGAGTCGTGTATATATCGTATTTCCCTTTGGACGATAATTTAACGAGCCATACCGAGCAATCAAGAAAACTAGCATATAAGCATAATGTTATAGCGGATGGAATCATGGAGCAATTGTATATTAATGATTCCTTGAATGTGTATGGTGTGTTGTTTGATTATGAGGGGATAACTGCTACGGCAGCTCAATTTTATTTAACGGATAGTGTTAATCATTTTTTCAGAGGAGCTCTTTATTTTAATACGGAAGTAAGTGATTCCATTCTGCCAATCAACCTTTTTTTAAAATACGATATTAAGCACCTAATCGAGACTTTTCACTGGAAAGATAAGTAATTCTCACTACCGAAAGCAATAGTATAATTGCAATAAATTGATGCGTAGTTGCCGTGTGAATTTGCACCCTTAATAGTAAAGTAGAAATGCCAAGTATAACCTGAAGCGTAGTTAGCCCAAGAACCAAAGCACCTGTTTTTGCTAGTGCAGTTTTTCTTGTTTTATTAAAGATGATAAGTGTGATGGCAAATACTACCCAAGCAAATAATCGGTGGAAGGCTTGAATATCAAAGCTATTATTGAGTAAGTTAAAATCATTACTGTTTCTTAAGCTGTATCCAAATACACTTTCAAAAAACTCTGCATTTGCTGGCAATAAATATCCTGCTTTTAAGCCAGCAACAAAGGCACCGTAAATAATTTGAACAAGCAAGGCGATTATTAAATATTGACTGAGTTTATTAATGATTTTATTTGTCCTTTTTTCTGCCTCAGTAAAACTAAGGATAAGCCAATAAATATAACACATTAGTCCAAAAGCAGTTACTAAATGTATGGCTAAGCGAAAATGGCTAACTGCAGGAATGTCCTTCAAGCCACTTTTCACCATAAACCATCCCAAAAACCCTTGTAAGGCTCCAAGCCCAAGTAAGATAAGTAATTGTTTCTTTTGTTTAGGATTGAGCCATTTCTTTATCCAAAAAATTACAAAAGGAATAATGAAAACTAGGCCTATTAATCGGCCTAATAAGCGATGGAGATATTCCCAGAAAAATATCACTTTAAATTCAGCAATTTGCATGCTGGTATTTATTTTTTGGTATTCAGGAAATTGTTGATATTTCTCAAAAATTTCTTGCCATTGCACATTATTCAGTGGAGGAATCGCTCCTCCTATTAGTCTCCACTCTACCATGGAAAGGCCAGAATGAGTGAGGCGAGTAATACCGCCAATAATTACCATTAGAGCAACAAGGAGTAGCCCAGAATAAAGCCAATTCCTAATAATTCTTTTTTGTGCTGTTTTCATCATGGCAAAGATATGTTCTTATTTTTGTCGCCAATTATTAATTATGGAAAAGTCATTTAAAAATTACATTATTTTAATTCTTCTTTCAGTAGTATGGGGGAGTTCTTTTATTTTGATGAAAAGAGGCTTGGTAGCTTATGATTATATGCAAGTGGCTGCTTTACGCTTATTTATTGCATTCCTTTCCTTAACCCCTTTTATGTTGAATGCAATAAAAGCGGTGCAAAGAAAACATCTTTTAGCAATAGTAGCTATGGCGCTTTTTGGGAATGGTATGCCTGCATTTTTATTTACAAAAGCACAGACAGAATTAGATAGTTCCGTAATAGGGATTTTAAATTCCTTAGTTCCCTTGTTTACTTTATTGTTGGGGGTTTATTTTTTCAAAACTAAGCCAACAAAAAGAAATATAGCAGGTATTATTATTGGTTTATTTGGGGCGGTTGTTTTAGTCTATTCAACAATGGGCGGGGGGATAGAAATAAATAATTATGTTTTTTTAGTGATTTTGGCTACCGTGATGTATGCTATTAGTATAAATGTGATAAAAAAGTATTTGCATGATTTGGATGCACTTTCTATTACGGCTTTAGCTTTTTTGCTAATTGGCCCTTTGTCTACTATTTATATTTTTAATACAAATTTTCTGGAAATTGCAACTACCACTAATCAGGGGATAATTGCTTTGGGTTATATTGCACTATTGGCTGTAGCTTGCACCTCTGCTGCTGTTGTGATATTCAATAAATTGATAAGCCAATCAACAGCAATTTTTGCATCTTCAGTTACTTATTTAATTCCTATTGTTGCTATCTTTTGGGGAATAGTTGATGGAGAAAAAGTAGCTTTAATTCATTTGTTATCAGTTGTAATAATCTTGAGTGGCGTATATTTAGTAAATAAAAAAAGCCCAAATAAGTAGCTGGGCTTTCCTTTTATATAGAGTGAAAGTTATTCAATAATAATTTGCTTTTCTACTGTTCCGTTATTATAGATGTAGAAGAGTGGTGTGTTTGCAGTTCTTTCAGATGTTGTTTTTCCTAATACGTCAATAATTTTAACTAATTCTTTTCTTTGGTTTATACTTTCGGTTATTGCAGAAACAACACCTTCACACAAAGTATGATCTAATAAATTAGAACGATATTGATTGATAGCTGAAATCATTCTTGTTTTTTGCCCTGTAGTAAATAAATTCATGCAAGCATCATTAGTATAGTCCATATAATTCATAAACATATCTCCATTTGCATTAGTAGTACTACAAGCGTCTGGATGTAATGGGAAGGAGGGGCAGGAGTAATTTTCAATTTCTTGTTTAGGGGTGTCAGAAACTTGATCGTTTCCACAGCTCCCCCAGGCCCCCCAAAGATGTTCTAAATTGAGCCAGTGCCCAATCTCATGTGTTGCCGTTCTTCCTTTATGGTATGGAGGTTGAGCAGTACCAGTATTCCCAAAATATTTGTATCCAATAACAACCCCGTCTGCAGGATTTGTCCAATTCGATGGTGGACTAGCATATCCTAAAAGGCTGCTTCCCAAATCACACACCCAGATATTTAAATAATCATCCTGACTCCAAGGATCTGCTCCTCCAGACGCAACAGACATAACAGGATCTCCACTCATTCCAAAAGAAGTTTGTGTAGTTTGCACTCTGTTAATTCCTGTAGTTGCAATTCCATTTTGGTCAGTTTGTGCCAAGCAAAATTCAATCTCACAATCCGCTGCAGTACCTTGCCATACAGTTGGCGTATTTATGATGTCAATATTTGTTCTTCTGAAATCGTTATTTAATACTTCAATTTGTGAGAATATCTGTGCATCAGAAATATTTTCACTATTAGTATTCCATACAACATGAACAACTACTGGTATAGTAATGATTATTTTTTCACTGTGGCTTGGATAGTTTTCTATCCATTTATTGGTTTGAGCATTTACTTTACTTCTTGCAATTGTGTAAGCAGGATATTTTTCTATTAATTCTAAAGTATGTGCTTCAGTTCCGCATCTATTTTGCGCATTACTTAATAGGCAGAGACTAACTAAAAGTAGGGTAAATATACTTTTCATTTTTGTTTATTTTTATGTTGTAAAGATACGATTAGAAGTTCAGTTAGTTCTATTTAAATATCGGTAATTTTAATCACTTAAAATAAAGTAGAGTATTTTTTGCTCTATTTTGCTAGATTGTGTAGTTTTGCAAACCATTTTTAAAAACAATAATAATGTACGCAATAGTTGAGATAGCAGGGCAACAATTTAAAATTGAAAAAGATCAGCAGATATTTGTACACAGATTAGACGCAAAAGAAGGGTCAAAAGTTGATTTTGATAAAGTTCTTTTGATGAATGATGCTGGTAAAATAAATGTTGGCGCCCCAGTTATAACAGGAGCTAAAGTAACTGCAAAAGTACTTGAGCACTTGAAGGGTGATAAAGTAATCGTATTCAAAAAGAAAAGAAGAAAAGGATACAAAGTTAAAAACGGTCACAGACAGTATTTAACTAAATTAGAGATCCAAAACATTGATGCTAAAGCTCCAGCTGCTAAAAAGCTAGCCGTAGAAGCGGTTGCTAAACCTGCTGCTAAAAAGCCGGCTACTAAAAAAGCGCCAGCTAAAAAGACTGTAGCCAAAACAACTGCTGTAAAAAAGCCAGCTGCTAAAAAAGCGCCAGCCAAAAAGACTGCAGCTAAAAAAGCTGAATAATAAGTAAAAATTAAAACTTAAGATAATGGCACATAAGAAAGGAGCAGGTAGTTCGAAAAATGGTAGAGATTCCCAAAGTAAACGATTAGGAGTAAAAATATTTGGGGGTCAAACTATTATTGCTGGTAACATTATCGTTCGTCAAAGAGGAACCGTGCACCATCCAGGTGAAAATGTAGGTATAGGAAAAGATCATACTTTATTTGCATTAACAGATGGTGAAGTGAAATTTACTAAGAAAAGAAATAACAGATCCTATATTTCAGTTGAAGCTGTAAGTTAAGGATTTTACTATATTATATTTAGGAAAAACTCTTGACTAGTCAAGAGTTTTTTTATTTACATTTGTTTCAAAATTAGATAAACCCAAAAGGTAAGATGTTACACATTAACAAAATCAGAGAAAATCAGGAAAGCTATTTGGCTTTACTAAAAATAAAAAATATAGATGCTGCAAAACTATTTAGCTCTGTAATTGCAAAGGATGATGAGCGTAAAGCTACTCAGCAAAAAGCAGATGAGTTGTTGACTAAAGGAAATCAGCTAGCAAAGCAAATTGGTGAATTGTATAAAATAGGACAAGCAGCAGAAGCGAATGCATTAAAGAATGAATCGTCAACGATTAAGGAAAGTTCGAAAGCATTGCAAGCTAAACAGGCTGAACTTGAAAAGGAAATACAAGATATATTAGTTCAAATCCCTAATCTGCCACACCCAAGCGTACCTCAAGGAAAGTCAGATGAAAATAATATTACAATAAAAGAAGTAGGTCCGATCCCAACTTTAATGAAAGGAGCTAAGCCTCACTGGCAGTTAACTACTGATTATAGCTTAATTGATTTTGAACTAGGAAATAAAATTACTGGAGCAGGATTTCCGGTATATACCAATAGAGGAGCTACGCTGCAAAGAGCATTAATTAATTATTTTTTGGATAAAAATATTAATGCGGGTTATACTGAATATTTGCCTCCTCATTTGGTGAATGAAGCGTCAATGTTTGGTACCGGACAATTACCTGATAAAGAAGGGCAAATGTATCATTCAGCTGAGGATAATTTGTATCTAATCCCAACTGCTGAGGTGCCGGTAACTAATTTTTTTCGTGATGTAATTGTAAAAGAATTTCCTATTAAGTGCACCGCTTATACTCCTTGTTTTAGGCGTGAGGCGGGTTCGTACGGTAAGGAGGTAAGGGGCTTGAATAGATTGCATCAATTTGATAAAGTAGAGATTGTACAAATTCAACATCCTGAAAAATCGTATGAAACTTTAGATATCATGGTAAATCATGTTGCTAGTATTTTAGATGCATTAGAATTACCGTACAAAATTTTGCAATTGTGTGGTGGTGATTTAAGTTTCGCTTCAGCACTTACTTTTGATTTTGAAGTTTATTCTGCAGGACAACAAAGGTGGTTAGAGGTAAGTTCAGTTTCTAATTTTGAAAGCTACCAAGCTAACCGATTAAAATTAAGGTATAAGGATGAAAATGGAAAGATTCAATTGTGTCATACCTTAAACGGAAGCGCTTTGGCTTTGCCAAGAATCTATGCGGCACTTATTGAAAACAACCAAACAGCTGAAGGAATAAGAATACCTAAAGCCTTACAATCTTACACTGGTTTTGATATAATAAAATAGATGCGTTTACTATTAGTATTTATGCTGATTTCTTCTTTTGCTTTTGCTCAGAAAAGCGAACAACAATTGGCTTATCAGTATTATATTAATGGGGAATATACTAAGGCAATTACTATTTATGAGGAACTTTCAGCTAAGAGATTTTCTGTTGCTTATTATATTCCTTATTTCGCATCCTTGCTAAAAACTGAGGACTACAAATCAGCAGAAAAATTAGCCAGAAAGCTAGCCAAGATATATCCTAAAAGTTTGAATTATCAACTTGAAGTAGCAATAGCTCAGGAAAAAAGTGGTAATCAGAAAAAGGCTAATTACACTTATGGTAAAGTGCTGAAACAATTAACTGGACAGCAATCGCAAACTATTAATGTGGCGAATACTTTTATGCGTTATGATTTGTATAATGCAGCTTTAAAGGTATATCTTCAATCTGAAAAGATAAATCCAAAAGCTAGTTTTGGCACTCAAAAGGCACAATTGTATGCTCATTTAAATAAGGTTGATTTGATGATTTCGGAATACTTGAGTGAACTGAAGCGTAACCCAAGGCAAAAGAAAATGGTTATGGCTAAAGTGCAGTTATTTTTGAATAATGATGGCATTAAAAGTGAAGCAAATTATCAATTAGTAAAAAAACAATTATTGCCATTTGTAAGGCAAGAACAGGGTCGTACTGATTTTTCGGAAATGCTCATCTGGCTATTTATGCAGAATGCACAATACAAAATGGCACTTATTCAAGCAAAAGCTTTGGACAAACGAACGAGCGCTGATGGAGAGGAGGTGTATGATTTAGCAGAATCTTTCTTGGATAAAAAAGAGTATCAGTTAGCAGTGCAGGCTTATGACTATGTGTTGGGAAAAGGAAAGAGAAACCATCTTTTTGTAGATGCAAATATCAATAAGCTATATGCACTGACTAAAAGCTTGAGCGAACAACAAAAAGAGCTAGATGTACTTAATGCTACTTATGTTGATGTGATTTCAGATTTAGGAAAAAATAGAAATACAGTGTTATTGCTTTCTAATTATGCGCACTTTAAGGCATTTTATTTGCATGATTTATCTTCTGCTAAGCAAATACTAAATGAAGCTATGGCTCTACCGCAAATTTCAAATACTGATTTGGCAGAATGCAAACTGGAATATGCTGATGTCATGTTGCTAGTTGGTAATATTTGGGAATCCTTATTGTACTATTCGCAAGTAGAAAAGGATTTTAAGGAAAATCCTATTGGGCATCAGGCAAAATTAAGAAGAGCTAAAATCGCTTATTATCAAGGGGACTTTGATTGGGCACAAGCACAACTAGGGACCCTGAAAGCATCTACCTCAAAGTTAATTGCAAATGATGCCATGCATTTATCCTTATTGATAATTGATAATTTAAACTTGGACACCTCATTTATTGCAATGCGTACTTTTGCTAGTGCTGATTTGCTTAATTATCAGCAAAAATATGAAGAGGCTATTGTAAAATATGATTCGGTACTTACGGTTTTCCCTGGGCATACTTTATCGGATGAAATATACATGCGTAAAGCTGAAATTTACATACAGCTTAACAATACGGATTTGGCTATACAGATGTATCAAAAAATTACACGTGATTGGGGTTATGATATTCTGGCGGATGATGCACTTTATCGATTGGCAAAAATTTATGACAATACTTTAGCTCACAAAGTGAAGGCTATGGAATTGTACGAAAAGATATTGCTAGAACATAATAGCAGTATATTTACTGCAGAAGCAAGAAAGCGTTTTAGAATATTAAGAGGTGATAATTTAAACTAGGAAGAATGATAATATATAATGTAACCGTAAGCGTTGAAGAAAGTATAAAAACCGATTGGTTAAATTGGATGAAAACTGAACATATTCCTGAAGTGATGGCTGCAGCAGTATTTACTAAAGCACAAATAAATAGAGTGATTGTTCAGGGGGATAGCAATAATACTTTTGCTATTACTTACACCTGCCCAAGCATGAAGGATTTGCATCAATATCAAGTTAATTTTGCTGCTGAATTGCAACAAAAACATCTAGCGCGTTATGGCGATAAAGCAGTTGCTTTTCGCACTATCATGGAAGTGATAGAGGAATTTTAAAAGACACATTTTTTATTTTGAAGAAAATTATTAAGCAGTATCTGCAATTAGAAGAACATCTTCTTTTAATGATAAAGGCAGAGTTTTTCATACAACTGATTGGGGCTGCTTTTTTCTTAATTTTAAATATACATTTATCAAAGCAAGACTTTTCTGATCCGGAAATAGCCAATTTTATTTCCTATCGTTTTTTGGCAGTAATGTTATTGGCGTTTCCCTTGGGGTTTTATATAAAAGGAAAACCCCTTAAACCTTTTTTTATGATTGGTAGTTTAGGGGTTCCTTTGGTTGCTATCTCACTTATATTGGCTATCGAATATCAGCATCATTCTTTGTTGCCATTGTTATTTATTTTATGGGGGGTAGTTTTTACTTTGTTTCAGGTAAGTGCATTGCCGTATATTATGCGCAATACCGTTGCTGAAAATCAATCACATGCTATTTCACTAAGCTATGCAACACATAGTTTTGGCACTATATTAAGCGGGATAATTATCTTTGGTTCCGGACAGTTTATAAAAGGGATAGATGAAGGAAAGATATTGCTGTTTATTTCTGTTCTGGGTTTTATAGGGGTTTACTATTTGTTAAAATTAAAGGTTGATGTGGTAGTGCCCGTCAAAAAAGGCTTGCAGTGGAAATCCTATGATTGGGCTTTATTGATAAAAGCAATTATCCCCACTTTTATTATTGCTGTTGGGGCGGGTTTAACTATTCCGTTTATCAATTTATTCTTTTATCATAATTTTAAAGTTGATTCATCAGGGTTTGCTGTTATTGGCGGTATTTCTAGTGTATTTGTTGCTGTTTTGGCTTTGTTGGTGCCTAATATAAAAAACAAGTTAGGATTTAAAAAAGGAATTACTTACACCCAAACTATTGCAGTTATCGCTTTGGTAGCCTTGGCTACAACTGAGATTTTTGCAGATTATTGGTGGGCTTTGCCGCTTGCAGTTTTGTGTTTTTGGATAAGAACTCCACTTATGAATATGGCCGCCCCTATGACCTCTGAGCTTACGATGAATTATGTAGGAAAGAAAAACCAAGAGATGCTGAGTGCTATTATGGCGGCAATCTGGAGTGGTAGTTGGTTTTTCAGTTCGCAAATATTCAGACACCTAATAGCAGAGGGCTTGCCTTATGCTTATATCTTTTACATAACAGCTGCTTTGTATGCTTTTGGGGTGTTTATGTATTACCTATTGATACGGGATTATGAAAAAAGAAAACAGTAATGAGTTATTTTTTAAAATAATTAAACTGATCTTAGTACTTCTAATATCTTGACCATTGCAAATGTGTCTAACTTACAATATTCAAGTAAGTGTTTTCTTATTTTCTTAATTTGATCTAAATCGCTAACATTATGAAGATTTGCAAATGTGGAGCTTGCTAAAGATCCATTATTAATATCTAAATCATCATAAGAAAGAGAGGGTACAAGCGCTGGTAAAACATACTTAATTGAATAACTGCCTTTCATAGCAGGAACATAATACCATTTTTCTTTAAATGGAATCATTAAATCCTTCATTCTACCAATAATTGACTCAAGCTGGCTTTGGTATTTTGGAAAAATCCTTATTAGTTCATTCAATCTACCTCTTTCAAAACCAATATTATAAACAAGAATATCCCCATCTTTTTTCATATCGTTAATTAAAGCTTTAACAAAAGCTTCTCTAGGATCATTAGAGGGGTCGGCTAAGAACTCATAATGTTCTATAGTACCATTATTCTCATAATGAGCAGAATATTGAAAAGGAATCTGCTGATATGGCTTAAGGCCATTAAATGGTGGTACAGCTGATTGATAGGTCTCAAAATCTAAATGATAAATATTACTTGATAAGCTATTAACAAATTCTCTAATCTTAATTTTTTGTATTATTTCTGTTTGATTTATATAAGAATCTATTTCTATCTTTTGATTATCAGAAAGCTTAGTGTCTATTGGAATATCTTTAATTTCAATGTATCTGCTGTTATATAAGCTCCACTTTATTTTTTTATTTAAACGAGAAATATCAAAAATTGAGTATTGAGGTATGTGTTTCCAGCAATAACCTTTAAAATTACAAGTATACGGATAACTACAATGCTTACCAATATCAACAATTGGTGCTGAATCTTTAGAAAGAGTAGTGTGAAGGTCCAGTAATTTATTTTTTACATAATCATTATTATTTTGCGCTTGATTTATTACAGAAACTGAATGAAATAACTGATTTAAATCAATCTCTCCATTTCTTACGTAATTATTGTCAATATGAACAATAGATATATCAGCAATGTCTATTGCTGAATTCTTCATAATATAATATTGTAATGAAGCATCAATAATATAGGTTTCAGAAACTTTAGTAGAGCTTTTAACTTCATATGCATGCCATCTTCCATCTTTTTTGACCAGTATATCTACAAAACACATCACATAATCAAAGCAAAATCCTGCTTCATAAATAACTTCCACTCCTTCATTGATTAATTGTTGGGTGTACTTGAAAGACTCAAAATATTTAGTGTAATCTTTAGGGCTAGCATCTATTCCTTCAGGAAATAATTCTTGCGCTAATATTCCAACATTAGTTCCTGTTTGAAATACAGCTTCTTTCTGCTGAGATATTTCATCTGCTAATTCAGAATTGAATCTATGAAGATAGAGAGCTTTCTCACACTGAACACCTTTGATAAATGTTGACTTGGAAAGATATTTGCGAGCCATCTAAGCGTTGTCTAGTTCTTCAAGGCTAAGCTCAGTCCATGAAATCCATTGAGCCACACCATTACCCCCCTGCGTCTTATTTATTTGAAACCATTTGAGTAATGTGTCAGGATAACTTTCTAAATATTTCTTACAAGTTGAGTATGATCCATCATCAGAATTCACCAGAAAATCTTTAAGAATCTTCATGTCATTCTCCTCAGGACTGTCATCATCTTTTTCTATTTTCTTTATAAAATATTTTGGGTTATCATCCTCAGTCTGACCTGTTTTCTCAACTCTTTCTAAAAGGTATTCTCCATATTTTACATCTTTCCAGAAATAATATGTTATAACCCCTAATGCCACCGATTGACGAGTAAATAATTCATTAAAATTAAATTTCAATGGAATTAATTGCATAGGTTGGATTTCTCGCTTACCCGTTGTGTATAGTTTTTTTAATATTTTTTCATTGTTTTCCATAAGTATATTTCAAACGCAGATTTTTATAAAAAATTATAAAAAAATGTGAGATTAAAAAAGTAAAGCAGCAGTATTACAACCAACACTTATTTCGCTAGATTGCAGAAAGCTTTTAAACTAAAATTTGCACCACTTTTGCACCGCTAACCAATCTACTAAAACAAACTTAAGAAATTATATTAAATTTTTGATTAGAAATTACTTTTTAAAATAAAAAATCTAAGTTTATTGTTAAGTCTACAATTAAAATCTATTTTTTCTTTAGATTTTCCCATTTACTTTTTTATCTTTATCGATATAAACATGTTATATGAAGTTAAAATATTATAACTGAGATTAAGGAAAATGAAAACTAATTTTTAATAGATAAGATTATGGAAAAACAAATAGTAGAAACTGCCACTAAGACGCAAAATTATAGTCTTGAGTTTTTCGGAAAAGGCTCAGAATACTTCGGAATCATGATAGTCAATTGGCTATTAACAATAATCACACTTGGACTTTATTACCCATGGGCAAGAGCTAAAAAACTTCGCTACATTTACGGGCAGACAGCACTAAATAATGAACGTTTTCATTTTTCTGGTACTGGTAAAGAAATGTTTCTTGGATTCCTTAAAGTCATTTTGCTTTACATTGTTACTGTTTTTGTTTCTGCATTAATTACTTTTGTTGTAGGCCCAATTGTAGGGGGGTTATTTTTATACCTTGTGATTTTAGCCGCCATCCCAATTGCTGTCCATGGATCGCTTCGATACAAAATGAGTCGAACTTCTTATCGTAGCATCCGATTAGGCTATCGTGGTAATCGTAATGAATTAGTAAAAAACTTCTTTAAATGGATATTCTTCACTATCATTACTTTAGGTATTTATGGTTCATGGCTAGCAATGAATCTTCGCAGATTTACTCACAGACACATTCGTTATGGTGATATCGAGTTTTCAAATGATAGTGATGGATTTGACTGGTTTTTGCTTAACTTGAAAGGATATTTTCTTACAATAATAACTTTGGGTATTTACATGTTCTGGTGGCAACGTGACATTTTCAATTATTACTGGAACAATTTAAAAATGAAAAAAGGAGAGCAAAATATTACTTGCAGTTCAATAGCAACTGGAGGTAGTTTTTTCGAGCTATTAATAGGTAATTTAGCAATTGTAGTTTTCACTTTAGGGCTCGGATTACCATGGGCATATATACGGACACAAAAATTTGTTTGCGATAATGTAAAAATGGAAGGGAATATTAACTTCGATAAAATTCAACAAACTGAAGAAGAATATACTGACGCACTTGGTGAAGATGCAATGGATTTCTTAGATATAGAAGTCAGTTAACCTATGAATAATACAATTGAGGGAAGGTATTTTGATGGACTATCTTCTGCCTCAAAACAAATTTCAATCCTATTTAATGATTCAAAAAATCAACTCTGTTTGCAAACAGAAGATGGAGATTCGCTTATTTGGTATTTGTCAGACTTACAAGTTGAAAGTTATGACAATTTACTTGAGATAAGAAATAAAAACTACTTGGATGCAATATTGAAAGTTGACGATAAAGATTTTGCACGAAAATTTTATCAAGCGATGAAGAAAAAGAAGGCTATAGATATTCATACAAGACTGTTAAGTCTTGGTTTTTCAAAGATTTCAATTGTTGCAGTTTGTGTGCTAGTATCGATTTGTTTAATGTATCTCTACATTTTGCCTCCAATTGCTGAAAATTCAGCCGCTTTATTACCAGAAAGTTTCGATAACCATATTGGAAATATGGTTATCGAAACTATTCTAGAAGAAAGCAAAATAGATGTCGAAAAAACTAAACATCTAAAACAGTTTGCCGCAGAGCTGAATTTTGGCAATACAAAACCTCTAGAATTTACTGTTGTAAAGTCAAGTGAAGTAAATGCCTTTGCCCTTCCTAACGGTCAAATTGTTATTTATACTGCAATTTTAGACGAAATGAAAAGTTATGATCAACTTGTAGCTTTACTTTCTCATGAAGCGTCTCATGTTTATCACCGGCATTCAATAAAAATTCTTTCTAGAAATCTTGCAGGCTATATGATGATTTCTTTGCTTTTTAGTGACGTTAACGGAATTATGTCTTTATTAGCCAAAAATGCTCAACAACTTCATTCCCTTTCTTATTCGAGAGAATTTGAAGAAGAAGCTGATGAACAAGGCTTAAAAACTCTTATTAACAACAATGTTAACCCCTACGGAATGGTTAAGCTATTTGAGCAATTAGAAAAAAAAAGTAAATTTTCTGTGCCAAAAATCATCAGTTCACACCCATTAACAAAGGATCGTAAGGAAAATATGAAAAAAATTATATTAGAATCAGATTATGTGGTAAGAAATGATAATAAGTTAACTGCTATTTTTGAATCTCTTAAAAATTAGACTTCAGAGATCTCCTAATAAATATAAAGCCCACTCAATTCAGAGTTGTTTTTTTATTTAATTAATTCGCGGTAGCAGGATTACAACCAACACCTATTTCACTAGATTACAATAATCTTTTAAACTTAAAGTGTATAACTTTTTTAATATAATCTTATGCGTTTATATAAAAAAAAGTAAATTTGCACAAAATAACAATTATAAAAATGAAAAAAATAATACGCTTTTGGAGAAAATATTATGCTATTTTTCTTGCATTTATCTCTTTCCTCTATTCTGTTTCATTATGGTTTAGCGGCAATCAATTAGAAGGAATATTTGTAGGGATATGGGTGCCTTCAATTTTAGGATTCTACCTAGCAATACATCAAGCTAACCGTGATAATAAAAATATTAGATTATGAATTCCATGTTTATCATAGGATCAATAATATTTACACTTTATATAACAGGACTATTATTAATAGTTACTAAAGGTCATAATGAACAAGAGAGAGATATGATGAATGATCCAGAGATTCCAGAAAGCTTCAAACATAAATATTAATTCAATTATTAGAAAGAACTTTTTTAGAAATCTGAATTTATTACAGAAAATTTGAAAAAATTGATGTAAAAGAAAATAGAAGATAATTTAATGATATAAATACAGTACGCTATTGGGCGTAGCAAGATCAGAGCCTTATATTCAATAATTTGCTAAAAAAGTTCGAAATAAGGACCGTAAGGTCCACCAAAAAGAAACCCACTCAAATGAGTGGGTTTTTATTTATTCTAGTAAATTATATTTTTCTGACATAAACTTTTGTCAAACAAAAAAAAGGGGGAATAGAAATAATACTGCTAAGACTGCAATTCCAACACCTAACATTGACACACCCCAATTAACTCCTTGTTTTTTTGCTTTTATAGCTAATATAACGGAGCCTACAACTGAAATAAGAGATAGTATAAAAAAAAGTAAAACCGATGAATATGAACTATTATGAGAAAAAGCATGACCCAATGATAAAAAACCAAAGAAAAGCGATCCTATCGCAGAAAATACAGATAGAAATACAAATTGATTGCCATTTAGTTCAGTTTTCTCTTTTTGTATTTCAATTTCTTTTTTCTTGGGAAGAGTCTTTGGTTTACTTACCAAAGGAATAACTCCATGCCTGCAACTTTCACATTTACAAGAATGCAAATCAATACCCATTTTTTGCAAATTATAATGATATTGTTTTATTTCTTCTGTTTGTATTGTATCTTGTTTTACTTCCAAATTATCAACAATTGGAAAAGAAGCATAACTCATATTTATAAATGTAGTTAGCGTTATTAAAAGTGAAATTAGTTTTTTCATAAAGCAAAGAAAAGTAAAAAAAAAGGAAGTATTATGCTAAGCATAATAAAACAGAAAAAAGTTGGGGTAGCAGGATTACAACCTACACTCTATTTACATGATTACAGCAAGCTTTTAAACTTAAATTTGCACCACTTTTTCCACCGCTAACCAATCTACTAAAACAAACTTAAGAAAATATTTTAATTTTCTGAGTAATCAGATATTTTTTAAAATAATTTTATTGGTTTAGACTTCCCAAGGCAAATACAAGAATTAAAAGAGTAAATAAATCAAATTGGTTATCGATTACTTTTTGTAAAATTGCACATAACCAATTATTAGCCACAATTAAAAAATAATACAGCAATGAAAATAATAATACTCATTACTTTTTTTCTCAGTTAGTATCATATCTATATACTTATCTAAGCCTTTCTCATTCTGTAGTTCCTTATTAGCTATATAGGATTCGAACCTAATACCTTTTCACATACGCGCCTATTATTGTAGGAAGGGGTTATGTTCCTTCTCATATCCTAAATTGGTAGAGGGGCCATGTCCGCAAAACACGTGTGTTTCATTCGGTAAAGTGAAAAGCTGTGTAATGATACTATTAATAAGTGTGCTATGATCTCCCCATGGCAAATCAGTGCGCCCTATACTTCCTTGGAAAATAACATCACCAGCAATAAGTAAATTATTTTCTTTACTGTATAAGCAAATATGTCCAGGTGCATGTCCTGGAGTAAACAGGATTTTAAAACTACTTTCCCCAAAAGTAAGCTTATCGCCTTGAGCCAAAAAGTGCTTAGGGTAGGGTGAGCCTTCATATCCCTCCAATTCATACATTTTGCTAACCTCTCCTGTTTTTTCAAGCACTGGCAAATCTTCTTTGTGCATATATAATTCTAAATCCCACTGCTCACTTGCGAATTTATTTCCTAGCACATGGTCAATATGGCAATGTGTATTGATTAGCTTTACAGGTGTTAGTTCTTTTTCTTCAATAAAATCTTTTAATTCTTTCCGCTCAGCATCCGTATAGAAACCTGGATCAATTATTAAGCACTCCTTGGTTTCATCATATACAATATAAGTGTTTTCCTGAAAAGGATTGAAAGTAAAAGATTTGATATTCATGACTTATTGGTTTTTTCTAATTTTTGCATTCTGTTTACCGCTTAACTTGGCAAATATATGTTAATTAATTAGTTGAAAATATCTGTTCTCATCCCTCTGCCCTCCCTTTTCTTTTTACCTTTGTATTATGGATATTACAACTTGTATTATACTAATAGTTATTGGTTTGCTTGCCGGAATCTTAAGTGGCTTAGTTGGGGTAGGTGGTGGTATTTTAATGATACCCTTGCTGATTATGTTTTTGGGTTTAACTCAACATCAGGCGCAAGGCACTGCTCTTTTTGCTATGTTACCTCCTATTGGTATTTTGGCTGCAATGAACTATTATAAGCAAGGTTTTGTGAAATGGGAATATGCAGCCGTAATAGCACTTGCTTTTGTGGTAGGCGGATATTTTGGGTCTAAACTAGCCATTAGTTTACCTGCTCAAACGGTCAGAAAGGTGTTTGGTGTAATAATGTTGATAGGTGCTATAAAACTTATTTTTTCAAAATGATAGAACAAATAAAAGAAATGGCAAATGCTGCTTTTAACGAAATAGTTGAAATAAGAAGACACCTTCATCAACATCCTGAACTTTCTTTTCATGAATATAAAACGTCAGCTTATATAAAATCAATACTTACAACTTGGGACATTCTTTTCACTGAGAATATTGCTGATACAGGAATTGTAGTGTTGCTGCAAGGGAATAATCCTGAATTAAAAACTATTGCCTTGCGTGCCGACTTTGATGCTTTGCCAATAATTGAAAAAAATGAGGTGGACTATTGTTCGACTAATAAAGGTGTAATGCATGCTTGCGGGCATGATGCACATACCGCATCATTACTAGGGGTGGTTAAAATATTGAATAGTTTGAAAAGTGAATGGGAGGGTAGTGTTAAGTTTGTCTTTCAGCCTGCTGAAGAACAATTTCCAGGCGGTGCTCAGCAAATGATTAAAGAAGGTGTGCTGGAAAATCCTAAAGTAGAAAAAATGTTTGCTCAACATGTCTTTCCTGAACTGGAAGTAGGAAAAGTAGGTTTTCGGCTAGGACAATACATGGCTTCTGCTGATGAGATTTACATTACAATAAAAGGTAAAGGCGGGCATGCTGCTTTACCGCATAAATACAACAACCCTATAGTTGCAGCTGCAAAATTAATTATAAATCTAGAAGAACATTTTTTGCAATATCAAGTAATGCCTTCTGTGTTTGCTATTGGTTTTGTGCAAGCAAACGGCCATACTAATGTTATTCCTGAAAGCATTGAGCTCAAAGGTACTTTTCGTACTATGAATGAGGAATTTAGAGATTTATCCCATAAAAAAATGCAGGAAATTGCATCAGCAATAGCTAAGGGATATAGTATTGATGTTAATTTTTCTATCATTAAAGGATATCCTTCATTGTATAATAATGAGCCTTTAACAAAAGATTCGATTGGTTTTGCTAATCAATATATGGGAGAAGAAAATGTAATTACTTTAGATATGAGGATGACTGCAGAAGATTTCTCCTACTATTCACATGAAGTTCCTTCCTGTTTTTACCGACTAGGAACGGCCAATACAAGTAAAGGAATTACGCATGGCCTGCATACTTCTCATTTCAATATTGATGAAGATGCTTTAAAAGTAGGTATGGGGCTTATGGCTTATTTAGCAATAAGAAATTAAGCTAATAATTTACGTCCAATAGCATGAAACTCTTCTGAGAAAAGCTCTATTCTTTCCAGTACTTCAGTTGAAGTAATTATATTCTCTTTAAAATCTTTTTCTGTTGCGAAAACTATTCTAGGCATTTGTATCATACGCCATTCATTCATACAGATTTGCGTTAGGTGCATAGTGGATAAATAACTTCTCTCTCCTCCTGCAGCACACAATATTCCAAAGAATTTTCCGATTGCACCTGTGAAACAAGTATCTAATAATATTTTCAATGCATCATTTACACTATAACAATGTACGCCCATACCGATAATAATATTATCCGCTTGTTTTACCTGTTCTGCTAACCGTTTCATTTCATCTGTTCTGTGCCTGTGTTCAGTGTGCATGGGAATCTCTCTAGCATCTATAAAGGTGATAGCTTCTCCTTTTGCAATGAGTTGTTTTTCTACTGCCTTGCATAGTAAGAAGGAACGTGAGGTTTCCGATACTGACCCTGATAATATTAAAGTGTTCAAGTTGTTAGCTGTTTAGTTTTTGATGTGATCTCTAGTTTTAGTTCGCTACTTTCGATATAAAGTCAATGCGTAATAATCTGATTTCATCATCAGAAAATTCCTCCTCTTCAAATTCTATCCTTGCTTCATCAAAAGAAAATTCATCAGTTTCCTTAAAGAATTCGTGTACATCTTCTCTTTCACCTTGATCCATCATATCTGTTATAATATGTTCTAAATTCAGGCGAGTTCCTTTTTCTACAATTTCTTCCATTTCAGTAAGTAGATCTTCACGGCTCAGTCCTTTCCCTTTTGCAATATCATCAATCCATAATTTCTTGTCTAAGGATTGTATTATGTATATTTTGTTGGAAGTTTTACTGGCTACTGTTCTAACTACAATATCTTGCAGGCGTTCAATGTCATGTTCTTCAACATATTTTTTAATCGTAGTAATAAATTCCTGTCCGTATTTTTTAGCCTTTCCCTCTCCCACTCCTTGTACTTGCGCCATTTCTTCTATTGTTATAGGATATTGATTTGCCATATCAATCAAGGAGGGTTCCATAAATAATATTGCAGGAGGTAACCCAATTTCTTTAGCTAGTTTCTTTCTTAAATCTTTAAGGATGTTGAATAAGACTTTATCCATTGCCTCTCCTTTTTGCTCACCACCACTATTTGTGTTCAATCTGTCATAGTCATGATCTTCAGTGATTTCAAAAGAATAAGGTTTCTTTAGGTATTCTTTTCCTGCCTCTGTAATTTTCAGTACACCATAACTTTCTATTTCCTTAGTAAGCAATTGTTTTACATATACTTGCCGGATGATAGAATGCCAGAACCCTATTGATTTCGCTTTTCCTGAACCAAACGTATCTTCAATTTGTGACATATGTTGATTGATAAGTGAATTGCTATCACCTACCATAATTTTCGCCATTTCTTTTGGTTTGAATCGTTCACGACAAGTTAACACGCCTTCAAGCAGTAGTTTAACATAGTTCATTCCTTCTGTTTTATCTTTAGGGTTCTTGCAGTTGTCGCACATTTCGTCACACTTATCTGCATCAAACTCCTCTCCAAAATAATGAAGTAAATATTTTCTTCTGCACATTGAGGTTTCCGAAAAAGCAATGGTTTCCATGATTAGTAAACGCCCTACTTCTTGTTCAGAAATAGGTTTTCCTTGTAAGAATTTTTCTAGTTTTTCAATGTCTTTATAGTCATAAAAGGTAATTAAATCTCCTTTTCCTCCATCTCTTCCAGCCCTTCCTGTTTCTTGGTAATATCCCTCAAGACTTTTAGGAATATCATGATGTATAACATAACGAATATCTGGTTTGTCAATTCCCATCCCAAAGGCAATTGTAGCTACCATTATATTACAGTCATCCATTAAAAAAGCTTCTTGATGTTCAGTTCTTTTTTTAGCATCTAATCCTGCATGGTAGGGCAAAGCTTTAATGCCATTTATTTGTAAAATTTCCGCTATTTCTTCTACTTTCTTTCTGCTTAGGCAATATATTATTCCTGATTCTCCTTCACGGGTACTTAGATATTGCATGATTTGTTTTGCTACATCATTTTTTGGACATATTTCATAAAAAAGATTACTTCTGTTGAATGAATCAAGATACAATTTTCCGTCATTTATATTGAGGTTTTTTATGATATCTTGCCTTACTTTTGGGGTGGCTGTAGCTGTGAGTGCAATAATAGGTGCTGCTCCTATATTGTCAATAATTTGTTTTAGTTTTCGATACTCAGGCCTAAAATCATGCCCCCATTCTGAGATACAATGAGCTTCATCAATAGCGTAAAAGGACACTTTAACTGCTTTAAAAAATGCAATATTTTCCTCTTTGACTAATGATTCTGGCGCCACATATAGGAGTTTTGTTTTTCCGGATGTGATATCTTCTTTTACTTGATTGGTTTGGGTTTTAGTTAAAGAGGAATTAAGTACATGGGCTATGTTTTCATTCTGGTGGTAACCTCTTAATACATCTACTTGATTTTTCATCAGGGCAATAAGTGGTGAAACCACAATTGCACATCCATCTAATAATAGGGCAGGTAGCTGAAAACACATCGACTTCCCTCCACCTGTTGGCATTATCACCATACTATCATTTCCTTTTAGCAGATTCAGAATTATTTCTTCCTGATCGCCTCTAAAGTTATTGAATCCGAAAATACTTTTCAGGTTTTGGTTTAGTGTTTCTTTGGAAATCCTCATGCTTAATTTAAAAGTAATACTTTTGCTCTTGTTTTTGAAAACACGAATATACTACTTTATTGTTATGAAATCTTCAACTGAAATAAAAAAAATTGCAAAAGAAACGATTGCCTTAGAAGTAGAGGAAATCAAGAGGCTTGAGCGTACGATTAATGACAATTTTGTTAAAGTTATTGATTTGATTTTAAACGCTAAAGGGCGCTTAATTGTATCTGGAATTGGTAAAAGCGCCAATATTGCAAACAAGATAGTGGCTACCTTTAATTCAACTGGTCAGCCAGCTGTTTTTTTGCATGCTGCTGATGCCATACATGGGGATTTAGGAAATATTCAAAAAGAAGATGTGGTTATTTGTATTTCAAAAAGTGGGAATACACCTGAAATAAAAGCCCTTTTGCCCTTTATTCAAAATATGAGGAATACGATCGTAGCTCTTACCGGTAATATGGATTCTTTTTTGGCTAAGGAGGCTGATTTTACATTGGATGTTAGTGTTGAAAAAGAAGCTTGTCCTAATAACCTTGCACCCACTTCTTCCACTACTGCACAATTAGTGATGGGAGATGTCTTGGCAGTAACTTTATTGGCATGCAAGAATTTTTCTGATAAAGATTTTGCTCGTTTTCATCCAGGAGGAACTTTAGGTAAGCGTTTGTATTTAAAGTTAATTGATATTTTGCATGAAAATAGTAGCCCTCAAGTTGTCAGTGGTGCTACGATTAATGAAGTGATAATTGAAATATCTAAAAAAAGACTTGGCGCTACAGCTATAATTGATAAGGGTAAATTAGTAGGAGTTATTACGGATGGAGATTTAAGAAGAATGTTAGAGAAAAAAATAAGCTTTGAGAATTTACATGCAAAAGATATTATGTGTTTACAACCGAAAACAATGCAAAAAGACGCCTTAGCTTATGATGCCTTGCAAATGATGGAAAGGCATAATATAAGTCAGTTAATCATTATGGATGAACACCAATACAGGGGTATTATTCATATTCATGAAATAATTAAAGAAGGAGTAGTTTAATGGGAGCGCAAAAAGAAGAAATGTCATTTCTTAATCATCTGGAAATCTTCAGGTGGCATTTAATTCGCTCTGCTCTGGCAATTTTATTTTTTGCCATTATTGCTTTTATTTTTAAGGAAGTTGTGTTTGATATTATTCTTTTAGGGCCTCAAAAACCAGATTTTCCAACCTATAAAGTTTTGTGTAGTATTTCTAGTTTTTTAGGATTAGATGATGCGCTTTGTATGAGTGTGTCTCCTTTTAGTTTGCAGAACATTAGTATGAGCGGGCAATTTTCTACTCATATTATGACTTCTGTTTTTGCAGGCTTTGTAGTTGCCTTCCCTTATGTGTTTTGGGAATTTTGGCGTTTTATTAGTCCTGCACTTTATGATGCTGAAACTAAAATAGCAAGAGGGGTAGTTTTCTTTAGTTCGGTCTTATTTTTATTTGGCGTATTGTTTGGCTACTATGTAATTGCACCACTATCAGTTAATTTTTTAGGGTCTTATCAGGTAAGCAGCACAGTAGCGAATCAGATTAGTTTGACTTCTTTTATTTCGACAGTTACTACTGTGAGTTTGGCAAATGGTGTTATTTTTGAGTTACCAATTTTGGTGTATTTCTTAACCAAAATAGGATTGCTTACTCCTGAATTTATGCGTATGTATCGTAAGCATGCTATGGTAGTTACTCTTATTTTGTCCGCAATTATTACACCGCCTGATATTACTTCACAGATTTTGGTTGCCTTTCCGCTTATGATATTGTATGAGCTGAGTATTAAGATATCAGCAAGAGTAATTAAAAATCAAGAAAATAAAAAATATGATTTTAAGAGCAAATAATATTATTAAGTATTACGGCAAAAAAGCAGTAGTCAAAGGGGTTTCTGTTCAGCTAAGGCAAGGGGAGATTGTTGGGTTATTAGGGCCGAATGGTGCAGGAAAAACAACTTGCTTTTACATGATGGTTGGCTTAGTAAAACCCAATGAAGGAGCTGTGTATTTGGATGATTTAAACATCACCAAATTACCTATTTATAAAAGGGCACAATTGGGCTTGGGTTATTTGGCACAAGAAGCTTCTGTTTTTAGAAAAATGACGGTTGAAGATAATATTTTATCGGTATTAGAAATGACTAAACTTAGCAAGAAAGAACAACAAGAAAAATGTGAATCTTTGCTTGACGAGTTTGGATTGCAGCCTGTGCGTAAAAATATGGGGGGACTACTTTCAGGTGGTGAAAGAAGAAGAACTGAAATTGCCAGAGCGCTAGCTACTAATCCTAAATTTATTTTGTTAGATGAGCCTTTTGCTGGTGTTGATCCTATTGCTGTAGAGGATATTCAGCAGATAGTTGCTACATTAAAAGATAAGAATATTGGAATATTAATTACCGACCATAATGTACACGAAACCTTGAAAATTACGGATAGGGCTTATTTGCTTTTTGAAGGAAATATCCTAAAGCAAGGTACTGCTGAAGAATTAGCAGCTGACGAACAAGTTAGAAAAGTATACTTAGGTAAAAACTTTGAGCTTAGGAGATAATTATATTTTCTCTAAGGTAAATTCAAACGATTCCATAATCTGATTACAAAGCATTTTTTTACAAGCTTTTTCTACTCTTGATGATGCTACTTCTTTATTGTTAGCCTCAATTTCTAATGTAATGTGTTTTCCAATTCTTACATTTTCAATTTCTGATAGACCAACATTTCCCATACTTGCACTTACGGCTTTACCTTGTGGGTCTAACAATGATTTAAGTGGCATTACGTCTATTTCTGCTTTGAACTTCATAATTATAGTATATTATTTAATAGTGATAAAATCAGGTATAAAATTACAATAAAAGGAATAGCAGCAAACTGAAAAACGAATAATAATATCACGGACGCTAAAATTAGTATAATTCTGAAAATATTTAAGATTGATGCCATACTTCCCTCTTTGCTAAATTTCAATGAAAAGAAAGGCATTTTTGCCACTAGAAGCAGTGGAAGAATAACCGAAATCGCAATTAAAAATCTAAAATCAGAAAGCATTGAGAGTTCTTGATATTTATCAATTAGCGGTAATGATGCTACAAAAATAGCAGGTACTGGTGTAGGTAGGCCAATAAATGAAGTAACTTGCCTTGTGTCAATATTAAAATTAGCCAAACGAACAGCTGAAAATATTGGGATCAGTAGTGCTAATATCTCTGGGAAAAAGAATCCTTCAGCAGCAGCATCTCTAAATGTTATTTCTTGTAAAGAATCATGCATAATATGAAATAAGATAAATCCTGGAGCAACTCCAAAAGTAACCATATCCGCCATGGAATCTAATTGCTTTCCTAGTTTCCCAGTTACCTTTAATAAGCGGGCTGCTAGTCCATCAAAAAAATCGAAAAAAGCACCTGCAAAAATGCAAAAGGAAGCTAGTGGTAAGTTACCTTGAAAGGCAAAAATAATAGCACATAATCCGCAAAAAAGATTAGTAAGTGTAATTATATTTGGGATATTTCTTTTGATTGCATTCATATGAGCAAAAATATGATAATATTTGTAACTCTTATGAAAGGACTATTTTTATCAGTATTGAGTGGCTTATTGCTGGCTTTTTCTTGGCCAGAAATTGGTGTTTTTCCTATTTTATTTCTTGCTTTTGTTCCTCTTTTGATGTTGGAGGATAATTTGCAACAATCTGAGGATAATAGAAAAGGAAGAAAAGTGTTTTGGTTTTCTTTTTTAGCATTTTTTATTTTTAATGCAATCACTACTTATTGGGTGTATCATGCCACATTATTTGGTGCAATCGCTGCATTTTTGGTGAATGCAACACTAATGGCCGTCTCCTTTTATTTATTTCATAAAATTAAATCAGTAACTACAAGCAGATTGGGCTATTCAGCTTTTATTGTTTTTTGGATTTCAATGGAATATTTACATTTGAATTGGGGTTTATCATGGCCATGGCTAACATTAGGAAATGGTTTTGCAAATTTTCCTAATGTGGTGCAATGGTATGAATTTACAGGTTTTTTAGGAGGGTCATTCTGGGTGCTATTAATGAATATTTTACTTTTCAGATTAGTGAAACAACAAAATTTGAAAGCAATCGCACTCCCTTTACTTGTGCTGCTTATTGCTATTACTAGTTCTTATTATTTAATGCCTGATATAAAAAAGGAAAAACAATTAAAAGTGCTTATTGTTCAGCCTAATGTTGACCCTTATACAGATAAATTTAATGTAGGCTATGAACAGCAATTGGCTAATTTTATTGCTTTAGCAAAACCTCACTTGACAAAAGAAACTCAGCTTTTAGTGGGTCCTGAAACCGCTTTATTGGAAGGGGTTTGGGAAAATAAAATTGAGGCAACTCATAGTGTTAGAGCGTTTCGGGAATTGCAAAAATATTTTCCGAATCTTAATATTTTGGTAGGATCCTCTACTTATAAAATGTTTGGGCATGGAAATCAAAAAACGACTACTGCTCGACAAATACGAAATGAGAACATCTTTTATGATGCTTATAATTCCGCTATTTTCATTCCTGATAGCGGAAAGGTTGAGGTTTATCATAAAACGAAATTAGTTCCTGGGGTTGAAAAAATGCCATTTCCATATATTTTTGATCCTTTGGCAAAATTAGCTGTTGATTTGGGCGGAACTAGCGGCTCACTGGGAAGTGAGAATACAGTACATCAATTTATGGTGAATAATAAGATTATTACTCCTTTGATTTGCTATGAAAGTATTTATGGCGATTTGCAAAAAGGAAAAACAAATCTGATTGCCATAATCACCAATGATGGTTGGTGGAAAAATACGGTTGGTTACAAACAGCATTTTTCGTATGCTAGGCTAAGAGCTGTTGAGCAGAGAAAAACTATTATTCGCTCAGCTAATACTGGTGTTTCTGGCGTGATTAATGCAAAAGGAGAGGTGTTAGAAAGCACAAATTGGGATGAAGCTATTTGTATTACTACTGAGGTTCCCTTTAATAATGAAATTACTTTTTACAGTGTTTTTGGCGATTATATAGGTAGGCTCTCTGTTTTTGTAGCTTCTATGCTGCTTATAGTTGCTTTTGTGAAAGGGAGGTTGAGGAAATAAAAAACCCACTATAAACTAATGGGTTTTTGTTTGTTTTTATAAATAGAAGTTTTACTACTCTGCAGTTTCTTCTGCTAAGTCAATTTTTACGGTATCAATGCTTCCTTCCATGTCAATATCTTCAAGCACTGCATCTACTATGCCATCTACATTTAGGTTCTCATCTTCTACCTGAATTTCAATTTTTATCTCTTGATTTACATCAATAGTTTCATTTTCTGATTCAATATTAAAGCCATTGTTTGCTGTACAAGAAGCTTCTTCACCACATTTACAATTAGCTACAAATAAATATCCTAAAAAAAGGATAGTAAGCCCCCAAGTTAATGGTTTTTCTAAATTTCCCATAATTTTATTTTTTGGTTAGTATATGGCTAAATTAGTAAAAATAAATTACTTAAGATTTTTTGGTATTTTGCAAACTGGTATTTCTTGCATTTTGTGCTGGTTAGCTTTGTTAAGTTTTGTGTAAATACTAAGTACTTCTTTTTCTCTTGCACTTAGGTTTTTTGCATCTGCTGAAAAAGTCATTGCCCATTCTAATTCAGGATAAGTAGCACCAATTTGATCTTCATCTGTTTTGTCGTCTGCCCACAATCCATCAGTAGGAGCGGCAGTTAAAATACCCTTATTAACACCTAATTCTTTTCCAAGAGCATACACCTCAGTTTTTAGTAAATCAGCAATAGGACTAATATCCACCCCTCCATCACCATATTTAGTAAAGAATCCAATACCAAAGTCTTCTACTTTATTGCCAGTACCCACTACTAAAGCATTATTAGCTTGCGCAAAATAATAGAGAGTGGTCATTCGCAAGCGAGCACGCGAGTTGACTAAAGCCAATTCATTGTGTTCTTTGGTTTTTGGAAGTTGAGCAATAAACTCATCAAAAACAGGAGTAAGTTCTAGCTCTACAGAACTAACATTATTAAAATTTTCTTTTAGCCAAGCAATGTGTTTTAGTCCTCTATCTACTTGTGTTGTGTTTTGATGAATAGGCATTTCTACACACAGTAGTGGTAAGCCTGTTTTGGCTGCAAGTGTTGAGCTTACTGCTGAATCAATTCCTCCTGAAACTCCAATTGCAAATCCTTTCATATTTACGCTTTTAGCATAGCTATGCAGCCAATTGCTAATATGATTTATTATTGCTGTAGTTTGCATAATTGTTTGCAAATGTAAGCGAAAACTTTTTACTTTTGCAGTATGAATCGTATTGTCTTATTTCTGACTGTGGTCTTATTATTTTCTTGTACTTCTGACAAAGTGAAAGTAGATTTAAAAGTGAGTAGATTTGAACAATCATTATTTACAATAAATAATGACAATGTTGAGGAATTGGCTGGTAAATGGGAGGTTGAGTTCGGAACTTTTAATGAAGTTTTTTCAACTCAGATTATGCAAAAAGGAAGCCGTCCGGATACACAATATTATCATGAATTATTAGCTTTTGTTCAGCATAATGATATGCGAGAGGCTTATGATTCAGTAGCGCTTTTGTTTGCTAATTTTTCTGAAATTGAAGAAGAATTAGAATTTGCATTTGGCCAATTTTTAGTTGACTTCCCTTCTTATCCAGTACCTGAAATAACTACTTTTTTTGGTGGATTTAATTATGGAGTAGTTACTTATGACAATAATATTGCTATTGGCCTAGAGAATTTTTTAGGAAAAAATAGCAAGTATTATTCTCTACTTGGCGATCCTCAGTATTTAAGATTTCATAAGCAAAAAAAGTTTATTGCATCTAATGTTTCGGAAGTGTGGATTAATGAGCATTTTCGGCAATATATTGGTGGTAGAGATTTGCTTTCTCAACTAATATACAAGGGAAAGGTAATGTATTGTATTGATAAAATGTTACCTGAAAGTACTATGGAAGATAAGTTTCGTTTTTCAAAAGCTCAAATGGATTGGGTAGAAGAGAATGAGGCCGGTATTTGGAAATATATAGTAAACAATAATTTATTGTTCTCAAAAGAGGAACAGCAATTTAGAACTTTTATTAATTACGCGCCTTTTTCAAAAGGAATGCCCTCTGAATCCCCAGGAAGAGTTGGCTATTATATTGGCTATAGAATGGTGAGTGAGTATATGGGTAATAATGAAATTGATATTGAAGATTTGATGTATTTAACAGATTCAAGAGAATTTTTAAAACAATCAAAATATAAACCTACAAAATAGTAATGATGAAGCAGACTTTAAAATTTGAAATAGAATTAGACGAAAATAATTTACCGTTAAATATTGAAATGCATGCTGATGATGGGGCTACTGATGAGAATAATATTAAGGCATTGATGGTGTCGGCTTGGGCTGCAAAAACTAAAGAAACTTTGCGTATTGATCTTTGGACAAAAGACATGCCGGTTAATGAAATGTTTATCATGTATCATCAAACAATGATGAGTATGGCAGCTACTTTGGATCGTTCAACAGGACATGATAAGTTAGCAGGAGCTTTACGCGATTACTGTGAGTTTTTTGCAGAAGAAACAGAAATTCAAGGAACTAAATAGTTTCTTTAAATTGAGAGTTTAATTGCTCAATAAAATTGCAAAGTTCTTTTGTTCCAGTCTTTTTTTCTGCTGAAGTGATAAATATCTGAGGTAGCTCCGCCCATAGCTTTAGCATCTCTACTTTGTACGCTCTAATATTTTTTATCAGCACTACTTTTCCTAGCTTATCTATTTTTGTAAATACCATTACAAATGGGATTCCTTTTTCGGCCAGCCATTGCATAAATTCTTGATCAATGCCTTGAGGTTTGTGTCGGCTGTCAATCAAAACAAATAAACACATTAAATTTGTTCTGTTAAGCAAATATTCGCTTATCATATCATGAAACTCTGCTCGTTTAGTTTTGGAAATTTTTGCGTACCCAAATCCTGGTAAATCTACCAAATACCATCCTTTATTTATTATAAAATGATTGATGAGTTGTGTTTTTCCTGGTCGCCCTGAGGTTTTGGCTAAGTTTTTTTGGTTAACCAATGCATTGATTAGTGATGATTTTCCAACATTAGATCTTCCAATAAAAGCATATTCTGCCATTTTTGGAGCAGGACAAATCCTATAATCAGTATTGCTAATTACAAACTCGGCAGTTTTAATGTTCATCTTTTTTTAGAATTTGGCTTTAAGCCATTGTAATACAATTTTACTAAATTCTTCTGGATGTTCCCACATAGGAGCGTGTCCACATAATGGCACCCAGTGCAATTCAGAATTTGGTAATAAAGAATGAAATTCATGTGCTACTTTTGGCGGAGTCACTTTGTCATGCTCTCCCCATATTAAGCAGATAGGCATCTTAAAATGAGGTAAGTCCTCCGCCATATTGTGCCTTATAGCTGATTTTGCATAGCCTAATAATCTTAAAATTGAAACACGGTTATTTGCAATTTCAAATACTCTATCTACTAATTCATTTGTAGCTACTTTTGGATCATAAAAAACTTCTTCTGTTTTTTTTCTAATGTAGTCTTTATCTCCTCTTCTAGGGAAAGAATCTCCCATTGCATTTTCATAAAGCCCTGAGCTTCCAGTTAGGATAAGGCCGTCTACCATTTCTGGGTGTTCTTTTGAAAATATCAAACCAATATGTCCCCCCATGGAATTTCCTATTAATACAGCACTTTTAAGGTTCAAGTGTTTCATGAATTTGTATAGATAGTCACTTAAAGATTTAACGGAAACTTTAAGTAAACTTCCTTCAAATAACTTTAAGTCTAAACCGTAAACTTTATACTCTGCTGAGATAAAATTAACCATTTCTCCAAAATTCTCAATCCCTCCCATTAAACCATGTAAAAGAATGATAGGCTGTCCTCCTTCTCCTTCCTCAAGCCATTGAAATTTTCCCCCTACCTCAATCATATAATTTCTGATTTTAATCTACAAAGAAACGAAAATATTTGTTAATGGCAACGACTAGATGATGTAGGCTATAAATGTATGCAGGTGGGTAAAGTTGTTAACAAAGTGGTAGAAAGTGGTAGAAAGTGGGATTTATACCTATATTAGCACCCAGATTCAAAGCAACTAAAAGTGATAAATGTAATAGGGACATACGAATGTAAAGCAGATGCCAAGGGGCGCGTGATGTTTCCTGCGGCCCTTAAAAAGCAATTGAAAGATGTGATGGGTGATGGCTTTGTTATTAAAAGATCAGTTTTTAATAAATGTTTAGAAATTCATCCGATTTCAGAATGGAATAAGGTGGTGGGACAGGTGAATAAATTGAATCGTTTTGTTAAAAAGAACAATGATTTTATACGATCCTACATGTCTGGATTAAAAGTAGTGGATGTTGATGGATCGGGTAGGTTTTTAATTCCTAAGGATTTGTATTTTTTTGCGGATTTACAAAAAGAGATAGTGCTTTCTTCTTCAGTAAATATGATTGAAATTTGGGATAAAGATAAGTATGAGGCTTCAGTATCCGAAACACTGGTAGATTTCGGAAATCTGGCTGAAGATGTGATGGGAAATCAAACTGAAGATGAATCGGATGGAATATCATAATCCGGTATTATTAAACGAATGTATTGAAGGGCTAAATATTAGGCCCACAGGAATCTATGTTGATGTTACTTTTGGTGGCGGTGGGCATTCCAAATTAATCCTAAAGAATTTAAAAGGAGGTAAGTTGTTTGCTTTTGATCAAGATGAAAATGCGCATAAAAACGTATTACAGGCAGATGGTTTTAAATTGATTAATACAAACTTTAGGCATCTGAAAAACTTTTTAAGAATGGAAGGTGTGCGTAAGATTGATGGCTTGTTGGCTGATTTAGGAGTATCTTCTCATCAGTTTGATGTAGCTGAAAGAGGTTTTTCTATTCGTTTTGATGGAGAGTTGGATATGAGAATGAATACTAATTCTTCTTTGTCGGCAAAAGACGTGGTGAATGAATATGCTCAAGAGGACTTGGCTAATGTGTTATATAAATATGGTGAGCTCAGAAATTCAAGAGCTATTGCAAGAGCTATTGTTGAGGCTAGAGAGAAAGAAGTCATTATTACTACCAATCAGCTAATTGATGTAGTGGCTCATATGGTTCCAGAAAAAAAGAGAAGCCAGTTTTTAGCTCGTATTTTTCAAGCTATTCGAATTGAAGTAAATGATGAGATGAAGGCTTTGGAAGAAATGCTTTTAGATGCTGTTGATATGCTGAGTGAAGGAGGAAGACTAGTTGTATTGTCTTACCATTCTTTGGAGGATAGGATGGTTAAAAACTTAATGAAAAAAGGAAATCTTGAAGGAGAGTTAGAAAAAGATTTTTTTGGAAATCCTATTAAATCTTTAACAGAAATTACACGAAAAGTTATAGTAGCAAGCAAGCGGCAAATAGAAGAAAATATTAGAGCTAGAAGTGCTAAATTACGCATAGCTGAAAAAAAATAAATGAATAAGATAAAAGAAAACACTAGTTCATTGCTGTCTATTTTGAAAGGGGAGTTTATTGCGGATCAAAATAATCAGAAGTATATTCCTTTTTTGCTTTTTATTGTATTTCTTATTTTGTTAAATATCAGAATTTCTTTTCGTGCAGAACGCTTATTAAAAGAATCAATTTCTTTGGAGCAAGAAGTAGCAGATTTGCGTTTGGTGTACATTACTACCAAGTCAGATTTAATGAGTATGTATAGAAGATCAGTAATAGAAGAAATTGTTGCTGATAAAGGATTAAAGACTTCATTAACGCCCCCAAGCATTATTGAAAAAGATAATGACTAAAAAGATAAAAGATATCAATTTTAGAATTATTGGACTTTACCTATTTGTAGTGCTTATTGCTGTAGGGGTAGTTGTTAAAATTGTAAAGATACAATTTAGTGCTAAAATTAACACTAGTAGTCAGCCAGGATATAAAGAAATTGATGCTCCTAGAGGAAATATAATTTCTGATGATGGTTCTTTATTAGCAATTTCAATGCCGCTTTATGATGTACATCTAGATATGAGCGTGATTGATAGTGTGCTATTTGAAAAGCATGTTGTTGAAATTTCCGATGGTCTTGCAAACTTATTTGATGATAAAAATCCAAGTGAATATGAGCAGCTTTTAAGGATTGCCAAAAAGGACAAAAAGGAATATAAATTGCTGCAAAATAATGTGACTCACAATAAGCTAAATACTTTAAAGAAAATGCCAATTTTTAAATTAGGACAAAATAGAGGCGGGCTTATTCCAGCACCAAGACCAAATAGGGAAAACTCATTTGGATTATTAGCGGAAAGAACAATTGGTGTATTAAGAAATGTTAATCCTGTAGGTATTGAAAGAGCATTTAATCAAACACTTTCAGGTGTTGGTGGTAGGTTTTTCAAACGAAGAATTGTAATAAAAGACACTGTCACAAGCAAACCAATAACTATTTGGATCCCATACAAACAGGATGCTGAGGGAAATAAATTGCCAAGGGCTGGAAATGATGTAATAACCACTATAAATACGGATATGCAAGATGTTGCTGAAAAGGCATTAGAGAATACTTTGCTTCATCATGATGCGGATTGGGGTTGTGTGGTGTTGATGGAGGTGAATACAGGGCATGTGAAAGCAATTGCAAATCTTCAAAAACAGGAGGACGGAAGCGTAAGAGAGAATTTTAATTACGCTATCGGAAAACATGTTGCTCCAGGATCTACTTTCAAATTAGCGTCAGTCATTGCTGGGCTTGAAGACGGGTTTTTTAAAGTAGAAGATTCTGTACGAACTTATGGGGGAAAATTTACTTATCCAGGAGGAAGTGTGATGCGGGATTCCAAAGTAGGGTTATATGATAAAATTACTATAGAGAAAGCATTTATTATTTCTTCTAATGTTGGTATTTCGCGAATTATTTTTAATAATTATAAAAGTACCCCTACAGCATTTACTGATAGGATTTATAAAATGGGATTAAGTACACCTTTAAAGTTAGAATTGCCTTCTCCAAACAATTTTTCATCACCAAATCCTAATAAAACAGGTTGGTCAGGGACATCATTACCGTGGATGTCAATAGGATATGAGATGAAGCTTACGCCAATTCATATGCTTACTTTTTACAATGCAATTGCTAATAAAGGGAAAATGATAAAACCAATTTTTACTTCAGCAATTAGTCGTGATGGTAAAGTAATTCAAGAGCGCACTACTGAAGTGATTAATCCTGCAATATGTTCAAAAGCAACTATTGATGCGGTAATACCTTTGCTTATTGGGGTTGTAGAAAAAGGGACAGCAGAAAACATTAAATCAGGAAATTATCTAATTGCAGGAAAAACAGGCACTATTGTAACTAACTTTACTGCCAGAAAGAAACAAGCGCAAAACGGAAAGGAACAAGAGCGAAAAAAATATCAAGCCTCTTTTGTAGGTTTCTTCCCTGCGGACAATCCAAAATATTCTTGTATAGTAGTGATAAATAATCCTAAAGAAAATGGGCATTATGGCGGATCGGTTGCTGCTCCAATTTTTAAAGAATTAGCTGATAAGGTATATGCTTCTGATATGAACCTTCATAAAGCTTTGCAAAAAACAGATGTTATAGCAGATTTGCCGAAAATAAAACAAGGAAGTGTTGCTGAGGCAAATAAAGTGCTTAATGAGCTTGCTATAAACACTACTTCAACTAATGAGCTTTGGATGGTGCCTCAAACAACAAAAGATACTGTGTTTTTGAAAGTTAGGAAAGTAGAAAAAGATTTGCAAAATGGAACTATGCCTGATTTAAGAGGGATGGGAATTCAAGATGCAATTTATTTATTAGAAACCTATGGGTTAATTGTTGAAAGTATAGGCTGTGGTGCTGTAGTGCTACAATCAATATCAAAAGGAGATACTTTTAAAAAAGGAGCAATAATTAAATTGGAATTAGCCTAATGAATTTACAGCAATTATTATATAAAGTAAATATTACAAAAGTAGTTGGGACTACTCATATTGAACTTAGTGATGTCGCTTTTGATTCTAGAAAAATTAAAGAATCTTTCCTTTTTGTTGCTGTTAAAGGAACACAGTCTGACGGACATAGTTACATTCAACAAACAATTGAAGCGGGAGCTATTGTTATTGTGCTGGAAGATATGCCTACTGAATTGAATAATAAGGTTACTTATGTTCAAGTAGAAGATAGCAATATAGCTTTAGGAATTATAGCGGCTAATTTTTATGATAATCCATCAGAAAAGATAAAGCTTGTTGGAGTAACGGGCACTAATGGGAAGACTACTATTGTGAGTTTGCTTAGTCAGCTGTTTGGTATATTAAATATCAAGACGGGGATGCTATCAACTATTCAAAATAAAATTATAGATGCCATTATTCCATCCTCTCACACTACTCCTGATCCTCTGCAGATTAATTACTTGTTGAGCAAAATGATTAAGCAAGGTTGTGAATACTGTTTTATGGAGGTGAGTTCACATGCTATTGCGCAAGATAGAATTTCAGGATTAAGTTTTTCTGGCGGGGTTTTCACTAATCTTACTCAGGATCATTTGGATTATCACAACACTTTTGCTGAATACAGAGATGTAAAAAAATCTTTTTTTGACAATCTTCCAAAAACTGCATTTGCACTTAGCAATAAGGATGATAAAAACGGTATGAAAATGTTGGAAGGAACAAAAGCAAAACAAGAAACTTATTCCTTAAAATCAGTTTCAGATTATAAATGTAGAGTGCTTGAAAATCAATTTGAAGGAATGTTGCTGAATATCAACAAGACAGATGTTTGGGTAAAATTAATTGGTGATTTTAATGCTTATAACATACTTTCAGTTTATGCGGCTGCTAATCTTTTTGGCTTTGAAGACTATCAGGTCCTAACGGCATTAAGCATGCTTATGCCTGTTGAAGGAAGATTCCAGTGTTTGCAGTCAGAAGAAAAAATTACTGCCATAGTAGATTATGCACATACGGATGATGCGCTTAAGAATGTAATTGCAACTATAAATTCAATTCGTGCAAATGCTGAAAAACTAATTACAGTGGTAGGTTGTGGTGGTGATAGAGATAAAACAAAACGATCATTAATGGCAGCTGTAGCTTGTAATTTAAGCAATCAAGTAATTTTTACTACTGATAATCCAAGGTCAGAAAACCCAGATACAATTATTGAAGATATGATGCAAGGGCTTAATCCTATGCAGAAGAAGAAAGTATTAGTAATTACAGATAGACAACAAGCAATTAAAACGGCTTGCCGCTTAGCAAATGCAAACGACATAGTGCTTGTTGCAGGAAAAGGACACGAAAAATATCAAGAAATTAATGGAGAAAAATTTCCATTTGACGATTTAGAAGAGCTCAAACAATCATTAAATATAATTATATAATAATGTTATACTATTTATTCGAATATCTACAAAATGCATACGATTTTCCTGGAGCAGGATTGTTTCAGTATATTTCCTTTCGTGCAGCAATGGCAATTATCACCTCTTTATTAGTGTCTCTAGTTTTTGGGGGTAAGATCATAAATGTGATTAGAAACAAACAAATTGGCGAACAAGTAAGAGAGCTAGGTTTGGCAGGAGAAGAAAGTAAAAAAGGAACGCCAACTATGGGTGGGTTAATCATTTTGGCTGCTATCCTTATTCCAACATTACTGTTCACTAAGTTAGATAATATATACATCATTATCATGATCATTTCCACTTTATGGTTAGGTGCTATTGGCTTTATTGATGATTATATCAAGGTATATAAAAAAGACAAAGAAGGACTTGCGGGTAGGTTCAAAATTTTAGGTCAAGTGGGTATTGGTTTAATTGTAGGCTTGGTTATGGTATTTCATGCAGATATTGTGGTAAAAGAAGATGTGCATATTTCTTCTGAAACTGAAATTTCTATGCATGAGGCTCAGAAATCTTCAAAAACAACCACACCCTTTTTTAAAAATAATGAATTTGATTATCAATCTTTAACTTCATGGATGGGTAATACAGCAAAAGACTACGCGTGGATTTTGTTTGTACTGATTGTTGTTGTAATAATTACAGCAGTTTCAAATGGAGCGAATATGACAGATGGCTTGGATGGATTAGCAACAGGAACGTCAGCAATTATTGGAGCAACCCTTGCGCTCTTCGCCTATGTTTCTGGTAATATTATTGCAGCTGATTACTTGAATATAATGTATATACCGAATACAGGTGAATTAGTGATTTATATGTCTGCTTTTGTAGGCGCTTGTGTAGGTTTTATGTGGTACAATTCTTATCCAGCCCAAGTGTTTATGGGTGATACCGGTTCTTTGGCTCTAGGAGGAATTATTGCAGTAGTTGCCATCCTAATTCGTAAGGAATTATTAATTCCAGTTTTGTGTGGAATCTTTCTTATTGAAAATGTTTCTGTGTTGTTACAAGTCGGATATTTTAAATATACAAAAAAGAAACTTGGAGAAGGAAAACGCATCTTTAAGATGGCCCCATTGCATCATCATTATCAAAAATTAGGAATGCATGAAAGTAAGATTGTAACAAGGTTCTGGATTATTGGAATCATGTTGGCAGTAATAACAATTGTGACTTTAAAATTGAGGTGATGACAAAACGAATAGTCGTTTTAGGAGCAGGAATTAGTGGGGTGGGTGCGGCTGTTTTAGCAAAGCAAAAAGGATTTGATGTTTTTGTTTCAGATAAAGGAACAATTACGGATGAAAATAAAGTAGTTCTTTTAAATAATGAGATTAAGTGGGAGGAGCAAAAACATACCCCTGCATACATTCTAAATGCAGATGAGGTGATTAAAAGCCCTGGGATTCCTGACGGAGTGACTTTAATTCAGCAATTAATTACTAAAGAAATTCCAGTGATTTCTGAAGTAGAATTTGCTTTTAGATACACTAAAGCAAAAATTGCAGCTATTACAGGAAGTAATGGAAAAACGACTACCACTTTGTTATTAGGACATCTACTGAAAAGTGCAGGTTATGATGTGCTTATTGCAGGCAATGTAGGGGTTGGATTTGCATTGTCCATTGCTGAGAGGGATTATGATTATATCGTTTTGGAATTGAGTAGTTTCCAGTTGGATGGTATTCAGAAATTCAGAAGTGATGTTGGTATATTATTAAATATTACTGCTGATCATTTGGATAGATATAATAATAAACTGGAAAATTATGCGTCATCAAAATTCAGGATTACAGAAAATCAAACTACAGAAGATGTGCTAATTTATAATGCAGATGATGCAATGATAGAGGCGCTCACAACAAAAGCAAGAAAACTACCAATCTCATTAAAAACTAAGCAAACAGAGGGAGGATTTTACAATAACAATGAAATAATAATTAATTTAAATAATAACACTATGACCATGCAAGAACTAGCCCTACAAGGCAAGCACAATATCTTCAACTCAATGGCAGCCGCTATGGCAGCTAGAGTATTTGAAGTAAAGGATACGGTTATCCGTCAAGCAATGATTGATTTCCAGAATGTTGAACACAGATTGGAATATATACTTACTGTACATGGTATCGATTTTATTAATGATTCCAAAGCTACAAATATAAATGCGTGTTGGTACGCCCTTGAAAGTATGACTAAAAAAGTGGTTTGGATTGTTGGTGGAGTAGACAAAGGAAATGATTATACTGAATTAGTTAATATGGTAGATGAAAAGGTGAAGGCGATTATTTGTTTAGGAGAAAATAACCAAAATATTATTAATAGCTTTAGAGGAAAGGTCGATACTATTGTTCAAGCATCAAACATGCAAGAAGCAGTAAAACAATCCTATGCATTGGCGGATAAAAAAGATGTAGTATTATTATCACCTGCCTGTGCAAGCTTTGATTTATTTGCTAATTATGAGGATAGAGGATTTCAATTTAAACAATCGGTAAGAAAGCTCTAAGTTGAATTCTTGGATTAAAAATATCAATCTGGAAGGGGATAGAACAATTTGGGGAGTAGTCCTTGCATTGTCATTATTCTCAATTTTGGTGGTATATAGTACTGCTGGTTGGTATTTTTTATTCAATCATATAATTAAACTATTACTAGGTTTGCTTGCTATGTATGTAGTGCATAAAATTAAATTTAAATATTTCTCAAAATTAGGACAATTAGCTTATTTCTTAAGCTTAGGATTATTAATTCTTGTTTTCATTATTGGAGTGAGTGTTAATGGCGCTTCAAGGTGGCTGCAAATTGCTGGTCAGCAGTTTCAGCCTTCTGATGTGGCTAAGCTAGCTATTCTAATTTATATGGCTCGGCAAATCAGCAAACAAAGGGATTATTTAGATAATTTAAAAGATTTAGTATGGTACGTGTTAGGCCCATTACTTTTGGTTTGCGCTTTAATTTTGCCCAATAATTTTTCCACAGCAGCTTTGGTGTTTATAAATGGTTTGGTGCTGATGTTTGTAGGGAAGATCAGAATTAAATTTATTGCAGGGATTATTGGCGTTGCTTTTGTAGGAGCGCTTACAATTTATTCAGCTGCAAAGTTTACCCCTTTAGGAGTAAAAATTATGCCAAGGTCAGCTACATGGGTGAGCCGTATAGATAGTTTCTTTATTGATGCGGAGGGAGATGAACAAACTAAAGATTATCAACAAACTCAAGCTTTGGTAGCCATACAGAATGGAGAAATAATTGGACGAGGTCCTGGTAAAAGTATGCAAAGAAGTATTTTGCCTTATTCATCTTCTGATTTTATTTATGCTATTATTATTGAAGAATACGGTCTGTTTGGAGGGGTAATGGCTCTGCTATTTTATTTAATTTTATTGTTCCGAGCTATTCGAATTTCCTTACGGATAGAAAGCGTTTTTGGTAGTTTGGTAGTCGTCGGCCTAATGTTTTCAGTAGTATTCCAAGCAATAATAAATATGTTGGTTTCAGTTGCAGTATTGCCCGTAACTGGACAGACATTACCACTAATAAGTTTGGGGGGTACTTCAATAGTATTTACCTGTATTGCAATAGGAATTGTATTAAGTATAAGTAGAGATTCAACAGATAGATCCTATGAAAAGGCTTAAAGTAATAATAAGTGGAGGAGGAACTGGAGGGCATATTTTTCCAGCAATTGCTATTGCAAAAGCAATTGAGCAAAAAGTTGACAATGTTGAGTTTCTTTTTGTGGGGGCTAAAGATCGCATGGAAATGGAAAAAGTACCTGCATCTGGATATAAAATAATTGGTCTTTGGATTAGTGGTTTACAAAGAAATTTAAGTAGTAGAAATCTATTGTTCCCTTTTAAAGTGCTGCATAGTATATTTAAAGCTAATCAAATTATTAAACAGTTTAAACCAGATATAGCAATTGGAACTGGTGGTTATGCAAGCGGACCACTCTTATTTGCAGCTAGTCGTAAAGGAATACCATCCTTAATTCAAGAGCAAAATTCTTATCCGGGAATTACAAATAAAATTCTGTCTAAATATGTCCAAAAAGTATGTGTTGCCTATGATAATATGGGGCGATTTTTTCCTAAAGAGAAAATGATATTTACAGGCAACCCAATTCGACAGGATATATTGGGGTTTCATAGTAAAACACAAGATGGGGAAAAACTATTTTTAATTGATAACGACAAGCCAACAGTACTTGTAGTTGGCGGTAGTTTAGGTGCTAAATCAATAAACAATGCAATTGCTGAAAATCTAAATTTGTTTAAAGAAAAAGATGTAAATCTAATTTGGCAAACAGGTATTTCATTTCAGGAAAAAGCTCAAAATAAAATTAAGGATCTTAATATAAAAGGAGTAAATGCTTTTACATTTATAAAAGAGATGGATTTAGCATATGCAACAGCAGATGTTATTATTTCACGTGCAGGAGCAATTGCTATATCAGAACTCTGTTGTGTTGGTAAATCTGTAATATTAGTTCCTTCCCCAAATGTTTCTGAAAATCATCAGTATAAAAATGCACAATCCTTAGTTAATAAGAAAGCAGCATTGCTTGTAGAGGACAGTCAGGCAAGCTGTAAACTTGTATATAGTCTTTTGGACCTATTGGAAAATAAAGATTTACAGAAAGAGTTAAGTAGTAATATACAAAAAATAGCAGTTAAAGATGCAGCAATACAAATAGCAGATATTGCAATTGGGTTGATAAAAAAATGAATTTAGATTTATATAAACATATTTATTTTGTAGGCATTGGCGGTATTGGAATGAGCGCTTTGGCTCGATATTTTAATGCAAAAGGAAAGAATGTATGTGGGTATGATAAAGTTGAATCAGATTTATGTAAGGAACTTGAATCAGAGGGTGTTAATATTCACTATAGTGTTGGAGCAGATAATATCCCCTCTAAAATTAAAGATGCAGATTGTAATGAAATGTTAATTATTTACACTCCCGCAGTTTCATTGGAAAATAAAGAACTTCAGTTTTTTAAGGCAAAAGGTTGTAAATTATATAAAAGAGCAGAGGTTTTAGGAATGATAAGTCATCAATTATTTACAATAGCAGTAGCTGGGACACATGGCAAGACAACTACCTCAACTATTTTGGCTCATATTTTACAAAATTCCGGTAAAGATTCTACAGCTTTTTTAGGTGGTATTAGTAAGAATTATAATTCTAATTTACTGTTAGCAAAAAAAGAAAATATACTTGTAGTTGAAGCAGATGAGTATGATCGATCATTTTTACAATTAAAACCAGATGTGGCGATTATTACTTCTGTTGATGTTGATCATATGGATGTTTATAAAACTAAAGAAGATTTACACAAGGCATTTATTCAATTTACATCTCAGATAAAACAAAAAGGAATATTATTAGTTGAGAAATCTGTTGATATTGATCTTCCAATTCCAGAAAAAGGAAAAAAACTTACTTATTCCGCTACTTCAAAAGCAGATTGTTATGCTGAAAATATTAGAGTAAAAAACGGAAAAATGATTTTTGATTTATCGTCATTAAATGTTCCCTCTGGGCTGCTGGAAGAACTAAATCAAACTGACATAGAGTTTGTTTTGCCGGGCAAACATAATATCAGTAACTCAGTTGCAGCTGCTTGTGTATGTTACTGTTTAGGTGTTTCGGCTGAAGATATTTCAGAAGGTATTACTACTTTTAGTGGCATTAACAGGAGGTTTGAGGTTCTGATAAACAATGATGACTTAGCATTTGTAGATGATTACGCACATCATCCTAATGAGGTAAGTTCTACAATAAATGCGGCTAAACAACTTTTCCCAAACAGAACTATCACTGTAGTATTCCAACCTCATTTATATTCTAGAACTCAAGATTTTATTACTGAATTTGCTATCTCTTTGTCTTTAGCTGACCAATTAATTTTACTTGATATTTATCCAGCAAGAGAAGAACCAATTTCAGGGGTTAATTCACAAATGTTATTGGATTTATGTACAAATTCTAAAAAGGAAACTTGTTCAAAACAGGAGCTGTTAAAAATACTTAAAGGAGAGAATTTAGATGTTCTACTCACCTTAGGAGCAGGGGATATTGGCGCTTTGGTTCAACCAATAAAACACATGCTTAACTAATGACAAAAGCAATAATGATATTAAGATGGTTGTTGGTAATTGTACTTTTTGTATTGGTACTATCCTTTACAAATGGTAAACATCAACAGCAATTGGTATCACTTGATAAAATAAATATTGAACTTGCTGAAGAATGTTTTGTTAATCATGAAATTGTAATAGATTTTATGTTGGAAAATGGCATTAGTTTTGATAGTGTAAGTCTAAATCAATTTCAGTTAGAAGAATTAGAACAATTTTTAGAGTATCACCCTTCAATTGAAAATGTTGAGGTGTTTACTACCCAGGAAGGAGATATAAGTATTGATATTATTCAAAGAAAAGCAGTAGTTAGAATTATTACAAAAAATGACAATTATTACTTGGATGCTAATGGTAATGTAATGCCAATTTCTAAATATTATACGCCAAGAGTATTGATAGTAAGCGGAAATGTAAGCGAGCAGAATCATAAAGAAATATTTGATTTTGTTAATATAATTAATGAAAGTGAGTTTTGGAAAGCACAAATAACGCAATTGCATTTTATTGACAATGATGTCATTTTAATACCAAGGGTAGGCGAGCAAAAAATTTATTTTGGTTTTCTTACTCAGGTGAATGAAAAATTAGACAATTTATATCAGTTTTATCAGCAAGCTATGCCAATTAAAGGTTGGCAAACTTATTCTAACGTAAGTTTAAAGTATAACAATCAAATTGTGTGTACTAAAAAATAAGAAATATGGAAGGGAGTAATGAAGATATAAAAATTGGTGATTGTATTGTTAGTCTGGATATTGGAACTACTAAAATATCAGTAATGATTGGTCGGAAAAATCAATACGGAAAACTAGAAATTTTAGGAATGGGTAGAGCAGTATCTATTGGTGTTTCCAGAGGAATAGTGGCGAATATTGATCAAACAGTGACTTCAATTAAAGGAGCTGTTGAAGAGGCAAAACAGAAATCAGGCATTGATATTAAAGAGGTTTATGTAGGTATTGCGGGACAACATATTAAGAGTTTACAGCATAGAGGCGAGATTGTAAGAGATAATATTGAGATTGAGATTGAGAAGGCAGATATTGATAAATTAAAATCAAATATGTTTAAGTTAATTACAATTCCAGGGGAGGAAATAATTCATGTAATACCACAAGAATATACGGTTGATGGAGTGGATGGTATTCAAGATCCGATAGGTATGGCTGGAGTAAAATTGGAAGCTAACTTTCATGTGATTACCGCTCAAGTTGGTGCTGTCAGAAACGTAATGAGATGTGTGGAAAAAGCAGGGTTAATTCCAAAGGAATTAGTGTTAGAGCCTTTCGCATCGGCTGTTGCTACACTAGATGATGACGAGCAAAGAGAAGGAGTTACACTGGTTGATATTGGTGGAGGCACAACTGATGTCGCTATTTTTTTAAATAATATAATTCGACACACAGCAGTAATTCCATTTGGCGGAAATGTAATTACGAAAGATATAAAATCAGGGCTTCAGATACTTGAAAAGCAAGCCGAGTTACTAAAAATAAAATTTGGCTCAGCTATGTATACTGACGACCAGGAGAATGTAATGGTTTCAATACCAGGGTTAAGAGGAAGAGAGTCAAAAGAAATAGCTGTAAAAAACCTGTCTGAAATTATTGGATCAAGAATGAAAGAAATAATTGATTTGATTTATCATGAGATTAAAGTGTCAGGCTATGAAAATAAACTAATGACAGGTATAGTGCTTACGGGTGGCGGATCACAAATTAGAAATTTAAAACAATTAGTTGCTTTTGTTACAGGAAAGGAAACTAGAATTGGCTATCCTAATGAACATTTAGGTAGTGAGTCAAAAGCTGTTGTAGTTAGTCCAATGTATTCAACAGGGGTGGGGTTAGTGCTTAAAGGGTTTGAACATATCGAAAACGAAAGATCGCCAAGAAAGGAAGAAGAAACTGAAAAAATGGAAATAGAAGAAGGTGTGAATAATAATGGTGGAATAATTGATAGACTAAAAGACTGGTTTACAGAAGAAGAAAATAATTAATAAATATAAATTCAAAAAAAAAGAAAATTATGAGCGCAATTGACTTAGGAATGGATTTTCAGATGCCAAAAAACCAATCCTCACAAATAAAAGTGATGGGTATTGGTGGTGGTGGTAGTAATGCTGTAAATTACATGTTTGAACATGGGATTAAAGGGGTGGATTTTGTAGTCTCTAATACAGATTCACAAGCCCTTGAAGCCAGTCCAGTTCCAATTAAAATTCAGTTAGGTGTTAGTCTGACGGAGGGTTTGGGTGCCGGCTCTAATCCTGAAGTGGGTAAAAAAGCAGCTGAAGAAAGTGCGGACAGAATTACTGAATTGTTGGATGCAAATACTAAGATGTTGTTTTTAACAGCTGGTATGGGTGGTGGTACCGGTACCGGTGCAGCTCCTGTAATTGCTGAAATTGCGCGCGAAAAAGGAATTTTGACAGTGGCCGTTGTGACTATTCCATTTATAACTGAGGGTGGTTACCGTAAACAATATGCTGATGAGGGTATTGCCGAACTTAAAAAATATGTTGATACGTTATTAGTGATTAATAATGAGAAACTAATTGAGGTGTACGGTGACTTGACTTTTACTGAAGCGTTTGGAAAAGCAAATGAAGTATTAAATACAGCCACAAAAGGAATTGCTGAGGTGATTTCGCAACATTTATTAGTGAATATTGACTTAAATGATGCGCGTAAGGTATTGGAAAATAGCGGTACTGCTGTGATGGGGCAAGCAAAAGCAGAAGGTGAAAATAGAGCAATTGAGGCAGTTACTCAGGCTTTAGATTCTCCATTACTTAATGATAACGATATAACTGGCGCTCAGCAAGTATTGTTAAAAATTGTTACCGGTGATGGTGATGGTGAAATCAGAATGTCAGAATTAGCTAAGATTAAAAACAAAATACAAGAAGCTGCAGGACGTAATGTTAATATTATTGAAGGTATTGGTATTGATTCTGAGTTAGGGGCAGCTGTAAGTGTTACGGTAATTGCAACTGGATTTGAAGAAAAAAGAAAACCAAAAGGGACTACAATTGTTGGTTTAGATGATAAGGAATTATTAGAAGATTACCAAACAGAAGAAATAAATGATGATACTGTATTAGATCTTGATCTTGAAACCGTAGTATCTTCTCATGAAAATAATGAGCCTCAGCATACTTTAGATTTGGAAGATGAAGAATATACTGATCCAATTGATGAATTGATGAGCTCTGGAATACCTGAAGTTGTAGATACAATTCCTCAAATTTCAGAAAACAAGATAGTATTTGAATTGAATATTAATGAAGAAGAATCAGCTGAACAAGTTATTACAGAATTGCTCGAAGAAGAACAGTCAAAAGCAGAACTCAAAACGGTTACTCTGGAATTGGATGATGAATACGAAATAACGCAAGAATCAGAAACCTTGCAAACTATTGAAAGTTTACCTGTTAGTACAGATACTATGAAAGTGGAAGCGCGTGAGCGTGAAAACAGATTAAGAGCAATCTCTCAACAGTTGCGTACTCCTTCTGGGCTTACCGATTTAGAAGATGTGCCTGCTTATAAGCGTAATAATGTGGAGTTGGAAGAAACTACTCATTCATCAGAAGATGAAGTTTCAACTTATACTTTGAGTGATGGAAAAAATAATACAACTGAGCTTAAACAGAATAATTCATTTTTACATGATAATGTTGATTAGTATTAGTTAATTGATTGTATTTTTTTATAAAAAATCCCTCTGTCATTATGATTTTTTAATTTACTATGCTTACATAATACTTTATTCTCTATGTTTTAGTTTTGCGCCATTATTAAATATGAAATAAACTGAAACATAAAAAACTACTCTTACTTTTAATTGTGTTTACCACATTCACGAATTTAAGTTATGCTTCTTTCCCAATTCAAGTTTATCTGCAAACAGACACACTGCAAGCAGAAGAAATTAAACAATATCACTCTAGTCTTATAAAAATGGGTGTAGATTTAAATTCGTGTTAGTGTATAAGTTGTAGGCAAGGTATTCCACCTTTAGTTCAGAATTCTAAAGGAAACCTTGTAATAGTTGATAATAAGAGCGAATCCAATGGTAATGCTAGAGCAATGTATGTCTTGGCTGTATTAATATTACTAGGTGTTATTATTTGCTCCTTTATTGGCCTTACTCGTGCATATAATTGTGCTGAAAATGGATCTGATTCTCCTCAATCATTAGTAGAAAAGCCTAAGAGTGGGGCCCCTATTGAATTCTTGTTGGGGTCTATTCTTATATTAATTAGTGTTGGAGTTGCTATTAAAGCGCGTATTATACAGCTTAAGAACAGAAGAAATAAATCTAAATAATTTAATGATTAAAAAACTACTTTCCCTTTTTATTGCACTGCTAAGCTTAGTATCAGTTATGGGTGGGTAAATAACAAAAAAATCCCCACCAAACTGGCAGGGATTCTTTTTAATATATTTAAGAAATTTTCTTTTACATCATTCCTGGCATGCCTCCCCCTCCCCCCATTGGCGGCATAGCAGGAGTGTCTTCTTTTATTTCAGCAACAACACATTCTGTAGTTAATAGCATTCCTGCAACTGAAGCTGCATTTTCAAGTGCTATTCTTACTACTTTAGCTGGGTCAATTACTCCGGCTTTGTATAAGTTTTCAAATACTTCAGTTTTAGCATTAAAACCAAAATCTCCTTTTCCTTCACGCACTTTCGCAACAATTACTGAACCTTCTAATCCTGCATTCTCAACTATTTGTCTAAGTGGTTCTTCTAATGCTCTGGTAATAATATTGACTCCTGTTTGCTCGTCATCATTATCTCCTTTTAGCTTAGCTAATTTATCAGTTGCACGCACAATTGCAACTCCGCCCCCTGGTACAATTCCTTCTTCTACTGCAGCCCTTGTTGCCGCTAGCGCATCATCTACTCTGGCTTTCTTTTCTTTCATCTCCACTTCAGTAGCTGCACCAACATACAATACAGCAACACCCCCTGCTAATTTTGCTAATCGTTCTTGCAGTTTCTCTCTATCATAGTCGGAAGTAGTGCTTTCTATTTGTGCTTTTATTTGATTTACTCTTGCTTTAATGGTATTACTTTCTCCCGCACCATTTATCACAGTGGTATTGTCTTTGTCAATAATGATTTTCTCTGCCGAACCTAACATGTCCAAAGTTGTTGCTGCTAAGGTAAATCCCATTTCTTCAGATACAACTGTTCCTCCAGTAAGGATGGCGATATCCTCTAGCATTGCTTTTCTTCTGTCACCAAATCCTGGCGCTTTTACGGCTGCAACTTTCAATGCACCTCTCATCTTGTTTACCACTAAGGTTGATAAAGCCTCTCCATCAACATCTTCTGCAATAATCATTAAAGGTCTTCCTGCTTTTGCAGTTTCTTCCAATATTGGCAACAAATCTTTCATTGCAGAAATCTTCTTGTCATGAATGAGTATAAAAGGATTCTCCAAGCTAGCTTCCATTTTTTCTGCATCAGTAATAAAGTAGGGCGATAAATACCCTCTATCAAATTGCATTCCTTCTACTACTTCAACGGTAGTTTCTGTTCCTTTCGCTTCTTCAACAGTAATTACTCCTTCTGTTTTTACTTTTTTCATTGCCTTAGCAATTAAAGCGCCAATTACATTGTCATTATTGGCTGAAATAGATGCAACTTGCTCAATCTTATCGTAAGAATTCCCCACTTTTTGTGATTGATTATGAATATCCTCAATTATTACTTTTACTGCTTTATCAATTCCTCTTTTTAGATCCATAGGATTAGCGCCTGCAGCTACATTTTTTAGCCCTGCGGTAATAATTGCTTGAGCCAATACGGTTGCTGTAGTGGTTCCGTCTCCTGCCAAATCATTGGTGTTGGATGCTACTTCCTTTACCATTTGAGCGCCCATGTTTTCTACTGCATCTTCCAATTCTATTTCTTTTGCCACTGAAACGCCGTCTTTGGTAATAACTGGCCCTCCATAACTCTTGCCAATTACTACATTTCTCCCTTTTGGTCCGAGTGTAACTTTTACGGCATTAGCTAATGCGTCTACTCCTCTTTTTAATGCGTCTCTTGATTCTATGTTAAATGTTATGTTTTTTGCCATTTTGTTTTATTTTATTATTGCTAAAATGTCTAACTCTTTCATGATAAGATAATCTTCTCCTTCATAGTTTAATTCTGTTCCTGCATATTTTCCATAAAGTATATTATCACCAACTTTTACAGTTATAGGATTGTCTTTTGTGCCTTTTCCACAAGCAATTACACTTCCTTTTTGTGGTTTTTCTTGAGCGTTGTCAGGAATGATTATACCTGATGCGGTGGTGGTTTCCGCCTCCTCTTGTTTGATAATCACTCTATCAGCAAGAGGTTTGATGTTTATTTTTGTCATTGTATAAATATTTTAATTGTTTTGATTATGACTACTGCACAAACTGTGCCATAACAGTAGTTGTAAAAATACATGAAATTATGGCAGACAAACGAACTAGAAAGAAGGATTACTCCACATTCGCAGGATTAGCAGGCAAGATAGGAATTACGGCTTCATCAATTTGTTCTTTTGCGATAACCTTACTAGTTTCCTCAGTATCATTTCTTTCAATAGCAAAGTTAGACAATAAACTTAAAGAGATCAATGCAATTGCTAGAGTCCAAGTTGCTTTTTCTAAAAAGTCTGTTGTTTTTTTAGCACCCATGATTTGGTTTCCTCCACCACCACCAAATGTTGAAGATAATCCTCCTCCTTTTGGATTTTGAACTAATACAACTAATACTAATAGGATGGATGTTATGATGATAAGGATTGCAAAAATTGTATTCATTTTATTTTTCTTTTAATTTATTAATCAATTTAATTTGGTTTGCAAAGAAACTATTTTTTTCCGGATATTTCAAACATAATTTTTCATAAGCTGAAATTGCCTTTTCGTAATGTCCTTGCTCTAAGTAAACTTTAGCTAAAGTAGGCGTTACTAATTCATTATTCTCAACTAATGAGTCTTTAGCTGCCGATATTGATTTAAAAAATAATTCTTTTTTTGGACGAGTAATAATAATTGGATTTTCAATAAAGTCATCAATCAAATTATTGTTTTCTGGATTTTTATTCCGTACAATTTTTTTAACTTTTGATAAAACTAACCATTCCGAAAAAGAATGACTTTCATTTTCATCAAAAAATAAGGGCTTACCAATTTCTAGTACTCGATCTTTTCTTGGATTTTGTTTTAGAACTTCATCACTATCAGCATTATTAGTAAAATTTAAAATAATAAGTTTAAATAATTTTTCTCTGTCACTAGAGTAAGCAGCAGCCTTTTTTAATTGCCGATTATAGCGAATACTGTTAGTGTTTAAAAGTCCTTTGGCCATTAGTAATTGACCGCTCTGAAAATAAGGATGCTCAACTAGTAACTGCTCAATTTTAGCAATTTCATTCTTGCCAATTGATTGAGGGTTATTAATTTGCCTTATGAGTTGCTTGCTATTCATTACCAATTAACAACGGATTTATTAAAGATATCTTCTACTAATTCTTTTGATATTTCATCTATTAAAGTTTCTTCAACTTCGGATATGTTCTCTGAGCTATTATAATTCCTATATCTGCTAAAAGTCTGCTCAAAATTGGCTTTAGAATCAATGGTAGATTTAAAAGTAACATTCACCTCTATGGTTAATCTGTTTTGCCCAGCAGTCTCGTTTGATTGAATGGCCATAGGGTTAATTTGATACTTACTGATGTAACCAGTAAAAGATAGATCACCATCATTTTCAGACAAAGTAAGATTGGTTTGCTCAATAAATATATCTTTTAATTTTTCAGTAAATACTTGTGATAAATTAGGATGAATAGTAGCGGCTTTATTGTTAAAATATTGTACGGATACTGTTTTGGCTTCAGTAGGGATTGATGCGCCTGTAAACGAATAAATTCCGCAAGCAGTAAGCAATACACTTCCTGAAATAAATAGAAATAAGTATTTAAATAATTGCATTATAACCCAAATTCTTTTAGTTTCCTGTACAATGTTCTTTCTGATATTCCAAGTTCTGCCGCTGCATCTTTTCGTTTGCCCTTGTGTTTTAATAAGGATTTCTCAATTAATCTTTTTTCTTGATCAAATAAAGATAAAGATTCTTCAACTTCTATCGGTTGAGTGTCATTATTTTGATTTACTAAAACACTTCTATCTGTTGTGTCATTAAAAATCGTTGGATTAACCGCTTGCAGAATTTCAGTATTTCCCTCTTTTTGTATCAAATCAAAAGTAATCTTTTTTAGTTCTGTCAAGTCTCTTTTCATGTCAAAAAGGACTTTGTATAATATTTCTCTTTCTGAAAGATCTGCTTTGTTTTTGTCCTCAAAAAGCATAGGGGTATTGTTTGTGCTAATGGGTAATTGTTCTTGCAATTTGTTTGCCGTTATCATTCTTTCTTGTTCAATCACTGATAGTTGAGCGACAAAATTCCTAAGCTGTCTAATGTTTCCTGGCCAATTATAATCTTTCAGCACCTCAACAGCATCATCCGTCAGTTTAACAGGAGGCGTGCTGTATTGTTCCGCAAAATCAGCAGCAAATTTTCTGAATAATAAATAGATGTCACCTCCTCTTTTTCTAAGAGGAGGTAATTGAATGCTTATTGTATTTAAGCGATAATATAAATCCTCACGGAAAGTTCCATTTTTTACAGCTTCTAATATATTTACATTTGTTGCTGCAATTATACGCACATCTGTTTGTTGTGTTTTGGACGATCCAACTTTTATAAACTCTCCACCTTCTAAGACTCTTAGTAATCTCGCTTGTGAGGCCATTGGTAATTCGCCTACTTCATCCAAGAAAATAGTTCCTCCATCTGCCGCTTCAAAATATCCTTTTCGGCTATCGTATGCTCCTGTAAACGAGCCTTTTTCATGTCCAAAAAGTTCACTATCAATAGTTCCTTCAGGTATTGCCCCGCAATTTACAGCAATATAAGGATTGTGTTTTCTTTTGCTATTTTGATGAATAATTTTAGGAATATTTTCTTTACCAGTACCACTTTCTCCAACAACCAAAATAGAAATATCAGTAGGAGCTACTTGCAGCGCAACATCTATTGCTCTTGCTAGTTTCGGGCAATTTCCAATAATGCCGAATCTTTGTTTTGCTTGTTGATTATTCATCTTAAATAACTTTTCCTTTTAATGTGGCTGAGGTGCAATCTTCAATTTTCACCATAACATAGTCACCTAATTTATGCTTTCCTTTTTCAAAAATAACTGCTGAGTTATAACTAGTCCTTCCATAAAAATGTTGGTCTGATTTTTTTGAAAAACCTTCAATGAGCACCTCATAGGTGTTGCCGACTTTTTTCTTCATATGTTTTAAAGAATGCGCTTGTTGTTTGTCAATAATTTCAGCTAACCTTCTTTGTTTTATGTTTTCTGGAATGTCATCCTTCATTCTTGCTGCAGGTGTATTTGGCCTTACTGAATACTTAAACATATACCCAAAATCATATTTCACTTTATCCATCAGACTTAGTGTGCCTTGATGATCTTGTTCGGTCTCACTACAGAATCCTATTATCATATCCATTGATATAGAGCATTCAGGTATTCTTTGTTTAATATCGTCAATTAATTTAAGATACTTTTTTCTGTCGTACCCTCTGTTCATTAGTCTTAGAATTCTACTACTTCCCGATTGTACGGGCAGGTGAATGTGATTGCAAATATTTGCATGTTTTGACATTATTTCAATTACATCAATTCCCATGTCCTGCGGATTGGAAGTAGAAAAACGAATCCTTAACTTAGGGTTTATTTGTGCAGTTTTATCTAGTAACCCTGAAAAATTTAAACTATTTCCTTTTGCTTTATCACTTGCGGTTTTAAAATCTTTTTTTGCTCCTCCGCCATACCAAAGATAAGAGTCAACATTTTGCCCTAAAAGTGTAATTTCTCGGTAGCCATTAGTAAATAAACCCTGACATTCTTTGAGGATGCTTTCTGGGCTTCTACTTCTTTCTCTTCCTCTAGTGTAAGGCACTACACAAAATGTACACATATTATCGCAACCTCTTGTGATGGACACAAAGGCGGTAACTCCATTTCCTGATAGTCGTACTGGGCTAATATCAGCATAGGTTTCTTCCAGCGATAAAAATACATTTACGGCTTTTCTTCCATCTTCAACTTGCGCAATCAAATTGGGTAAATCTCTATAGGAATCTGGTCCAACAACAATATCAACTAATTTTTCTTCTTCCAGAAATGTTTCTTTTAAGCGCTCAGCCATGCAACCCAAAACGCCTACAAGCATTCCTGGGTTTTTATCTCGTTTTATTGAATTGTAGAATTCTAATCTTTTACGAACTGTTAATTCTGCCTTTTCTCTTATTGAACAGGTGTTTACAAATACCAAATCGGCTTCTGTTATTTCTTGAGTGGTTGAAAAC
>CAJQRK010000018.1 GCA_905612305.1 uncultured Flavobacteriales bacterium | reverse complement strand
AATTCTTCTTTTGAGATAGTAGAATTGTTTGCGCTGAAAGATTGGATTGATGAAAATAAAGGGGTTTTTAATAAAATACAAGTAGTAAGCTTAAATGAACTGGAAAGAATAAGTAATCTTAAATCACCTAATAAAGCTCTTGCAGTGGTAAGGATGAAAAATCAGCAAATTATACAGCAAAGATTAGCAGTTACTTTGGTTTTAGATGACATCAATGATCCTGGAAATTTAGGTACTATAATAAGAATGTGCGATTGGTTTGGAGTAAAACAAATTATATGTTCTAAAGATACAGTAGATATTTATAATCCAAAAGTTGTGCAATCAACTATGGGTTCGCTTTTCAGGATACATATAATATATGCTGATCTGAGCGTGTATTTAGCAAAAGTTACAACACCTGTTTATGGCGCTTATATGCATGGTGAAAATGTAAAAGATGTTAAAATTAACCATAAGGCTCATTTGGTGATGGGGAATGAGGCAAATGGAATTTCTGAAAAAGTAGAAAAACATATTAGTAAAAGAGTGGCAATAAAAAATATGGGAGGTAATACGGAATCATTAAATGTAGCAGTAGCTACATCAATTTTATTACATGAGTTTTGCAACTAATTATTTTTTTGAGTATACTTTCTTTCCCATCTTAATCCTTCCCAGCCACATTCATTACAGGTATAGCGTTTAAAATCAAATACTCCAAAGGTGATGCGGTGTAATATTTGGTCTTTATAAAGTCGTTTTATTCTATTAAGTGGTAAATTGCAGTCAGGACAGCAATTATTGCAATTCACACAGCTTTTTTTACTTCCTAATCCTAATTTTCGGATGATAAAAAGGAGCAAGACATATAATAATACCAATATAAAAACTAATAAAAAATTATCCATTAAATTTGTTAAAATAGGTTTTTTATAATATTTTTCTATTGCCGAAATTAGTAAATTAATTTGATTTACAACGAGTTAACCAAGAAAATTAAAGATTAGTTTGATGAAAACTTTTTTTTATTCAAATGTAAAGGAAATCATCCAGCCATTTGTGCTTAGGCGATTTATAGATTTTGTATATACTGTTTCGTCTTGTGAAAGTAAATTAAGGATACCATAAGACAACTTGATTTGAGGTGAGAATTTGAAATATTCAAGGTAGCAATCAATTCCAAAGCCAATTTCTCCCATTAGGTCATTTTTCTTTAATTTTACAATCTCTTTTCCCTCATCATTTATTTCATCTTGTTCTGCAATATCTAAACTATATTTCACTCCTGCAAGCACATAGGTTCTCAAATTATTATAGCGAGCTGATTTGTATTTAATGTAAATAGGAAAGTCAATAAGTGTAGATTCAATACGCTTTATCTTTTCATCACTTACATGACTGCTGTCAATAAATCCATAATATAAATGTCGCTCACCAAAAACTAGAGTAGGAATGAAGCGTAAATCGGTATATTTTCCAATTCTAAGGTTAGAAACAATCCCAAGGTTAAATCCTTTTTGGCTATTGGAAAGTAGAGTTAATAATGTGTCATTTGTTATGGTGCTACTATTTTTTTTTATGTTAAAATTTAACTCATTCATACCTAGGGTAAACCCAAAGTGCAATTTTTTAAAATCATATTGAATAAGGTTGTGAGGTTTCTTATGTCTTTGTGCATAGGAATCGCTAATTCCTAAGAATAAAAGCAATATAATAAGGTGTTTAATTGATTTTCCCATGGGCTCCCTAAACGATCAGGATATTATTTTATTGCAATATATAATGAGACAATGCCAAAAGTTAATGGAACATGCTCACAATTTTTAAAACCAGCTTTTTCTAATTCAGCCAGAAAATATCTTTTTGAAGGGAAAGCTGCAACAGAATCTGGTAAGTATGCGTAAGCATTTTTATCTTTTGAAATAATTCCTCCAACAAAAGGCAAAATATAATGAAAATATAAATTATAAAATTGTTTTAAAGGAAAATTAGCTGGTTCAGAAGGTTCCAGTATGGCTACAATTCCTCCTGATTTTAACGTTCTGTTCATTTCGCAGAGCCCTTTATTTAAGTCCTCAAAATTACGCACCCCAAAGCCAGCTGTTAATGCATCAAAACTATTATCATCAAAAGGTAAATTTTCTGAATCAGCAAGTTGTAAATTTATCCTATCTGATAAGCCTTTTTTAATTATTTTCTCATTTCCAACATCCAGCATTCCTTGGGAAATATCTATTCCTGTAATTTTTGCTTTTGTGTATTTGCTAGCGCTGATAGCAAAATCACCAGTACCAGTAGCAATATCCAGAATAGAAGCAGGATTATTTGTTAATTTCTTGATGGCAATTTTACGCCATATATTATCCATTCCAAAGGAGAGAGAGTGATTTAAAAAATCATAACTTTTAGCAATATTATCAAACATTTGAGTGACTTGCTTTTTCTTATTATCCGTATTGTTATAAGGAGTTACTTTGCTCACTATTGGATGCGTTTTATTGCTTCAGAAAGTAATTTTTCTTTGTTAATAGGCATTACTCCAACCTCTTCACAAACTATTCCTCCAGCTAAAGTTGATAGTACAGATAAATCGGTATACTTTATACCTGAAGCTAGGCAAAGAGAGGCTACTGCAATTACAGTATCTCCAGCGCCAGACACATCAATAATATCACGCTTAAAAGCAGGAGTGTGTTTGAATCCATATGCTAAGTTTATGCAAATCCCTCTTTCGGATAAGGTTAATAAAATCGCTTTTGCATTAAGTAGTGTGCGTAATTCACTGGATGCTTTTTCTATTTCAGAAACATTATCAGCATTAAAATCAATATTCATTCCAGTTTTAATTTCAGCTAAGTTGGGCTTGAATATCGTGCAATTTTTATAGGAATTGAAATTCTGTTTTTTAGGGTCAACAATAGTTGAAATTCCTTTTTCATTAGCGGATTTTATTACTTCTTCAATTACTTCACAAGTCAATACTCCTTTGTTGTAATCTTGTAATATAATAACATCAATATTCCCCATTAAACTTTCAGTAAGCTTCAGGAATTCACTTGAGTTAATAATAGAAGAAGTTTCTTCTTCATCAATTCGTAATTGATGTTTATTGTTGGCAATAACCCTTGTTTTTACAGTTGTTTTTCTCTCTTTTTTAGCAAGTATTCCTGCGGTGGATAATCCAGATTCTTGCATTAATTTTAAGAATAATTTACCTTTATTACCCGTACCTACTACTGAGCATAAAATTGGATTTGACCCTAAAGCTTTTAAATTTAAAGCTACATTAGCAGCTCCTCCTAATCGATTTTCGTGTTTCTTTACTTCAACTACTGGTACAGGAGCTTCTGGTGACATTCTATTTACTTCCCCCCACATATAGGTATCAATCATTGCATCCCCTACAATGAGGACATTCTTTTGATTAAAACCTTCAAATAATGCCTTGAAATCCATTAGTTTAATTGAGCTAATTGCTTTTTTATTCTGTCCATTGCTTGCATGAGTTTATCATCAGAAGCTGCATAAGAGATTCGCACACATTCAGGATTCCCAAAGGAATCACCTGCAACCAAAGCAACATGTGCAGAATTAAGTAAATACATGCAAAAATCATCCGAATTATTTATAGTAGTTGTTCCGTCTGATTTCCCAAAATAACAACTTACATCAGGGAAAACATAAAATGCACCTTCAGGAACATTACATTTGACACCTTCTATATTATTTAGTTTTGCTAATATCATATCTCTCCTTTTTAGGAAAGTATCTCTCATCTCTTGTGTCGTTGATCTTGGGTCGGCAAGCATTGCTCTTTCTGCAGCTTTTTGGGCTATTGCACAGGTTGCAGAAGTAACTTGCCCTTGTATTTTATTACACGCCTTTGCAATCCAAAGTGGCGCGCCAATAAAACCTACACGCCAACCCGTCATAGCAAATCCTTTTGAAACTCCATTTACGGTAATGGTGCGATCCTTCATTGAAGGGATAGTACCTATACTAAAGTGTTTTTCAGTAAAGTTTATATGCTCATAGATTTCATCTGCGACTACATAAATATCAGGGTATTTTTCTAACATTTTTGCAATAGCTTCTAGTTCTGATTGAGTATATACAGTCCCACTAGGATTACATGGGGAGCTGAACATTAATAGTTTAGTTTTTGGTGTAATTACTGCTTCTAACTGTTCAGGTGTTACCTTAAAATCCGAATCAATTGTTGAGGGTACTTCTACTGGCACACCTTCTGCTAACTTTACAAGTTCAGTATAGCTAACCCAGTAAGGACATGGTAAAAGCACTTCATCTCCAGGGTTAAGTAAACTTAAACAAAGATTAGCTAATGATTGTTTGGCACCAGTTGATGTAACAATTTGATCAGGAGTAAACTCTAAGTTATTATCTCTTTTAAATTTTTGTACAATTGCACTTCTGAGCTCTGGTAAACCAGGAACTGGAGTGTAGTGCGAGAAATTATCATCAATTGCTTTTTTTGCTGCCTCTTTTATAAACTCTGGGGTGTCAAAATCTGGCTCTCCTAAGCTTAAGGCAATTACATCAATTCCTTTGGCTTGTAATTCTCTACTCATTCTTGCCATGGCTAGGGTTGCTGATTCTGCTAATCGGTTTAACCTGTCTGATACTTTTGTCATGCTTTATATTGTAGTTTTTATTGTGGTTTTTAAAAGGGGGCAAATATAGGAAATACTAGTTAGTTGCTTGTTTTTAGTTGCTAGAAAATAATGAGTAAAGGTATTTGTATATATTTACAAAATGAAAAAATCATTATTTTTAACTGTATGTCTGTTGATTTCAGGCATTACAAATGCACAAAAGGTATTCTCGGTTGAATACGCAAGCCAAGCTGATGTAAAAGTATTTGTTGCTGACTATGAAAGCAGAGCTGATTTGTCTGTATTTAAAGTGGATTATGAAAGCCGTGCAGGCGAGAATGATGGGAATTGGTTTTTTGTAGATTATGCAAGTAGGGCAGATAAGAAAATATTTTTTGTGGACTACGCTTCACAAGCTGATGTTATCATTTTTTTTACTGATTATAGTAGTAGAGCAGGTTGGAAAAAGAAAGAAAAAATGCATTTGTTTTATTAACAAAAAACTAAGATTATGAAAAAACTACTACTTATATTACTTTGCTTGCCTATGATTGGGTTTAGTCAAAGTTGGAAAGACTATACATATACTCAAAAGGAAAAAAACGAAACTCTAGTAAATATGATGAATGAAATGAATAAAACTTGTCCTCAGGTTATAGATAAATATACAACTCTTATTAATATCTATGGAGGAAACGGAATATTTAGACATAATTATCAAATAGATAACAGTTATTTCAATACTATGGGAATTACAAAAAAAGACTTTATGGAATTACAAAATGAAATACTTAAAAATAAATTCTGTTCAGACCCATCTATTGAAATGATGAAGGCTTGGGGTATTAATGTTATTTGGAAATATTATGATGATTCTGGGATAGTAATAGGTGAAATTACATTAAATCGTAAAGATTGTAATTAGAATAAACGATTAACAATGAAAAAACTACTACTTATATTACTTTGCTTGCCTTTGATTGGGCTTGGACAAACACTGATACCTGATGCTAATTTTGAACAGGCTCTTATTAATTTAGGTTATGATACTGGAACTCCAGATGGGTCAGTACCTACTGCAAATATTAATACAGTAACTATTTTAGATGTTGGTGGTCAGAATATCTCTGATTTAACAGGCATAGAAGCTTTTACTGCTTTAACTTATCTGCATTGTTGGTCTAATCAACTCACTAGTCTTGATGTAAGTCAAAATACTGCTTTAACTTATTTAGAATGTGATAATAATCCACTCGGCAACTTGAATGTAAACAATAATACTGCTTTAGCTTGGTTACAATGTGGTGGCAATCAACTCACAACACTTGATGTAAGTGCTAATACTGTTTTAATTGGGTTGGATTGTGGAGGCAATCTACTTGGCAATCTAGATGTAAGTACTAATGCTGCTTTAACTACTTTGTATTGTGAATATAATCAACTAACAAGCCTTGATGTAAGTCAAAATACTGCTTTAACTACTTTGTATGGTACTTCTAATCAACTTGCTTCTTTAGATGTAAGTCAAAATATTTCTTTAACTCAATTGAGATGTAATAATAATCAACTTACCAGTCTTGATTTAAGAAACGGAAATAATACAAACTTCACCGATACACTTCTTAGCTATAATAATCCTAACCTGTTCTGTATAAATGTAGATAATGTTAGCTGGTCTAATGTTAATTGGCCAGTTGGATATATAGACCCTCAACATTACTTTAGTAATAATTGTGCAAATACACCTTCTTGGGATTGTAACAATGGAGTATGTAATGACCCTGGAACAGGCAACGGACAATATTCAACAGTATCTGCGTGTAATACTGCTTGTGGAGTAAGCGCAATACAAGAACACTCCACAAACAAAGAACTTCTTAAAGTACAAGACCTATTAGGAAGAGAAACAAAAGGCACTAAGAATGAAGTTCTCTTTTACATCTATGATGATGGAACAGTAGAGAAAAGAATAGTTGTAGAATAATTCTTAAGTTTGAGGACTTTAAAACAATAGATTAATAATGAAAAATGTAATTAAAAAATATATAAGCTTAATAGGATTCGTTATAGCTGCTCTCTCTCTTAGTATTTCAGCATATTATGAGTACTACAGTAACAATGAATTAAAGATGCTAGGAGATTTAGCGGTAATGTTCTGGGGAGCTACTTTTATTATTGGAATGGAACTAAAGAATAAAAAACCTAAAAATTGGTTAATCTATCTTACTATAGGTTTATTTTTTACTACTATCCTCTTCTATCTATTTAGCTAATAGATTAACAATAAACTAAGATGAAAAAACTACTACTTATATTACTTTGCTTGCCTATGATTGGTTTTGGGCAACAAACCTTTGTTCCTGATGATAATTTTGAGAATTATTTAGAGAATAATGGAATGGGTAATGGAATACTTAATGATGATTATGTAACAACTGCAAATATCAATACAGTAACTTCTTTATATGTGGGAAGTAATAATATTGCTGTTTTAACAGGAATAGAAGATTTTACTGCTTTAGATGAATTGAGTTGTGCTTATAATCAACTCACTAGTCTTGATGTAAGTCAAAATACTGATTTAACTGATTTGTATTGTCTAGGCAATCAACTCACCAGCTTGGATGTAAGTCAAAATACAGCTTTAATTTATTTGTATTGTTCTTCTAATCTACTCACAAGCCTTGACGTAAGTCAAAATATTGCTCTAACTCATTTGGGTTGTGACAACAATCAACTCACAAGCCTTGACGTAAGTCAAAATACTGCTTTAACTAGTTTATTTTGTTCAAATAATCAACTCACAACCCTTGATGTAAGTAATAACAATGTACTAACATTATTATTATGTTATTCTAATCAATTAACAAGCCTTAATTTAATCAATAATATAGATTTGACTCAATTAGTGTGTTTTGACAATCTACTTACAAGCCTTGATGTAAGTGGCTGCACTGCTTTAGATGAATTGAGTTGTGATGATAATCAACTCACTAGTCTTGATGTAAGTCAAAATACTGCTTTAACTACTTTAGGGTGTGATGATAATAATCTCACTAGTCTTGATGTAAGTCAAAATACTTTTTTGAACGAATTGTCTTGTGGTGATAATAACCTAACAAGCCTTGACCTAAGTACTAATATTGTTTTAACAAAATTATATTGTAGAAATAATCACCTCATAAGTCTTGATTTAAGAAATGGTAATAATCTAAATTGGGAATGGATTAGCTCTATAGGTAGCTATTTTGTAATTTGTCAATGGAACTCTTCATTATATTGTATCAATGTGGATGATGCAACTTGGTCAACAGATAATTTATTTGTAGCTAATGGTAATATAGACCCACAGCATTATTTCAGTAATAACTGTAGTGGAACTAGCGTAGAAGAACAAACTACAAACAAGGAACTTCTGAAAGTAACAGACCTATTAGGAAGAGAAACAAAGGGAACTAAGAATGAAGTTCTCTTTTACATCTATGATGATGGAACGGTAGAGAAAAGAATAGCTGTAGAGTAAATAAGCATATTTTCTATATCTATAGGAAAAGAACCTAAATGCTGCTTAATAACTGATAAATCGTTTTCTTAATTAGGCATATATAGGGTATACCAACAATTATCATATTTAAATGGAATAGATATTAGACGCGTATTGGCTTCAGTAGTACTAAATGATGACTCTAAAGATAAACAGGTTTTATTTTCTGAAATACACCTTGAATATGTATATAAGCTATTTTTACTCGAAAAACTGTCAAAGGAGACTATTTTTCTATCAAATTTATTAATTCCTATATGATACTCTAGATCTATTGAATAATAGTCTTTTTCTTTTTTTATACGTATAGTACCAATATGAATATGATTAACAGTTTTATTTTGAGAAATTGTATATACATTAATAGTATTAAGTTTAGATGGATTGCTTTCTAGATAATGATTCTCAAATGAAATTGGTAAAGATGTTTTATTACATCTATTAGATTTATCAGAATAAAGCCCTGCTGGCCGTTTTATATTTGGGCAAAAATCACAATCCTGCCCAAACCCAATCATAGGCAAGCAAAGTAAAATCAACAATAAATTTTTCATTATTTTTATTTTCAGTTAATATTATTAGTAGTTTTTATATAGACTATCCTTTCTTTAATTATTATTAAAAGTCACCACCTTCTTCTTGAATGTCATCATTCTTTATATTTGTTTTCTTATTGGAGTCTTTAAAATTTAGTTTACCAATAGTATATTTGAAACTTATAGCGAATGAACGATATGGAATAGTCCTAACTGATGATTGACTGAAAAAATTTCCCTCTAACTTAGATTCAAATTCTTTATTTTTTTGGAATGGCTCAATAATTCGTAATCCAACTGAACCTCTTTTATTGTTAAATGTTTTTTTGACACCAAAACTCATCATTGACCATGAGTCGGTATAACCTTGAATTGTTTGAGTGCGGGAGCGGTAATGCCCAAAAGTTTCTGCTTTCCAGTTTTTTCCTAAGTCATAGCTTCCTCCTATAAAATAACTATATAATAAAACAGGTGTAGTCCAATCCTCATATCCTAGATTTTCATCACGTCCGCTATAATTATAAATATCAAATGAACCCCTGAAGCTTAGTTTGTTTAAGTTAATTGAACCAAATAAATTACCTCCTATTTGTTTGGTTTCTCCAATATTCTTATAGGTAGATATAGAGGTTTCTCCATTAATTTCATCAAGAAATGATTCTATAACATTAAAAGAATGTTTGTAGTATAATTGAGTGCTTCCTTGTAATATTTTGCCAAAGCTATTAATTGCTAGTTCGTACTGTTCTGTAATGGTTGGTTCCAAATTAGGATTACCAATAGTAATATTTCTATTATCTAGTTTATCTTCATTCGTATTAATTTGCTTTACGCTTGGGCGCCTAATTCTTTGGTTATAACTAACTTTAATAGAGCGCATTGGGCTAAATGATTTTGAAAAAATAAAATTAGGCAATATATCTCCATAACCTTTTTTAAATGGAGTATTAGAGTTACTCTTCCAATCTCCAGAAGTTTGTGTATTTTCATACCTAACTCCAGTTTTAAGTCCTAATCCATGTGGTAAGCTAAATTCTGTTGAGAGGTATGAGGATGTAACTAATTGATTGTAATTAAATTCTTCAGCTCTTCTAAACAAGTTATCAATTTGATCAGAGTAAACTATTTCTCTATCACGATTAATTATTTTTCCTCCAATTTCTATTTTGTTTGTTGCAGATGATGAAGCTGATGACCCCCACCCCTTTCCTCCTCTGCCATGTCCTTGTTTCTCCACCCTATCTCTCTTTTTTGAACTGCTTTTATTACCTTTAGCAGATGAGCTAAAAGGGTGGGTATAATCTATTTGGAAGGTCTCTTCAATTACTTTTTCATCATTTTGATTGAAAGAAATTCTTCCGCTTTCATCAATATCTGTATCACCATCATTTATATCACCTCCTAGTTGAAATGCTAATGTTAATTCTCTTTCTTCATTATCCGCAAACTGTTTAGTGTAATCAGTGGTCCACTCCATATTTAGTGTTCTGTTTGTCTTTTCTGAGATATATTTGTTTGAATAAGACGCGTCTATTCCGGTGTATTGAATAGAATTATTATTTTCAACAGGCCTTGTTTTACCTCCAAACTTAAATGATGAGTTAAAGGAGCTATATGCGTTTACATCATAAAATGCATTTATAGAGCCTCTATACCCTTGATAATAATTTTCAGATTTCCCATATTGTGTAAGTTTATTTAAATTTATAGTGTCACCATTTACATTAATTTCATCCCAATCTAGTCTTGTGTAGGTGTCAGTTCCAATTCTTCCTGGCCAACTACCATGTGATCCAGCTCTTGCTGATAAACCAAACCTTCCCTTTCCAAAATTTAAGTTTAATCCAGAATGGGTTACCTTAGTGCCTATCATTGAGCTAATACTTGCATTATAGCCATCAATTATTGATTTTTTAGTAATGATGTTTACAATACCAGCATCCCCTTCGCCATCATATTTAGCGCCTGGACTAGTAATTACCTCAACAGTTTTTATTTGATCAGCAGGAATCATTTGCAATGCAGTAGCAACATCAGAAGAGAAAAAACTAGACGCTTTGCCATTTACCAAGAATTTAATGTTTTTTGAACCTCTTAAACTTACATTACCATCTAAGTCAACAGATAGGAGAGGAGCTTTCCTTAATACATCAGTAGCGTCATTTTCCGAATCATTTAAATCATGCTCAGCATTATAAACGATTTTGTCAATTCTTGTCTCATAGATTACCTTTTCTGACTCAATGTTAACTTCAGAAAGCATTTCAGTATTAGTAATCAGTAGTATATTGGCTAGCTTTATATCTGGTTTCTTTTTGGTGAGTTCAAAGTCAATATTCTGAATATCATATCCTAGGTAGCTTACACTTAATTGGTATTTTCCAGAGCGAATTTTATTCATGTAAAATCGCCCTTTTGCATCAGTAATTGTTCCTTCAATTATTTTTCCCAAACTGGTATTTGTCAGACTAATACTTGCGTATTCAAGTGGTTTGCCAGTTTTACTGTCAATAATTTTACCGCTAATACTCCCTTTAATATAATCTTTAGAATTATCTTTTCCAAAACCCTTGAAGTTTCCACCTTTTTCTTGTGCATGAAGAAAGAATGGTAAAATTAGAGCAATTAGTAATAAGGGTTTCATGTATTTTTTTAATTTATAATTGAATAAATATTAATGGTTCTAATTTACTTATCATTGATTTCACAGGAGGAGCCAAATAAGCGCTTTTCTTTTATGATTTTTGCCACTCCTTCAGGCACCTGGTCTTCCCACGTACCATCTTCACAGTTTTTTATCTTTTTTAATACTTTTCGGGAAAATATATTTAGGAGTTCAGCTTTAAAAGCTAAATCTTCAATTCTTCCGTTTGAATATAAATAATTATACAAATCTTTTGCTCTAGGGTGAATAGGGATATTGTTGCTGTTTAATAAATCTACTTCATCATTTGGTTTGTAAGGGTACAGATAGAATTTAATATCCCTAGTGAAGATTATGCCAAAAGCTTCTAAGATTCCGCCATTTAGATTTCTGTAATACTTCTCATCAAACATCTCTATCAAACTATCTACTCCTATTATAAGTCCCATTCTTAATTTTGTAAATTGGGATAAATATTCTATTAGTTTATAATATTTTCTATAATTGGATATCAATACGGTATAGCCTAAGGAACATAAAATATCTACTCTGTCTAAAAAATCTCTTTCATTGACTTCTCCTTCAGCGCTAAGGTTGCTTAAGGTAATTTCAAAGAGTAGCTGGATATTGTTTTCTTTTACTTTTGGATTCTGTTTGAATTTTTCCAAACCTCTTTCGAGCATGTCAATATTCACCTTAGTTACAGGCCTGAAGCTACCTCTTATGGTTATGATATTTTTTTTATGCAGGATATCAGATGGCTGCTGATTCATTCCATCAGGTGTAAAAATAACGGCATCTGTCATGCGTTCTTTCACCAATATTAAGCTTAATAATCGGTTATCTATATCTTTAAAAGCCGGCCCATCTACTTCTACCATATCAATCGTTACTTGATCTTTTGATAGATTATCATATAATTGTTTTAATATTTCTTTTGGGTCAGATTCATTAAAACAAGCATGTATCATATTGGTTCCAATAATGCCAATTGTTTCTTGTTGGAGTTTAGCATCCTGATCATTTAAATGCATATGGATAATAAAATCAGATGGTTTTTGATCGGGGTTTAATTGAAAACGTAAACCTATCCATCCATGTCCTTTTACGGTTTTATCAAACTTAATGGTAGCAACGGTGTCTGCAAACGCAAAGAATCTAACGTTTTTATGGTTTTTTCTATCTAGTCTTTCCTCAAGTAAATCATACTCTTTGTTGAGCATATTTTCTAATCGCTCTTTACAGACATATCTATCATTTTTTACTTTTCCGTATATTGCATCTGAGAAATCTTTATCATAAGCCGACATTGTTTTCGCAATGGTACCTGAAGCAGATCCGACTTTAAAGAAATTATGAGCAACTTCTTGTCCTGCTCCAATTTCAACAAACGAACCATAAATGGTGTTATTCAGATTAATTTTAAGTGCCTTTTGTGCCGGTGAAAGAATGATATTATTATCCATTACTTATTTCTTAATTATTTTTGCAAATTTATGCAGATAAATCTGTACAAAATGCTTATTATCTATAATTTTACAGCAAACTTTAAAAAAGATATGAAGATTACCCTTTTAGGAACAGGAACATCACAGGGAGTTCCGGTTATTGCTTGCAAATGTAAAGTTTGTTTGTCACCCAATCCAAAAGATAATAGGTTGCGTTCATCAGTAATGATTGAGGTTGATAATATCAATTTGGTAATTGATACGGGTCCTGATTTTAGACAGCAAATGTTAAGAGAAAAAGTGGAAAAAGTAGATGCTGTATTATTTACCCATCATCATAAGGATCATGTGGCTGGCATGGATGACATAAGAGCTTTTAATTATAGATGGAAAAAGGATATGCAGCTTTATTGTTCTCATCCTACGCAAGAAGCCCTACGAAAAGAGTTTTCGTATGTTTTTGCTGAAGTTAAGTATCCTGGAATTCCTGAAGTGAAAATTAATATTATAAAAAACAAGCCTTTTAAAATTCAGGAAACTACTATTATTCCTATTGAAGCACAGCACTATATGATGCCAGTTTTGGGTTTTAGGGTTAAGAATTTTGTATACCTTACTGATGTTAGTTCAATATCAGAAGCAGAAAAAGAAAAAATGAAAGGTGCAAAATTGATAATTTTGGATGCACTTAGAATAAAGCCTCATATTTCACATTTTAATTTGCAACAAGCATTGGCTTTATTAGAAGAGTTAAAACCAGAACAAGCTTTGCTGATTCATATTTCGCATTATATGGGATTGAATGATGAGGTTAATAAAGAGCTTCCTTCACATATTAGTTTAGCTTATGACGGACAAGTAGTAAGTCTGAATGAATAAGGTTGTTTTTTGTTTAGACAAAGATTAAAATGTATTTTTACCAAAAAAAATAAGTTATGAAAGAGAATATTCTATCACTCATCTTAATAGTATTAGTATTTTCTTCAGCCTTTGCTGCAAAGCATACTCATACTGACGAAAATGAAGTTAGATATGTAAAGAAGAATGTTGAGTTGAATCCTCAATACCAACAGCAATTAAGGAATTCTGAAATGTGGCAAAATTTCATGATGATAAATCCTGATTGGTTTGTGATTTTTAACGAAAACAACCAAATGCCACATAGAGCTTTTGGAGCACCAATCCAAATAAATGATTTGTTTTCATTTTTAGCAACAAATAATTTTGTTTTACCAGTTGACTTAAGAGAACACTCATCAACAAAAAATGATAAATATTTCAATCAAACTTATGTGCAATATTATAATAACCTGGAAGTAGTTAACAGTAAGTTGTATGCTAAGTTTTCTTTAGCAAATGAGCTTATTTCTTTTGGGCTTGATATATTTAATGATATCAATATTAGTATTGTTCCAACAATTAATGAGCAGAGTGCTATTGCAAGTGCTACTTCTAATATTTCAGCTTTAATTTCTGATATTATTGTGCATAAAGATCTGAAAGTGCTTGCAAATCCTAAGTACAGAAAACATGAATATAATTTGGTGTATGTCGTGAAATTTAAGACTAGAATTGATGAGGGTCCTGCTCACTACATCTGTTATGTTGATGCACACACCGGAGAGCTCTTAATGCGTAAAAATGAAGTGATGTATGAATCGCCACCAATAACTACAAATGTTTCAGGTGATGTGTATACTACTCATCCATATAATCCAGCATCAAGTGAAAAATTTAAATATCTCAAAGCTATTGATCAATCTACCAATACAAATTACTATTCAGATGTAAATGGTGATGTAGATTTTGGTTCTGTTGCTAGTGGAACTTCTATTCGATATACATTAGAAGGGCTATATGCTGATGTGCAAACTAATAATGTTACTCCTGATATTCTTTCAAATTTAGGAGCGACTAATACAATTATCTTTGATAACTCTACTAACTCAACAATACAGGAGCGAACAGCTTATTATGCGGTAAATATGATTCATGATCACTTAAAGTCAGTTTTTCCAACTTTTACAGGTCTTGATGGTCCTTTGGAGACTAATGTTGATGAACAAGGAAGCTGTAATGCTTTTTATAGTGGGGGAACGATAAATTTTTATGCAGAAGGTAATGGTTGTCAAGCAACAGCAAAAATTCCTGATGTTGCATATCATGAATATGGACATGCAATAAATGATTATAGATACAACTCTGGATCAGGAATGTGGAATGGAGCTTTGGGTGAAGGATTTGCTGATATTTGGGCATTTTCATTAACTGCCTCTCCATTTATTGGTCTTGGGTGGGATTTAGTTGACCCAACATATTCAATTAGAGATTATCAAGATCGGAAAGTGTATCCACAAGATTTAGTTGGTGAGGTTCATGCTGATGGCGAGATTATTGCTGGATGTTTTTGGGATACTTATCTTAATTTTAATAATATGAATCAGATGCTTGATTTATTCAAATATACATATGATAGTGGAGTAGATGGTCCTAGTGGTACAGAAGGGGCTATTTTTACTGACATCCTAATTGAAGTGCTTTTTGCAGATGATAATGATGCTAATTTAAGTAATGGTACACCTAATGATATTGCTATTGTAAGTGCTTTCGCACTTCATGGTATTACTCTCTTGTCAAATGCTGTCATCTCTCATAATCCAGTAAGTTCTACTGTTGGAAACTCAACTATTACCATTAATGCAAGTGTTGGAATTACTTATCCTTGGGCTTTAGGTTCTGCGAATTGTTTTTATAGGTTAAATGATGGAACTACTTGGAATAATCTTGCAATGAGTGGTGTTTCATCTTTTACAACAACCATCCCTGCACAGTCAAATGGAACCGTTATAGCTTATTATATTTCATTAACTGATAATTATGGGAATGAATCTGGAATCACGCCTATGGCTGCTAATTTACTCCCTTTAGATAATGCTAATGTTCCCTATTTTATTATGGTTGGATATGAATTATTAGCAGAAGAGGATTTTGATTTCAATATAGGATTTTGGCAAACAGGAGATGTAAATGATAATGCAGGTACAGGAATGTGGGAAATTGGAGATCCACTTGGTTCATATAGCGACCTAGGAGATCCAAATACTATTGTACAAACAGACGATCAACATACGACAGGAGGTAGCAATTGTGCTTTTACAGGAAATGCATCTTCATCCTCTGCGAGTATAGGAGAAAATGATGTTGATGATGGACACACTACACTTTATTCTCCTTATTATGATATGACAGATTACATTAATCCTGCTTTTAGTTATTGGAGGTGGTTTACTAATAATACAGGCGCAGAGCCAAATGCTGATTGGTGGCAAGTATCTATTACTGATGATGGAGTAAATTGGCTGGCAGTTGAAAACAACCTTACTTCCGATATTAGTTGGAGGAGATTTGCTTTTAGGGCAAAAGATTATGTTAGCTTAACAGGCACCCAGGTGCAATTAAGATTTGTTGCTTCTGACAGTACTAATGGAGCCTTAAGTAGCGGTAGTTTGATAGAGGCGGCTGTTGATGATTTATACCTTTGGGATGCTAATAGTAGTACTAGTATTTCTGATATCAAAACTGATAATTCATCACAACTTATTAAAATTATTGATGTATTAGGTAGGGAAGTTGATCCTGTTCAAGTTGGTGAAAAAACTACTTTATTTTACATTTATGATGATGGCAGGGTGGAAAGGAAAATAAAGATAGAGTAGTTTAACACTCTTTAAATTTCCCATTATTGTAAATTGCTAAAGCTTTTCCTATTAGTTGTTCTCCAATAAATGGAGTATTTACCGATTTTGACTTAATATCTTCAGTTGTAAACTCCCATTCCAAATCAGGGTTAAATAAAGTAATATTTGCTATATTTCCTTCTGTTAATGTAGCTTGATTTATCCCTAGAATTTTTCTTGGGTTTATAGCAATCTTTTCAATTAGCTGACTTAATTCAAGGTGAGGCAATATATACTTTCCTAAAAGTCCAAATGCAGATTCTAATCCTATAATACCATCTGCTGCATTGTCAAATTCTATTTTTTTATGCTCTTCATCTTGAGGGCTGTGATCAGTAGTTATTACATCTATTGTTCCGTTCTTTAGTGCCTTTATTAATGCTTTATTATCTTTTGAAGTTCTTAGTGGCGGCATTACTTTGTACCTAGTATCAAAGTTGTTTATTGCTTCATCCGTTAGAAAGAGATTATGAAGAGCAACATCTGCTGTAATATTTAATCCCTTAGTTTTTGCATTCTTTACTTTATTGGCACTATTTTTTGTACTTAAGTAACTAAGGTGAAAACGGCTATTAGTGTATTCGCAAATACTAATATCTCTGTCTACCATCATTTCTTCTGATAGAGAAGGTATTCCTTTCAATCCTAATCTTGTGCTGATATTTCCTTCATGCATATAACCGTTATTAGATATACTGTTTTCGTTTGGATAATTCATGATTAAGGCATTACAATCTTTGGAATATAACATAGCAACTTTTAGCACTTCATTTCTTTTGATTGAATGCTTGTCATCTGTAAAAGCAAGGCATCCAGCTTTGTGCATATCATGCATTTCAACTATTTCATTTCCTTGTTGATTTTTTGTTAAATTTCCAGCAGGAAATAAATCAACTATATTTCCTTTTGTTGCATTCAGAATATATTGGATCATTCCTTTGTTGTCAAGACTTGGAGTAGTATTTGGCATTATCATTACTCCAGTAAAACCTCCTTTCTCTGCTGCATTACTACCGCTTTCTAGTGTTTCTTTTTGCTCATTTCCTGGCTCAGAAAAGTTTGCATGCAAATCGAACCAGCCTGGAGAGAGATGTAAATTTGGAGCAGAAAATTCCATTTCTTTTCCGGTAACTACTGATTCTTTAGAGGATTTAATGGATTTTGCAATTTTCTCAATTTGCCCATTTTTGATAAATACATCCATTATCTTTTTGTGGTATTTGGAATTAGCATCAATTATTCGTGCCGCTTTAATAAGTAAATTCATGATTTTATCAGTTTTATAAGTAGTATTTCAGTTGCAAAAAATAGCAGTGATAGTATTAGTGCTATTTTCCAAAACCCTTTTCCGTTTTGTTGATGATTTAACACTTGTTTAAATTTCTCTAAACTTGAAAATATGACATGTACATTGCTCAAATTATTTTTAGCTATCCAATCTCTTATCTCCTCTGTACTTAATGGATCAATATTACTTTCATTTGTATTATAGTTAAAGGCTATAGCGTCTATGGTTTCAGAATTATTCGTTAAGTTATATATACCATTTTTAGTTATTTGATTATGTATAAAATAATACGTCCTTCCTTCAGATGTTTTAGTAGTTGGGATAATATCAACTGTAGCATTTTTTAAATGTAATAGTTCTTTTTTATTATTTTTATAATTACTTGTAAAATAATTTTTTGAGCCAATATTATTGTATAGATTATTTGATCTAACTGATTGTGTAGCAATGTTTAATAAAGTAGGAACAAATAAAGCATGCTTAGAAAAATTATTAAGATCATTATCAAGTGGGCTATTTAATTGATACACTAATCCCTTCTCTTTTTTGTAAATCGAAAGAAATACTTTTTTATTTTCAAATGAGAGTAGAGGAGTATTATTTTTACTATTATTTATTGCAAAATACTGAGTTGCTGTTGGGTAATTAATTTCATCAACTCTGCCTTCAAAAACCGATTTAAATATTGGATGCTCGATATTGATATTACTAATTTCTACCTCCTCATTATTAATAGTTGTAATGGTATTTAATCCTAACTGTTTAAGTAGATGATTGTATCTTTTAACATCAATAATACTAGGAGGAATTACTAATATGCTTCCACCTATAGTTATTATTTTATTTAGTGTATTCAGTAGCCCTGAACTTAGCTCTTGTATTTGATTTAGAATTACCAAGTCCTGTTTAATGATGGAATTATAATTTATATTAGTCAAATTAAAATTTTGATAGTAGAAAAGAGTTGTGTCCTCTAGGAAAAGGGTGTTAAGTGCTTTGTTTTCTCCTTCTTGATTAAGACAGAAGATATTTATCTTTTCATTTCTTTTGATTGTAAAATATAGTTTATTGTCAAAGGCAATAGGAGAGTCGTTTATAATTATTTTTCCTATTATATCTGTATTTAAAGCAGTAGTAAAATTAAACTCAATCTTTTTTCTCTCATTTGCTTTTAAATTGACAGATTGTTGTGATTTAGGTTTGCCATTAATATTTAAAAAGACTACCTTCTTTTTAATATCTATTTCTGAATTATTACTTAAATTTACAAAAAGTTCAATTTCTTTTTCAGTTGTAAGTAGAGGGCTATTTATCCAAGCACTGTCAATGCTTAAATTGGATTGCTGTTGTGCAATAACAGGAATTAAAAAAAGAGTTATACTACTATCAATTTGATTGAGTTCATCTAATTTGATTGTAGATTTTTGCATATCAGAAATAATATACAAATGACTATTGTCATCAACTACCGTCTGTTGGCGATTTAATATCTCACTTATGCTTTTTAATATGGAAGAACTCTGAATATTGTCTATTTGTTTGCCAATATCATTAGCATTATAGTTGTTATTATGTATGGATAAGAAATCATTTGTGATTATATAGAAATTACTCTCACTTGGGTACGACTCACTTATACTCCTTGTCCTTTTTTTAGCAATATCTAGTAATCTACCATTTCCAGACTCAGCATCCATACTAAAAGAGTTGTCAATATAAATAAAGATATTCTTTGTGGGTTTATGTTCTTTATTAAGTGGGATAAATGGTTTGGCAAATGCCATTACTAAAAAGAAAATTGCTAGAATTCTGCTTAGCAAAATAAGTAAGTTTTTTAGATTGGATCGCTTTCGCTTATCTTCTTTTATCTCCTTTAAAAAACGAATACTACTAAAGTAGATGGTTTTGTGTTTACGAAAATTAAAAAGGTGAATGAGAATCGGAATTGCTATTGCAAATAGGAAGTAAAGCAGTTGTGGGTTTTGATATCTCATCAAAGCACAAAAATAAACTATTCTGTAAACCTAGCGTTTATTTTGGCTTAAATTATTTTTCCATCCTTCATTTCAAGCTTTCTGCTTCCCAAATTTGCTAATGCTTTGTTGTGAGTTATTATTACAAAGGTTTGCTGTAAATCTTTATTTAACTTAAGAAATAAATTATGTAATTCATCCGCATTTTTGGAATCTAGATTTCCTGAAGGCTCATCCGCTAACACAATAGAGGGGGAGTTGATTAATGCTCTAGCAACCGCAACTCTTTGTTGTTCTCCTCCTGATAATTCATCAGGTTTGTGATTAGCTCGATTACTTAATCCAAGTAATTCTAAAAGCGCTAAACCTTTTTCTTCAGCTTTTTTTCTATTGGTTCCTGCAATAAAAGCGGGAAGACAAACATTCTCCAAAGCTGTGAATTCAACTAGTAGATTATGAAATTGAAATACAAATCCTATCTCTTTGTTTCTGAATTTTGCTAATTCCTTTTGGCTTAGTTTATTTACTTCCTTGTTATTAATTATTAGCGAGCCAGTTTGCATGTCATCAAGTGTGCCTAACAATTGAAGTAAAGTAGTTTTTCCTGCTCCTGAAGCGCCTACGATACTTACAAATTCCCCTTTTTCAATGTGAAGATCAACTCCCTTTAAAACCTCAAGGTTTCCGTAAGCATATTGTATGTTATTTGCTTTTATCATTTTCTGAGATAAAGATAATCTAAATAATAAATAACTTTTAAGGATAAACTATTTTGTTGCGCTAAGTTAAATGATTCTTCTATATTATCAACCCAATGATTTACTAAGATATTATCTTCATTATCAATAGCATTTTTCCAAACTAGGCTCATTTGACTTCCAGGAGCAAACCACCAGTTAAAAGCGATATCAGATGTCCAAGTAGTATAGTTTATATTATGCTCCCCAACATATTGACTTTCATTTAAGTAACCGTCATCACCTAAAAATTTAAACTCTAAATTTTTAACTTGATCCATATGATATCTTAGCTTAACTGATAGATCCATTTTATTATTTAAAATATAATTTGCACTTAACACATTAGTAATCATATTAGTATTTCTTTTGGCAAATATGTAATTAATGGCAGGAGGGTCAATAAATAGCCCTAAAGGATCAAAGTTAGCAGTGTCATTTGTAACAAATCCAATATCATTATATTGATTATTTATTGAAAGCACATATCTTAGAGATATTTTATCATTAATTCTGTATCTTGGTGAGATTCTCCAATGATAGCCATACCCTTGATATAATGGATTTAAATCTGCCCCACCACCAATATCAATAGCCAGTTTTTTTCTATAATCTGTTGAAATAAATCCGCCACCATTTATTGATTTTGATCTTTTAACTGGATGTGTTAAATTTCCTGTTCTAGCTTCATAAAAATCATTCTTCTCATAAGGAAAAAAATCAGCCCTCATAAAAATAGTAGTGTAATTTTTTAAGGTTGCGTAAGTTTCTAACTGGTAATGAAAGTCTACAAACTTCTGATCTGTAAATAAGGTTTGATGTTCTATTTCTATTGCGCTAACAAAATTAACAAATCTTTTATTTTCATTAAATTGATGATAACTTAGAACTACTCCATTAGTTATTTCATTGTTAGAGTACAAAAAACCTAGATCATTAGGATTGTATTTGTCATCTTCTAGCACTGTATACAAGTCATATTGATAATTCCCACTTGTTTTTCCTACTGCCAACATACCAGCAAATCCTTTTGTTAAGTCGTCTCCTTCAAATTCCTGACTCATTTTTAGTTTTCCAACATAAGTGTGAGTATTCTCTTTATTGTTGATTCTTGTAAAAACACCTGTGACATTTGCATCTTTTTCTTTCCCATTTTGAACCATATGTGTATTCATTAAGCTTACTGATGAGCTATTTCCAAATGCCTGATCAAATATCATAATATTGTAATTTGTTAAGGGATCTTCAATTGTTTTATTAGTTACAGCATTAAGTACAGCAACTCCTAGTCCGTTTTTAGTTCTTCCAGTAACTTTTGAAGCATTTAATAAGTCATCTTGTAATCTCCTGCTATAAAACATATCACCTCCTTTATCAAATAGCTCAGTTCCTTCATTAAAAAATTGTCTTTTTTCTTCATATTTCACTTCAAAAGGAGAGAGGTTTAATACCATAGCGTCTGAGGCCACTTGCCCAAAATCAGGAATAAGTGTCATGTCAAGAGTAAAACTTTCATTTATTCCATATTTCAGATCTATTCCGTAATTATATGGATATGTAGTTTGTCCATCATACATGTCGGCATAAATGGATGCATAAGGCATAAACGAAAGGCGTATTGGAGAATCAATATCTTTTACGCCATCAAGAAGTCCAGCTTGTAATGCGAAATCACTATATTTAACATCAATAGGATTCCAGCTATAATCTTCACGATATCTTCTTATACTTCTTGCCATATTTATCGACCATTGCTTATTGTCATCTGGAAATCTTAATTGAGAAAAGGGTATGGCTAATTCTACCACCCAACCTTTATTGTTAATCTTTACAGATGATTTCCAAACAGCATCCCAAGAATTATCATAGCTAGTTGAGCTGATTTTAGCATCTGTTTGCACTCCAGCAGCAGTTATACCAAATTCATATTCAATCTGCCCATCATTAAATGGATCAATAAATATACCAAAGAGGTCAGAATTTACATCTTTTTTATCCCTTCTTCCAAGTTCTGTTAAGATACTATCTGGAGCGTTATCATACATCATTATTCCAAAATAGATATTCTTACTGTCATAGCATATTTTAACCTCTGTTCTTTGATGTTCTCTTTCTGGGTTTCCATTATTTGGAGAAATTTGAGAGAAGTTTTTAGCAATAGTCAGATTAGTCCAAATATCATCATTTAGTTCGCCATCTATTTTAGGAGAAATCTGAACTCTTTCTATGTTGTATATTTTTTTATCAGCAAACTGACTATATCCCAAAAAAGAAATCAGAAAAAATATAAGAAGAAAAAGGTGCTTGCGCATGACTTTAATTTATTGGTTGGCAAAAATACAATTTAATGTCAATAGAAGTTTGTAATTCAAATCAATCCTATATTTTTGCGGCACTAAGAAAATATATAATGAATTTACACGAATATCAAGGAAAAGAATTATTAAATAGTTTTGGGGTAAACATCCAAAGAGGAATTGTTGCATCTACAGCTGAAGAAGCTGTTGCGGCTGCTGAAAAACTAAATGCAGATACAGGTACTAGTTGGTGGGTGGTAAAAGCACAAATACATGCAGGAGGTAGAGGTAAAGGAGGTGGTGTAAAATTGGCTAAATCATTAGATGAAGTAAAGTCAATTGCTAATGATATTTTAGGCATGCATTTGGTTACTCCTCAAACTTCCGCAACCGGAAAATTAGTACATCAAGTATTAATTACTGAGGATGTATACTATCCTGGTGAGAGTGAAACTTCAGAGTTTTATATGTCTGTGCTTTTAAATAGAGGAACGGGCCGTAACATGATTATGTACTCTACTGAAGGAGGGATGGATATTGAAGCTGTTGCTGAAGATACCCCACATTTAATTTTTCATGAAGAGATAGATCCTAAAGTAGGATTGACAGGCTTCCAATGTCGTAAGATTGCTTTTAACCTAGGGCTTTCAGGTGCTGCATTCAAGGACATGACCAAGTTTGTATTTGCACTATATACTGCTTATGATAAAACAGATTCTTCTTTATTTGAGATTAACCCAGTACTTAAGACTTCTGATAATAAGATATTGGCAGTGGACTCCAAAGTTTCTATTGATGACAACTCTCTTTTTCGTCATAATGATTTAGCAGTATTAAGAGACAGGAGAGAAGAGGATGCTACAGAGGTAGAAGCAGACGAATACGGGCTTAGCTTTGTGAAATTAGATGGTAATGTTGGGTGTATGGTAAATGGTGCAGGATTGGCTATGGCCACTATGGATATTATTAAAATGGCAGGGGGTAACCCAGCAAATTTTTTAGATGTAGGAGGTACTGCTGATGCGAAAAGAGTAGAGCAAGCATTCAGAATCATTTTAAAAGACGATAATGTAAAAGCATTATTAGTAAATATATTTGGTGGTATAGTAAGGTGCGATAGAGTAGCGCAAGGTATTATTGATGCTTATAAAAATATAGGAGAGATTAAGGTGCCTTTAATTGTAAGGTTGCAAGGAACTAACGCTACTGAAGCCAAAAAATTAATTAATGAAAGTGGATTAAAGGTAGAATCAGTAATACTATTGCAAGAAGCAGCTGATAAGGTTGCTGAAGTACTTAGTTAAATTCTACTATTGAATATTAGAAAAGCCGAGCATGCTTGGCTTTTTATTTTATGTTTGACACATGATAAAAAAGCTAAGCAATATATGCGTTTCTGGTTCAGCAGGGAAACCCCTTTTAATTGATGCAACATACAAAGCGAATGCTGAACCAAAAAAAGTACTTGTGTTTTGTCATGGCTTTAAAGGATTTAAGGATTGGGGCCCATTTAATAAAATTGCTACTCATTTTGCAGAAAAGGATATTGTATTTGTAAAGTTTAATTTTTCATATAATGGAACTACAGCTGATGATCCTTTAAATTTTGGAGATTTAAAAGCTTTTGGGAATAATAATTTTTGCAAGGAATTAGATGACTTGGCTTTAGTGTTAGATTGGATAGAAGGGAGCGATGAATTGAAGGAAGATGTTGATACGTCAAAGATCTCATTATTTGGACACAGTAGAGGAGGAGGAATAGCAATACTTAAAACAGCTGAAGATAGGAGAGTAGATAAAGTAGTTTCTTGGGCATCACCATCAAATTTTCTAAACAAGTTTCCTAGTGATGAAAAACTAGAAAAATGGAAGGCAATGAATGTAGCATATGTTTATAATGGACGTACTAAACAAAATATGCCTATGTATTTCCAGTTTTATGAAAATTGTAAAGCAAATACTAATCGTTTGAGTATTCAGGATGCCGTTAGTAAAATGAGCATCCCTCATCTGGTAGTACATGGTAGTGATGATCCAACGGTATTGATTGAGGAAGCAAATGCATTAAAAAACTGGAATACGAATGTAAATTTACATATTATTAAAGGCGCTAATCATGTTTTGGGTGGTTTTCATCCTTATGATTTAGAAGAATTCCCTAAAGATCTAAAAGAAGCAATTGATATTACTTTTGGTTTTTTAAAAGGCTAGGCGAGCTGAAGGGGTCTCACTTTGATCTGCAAAATTAGCATCTAGATACTTAAAATAACCTGCAATGGCAATCATAGCGGCATTATCGGTACAGTATTCAAGCTTGGGGATGTATAGTTGATAGCCTTTAGTTGTTGCAAGTTTTTCTAACTCACTTCTTAAATAGGAATTAGCCGATACTCCTCCTGCTATAGCTATTTGTGTTATACTTGTTTGCTGAATTGCTTTTTCTAGTTTTTTTAGCAAAATACTTACTATGCTGTGCTGAATTGAGGCACACAAATCCTTCAAATTTTCTGCAATAAAATTGGGGTTTTTAGCAACTCCTTTTTGTATTAATCGCATTATAGAAGTTTTTATCCCACTGAAGCTAAAATTTAATTCTTTTATTTTTGGTTTCCCAAACTCAAAGGCATGAGGGTTTCCGTTTTTTGCATATTTATCAATAAGTGGTCCTCCAGGATAAGATAAGCCTAATATTTTAGCAGATTTATCAAAAGTTTCTCCTGCCGCATCATCAATAGTTGTCCCAATTACTTCCATTCTATTTGGGCTTTCAATTTTTACAATTTGAGTATGCCCACCAGAAACGGTTAAGCATAAAAAAGGGAATTCAGGCATAGGTTCTCCTTCATCAATAAAGTGGGAGAGGATATGGCCTTGCATATGATTTACAGCAATAAGCGGGATATTCATTCCCATAGCAAAGGATTTTGCAAATGAACTTCCCACTAAAAGCGAACCTAAAAGCCCAGGGCCTTTTGTAAAAGCGATAGCAGTTATATCCTTCTTTTTTATGTTTGCTTTTTTGATAGCCGCATCAACTACAGGAATAATATTTTGTTGATGTGCTCTAGATGCCAATTCAGGAACAACTCCTCCATATATTTTGTGTACATCTTGATTAGCTACTATATTTGATAGTATCTTTTGTCCATGTAAAATAGCAGCACAAGTATCATCACAGGATGATTCTATTCCTAAAATTATAGGAGTTTTACTCATCTAATTTTTTGAATGAATGCCCCATTTTATCTCTTTTAGTTTTTAGATAAAATTCATTATGAATATTGGATTCAACCTCAAGCGCTACACTTTCAACTATCTCAATGCCATAACCTATTAACCCTACTCTTTTTTTAGGATTATTGCTTAGTAATCTAATTTTAGTTACATTCATTTTTCTTAGTATTTGTGCCCCAATACCATAGTCTCTATCGTCCACATTAAAGCCCAGTTCAGTATTAGCTTCTACTGTATCACGTCCTTTCTCCTGTAATTCATAGGCTTTTAGTTTATTGAGTAATCCAATCCCTCTACCTTCTTGATTCATATATACTATGATTCCCTTTCCTTCTTTTTCAATTTGTTGTAAAGCTGATTGTAGTTGATGTCCACAATCGCATCTACAACTTCCAAATATATCACCTGTCATGCAAGAAGAGTGCACTCTAACTAGCAGTTCCTCCTCTTTTACCCATTCTCCTTTATAGATTGCTAGGTGTAATTGCCCGTTAGTAGTTTGTTTAAAAGCCTTCATCTTAAAATTGCCATAATCAGTCGGGAGCTCTATATTTGCTTCTTCTGAAATTAAGGATTCATTTTTTATTCTGTATTCAATTAAATCCTTAATAGTGATGAACTTTAAATCAAAATTTTCTGCAATTTTATGAAGTTCAGGCGTTCTGGCCATTGAACCATCTTCATTCAATATCTCAACAATAACTCCTGCTGGCTGAAAGCCTGAAAGGCGAGCTAAATCGACAGCAGCTTCAGTATGTCCCGCACGTCTTAATACTCCTCCTTCTCGTGCTTTTAACGGAAAGATATGCCCTGGTTTTCCTAATTTATCAGGATTAATATTGGGATCAACAAGTGCTTTTACTGTTTTTGCTCTGTCAGAAGCAGAAATTCCGGTTGTACAGCCATTTCCTATTAAATCAACTGAAACAGTAAAAGGTGTTTCGTGGGCAGCTGTGTTTTTACCAATCATGAGTTCCAATCCTAATTCCTGACATCTGCTTTCTACAAGTGGAGTGCAGATTAAGCCCTTGCCATGAGTAGCCATAAAGTTAATCATTTCAGGTGTTGCCATCTCGGCAGCTGCTACAAAGTCTCCTTCGTTTTCTCTGTTTTCATCATCAATAACAATAACTACTTTTCCTTGTTTAATATCCTGAATTGCCTCTTCTATAGTGTTGAAACTCATATTGTGATTTTATGCATCAAAAATACTAAGATTTACTGTATTTCCTTCTTTTTAAGGAATTGATTCATTCTGTTTAGTAAAGGACTCAAATCAAAGAGTTGCGCATCATTTTTAGCCTTATAAATTAAAAATAATGCAATGGGTACAAATACCATATTTGAAAGCCACATTCCTTCATAAGCTTGAATACTTAAATCTTTTGCAGACTTTTCACCTATCATACTTAATACATGGTAGATAAGAAAAAAGAAGACCGAAACCAAAACTGGAAGTCCGAATCCCCCTTTTCGGATAATTGCTCCTAAAGGAGCTCCTATCAGAAATAAAAGTAAGCACGCTACTGACAAGCTAATTTTTCTGTGCCATTCTATATTATGCTTGGTAATGATTATTTCACGATATTCTAAATTATCCTTATTTGATTTTGTAATTGATTTAAGGCTTTGTAATTTATTAATTGCAACATCATATTGCTGTTGAATTTTAATCTTGCTGAATGGCGTAATTGTAATTACACTATCTATTTCCGAATTAGAAGTATATTTATCCGTAATACTTTTTATAAACAGTATTTTTATTTTTTCATATTTAATAGTTAATGAATCGATAGCAGTCGCTAGTTGCTGATTGCTTAGCATAGCATAATGTCCCTTATACAAAGATTCGCTATTATTTATTTTACTGAAGCTAGATAAGTCAAAACGAATTAAGTCCTCTTTGAAATGAGTTGTACGATAGGGATTTCCTCTCTTTTTTTTATTTTCAGCAATATCAATGTAAGAATGACCATTGTGCAATATGAGTTCTAAATACCTTTCATCTTTTGTCAATTGCATAATACCACTTTCGGAAATAATAACTTTATCGTTTCCATTTTTCGCAGTATGATCGTAAATAATAATGTCTCTCAGGGTTTTCCCATCAGGCGCTTTTTCAGCTACTTTTATACTAAACCCTTCAATATCATTATAAAAGACACCTTCTTTAATATTGAGTGCTGGTTTCTTTTTCTGTATGTCATAAATCATGCTGCCATTTTTCAGGTTAGCAATTGGCATTACATAATTTGAAAATAGAAAAGAACCGTAAGCAATAATGATAGCAAAGAGTGTAAGAGGAAAAAGGATTTTTAGTAGTGAAATCCCTGATGATTTTAAGGCAACTATCTCATAGTTTTCCCCTAATTTTCCAAATACCATTACGGATGAAAGTAATAAGGCAATAGGTAGGGCAGCTGGCACAAAACGAGCTGAAGCATAAAATAAAAGTTCTGCTATTTGAGTTGATTCAAGTCCTTTACCAACTAGGTCATCTATATACTTCCATAAAAATTGCATTAATAGTAAGAATATAGTAATAAAAAATGTTGCAATAAAAGGGCCTAAAAATGACTTAATTAGGAAAAGATGTAACCGTTTCATACAGAAAATTAGTTAAAATTATGAACCAATTGCTCTTTTAAGGATACTAATTTGTTTGCTCCAAAGTGCAGTTTGTTCTTTTTGGTCTTGTTTATCTTCTGCAAAGTCGGTAATAATTAACGAAACATCTAAAGTCATCTCATCTACTTGAATTAAAAACTCAAAATAATCCTCTTGAGTATCATTCTCTTCCCATTTAAACCTAATAAATTGATTCATTTTTAACTTTAAGAGTTTGGCTTTTTGATCACTGCCATCCCAAAAGAAAGTAAATACTTTATCTTTTATCATAACATCATCAGCAAACCATTCTGACAATCCGCTTGAACTACTAAGGCGATTGTACAATATGTTCACGGATGAATTTATCGGGAATTCTAATGTGTATTTTGTTAAATGTGACATTTGTTTTAATAAGTTTGCAAACTAATTTTACAAAGATACTATTTTATGGCGTTATTACAATCAATGGAAAAGCAAGGAATTTTTTTGTTTAAATACAGGGGGCAATTTCCGGTTATATTATTCATTTTAGCAGTTCCTTTTATTTATCTAACAGATTACAATAGTCTAAGTGAGCAAAGTCAAACTTGTTTTATGTATGCTGCTATTATATTGTCTGCCATTGGCTTCTTGGTTCGTTTTTATACTATTGGGACTACTCCTCAAGGTACAAGTGGCCGTAATACTAAAGAGCAAATTGCAACTGTCTTGAATTCAACAGGCATGTATTCCTTACTTAGACATCCTTTATATTTAGGCAATTATCTTATATGGTTAGGTATAGTAGTAGTTACTTTTAATGTTTATTTTGTAGTGATAATGAGTTTATTGTTTTGGTTATATTATGAAAGGATCATGTTTGCTGAGGAGCGATTTTTGGAAGGTAAATTTGGTGAGGCTTATTTAAATTGGTCCAACACTTTGCCTGCTTTTATGCCAGCATTATTGAATTTTAAAAAATCAGATACTCCTTTCTCAATTATAACTGTGCTTAGGAGAGAGTACGCAAGTGTGCTGGCGGCTGTAATCGGTTTTGTTTTTATTGAGGGGGTTAGAAACTACTTTTTTTATACTGAAAAACATTTAATTTCAGACTTTAGTTTTCAGTTTTTAGTAGCTACTATTATTATTGTTTTTGTATTAAGATCATTAAAGCATTATACTCATTTATTAAACGAAAAAGGAAGAAGTTAAATTTTTTGCAAAATAGATTTAAGAATAAGGGAAAATAATATATTTGCACCCTTAGATTTGGCGTGGTAGCTCAGTTGGTTAGAGCGCAGGATTCATAACCCTGAGGTCGGGAGTTCAAATCTCCCTCACGCTACATAAAAAAAACCGAGCATATGCTCGGCTTTTGTTCTTATTATATTTCCTATTTACTCAATAATAAGTTTTCTTTTTATTGATGTGTCTTTAGATTTAATATCAACAATATAAACTCCTTTTGAAAGAGTAGAGGTATTTAATCTAATTTGGTTAGCACTAACTTCATTAGCTAATACTAACTGGCCATTTGTATTGTAAATATAAATGTTTTCAATTCCTACGGTATAACTCACAATGTTTAAAACATTATTAGCTGGATTTGGATAGATTTCAGTTGTTTGAACTATCAACTCATTTACTGATAAAGCTGTTCCTAATCCTAGAGTTAAATACATTCTAGGGTTTAAATAGCCTTGTATTGTGTCTAAATATAAATTTCCATTAGCAGCTGACATATTAGGGTTTCCAAGTAAAGAGTTGGCCGCACCATATCCAGCTGGAGTTCCATGATAACCTGTAAAATACGCATCATAAGTTGCATTGTCCCACCAATCCCAAGGAGAACCTTGCTCTTCTTCTAGCTCACCAAATGCATTTGGTGTTGTAGATGGAGGAGGTGTTTTAAAAACATATAGCCCATCATATCCACCATTATTTATATTAGCAGCTGTTGTAATAGGATCAGAAATCCAATCCCATGCTCCGTATGGATTATTATTATAAGTATTTTGCATTGCTTGTACGGTTCTACTTCCCATAACTTCAACAACAAAGTCTCCAGTTGTTGGTACAATGACATCACCAGTATCAATTGGTGCGTAAGGATCTTTTTCACAATGGAAAGAAACCATAGGGACATCACCAGCTTCTAGCCATGAAATATCAGCAAGAGCACCACCTAAATTAAATACCATATTTACATCATTACTATAACCAAGATTGTTTGGAATATTAAATGGCATTTGACCGATTATCTGTCCATAAGTTGCCGAAGTTGTATCTGTATCATAAACAGGAGCATAAGTACTATCTGTTCCATCAATATTACCAAATACTGGAGGGTAAACATAAGGAATAGGATTTGCGGGGTCAGAAAAATCTAAAAATTTAGGTAAAAACAACTCCGATTCCTCACTAAGAGTAGCATAGCCCAATGAGATATAAGCACCAGTTCCTTGCCCTCCTAATACAATTTTTGATTCATCAATTCCGTAAGGATTTCCTGTAGCTTCAGTCATTCTCATATATCTAACCATAGCTTTAGCATCTTGAATTCCTCTATATGCTGCTTGTAATAAGGTAGAGGTTCTTACATTTTGGTCAGTAGATGTTGGGTTCCAGCCTAAACGATTTTCCATAGCAACTGCAACATATCCTTTTTTTGCCCATCTGGTACATTGTTCAACTATTGATAAATCTGTTTTAGATCCTGTTGCTTGTCCATTTGCTATAGGGGGCAGAAAACTGCCTGTATGCACTAAAATAATTACAGGACGATTCGTTAAAACATCTCCATCTGGCTCATAAATATCACATTTCAAAGTTGCAGGACCAGGAGGTAATCCTGAAAGCATAGGTAATATGCTAATATTTGTAGCATAAGTTACATCACTAGTAACTGTTACTGCTGAAAAGACATCATCAAGATATCTATTTCCTTTTTGAGCACTTACTGAAAGCCCTAAACTTAAGAGAGCAATTGTAAATACGGATTGTAAAGTTGTTTTCATAATATTTGAGTTGTTTAATTAGTATTATGCAATAATACAAAATAATTTAGTTGAGTTCAAAAAGCAAGGAACAATAAGTCATCCTTCCTATATAAGGCCCTCCGTACACTTCATAATGCATATTATTTAAAACATTTGAGGAGCCAATTTTTAAAGTTGCATTTAGTTCAGGAAGTTTTTTGCTTACCTGCACATCAACCAAATCATAAGTTGGAACATTTCCTGTAAATTGAGGGGATCCTTCATAAGTAAACCCTTCAATCCATTTATAATTTATGCTAAAACTAAAGTTTCTTAGTATAGAGTTTGTAGATGATAAATGTAAATCCCTCCCAATTAAACCTAAGTTATATTTGTGTTCAGGGGTATTGTAAGCAGGAATTATCGGATCCTCCGTCCCTTCTTCATTTAGTTTATTCCAAGAATAATTTCCATTTAAAGAATAGTTAGGGTGTAAGTAGTAATTTATGCCTATTGAAGCCCCTTGAGTTGTTACTGTGTTTTCAGCATTAGCTGCCATACGATAAGCTTGTAGAGATTGTAATGAGATTTCATATGCATCAGGATTATTGTTTCCTATTGTATCATATTTTACACCAATTTTATAGCCTATAAAATCAGTATAACGAGAATAATAATAATTAGCATCAATATAAACTTTATCAAATAAAGTTGTTCTGTATCCTATTTCAGCAGATCTTGCCTTTTCAGGCTGTATAGGTTTTACACTAAAGAATTTTAGACTATCCTTTGATTGTGCAGCTGGTAAATAATAATTAATTAAAGATTCAACTGTAACTAGGTTTTCTCCATAATCTGTACCATGTCCGCTTAAGTTACCGATTAATATTGCTCTACCCACATTATAGTATAAGTATTGATCAGCCAAGGTGGGATTTCTGATAGCTGAAGAAACTGAAAAACGAATAATATCTTTTTCGGTTGGTGTTAAAACAAGTGATATTGCAGGAGAAAAGTTTAAATCAAAATTTTCATTTTTGTCCGCTCTAAAGGTTGTGCTAAAAGTACCTGCATCACTTTTTCTTTCAAATCCCATATAGATTCCTACCTCTTTATTAGTTATCATTTCAGTTGTATCTATAAATAAACTTCCTCTGGTGTCTGGAGTATATTCTCTAATATTTCCACCTATTTTAACTTTATCTACATCATTGTTTACTAGAAAATATTCTCCATGCACATGATTAAGAGCTGATTTGTCATAAAAACCGGCACCCCCTTCACTAGCAATTTTGGTCGTAATATCTACTAACATGTCATTAAAAGCAACTGTTCCTGGTATTAATCGGTTTGTTTCTAAATCTGTCTGAGCTCTTGTGGCATCATGCGTTGCAATAATTTCTTCCGCATTTGCATTTAGCACAGAATCACTCATGCTTATCCAGTCTAATATATTAATTGGGTTTCCATTAAAGTAATAGTCAGTTTGAAAAGTAATAGGATTAAATACTACCTCAGGTTTAGACCAATTTAAGGTCTCCCATGAAAAATTATCTTTCCAATTATTTTTATAGGCAGTATACCAGTCTTGATTAGATATTGCGTTATGCTCTTGTAACTTGAGGGCTGTAAATACAGCATCATAAGAATCTCCAGCATCTTCTGATGTTCTGTAAGCTCTAATGAAGAATTTATCTTTTTGTCTGAGTTCTAATTTATTCTGCCAAAACTGAATATTTTTTAAACTCAAGCGATTATCTCCTTGATAAACTGTAGTACCTGTGCTATAATTAGTTCCGTAAATAAGCTCAGTTTTAGGAGTAATCATATAATGTAATGATGTTTGAGCTTTCAAGTTCTTGGTATTATAATCCACTATATCTTTTTCCATATATCCTGTTCGGTGAAATTTACCAAGACTAGGATGTGTAAAATAATTTAGATTAAAATTATTTCTAACATCATTTAAACTACCATCAGTATCCTCATCTCCATATCTATTTATAGCATCATATCCTCCGGGGTTATCACTGCTAATTGTACCATCAACTGCCTCCATATTATCAGCCTCCCAATCTAGTGCCTTCATATAGGAAAGATTAATTTTGAAGGCAAAAATATCTTCTCCTTTTTTATTCTGAAATTTTTCAGCAAAACGAATAGAATTTTCAAATAACTGGCGCTCACCAAATTTATATTGTATGGATAGCCCTTGCTTTATAAAAGGGCTGAGAGTTGTCATGCTGATTACTCCATTAAAAGCATTTGGGCCATAATAGGCCGAGCTAGCACCTTGAATAATTTCAACTTTCATAATATCCAATTCAGATGAACCTAAAAAATTTCCTAAAGAAAAGTTAAGCCCAGGAGATTGATTATCTACTCCATCAATAATTTGAAGCGAGCGAACAGGGGAGGTGCTATTAAATCCTCTGGTATTAATTACTTTAAAACCTAAACTTGCTGCTGTAATATCTACACCTTTCAAGGCGCCTAAACCATCATAGAAATTAGCAGAAGGGGTTTCCTTAATAGCTATCATGTCCAAGGCCTCAACAGTCAGTGCTGATTCTTTTTGCTTTTGAGTAATTCTACTATCTATTACTTTTACTTCTTGTAAGTTTTTGCTGTTAGGAAATAATTTAATTTGGCTAGACTGCTTATTTTTTATTTCAATTTCTGTAAGCTTATACCCCAAGTAGGAAACTGATAAAATAATGGGAAATGGATCAGAAATTGAAAGTATATAGTTGCCGTTAAAATCAGTTGAGGTTCCGTTATTTGTGCCCTTTATAATTACATTAGCACCAATTAGAGTTTCTTTTGTTTGTCCATCAATTACAGTCCCGCTAATTTGGATTTGAGCATAACCAATTTGGTAAAGTAAAGTAAAAGCAAGAAGTAAAATTTTATTCATAAAGTAATTTTGATTAGGTTCGCAAATTACAAATAATAACTAAAATGGGAGAGGTGTTTTACAACTCAGAATTTATAAATGAAGAAGAAATAGTTATTAAAATCTCTAATAGGTCATTTAATTATGGGGATGGTTTTTTTGAAACTATTAAAATAATTAACGCTAAGCCCTTTAATTTTTCAGCTCATTATATTAGGTTTTCATTTGCCTGTAAAATTTTTAAATTAAAAAATAATGCAACGGAAAGAAGTCTATGCACTTTAATTAATAAGTTAATTGAAAAAAATAAAATTGTTAATGGAAGTGCTAAAATCCATATAACTAGGAGTGGAGAGGGAAAATATCTTCCTGTTTCAGATAGTCTTGATGTTTTAATTAGCGTTAATAAAGGCAGTGGTTTTGTAAAAAACACTCCAATTTCTCTTTGTGTTTTTTCTGATGAACAAAAGACAAAAGGAAGAGTGTCCAATATTAAATCAGTAAATGCTTTAGTTTCTGTTTTAGGGGCGATTCATGCTAAAGAAAATGGGTTTGATAATGCAATCCTAAAAAATACAGATGGGAATTTTATAGAAACTACAAATTCTAATCTTTTTATAATTAAACAGGGTATAATTTACACTCCACCACTTTCTGAAGGTTGTTTGGATGGGACTATGCGAAAATGGGTTTTGGAGCAAGTAAATGTGATTGAAAAATCGTTAAATCCACTAGATATTCAAGAAGCTAATGAAGTTTTTACTACTAATGCAATTAGTGGAATTACTCCTATAGAAGTTATCTCTACAGCTACTAAAATCTACAAAAATGATTTCGCTCAGCAATTACAAAAAAAACTGATTAGTTTAAGCTTGGGTCTTTAGGCATATTTGCCCAGATAGCATGTTCCATTTTTTTGGTTTTGATAATGTCACTCCAAAGTTTTGGAGTAGAATAATTCATACATAATTCATTTTTGGCAGTTTGCACAATCCAAGCATCATCTCTTATTTCATTATTTAGTTGTTCAGCTTCCCATCCTGAGTACCCTACAAAAAACCGAATTTCGTTTTTAGTAATTTTTTTATCATGCATAAGTTGTATAACTGTTTCAAAATCACCACCAAAATAAATACCATCAATTATTTGTTTTGAATTAGGAATGATGCTGCCCAAAGTATGGATAAAATGTAAGGATTGCTTTTCAACAGGACCACCAATATAAATAGGCAAATCGCTTAACGGAATATCATTTAATATTTCATTAAGGTTGACCTTTGTAGGATGATTGAGTATTAGTCCAATACTTTCCTCATCATTATGATGAGTAAGTAAAACCACACTTTTAAAGAAAACATTATCATTTAAAGAGGGTTCGGAAATTAATAATCTTCCTTTTTTGGCTTTCAACATAAATAAATATCTTTGTTTAACTTTTGTAAATATATAAAATGATAATTAATATTGATTATGGAGATTAAAAACTTACGTTTAAATTATAAAAAATCAGCCATAGATTTTAATGCTTTAGAAGATAATCCAATTCAATATTTTATGAATTGGTTTGCTGATGCTTTAGCGGTAAATAAAGATGAAGCTAATGCTTGTGTGCTTTCTACTATATCAGTACTAAACACACCATCATCAAGAGTAGTGTTGCTTAAGGGGGTAAATGAAAATGGTTTTACATTTTTTACAAATTACACGAGCAGTAAAGCTGAGGATATTGATCACAACAATAATGTAGCGCTTAATTTTTATTGGCCAGAATTAGAACGGCAAGTAAGAATAAATGGTGTTGCAAAAAAGATTTCAGCTAAAGAATCAGATGCTTATTTTAAAAGTCGGCCAAGAGAAAGCCAAATGGGAGCATGGGTATCTGATCAGAGTAAAGCCATTAAACTCTGTTATAATTTTTTGGATAGTTTGAATAAATTAGAAAGTAAATTTAAAGGGAAAGAAATAGAGCGCCCATTGCATTGGGGTGGATATTGTGTAGTTCCAGCTAGCATTGAGTTTTGGCAAGGCCGTCCATCTCGCTTGCATGATAGATTAGTGTATGACTTAAATGAAAAAATTTGGAATAAAAAGAGGTTAGCACCATAAGTTCTAGCCGTATATTTTTTTGAAAGATAAACTTACTGCCTTTTTACTGCGGCTTTCTTTTTAAAGATTGCAGTTTTTCTTCAGCTTCTTCTTTTTCTACAACCTTCTTTTTAACTGGAATAATAATTTTAACTGTTTTCTTTAAGGCCTTACAATACTATAACTTCCTTTAAATTTTTTCCCTTTTCTTGACTCTCTATCTCTTCTTCCCATTATTTCTTTATAAATTTACACATTATTTTTTACAGTGATTACTCAGGTATTCTTCTTCAATTTTTGCAGATGATTTTATGCTATTTCTTAACCATTGCAACATTGCTTTATCTTGTTCATTTTCAGTCATTCTCCAGTCAAAAGATGCCTTTCTTAATTTGTAAGTTAGGTGCTGTAAGCAAAGAGATACGGATACTGAAATATTAAAACTTTCGGTAAAGCCATACATTGGTATTTTTATCTTTTTATCTGCTAATGCTAATGCTTGTTCACTACAGCCCTTTACTTCAGCTCCAAATATTAAGGCGACTTTCTGTTTTCTGACATCAACATCAAATAAATTACAATTCGTATTGTGTGGAGTGGCAGCAATTATTTGATATCCTTCTGATTTTAGCTTTTTTATTGCTTCTGTTGAATTGTGTTTTTTCTGATTATGTCTACTAATTGTAATCCATTTTTCGGCACCCATTGACACCTCTGAATCATCATTAAAAATATTATCATTTTCAATAATATGTACGTCTTGTATTCCAAAGCAATCTGCCGAACGGATAGATGCTGAGATATTACGTCCTTGAAAAATATTTTCTAATACTATAGTGATGTGTTTTGTTCTTTGCTGTATCTTTTCTTCAAAGAGTTCACGTCTTTCATCAACAACAAATGCCTTTAAATATTGAACTAAATCATTAGTAATGGTGCTCATAGAACTTTATCATTTTTATCAACCTTATTGCCTTGCAGAAATTGCTGAATAGTCATAGTATTTTTGCCTTCAGCTTGCAAGTTAAGAATAGAAATTGAATTTTTATAGGTAGCAATATGAAAGTAAGTTTTATTATCTGTTTTAATGCTTAATAAGTCATCAGACTGTGTACTAACTACTTCAGAGAGATGTAATTTTATTCTTTTTTTAACCCCATTATTATCTTGTAGGAAAAACCATGCAGAAGGACAAATTGCAACATCTTTTAATTGCGTATTATTATCCAAAAATGGAGAGAGACCTCTTATTAAGTTATGAATTTCTTCAGCTGATTTCCCCCAATCTATTTTTAATAACTCTTTTGTTAATTTTGGCGCTTCTAACATAGTTGCACTATGTTGTTGAGGAGTTTGGGTTGCGGAATTATTTTTAATTGAATGTAAGGTATTGATTAGTAATTTACTTCCTTTATTCATTAAAGTATTATGTAATTCGGCCGCTGTAGTATTTTGTGTAAGTTCTATTTTTTCTTGCTGAATAATTATACCGGAATCAATCTGTTTGTCAATAAAAAAAGTTGTGATTCCTGTTTCTTTTTCTCCATTAATTAATGCCCAATTAATTGGGGCGGCACCCCTGTATTTTGGCAGGAGGGAAGTGTGTAAATTAATAGTTCCTTTTTTGGGTAGGCTCCAAACTAATTCAGGCAACATCCTAAAAGCTACTACAATAAATAAATCAGCATTGAATGATGTTAATGCTTCAATAAAATCTTCACTTTTTAGTTTTAAGGGTTGCAGTACAGCAATGTCATTCTCTTGTCCAACTTCTTTCACCGCACAAGATTTTAGTTGTTTTCCTCTTCCTTTTCTGCTATCAGGGGGACAAACTATAGCTACTATATCATGCCCAGCATTTATTAATGCTTTTAAATTATTTGCGGCAAAGTTAGGGGTTCCAAAAAAAATGATTTTCATATTACAAAATTACATTTTCCGATAAATTAATTGCTTCTCCATTGGTATTTGTTTCCAAACTTTCCAATATTATCGTTATCAAATAGAAATTGAATCACATTTATAAGTTCTCCTTCATTAATTTTAGGAAGCAAAGTACATATTTCTTCAAGGGTGAGTTCGTTATTGTTCAATATTTTCTCTAATTGAGCTCTTATTTTTTGGTATTCAATCTCTTTAATTTGTTCTCTTTTCCGACGAATACAGAAGTCACATTTACCGCATTGAGCGATGTCTTTCTCACCAAAATAGCGCAATAATAATTTACTTCTACATTCTTGTTTTTCAGTTATGTAGTTTATTATTTTGGAAAGCTTTTCTTCTTCATGTTGTTTTCTATTTTCCCATTTTTTTTCATTTAAATTAAGAAATTCTATATCCTTTCTATGCTTTAAGTAAGTAATTTGAGCATTGTTATTTTTAGGAATATATTTTACTATTTCTAATTGCATTAATTTAGCTAATAATTGCTTTACTTCTTTAGTAGTGATCTTAAAACGAGTGGCAATTTCTTGTTCATTAATCACTACATAATGACTAAATAAA
>CAJQRK010000017.1 GCA_905612305.1 uncultured Flavobacteriales bacterium | reverse complement strand
AAAGCAAATAGTAAATTAATTATTCTATAATAAATAATATATTTGCACACATCAAAAAAAACTGAGAATGAAAGCAGTAGTAAGCATAATAATGGGAAGCACATCTGACATGCCAGTAATGAAAAAGGCAGCAGATTATTTAAACGAAATGGAAATTCCATTTGAAATAAATGCATTATCAGCACACAGAACACCAGAGATGGTGGAGAATTTTGCTAGCAATGCTAGAGAAAATGGAATAAAAGTAATTATTGCAGGAGCAGGAGGAGCTGCTCATTTACCGGGTGTAGTTGCGGCTTTCACAACCGTTCCTGTAATTGGAGTGCCTTGCCGATCATCTATTTCAATTGATGGATGGGATTCTATTCTTTCCATTTTACAAATGCCTCCTGGCATCCCGGTTGCAACAGTTGGCTTAGATGGCGCTCTAAATGCCGGAATATTAACTGCTCAAATTTTGGCAACTGATAATGAAGAAATTCATAAAAAGGTTCACATCTATAAAGAAAACCTAAAACAAAAAATTATAACAGCCAATAATGATTTGACTAGTCATAAATACCCTTTCAGGGTTCAATAAATTTAATATCTTAGAGTCTCAAATGAGGTCCTATTTTTTTCCATATTATTATTAAGTCTCTCACTAGTTAGCAGTGCACAAAACTATGATGCAAAATGCAATATTATTCGCAATTTGGATTTTTAGGTTGCGCATTGCACACACGACTTATACCGATAGAATGGTGTTAAAAAGTGGCTGGGATGAAATTGAAGGCAATAAAATGACAGAAGTAAAAATCCAATTAAGATATAAGTTTTAAATATAATGAATATGATTATTCAGATTCTGAAACAAGTTCAGAATAACTTCTATCTTTGCTCTTTATAATCTCTGAATGAAAAAAATATCTTTAACGCAATTACTTGACATAAAATATCCAATAATAATGGCTCCTATGTTCTTGGTAACCAATACCAAAATGATGATAGAAGCGCTAAATTCTGATATTGCCGCATGTGTGCCTGCCTTAAATTACAGAACGGATGAGGAGCTAAGAGATGCTATATTACAAATACGAGATCAAACAAAGTCAAGCGCATTAGGCATTAATTTGATTGTAAATAAATCAAATATAAAACTTGCTAAACAATTAGCAACTTGTGTAGAACTAGAAGTTGATTTTATTATCACCTCTTTAGGTAGTCCAGAAAAAGTAATTGATGTTTGTAAACCAAAAGGTATTAAAGTTTTTTGTGATGTTATTAATCTTTACATGGCAAAAAAGGTTCAGGATTTAAATGCAGATGGTATTATTGCTGTTAATAGTAGTGCAGGAGGCCATTTAGGGAAACTATCTGCAAAAGAAATAATTAATGAATTTAAAGATGAGATAACTATTCCAGTAATTTCAGCAGGAGGTGTAGGGACAAAATCTGGAATTGCTAAAAAAATAGATGTGGGTTTTTCTGGAGTATCTATTGGCTCCCCATTTATAGCCTGTGAAGAAGCCGATATTTCTCAAGAGTATAAAAATGCTTGCGTAGATTACGGAAAAGAAGATATTGTAATTTCTACAAAAATTTCTGGAAGCCCTTGTACAGTAATTAACACCCCTTATGTGCAAAAAGTTGGAACTCAGCAAAATTGGTTGGAAAGCATCTTAAGTAAAAACAAGAAACTGAGAAAATGGGTGAAAATGATTACTTTTTTTAAAGGAATGAGGTCAACAGAAAAAGCAGCATTTAGCAGTACCTACAAAACAGTTTGGTGTGCCGGTCCAAGCATTGAGCACACAAAAGAAATACTCCCAACAAAAGAAATAATTAAGAGACTAACTACTTAATAACTTTTACTTTTGAGAATGAGATTCTTAAATATTTCTCATAATATCTGATTTTTTTGGCTTCATAAGTATTGGCTAAAACTAAAGAAATTCCTTCTTTACCAGCACGAGCCGTTCTACCGCTTCTGTGGGTATAGTACTCATCCTGATCGGGGAGCTGATAATGCACTACAAAAGTTAAATCCGCCACATCAATTCCTCTTGCTGCAATATCAGTTGCTACAATAGTACTAAGAGTTTCATTTTTAAAAGCACGCATTACCTTCTCCCTTTGCTTTTGCAATAAATCACCATGAATAGCATCAGAAGGCATGTTTTTAGCAAGCAACTTAGCTGCTAGCTTTTTAGTTTCATTTCGAGTTCTACAAAAAATAATTCCTCTTTGGCCTTTTACTGAATTCAAAAATTGTAAGAGAATATTGAACTTTTCTGCATCCTCACATAGCACAAATTTATGGTCAATTTTTGCATTCACCACATTGCTCCCACTAACAGTAATTCTGTGAGCATTAGCATTCATATGTTCATTTACAATTTGCTTAATTCCATCTGGCATAGTGGCAGAAAACAACCATTTACTTTCTGCTTCAGGCAAGAATTCTAAAATTTCATCCAATTCTTTTTTAAAACCCATGCTTAGCATTTCATCTGCTTCATCTAAAATAACAATTTTAACTTTACTTAGGTCTACCGCTTTTCTGTTCACTAAATCAATAAGTCGACCAGGAGTGGCTACTACTATATGAGTAGTTCTTTGTAAATTCCCTAATTGTTTATCAATTTTTTCTCCACCATAAACTGACTCAGTGAAAATTTTATCAGAATATTTAGTAAAGCGAAACAATTGCTTGGCTACTTGCTGGCCTAACTCACGGGTAGGGCACAATATTAACCCTTGCACATGTGTTTGTTTAGGATCAATTTTATGCAAAAGTGGTAAGCCAAAAGCAGCAGTTTTTCCTGTTCCTGTTTGGGCTTGGCCAACCAAATCAGTATTTCCCGCTAATAATAAAGGAATAACTTGGACTTGTATTTCAGTGGGATTTATAATTCCTAATTCATTCAACCCTTTTACAAACGCTGATTTAATGCCTAATGCTTTAAAATTCTCCATGCGGCAAAAGTAG
>CAJQRK010000016.1 GCA_905612305.1 uncultured Flavobacteriales bacterium | reverse complement strand
AACTAAGGCAATTTGCATGTCAGGTATTTCGGAATACGAAAGGCAAAAGCAAATAGAGGATTTAAGTCAAAGAACAGCTATTGATTTGATCAATCATTTGCAAATTAATATTAAGAATGAAGATTTTAATGCCTTAGCAATATTATTAGGTGTTGAAGAAAATGTAGCAGCAACAATTAAAAAAATTGAGGCTGAGCAATTATATCAACAGGATATGAACGAAAAGTTTTATGCTTTAAATAAGTTTGAGGTTTCTCTTTCTTTATTTGATAATGATAAAATTAAGAATATTCAAGATGGTGTAATTTATTATTTTGAGAATAATAATTTTGTACAAAAGTATCACGAGAGATTTTTATCATCAAACAAGAAAATTGCGAATGATATTGATAATGAAATCAAGTTATTAGGTGATGTTAGAATTGAGGGGGCTAAAAATAATCTGGATGTTAGTTCAGTAAATATTGCAAGTGGAAAAGAAGGAACTGTTGTTAGTAATCAGATTATATTGCTTAGCCAATTAAGAGAGGAAATAATAACAAAACAAGATTTATTAAACCCGCTTGTTTATGTGCAGGAGTTTGCAAAAGTAGACCAGAAAGAAGATGATATTTTAGTTTGGACTGTATTGGGCGCAGTTCTAAGTTTTATATTTGGTTTATTTGTTGCTCTTATAAGGGAGGTTAAAATAAAGTAAAATGAAAATAGGAGTCATAGGTTCGGGTTATGTAGGTTTAGTTGCAGCAGCTTGTTTTGCTGAAGCGGGAAATCATGTTGTTTGTGTTGATATTGACAAGCATAAAATTTCTCAACTTAAAAAAGGAATAGTTCCAATTTATGAGCCAGGTTTAGAAGCTCTAGTAAAAGAAAACTACCAAAAAGGCACTTTAAATTTCACTAGTGAGATTACTGAAGCATTGTCAATAGCAGAGGTAGTTTTTATTGCAGTAGGAACTCCTATGGGAGATGATGGTTCTGCTGACCTTAAATACGTACTTCAAGTAGCTCAGTCAATTGGAGGGTATATGACACATCATTTGGTTGTAGTGGATAAATCAACTGTGCCAATTGGTACGGCTGATAAAGTAAAGGATACTATTCAGAATAAGCTAAATGTAAGAAATTCTAATCTAACCTTTAATGTAGTTTCTAATCCTGAGTTTTTAAAAGAAGGAGCGGCAATTAAGGATTTTATGCAACCTGATAGAGTGGTGGTTGGTGCTGATAATGACCAAGCAATGGAATTTATGCGGAATTTATACGCTCCATTTACAGTGAGTAATGATAGGTTTATTGGTATGGATATTCGTTCTGCTGAGATGACAAAATATGCAGCAAATGCTATGCTTGCTACAAAAATTTCTTTTATCAATGAAATAGCAAATATCTGCGAACGTGTTGGTGCAGATGTAAATCAAGTGCGTACAGGTATTGGTAGTGATAAAAGAATAGGGTATCAATTTATTTATCCTGGATGCGGATACGGAGGAAGTTGTTTCCCTAAAGACGTACAAGCGCTTGTTAATATAGCTAATAATCATGGGTACAATCCTAAGTTAATATCATCTGTTGAAAGTGTAAATAAAGCACAAAAAAAGGTTTTGTTTTCTAAATTAATCAAAGAGTTGGGCGATGATTTGAATGGAAAAACTATTGCTGTTTGGGGGCTTTCATTTAAGCCTGAAACTAATGATATGCGTGAATCAGCTTCAATTGAGTTAATTCAATCAATTGTTAATGCAGGAGGTAAGGTAAATGCATATGATCCAAAAGCAATAGATGAAGCTCAATTTTACTTAAAGGATATTGAAGTTAATTATTGTAATGATAAATATACTGCTTTGGCAGCTGCTGATGTTTTAATATTAGTGACTGAATGGAAAGAATTTAGAAGTCCTGATTTTGATTTAATGCAATCAAAGATGAAGGGAAATTTATTTATTGATGGTAGAAATCAGTTTAAAACAGATTTTATTGAGAGTAAAGGGTTCAAATATGTGCAGATAGGCGTTAAAGAATAGATTAAATGTCTGTCAAAAGCATATTTTCATTAAATTCTGTTACAGATTTTATTTATATGTTTTGCTCAACGCTAGTTAAAAAAGGCCTTGGGTTTTTAAGAGAAATTATACTAGCATTCTTTTTTGGTTCGTCAATTATGTATGCAAATTATTTGCTTCTTAAAACTGTTACTGATTTTTTTTCACAACTTACATTAGGCAATGCTTTACAAGCAAATCTTATGCCAAAATTTGCAAAATTATATAGAAAAGAAACTTCAGTAGATCTCTCAAAGGTATTTGATTTCTCAAAATATTTTTCTTTGAAGTTATTTCTAGTAAGTCAGATTATTCAAATTCCTATGATTTGGTATATTAATCCTGTCAGGATAGAGATATACGTTGTGTTGTCAGTTTTTTTGGGTATTGTTGTAAGTATAAATTTCTTTAATTCGGTTTTCTTAACTATTTTACAGGCAAAAGGAAAATTTAAACAGCATTCAGTCGCTACAACTTTGAACCTTTCTATTTCAACTCTTTTGCTTTACCCTTTCATACTATTGCTAAAATTATTTTCTTCTACTGGTATAATAGGCGTTGTTCTAAGTAGATTAAGTGGAGTAATAACCTTTGTTTTTATTTATGTAAAGCCGTTACTTGCTGAGAAAGGAGATGTTCGAGCAAATTTATCACTTAAAGATTTTAATTTCTCAATAATGATATTAGGGAATTTTGCAAATATCATCATGCTTATGAGTAGATTTGT
>CAJQRK010000015.1 GCA_905612305.1 uncultured Flavobacteriales bacterium | reverse complement strand
GATACCATCAAGATTATTGCTAGTTATTTGGAAATTCCAATTACAAATAAACAGGCATTGAATATTCAAAAGGAAACAGATATTAATAAATTAAGAGAATCGTCAAAAGAAAAAAATTTAAATGAAGATGCATGGTTCTATAGAAAAGGTATTGTTGGAGATTGGAAAAATCATTTTGACGAAAAGATGTTGAAAGAATTAAAAACAATTCAATTAGGCAATCTTAATTGGAATGAGAGATTAGGTTACTTTATTAAATTTACTTTCAGAATTAAATTAAAATTTCTATTGTATAGATTTTACCCTAGCCTTTATATATATTTTGATAAGAAGTTTTAGTATGAATAATTTAGTCTCCATAATAACCCCTTCTTATAATTCTGAAAAATTTATAAAGCAGTGTATTGAATCAGTGATTGCTCAAACGTATATTAATTGGGAGATATTGATTGTTGATGATTGCTCAAGAGATGATTCTTGTTTGGTAATAGAAAAAATCGCTACGCATGAAGAAAGAATTAAATATTTCTTATTGGATGAAAATATTGGAGCTGCAGAAGCTAGAAATGTTGCAATTCGACAAGCTAAAGGAAAATATATAGCTTTCTTAGATTCAGATGATTTGTGGGAACCACAGAAATTAGAGAAACAAATCTCTTTTATGCAGAAAGAAGATATTGCATTCTCATTTTCTACATATCAACCTATATCAGAAGATGGATCAAAATTAGATTCAATAATTCATGCTCCAAAGATTGTGGCATATTCCTCTTATCTTAAAAATACAATTATTGGCTGTTTAACGGTTGTTATTGATAGAGAAAAAACTGGAGATTTTGAAATGCCAAATATTCGATCTTCACATGATATGGCATTATGGTTGCTAATAATGAGAAGAGGATTTGATGCATATGGTTTGGATGAGAATCTGGCAAGATATAGAATTGTCTTAACTTCTAATACTGCTAGTAAATGGCATTCAGCAAAGGATGTTTGGAAGGTCTTTCGTAAAATTGAAAAGCTATCTTTTTTTTATAGTAGTTGGTGCTTTTTAAATTATGTCTTTAATGCACTTGTAAAACGAATATAATGAAAAGACTATTTGATCTTACCGCATCATTAATTGGACTAATAGTTTTATTTCCTATTTTTATTGTTGTATCAGTTTTGGTTAGGACATCTTCTGAGGGACCAGCTTTTTTTGTTCAAGAAAGAGTAGGTAAAGATGGTAAGTTATTTAAAATGATAAAGTTTAGGTCTATGTATGTAATTCAAAGTTCTGACATTACTATTTCAGTAAAAGGTGATTTACGGATTACAAAGTTTGGTGCTTTTTTAAGGAAGTATAAAATAGATGAAATTCCGGAACTTTTCAATGTTTTAAGAGGGGAGATGAGTATTGTAGGTCCAAGGCCAGATGTTTCTGGTTATGCAGATAAATTAGAAGGAGAAAATGTGTTAATATTAGAGTTGCGACCAGGGATTACTGGTCCAGCTAGCTTAAAGTATACAAATGAGGAGGAAATCTTAGCATTACAAGAAGATCCTGTTAAGTATAGTGATGAGGTAATATATCCTGATAAAGTAAAACTCAATCTTGATTATTACTACAATAATAACCTTTGGATTGACATTAAGATTATATTTGCCACTATATTCAGAACAGGCTATTAATTGAGTGATAAGCGAAAAATATGGTTATCCCCTCCACATATGGGAGGAACAGAGTGGCAATATGCTAAAGATGCCTTTGGCAGTAATTGGATAGCTCCTGCAGGTCCTCATATTACTGCGTTTGAGAATAATTTATCAAATATTTCTAATGGTCATCATATTGCCGCATTAAGTAGTGGTACTGCTGCAATTCATTTGGCATTGATTCTATTAGGAGTTAAAAGAGAAGATGAGATATTGTGCTCTTCTTTTACTTTTTCTGCATCAGCAAATCCAATTACTTATTTAGGGGCTCATCCTGTTTTTATTGATAGTGAATCAGATACTTGGAATATGTGTCCGGAGTTATTAGAAAAAGCAATTATAGCTAGAATTTCAAAAGGAAAAACCCCAAAAGCAATCATGTTAGTGCATTTATATGGCATGCCAGCAAAGATGGATGAAATTATGCATATTGCTAATAAGTACGATATTCCTGTTGTTGAGGATGCGGCAGAGGCTTTGGGATCAACTTATAAAAAGTCTCCTTTAGGAACTTTTAGTAAATTTGGAATATATTCTTTTAATGGAAATAAAATTATAACAACTTCAGGAGGCGGTACTCTAATTTGTAAGGATAAAGAACTTATAGATAAAGCAAAATTCTTAGCTACCCAAGCGCGTGATGATAAGCCTCATTATGAGCATTCTGAAATTGGTTATAATTACCGGATGAGTAATGTTTGTGCTGCTATTGGAATAGGACAGTTAGAGGCTCTTTCAGAGAGAGTTTTGCAGAAACGGAAAATTTATAAGTATTATAAAGATGCTTTATCTTCAATTAAGGAGATTAGTCTTTTGGAGGAGTGTGAAGAGAGTTTTTCAAATTTTTGGCTGACAACTATTCTTTTAGCTAAAAACTCAACAATAGATAGGGAGCAATTGCGTTTACATTTGGAAAAAGATAATATTGAGGCTCGTCCACTTTGGAAGCCTATGCATTTGCAACCGGTGTTTAAAGAATGTAATTCATATGTAAATGGTGTTTCTGAGGATTTGTTTAATAGAGGATTGTGCTTGCCATCAGGAACAAATATGACAATTGAAGATTTAGAAAGAGTGGTAAATAAAATAAAAGAAATATATGAAGCTTAAGTTGCAAAACTTAGAAAGGATTTACAAACAATTCATCATGTTGTTTATAGATATTTTAACATTGCTTTTGGCATTGTGGTTAGCTTTTGTTTTAAGGATTGGAGAGCCATTTCCATCAGAATATATTTTTGGATCATGGTGGATATTTGTAGCTGTTCCCGTTATCATGATTCCTTTATTTGTTAAGCTAGGTCTTTATAGAGCTGTATTGCAGTATATTGGTATAAAAGTAATAACCACAACTTTTCAAGCGACTACAATAGCTTGTTTAATTGTTGGGTTTTTGATGATGTTTTTTAGAGAGTCAGATCTGCCAGAATCACTACCAAGGTCTGTGCTTCCTATTTTTTGGTTTATTGTGAATGTATTTGTGATAACCTCAAGGTTTCTATTTAAAGGATACCTTTATTCGTGGGATAGTTTTGTGAATTCCAGAAAACAAACAATAATTTACGGTGCTGGTAATGCAGGCGTTCAGATTGTTGAGAGTTTGAAAAAGAGCGCAGTTTATGCGCCTATTGCTTTTATTGATGATGACAAAGGTAAAATAGGGACAATATTGAATTATTTGGAAGTATTTCCTTTTAGTAATATTGATAAATTAATAAAAGAAAAGGGAGCAAGAGTATTGCTTTTAGCAATACCATCTGCTTCCCAAAAAGAAAAAACTCAAATTCTTAAAAAACTAACAAAGTATCCATTAGAGGTGAAAGTTCTGCCATCAGTAGATAATATCGTAAATGGGATTGTTAATCTAGATGCTATTAAACATGTTGGAGTAGCTGATATTTTAGGAAGAGATTCGGTTGAACCAAACCAAAAATTATTAGAAAGAAATATCAACAAAAAGAATGTTTTAATAACAGGAGCAGGTGGTAGTATTGGTTCGGAGTTAGCAAGACAAATTGTAAACCTGAGTCCTTCTAAAATTATACTGCTTGATAATTCAGAATTTAATTTATACAATATTCATCAAGAGCTATCTTCATTACTGATTAATATTGAGATTATTCCTGCTTTATGTACAGCAACAAATTATTATCAACTTAAAAAAATAATTAGTCAGCATCAAATTAATACAATTTACCATGCTGCTGCTTATAAGCATGTCCCAATGGTTGAAATGAATATAGTTTCAGGAGTTTATAATAATGTTGTTGGAACTTATAATATTGCAAAAGTAGCTGATGAATTAAAAGTGGATAGCATGGTATTAGTATCTACAGATAAAGCAGTACGCCCTACCAATGTAATGGGAGCTTCAAAGCGTTTTGCAGAACTTGTTTTGCAGGCCTTTACTGGTAAAAGTAGTACTTGTTTTTCTATGGTTCGTTTTGGCAATGTATTAGACTCAGCTGGTTCAGTCGTTCCACTGTTCAGAAAACAAATAAAAAAAGGAGGACCAGTAACTGTTACGCACCGGAATATCACACGATATTTTATGACTATTCCTGAATCAGTTCAATTGGTATTACAAGCAGGGGCAATGGCAAAAGGAGGAGATGTTTTTGTTTTGGATATGGGTGATCCAATAAAAATTATTGATTTAGCTTATAAGATGATTCACCTAAGCGGGCTTACTCCTATTGATAATGAAAATCCTGATGGTGATATTAGAATTGAATTTACAGGATTGCGTCCCGGAGAAAAACTATATGAAGAATTGCTAATTGGTGATGCTGTAATCCAATCTGAACACCCTAGGATTATGCAGGCAAAAGAAAGTAAATTACCATTAGAAGAAGTAATGAAATGTATTAAGATTATCAAATTAGCTAGAGAAAAACAAGATGAAACAATTGTTAAAGAGCTCTTGTTGAAATATGTTGATGGTTACACCTCAGAAACCGTATAACTTAACGTAATTTTGAATTATGAATATTTTAGTACTTGGTGCCGGCACTTTTGGTACTGCAATTGCAAATGAGCTTTCAGTAAATACGACAAATAATGTAGTATTATTCTCTAGAAATCAATCAAAAGTTGATGAGATTAATACTGATAATACAAACAAGTCCTGTTTCCCAAATAAGCATTTAACTAAGTTTCTTTCTGCTACATCAGATAAGAATGAGATAAAAAATGCAGATATTATTTTTATTGCATTGCCATCATCTATTATTCTTAAAAATTTAAATGTTCTTAAATCGTCTTTTAAAGAAGGTGTTTTATTAGTAAATTTATCCAAAGGCTTATTTGCTGATGGAGTAACTATTGTTGAAAGTATTAAGACATCAATTGGAATTGACAATGTAGTAACACTTAAAGGTCCTTCCTTTGCTGTTGAGGTAATGGAACATGCTGACACCTTACTTACTTTAGGGTATACCACAAATGCTCAGCATCAAATAATGTATTCCATTATTAAAGGGACTTCATTGCATATAGATTGCACAACTGATATAAGGGGGGTTGAGGTGCTGAGTGTTCTTAAAAATATTTATGCTTTAGTGTTGGGTGTTGTAGATGCAAAATACAACTCTCCAAATACAAGATTTATGATTCTAACAAAAGCATTCTCTGAAACTAAGGTTTTATTAAAATCACTTGGAGGTGCAGAAGATACTTTGTTTCTAGCTTGTGGTTTTGGAGATTTGTGCATGACTTCATTGAATGATTTGAGTAGAAATAGAACTTTAGGATTGTTGATTGGAAAAGGATTCTTTAGTGTTGATTACAAATCAAACTCTGTGATATTAGAAGGGCTGAATGCTATAGAGATGTTTCATGATTTGATAGAAGAAGATGTGTTAAAAGAATTACCGCTTTTAAATAAATTATATAATTTCTTTGCAAACCAAGAAAGAGAATTAGAATTTATGTTTGATGAATTATTTGATTAAATTAATAAACAAACTAAAAAACATAGCAAACACAGAAGATAAAAAAAGGCTTCTGTCAAACTTCTTTTCCCTTTCCATACTTCAGACCTTTACTTATATCTTACCACTTCTTACATTGCCTTATTTAGTGAGGGTTCTTGGAGTAGAAAAATTTGGATTAGTTGTATTTGCTCAAGCATTTATCATATTTTTTAATATACTTGTAGATTATGGTTTTAATCTTTCTGCTACTAGGGAGATATCTGTTAATAGAGAGAATAAAGAAAAATTAACAGAAATATTTAGTAGTGTAATGAGTATAAAGTTTATGCTTATTGGAATTTCATTTACTATTTTATCAATAATCATATTCTCATTTGAGGATTTGTTAA
>CAJQRK010000014.1 GCA_905612305.1 uncultured Flavobacteriales bacterium | reverse complement strand
CATTGATTCTAGAATTTAAAGATGTTAATAATAATTGGAATGTACAATGGAAGAAGAAAGGAGAGTATAGTTATGAATTCAAAAAACTAGCTGTTATAATCAATTCTTCCGATTATTTAACTAATAATTTTCAATTCAGATTCAGAAATAAAGCTACACTTTCTGGAAATTTTGACCATTGGCACATTGATTATGTAAAAGTTGATCAATTTAATAATCCTTCAGATACAATAAAATTAGAAGACGTGTCCTTTGTATATAGTAGTCCTTCATTTTTAAGCAGATATAATGAGATGCCTTGGTCCCATTTTCTAAATAATGAACTTTCCGAAATACTTGATACAGCAGATATAGTAATTAGAAATAATAATGGAAGTATAAGTGTAGATTATCAATACAATGTATATGAAAATGGCATGCAAATTGCTCATTATCCTACTTTGGGAGCCTGGAGAAATACGACTATTTTTGATTATGATTCAATTGGTAATTATTCGTTTGTATCCCCACCAATTTCTGTCAGTAGTTCTGTTTTTAATTCCATCATTCCTGATAGTGTTTCGTTTACTATTGAGCATATAATAAGAACTGCTACAAATGATTATAAGGAAAATGATACTCTTTATCGAGTACAAAACTTCTATTCTCACTTTTCTTATGATGATGGTATTGCTGAGTCAGCCTATGGAGTAAATGTAAATGGAGCTAAGGTGGCTTATCAGTTTAAATTAAATAGGCCAGATACATTAAGAGCCATTCAAATGTATTTTCCTCAAATGTTAGATTCTGTAAATCATATCCCTTTTAAGTTAACAGTATGGGATAATATTAATGGTTCAGGTTCAATAATTCATCAACAAGAGGTTTATCCTGTGCATACTGAATATGGAGCCTTTCATACTTATCCTTTAGATTCTCTTTTCCAATTAGTTGGTACATTTTATGTAGGATGGGAACAAACTACAAACGATCTTTTAAATATTGGTTTAGATAAAAATAAAGCAGCAAATCAGTATATGTTTTATAATGTTGGGTCTGGCTGGAATAATTCAATCTATCCTGGCGCTTGGATGATTAGGCCAATTGTAAGCATGGAGGAGGTGTCCTTAACCCAAATTAATGAAACTAGCTATAATTTCCTGATTTATCCAAATCCGGCCAAAGAGGAATTGACTATTATTTCAAGTGCCGCTAATAATTTAATTTCAATTTATAATTTGCAAGGAATATTAGTAAAACAACTTTATGTTACGAATACTGAGAGTAAAATAAATATTGCTGATTTAGCCATTGGAATGTATGTTATTGAGATGAAGAATAATGGGAATAGCAGCTTCCAGAAGTTTATAATTAAGTAAAATGGAAGAGATAAAAAAGTTTGAGCATTATAAATTTCTTGCTGATAAAGGGCAGAATCCTTTGAGGGTAGATAAATATCTGCAGAATTTTGTTGAATTTGCGACTCGATCAAAAATACAACAAGCTGTAGAAGCAGGTAATGTTAGGGTCAATGGTATAGTTGTTAAATCAAATTATAAGGTTAAGGGAAATGATGTAGTGACTGTTGTGTATGATTTTCCTCAGATAAAAAATGCATTACTTCCTCAGGACATTCCTTTAAATATTGTGTATGAGGATGATGCATTTCTGATTGTAAACAAAGATGCGGGAATGGTTGTGCATCCTGGATTTGGAAATTACGATGGGACTTTGGTAAATGCTTTGGCTTTTCATTTTCAGAACTTACCAAATATGGGGGATGAAGATCGCCCTGGTTTGGTGCATAGAATTGATAAGAATACTTCTGGACTTTTAGTGATTGCTAAAACTGAAAGGAGTATGACTATTCTAGCCAAAAAGTTTGAAGATAGAGATTTGAATAGAAAGTATATTGCACTTGTTTGGGGTGACGTGAAAGAAGAGGAAGGTACAATTAGAGGTAATATTGGCAGAAGTTTAAAGAATAGAAAAATAATGAATGTTTTTCCTGATGGAGAATATGGGAAGCATGCTGTTTCACACTATAAAGTATTGGAGCGTTTTGGCTACACTACCTTACTTGAATGTAAGTTAGAAACAGGTAGAACTCATCAGATTAGGGCACATTTTAAACATATTGGCCATACACTTTTTAATGATAATGAATATGGAGGAGATAAGGTGTTGAAAGGAACGACATTTACAAAATATAAGCAATTTGTACATAATTGTTTTAAAATTTGCGACCGTCAGGCTTTGCATGCAAAATCCTTAGGATTTACACATCCTGCTACTAAAAAAGATGTATTTTTTGATTCTGAATTAGCAGAAGATATGCAGAAACTTATTGAAAAATGGCGTAAATATGCCACTCATCAACAGCTTTAATATTCGTTTACTGTATTGTAAAGTGTATCTCTTTCAATTGGGGTGCGTCCAACTTGTTTTATTAGGGCTATAATTTCTTCAGTCGTCATTGTTGGGTTTTGGTCTTCTACACCTGCCATAGAATAGATTTTTGTAGTGTCATCAATCGTGCCATCAATATCGTCTACCCCAAAAGCCAATAAGGATTGCGTAGTTTTTTTACCAATCATAGGCCAATAGGCTTTCAAATGGTCAAAATTATCCATAAATATTCTTGCAAAAGCATACAATCTCATATCATCAACCACATTCACCTCATTAATATGAGACATTTGATTATTTCCATTTCGATACTTTAAAGGAATAAAAGTATTGAAGCCATTTGTTTTATCCTGAAGATTTCTTAACCTGCTCATATGGTCAATAATATGTTTTGCTTTTTCAATATGACCATAAAGAATAGTTGCGTTAGAGGGCATTCCTACGCCATGAGCAGTTTCATGTATTTCTAACCATTGTTCGGAGGTACATTTATCCTTACAAATCTCATCTCTTATTTCTTTTGCAAAAATTTCAGCACCACCACCTGGCAATGAACCTTGTCCGGCCTCTTTCAGCATAGTTAACCCCTCTTTATAGCTTACTTTTGCTTTACGGCACATGTATTCTAATTCAACAGCAGTAAATGCTTTTATATGAATGTCAGGGCGTAATGCTTTTATCTTTTTAATGAGGTCAATAAAATAATGTAATCCCATCTTAGGATGTACTCCTCCTACAAGATGCACTTCAGTAATTTCTTTTCCTTCATACTTTTGAAGAATTTCTACCATTTCATCAATCGTATATTCCCAAGCCTCTGATTTTTTGCTTAATAATCTTGAATAAGAACAGAATTTACAATCAAAAACACAAATGTTAGTGGGTTCAATATGTATGTTTTTATTGAAGTAAGTTTTGTTTCCATTTTTTTGTTCACGGATAGTATTTGCTAGCGTGCCTAATAAAGCTAATGGAGCTTTTGTATAAAGAATCACCCCTTCTTCTTCCGTTATTCTTTCTTGATTAATTACTTTCTGTACAATAGAATTTAGTCCATTTGATAATTGATCAACAATTAGATTTGATTTTAGCATTATTTACTAAGGATAATCTTTTCAATGTGCATTCCTTTATTGGTGCTGATATTGATAAAATAAACGCCATTATCAAGGAAAGATAGGTTAATAGTATTTGCTCTGAAATCTTGAGTAAAGAAAACTTGTTTTCCTAATATATTGGAAACACTAATTGTGTTGATGTTCTCTCTTGATTTGATATTTACTAAGCCTAAATTAGGATTAGGATAAATGTTAAGGTTGTCTAATTGATAATTATTTAATCCTACTCCAATAGATCCATTACAATTCATACTCACAGTTAAATTCTGCAGAGAAGAACGGTAACCATTTAAAGTTGCATTCATTACATTTATTTGGTCGACTGAGAACATCCAAGTAGTAGATGCATAGGACATATAGTTTTCATCCATATCTGGGACATCAGTAGTAAATATGTTTGAATACGATAGATCATTACAAGTATTGTTGTTGGTTGTGGAAGTAACTGCCCCCCAATAAATATTATCATCAGCAGCTGGGGTATCATTTACATTGCTTCCATCATTATCGCAACAACCACCATTCTGGGATTCGCAAAATGTATGTTCAAGCCCTAAATAATGCCCAATTTCATGTGTTGGGGTTCTTCCGTCACTACTAGGAGCAGCTCCTCCCACTGTTCCAAAATATTGATAATCCACAACTAAACCGTCTTTCCATTGTTGACTTACCCATAACCCTGGTAAATAAGCATATCCTAGAGTCTGTCCTCCTCCAGAGTTACTGAGATTACAAATCCAAATATTTAAATATTTAGAAGGATCCCATCCGTCTATTCCAAGAGAAATAGTTTTTTTCATATCATTACTCTCAGTATCAGCATCAAAGCTATTTTTTATAGTTGAAGTTCTTGTTATTCCGGTAGTAGAACTTCCAGATGGATCAGTAGTAGCAAGGCAAAATTTCAGATCAGGATTTCCTGCATGGCCTAGAAAAGTTGTTCTTGGTGGGTAGGGAAATTCAGGATTTGTTTTACTATAATCTTCATTTAATATTCTTAATGCATCTTCAATTTGAGCATCTGATATGTTAGTTCCTGAACCCACGTTTACATGAGATGCTCTATGAACTACATGAACTACAATAGGTATGTTCAGCGTACTTTTTTTCGTATGACTTCCTGCTAACCAAGCATTATTTTCAGCAATTGATTTTGCTCTCCCTTCTACATAATCAGCGTTGGATAGTAATTCCCGTTCAACCAATGGGGTGGTTAAGCATTTTTTAACATTTACTTGAGCACTGATTTGGAAACTGGAAATAATTAAAAGGAAAAGAATAAGTTTTGTTTTCATTGTTAATGCTGAATTATTATTTTTTGTGTGTATTGTTTTTTCTCTGTTTTAATTATTAGTTGATAAGCGCCATTATCTAAATGACTCAAATCAATTTTTTTGTTTTGTATTTCTACTGATAAAATATTTTGTCCCAAACTATTTAAAATGCGTGCGAATATAGGTGTATTATTAGATTCAATATCGTGATTAATCCATAAGTTTTTAGCTGTTGGATTAGGATAGATTTGAAAGGATTCATTTTTTTCATTTATGGCTGTATTTCCAATACAAAAGTAAGAAGTGTCAGAAAAATTAAAAGGAATACTTTGTGCATACTGATTGTTTGATAAGCTAGATTTAATTGAGAAATTTCCATTTCCAAAATTGCAGCAAAACCCATCCCCATAACTATCATTAATTACAAATTTATAACAGTTATAGTCAAGGCAATATAGCCATTGATAAAGCGTATTGTTGCTTAAACTATCTCCACTATCCAATATATTGTCATTTTCATCAAGTAGCATCCAAGTTGTTTCGGAGGCGTAATTATCAGTCATTATATTTAATTCTATTTGTTCACCATTAATAGAAGAAAAGATGAGTGAATGTTCGTCATTGCTTGGGTTAATATCTATACTATTGTTTGGGTCTTCTGTTCTAACACTAAGCAGGTGAGTTGTGCCCGTACTGGCTATACCTGAAAGCAAAAGTGTGTCTGTTTCATTAGTAGTTAGATTTCCATTCCAACTTTGATAATGATCATTCCCATCAATATTATATTTTATTACTACAGAATTTAATGGAGTTGAACTATAATTTTTTAATACCACTTGAGGATAAATAGGGTTGGCGCAATTTGTAGTTTGATTATTAGGCTTAAGTATTGCTATTATACCAGCATCACTATTTGCTAAGGTTGCCGGACTACAGCCATTTGAAGTTAATAGTCCTAATCGATAATTACTTATACTTGACCAAACCCTGCTTTTTTGTCCGTTAGTAAAAGAATTCATACAAGCGTCATTAGTGTAATCCATAAAATTCATAAACATATCACCATTATTACTACAACTAATATATGGATGTATTTTGCAACCAAAATTAGCTTGTTCCTGTATTGGAGTATCGTTGACCCAATCGTTACCACAGCTATTGTCGCCCCAAATATGAAACAGATTGAACCAATGTCCAATTTCATGTGTTGCAGTTCTTCCTAAGTTATAGGGATAAACAGCAGTTCCTATTGTTCCGAAATGCTCAAAATCAATTACTACTCCATCTGTAGTAGGGTCACCTGCAGCAGGCAATTGTGCCCAGCCTAATACGCCATTTTCAGTTTTCCCTACCCAAATATTAAGGTATTTTTCGGTATTCCAAGCCGTACTTCCTCCTAATGAATCATAATATATTGCATTTCCCAAAAGTGGGAAAAAGTTATTTGTAGTTTGTTTTCTTATTATACCATTTGTAGGATTGCCATTAGGAGTTTGTTGTGCTAGGCAAAAATTTAATTGAATATTGGCTACAGCTGATAAAAAATCTACAGGAGTGTTAAATGCATCTATATTTGTTCGTGTAAAATCCTTATTAAGCACTTCAATCTGAGATTCTATTTGTGCATCAGAGATATTCTCTTGAGCATCTTTATAGAGGATATGAACAACAACAGGAATTATAGTGGTTGAGGTTTTTTCTAGATTAAAATGTGGTGTTAATTCTTCTAATTCCAATCTCTTTTCTTTTGCTTCAGGATGATCTTCAAGATATTCAATTAAGCGCAAATTACTTCCGCAATTTTTTTCTTGAGCAAAAATGCTAGTACTTATAAAAAGGAATAATAAAATTAGTTGTTTCAAAATAGTAAATTAGGATTGCAAATTTAATGAAAAAATTATGGTTTTTTTCTACTTATGAAATCAGTATCAGTAAGTGTTTTTAAGAAAGCAACTAAATCCTGCTTTTCCTGATTTGTCAATTGTAAGCCAACTCCTAATTTTTTCATTAAAGGATCAATAGTTGATGAGTATTCTCCTCCAGAATTATAATGTTCAACTACCTCTTCTAAGGTTTTAAATCTACCATCATGCATATATGGTGCAGAGAACCCAATATTACGTAATGTAGGGGTTTTAAACTTTCCATTATCAGATGTAATATTTGTTATTTTCCCCAACCCTAGGTCAGTAAATGGTTCAGGATCTAATCCGTTATTATGAAATGAGTTATCCATAAACATCTGTGTGCCATGACAGTGGAAGCAGTCTCCTTTTTCTGAATTAAAAATTGCATAGCCACCAAGCTCAGAAGCGGTAAGTTGTGCCTCTCCTTTTATATATTTATCAAACTTACTATTTGTAGATATTAATGTTCTTTCAAATTGAGCAATAGCCATTACTACATGATTTGAATCAATATAATCAATATTAAATGCATTTTTAAATAGTGAAGGATACTCATCATCTGCATTTAGTTTACTTTCGACATTAGGCCAATTATCGTTCATCTCAATAGGGTTTGTAACAGGCTCAAATGCCTGTTCCTCTAGTTTTAAAGCGCTTCCATCCCAATTTAGATTATTATTCCATCCTACATTTATAATAGTTGATGCATTTCTATCGCCAAAAAACCCATCAATTCCCGCACTAAACTGATTAGTATCACTAAATGCAGCAGATTGTATATGACAACTTGCACAAGCTTGCATTCCATTTCCGCTTAATATTTTGTCATGGAATAATTTTTTCCCTAGAGATACACCTTCAACTGTCATTGGATTATTAGTGGGGATATTCATGTAAGGAAATCCAGAGGGAGTTTCAATTGTAAATAGTGTAGTGTTAAAAAAAATACAACTACCATCATCAATAATAGCATTAGCATTATAATTAACGGCAGTATTATCAGTGCAACCACTCAAGAGAGCTAAATCTTTTTTGCAAGCAAAAAATAGGATGGAACAAAGTAGAAGTAAAGCCTGTTTTCTCATTAGTTAGTAGTGAAGAAAACAGAAAATACATCAGCAATTCCATTAGCTTGTAATAGTGCTTGCTTATTTGCATTAGCCATTATTCCATCCGTTGTAAGGCTGATTGTATTAGGGTTAGAGTACCAATTATTGATTTCCATATTGATTATTACAGTTGTATTAGCATTTTCTATATTTAGTGTAATAGGAAAGTTCTTTGAGAAAGAAAAATCTTCTCCTGCTGTAGGTCCAGTATGTGTTGCGTATCCTTGAAAAATATTTTCATAATCCCCTTCTAACTGCATGTAATGATATCCTCCTGTTCCAAGAGGTAAATTGTCAGGCCACGCAAATGACGGAAAGAAACTCTCATTCAAATAATTATCAGTAATATTTTTTATAGCATTTAATCCCATTGTAAATGAGATGGCAGTATAATTTGCATTATTTAGATCTTGAATATCTAAATTAAAGGTTGAAGAATCAGAGAGGTCTATAAAATGTACTTCATCCAAAAGAGTGCTAGTAGCATTTGCTGAATGAAGCGTAATATCTGATATTAAATATCTTAATGTTTGTACGCTATAATTCTGACCAACTGTATTTGTATATATCATTGTATCTACTTCTAATGTATTTCCATCAACAGTATGGGTAAAATTTAGTGATAAATTATATTTACATGAACCATCATCTTCCTCCGCATCTGCATTGTAATTGGAAGCTGAAAAATCAGTACATCCTTCTTCTTTTTTGCAAGCTGTAAAAATTAGCGAAATGATTGTAATCACTAAAAATATCCTTTTCATTATTTTGTTTATTTATAGATGTCAAATTTATAAATTCTTTTTTATAAGTAAGTTATATTATACTCATACTATATAATTAAGTTCTGATGCGTATAATTTGTTTATAATTAAGAATGCTAAATAAAATAAAATTCACCCAAAATAATCATCTTTGCTTTTCATGTTTACTAACCCAAAATATATTGATGTAATCTTGCCCTTACCCTTAAAAGGAACCTTTACCTATTGTACGGATGAAGATGATTTATTAGTAGGGCAAAGGGTAGTGGTGCAATTTGGCGCGCGAAAATTATATACAGCAATAGTAAAGCGTATTCACTATAAAAAACCTGTTGACTATCAGGCTAAACCTTTATTGGCAATATTGGATGAAGCCCCACTAGTGAATGCCGTTCAGCTTGAATTTTGGGATTGGATAGCCAAATATTACATGTGTAATTTGGGTGATGTGATGAGTGCATCCTTACCATCCTCATTAAAGTTAGCATCAGAATCGCAAGTAATTATACATCCTGAGTTTGATGGCGATATGGGTGAATTGAAATCGGATGAAGTTTTATTGTTAAATACCCTTTCTCATCAAGAAGAATTGAGCATAGCAGCAATTTCAAAGCTAATAAATATCAAGTCAGTTTTTTCGCTTATTAATGATTTGATAAGAAGAGAAGTGGTACAAATAAAAGAAGATTTGCGCGATAAGTACAAAACAAAAATACTTAGCATTGTCCATTATGTTGCTAGTGATAAAAAACTAGAAAACACAAAGCTTACTGATAAACAACAAGCATTTGTTACTGCTTATTTACAGATGCAAGCAAATAACCCAAGCAAAACATGGACACTAGCGCAGGTATTGGATAAAACGGGTTTTAGTAGGGCCATTTTTACTACTTTGGTAAGTAAAGAGATTTTTGAAATAAAGAGAGAGGAAATTAGTAGATTAGTACAATCCCAGCAGGAAATAATCCCTGATAAACAGTTGACTGATTTTCAACAAAAAGCATTAGCAGAAATAGAAATTTCCTTTGCTGAAAAAGAGGTTTGCCTTTTGCATGGAATCACTTCATCAGGTAAAACAGAGGTGTATATTAAGTTGATTGAACAGCAATTAAAAAAAGGAAAACAGGTGCTTTACCTACTTCCTGAAATTGCTTTGACCACTCAAATTATAAAGCGTTTACAAAAGCATTTTGCCAATAAAGTAGGGATTACCCATTCTCATTTGAATAATGCAGAGCGGGTAGAAGTGTGGAGGGCAGTACAAGAAAATAATTATAAAAAAGTACAGTACCCGATAATGTTAGGGGCAAGGTCGTCACTTTTTTTGCCATTTAGTAATTTAGGGCTGATTATAGTTGATGAGGAACACGATCCTTCCTTTAAACAACATCAGCCAGCACCAAGGTATCATGCTCGTGATGCTGCTATTTATTTGGCTAATTTGCATAAAGCGAAAGTGCTATTGGGTTCAGCAACTCCTTGTGTGGAAAGCTATTATAATGCCAAAACTGGTAAATATGCATTAGTTGAAATGTACACTCGCTATCAAGGTATTGCTCCTCCAAAAATTCAAACAATAGATATCCGAAAGGCGCATCTGAAAAAACAAATGAAGTTTCATTTTTCTCCAGAAATGCTGACTTCTATTGAACAAACTTTATCAGCCGGGAAACAAGTGATCTTGTTTCAGAATAGGAGAGGGTATTCGCCAGTGCTGAGTTGTGGAACTTGCGCCTATACCCCAAATTGCAATAGTTGTGATGTGAGTCTTACTTATCATAAATGGAGCAATCATCTAAAGTGTCATTATTGTGGTTATACCGAGAAACTACCTGAATTTTGCTCGAGTTGTAGTGCAAATGACTTTGAGGATAAAGGCTTTGGAACAGAGCAGATTGAGGAGAGTTTAATAGCATTGCTTCCTGAGTATATAACTAAGCGTATGGACTATGACACTACCAGAGGAAAAAATGATCATCAGATGATAATTACTGATTTTGAACAGGGGAGGATTGATATATTGGTGGGCACACAAATGGTTACCAAAGGACTTGATTTTGATAATGTGGCCTTGGTGGGTATTTTGAATGCCGATAGTATGTTGCATTTTCCTGATTTTAGGGCTTATGAAAGGGCTTTTCAGCTGATGATGCAAGTTGCGGGTAGGGCAGGGCGTAAAGGAGCTCAGGGGAAGGTATTGGTGCAGACTTATGATGAAGAAAATAAAATGTTTCGATTACTTAAGGAAAATGATTATGCTAGTTTTATTGATCAGCAGATAGAAGAAAGAAAACTTTTTAATTATCCGCCTTACAACCGACTTATAGGTATTACTTTAAAACATAAAAGCCAAAGAAAATTGGATGTTGCTGCTGATGGTTTGGTTAGTTTATTGCGCAAAAGTTTTGGCACTAGAGTATTGGGCCCAGAATACCCCGCAATATCTAGGATACGGAATTATTACCATAAAAATGTACTACTGAAAATTGAACAGGAAGGCTCTGTAGTGGAAGCCAAAAATATTTTACAAACTATAGTTGGGCGTATGCAGGAACATACTGATTTTAAAGCTATTCGTTTTATTTTGGATGTTGATCCAATTTAATTTTGTAATATTGACAAAACAAAAACTTACAATTATGAAAGCAATGAGTTTAAATCTAAAGAACATACATTATTTGAAATTTTTATTTCTTAGCGTCCTTATTGTAGTTTCAGGATGTAAAAAAGAAGAAGAAGTGATGTCTTCTCAGCCAGATTTTCAGCCGCAGTTTACCACTACATCAGTTACGAGCATTACCCCTCCATCTTTACAAACTAATGGAGATGCAATGGGAAATGCAATGTTAAGTCAAATTAATACTTACATGATGTTGCCTTCTATGTATATGAATGCTTTGGGTGGAATGTTGCAGGAGGTTTCTTCAAATGCAAAAATAGGATCTGCAGCTACTCCTCCAACCTGGACTTGGAATTATGGTGGCTATGTAATTACTTACACTTACAACCAAACCTCTACTCAATATTCATTTAGTTATACTATTGCTATGAATGGAAGTGTATGGTATAATATTAGTGGTTGGGAAAATATTAATGGTACTGCTGGACACTGGGACTATAACTTTAATTTAAGCAATGTTCCTGGTGGTGCTTCTTCTGGTAATTGGACTATTAATTTTGATTGGCAGCAACCAACAACAGGTGAGTTTGATTTCCAGATGGCTTATGATTTTGGCTCATTAAGTCCTGATGTCTATGTGGAAATGAATGTTAATACAAATAATGGTTCCGGATGGTATAATTACTATACCCCTTCAACAACCTTAATGTATGAGTATGGTTGGTGGAATAATGGTAATAATGGCTCTTTTACTAATCATAGCACTAACCCACCACAAACTACTACTTGGTAATAATAGCTTAATTTTAGGCTTTTATTATTTATAAGCATACTAGTTTTAACTTTTGCGCAGAAGTGTAGCTCACAGCCAGCTTGCGAACAGGATGGAGTACAACCCCTTAGTAGATTACCTACAAGCTCTCCAAATACTATCTTTTGGGGCTGGAGCAGTAATAGAAGTGGCTTCTTTTGTTACTGGGTGTGTGAACTCTAATTTTTGGGCTAAAAGATGAATGCTAGCGTCTTTATTACTTCTTTTAGCACCATACTTTAAGTCACCCTTTACAATACAGCCAATATTGGCCAATTGCACCCTTATCTGATGATGTCTTCCTGTTTTTGGCTTTATCTCCAGATGATAAAAGTTATCTAACTTTTTAAGTAGTTTAAAGTCCAATACAGCATGCTTTCCTTCATTGTTTTTGGTAACATAGGATTTATTTTGCTTTTTGTTTTTCTGCAAGAAATTATCAAGAGTTCCGCTCGTATTAGGCGGAGCATTATCCACTACTGCCCAATAGGTTTTTTGCACTTCCTGATTGCGGAACTGCTCATTCATTCTAGCAAGGGCTTTGCTAGTTCGGGCATATAATACTACACCTGAAGTAGGGCGGTCCAAGCGGTGAATAGTACCTAAAAACACTTCACTTGGTTTGTTGTATTTCTTTTTGATATATGTTTTTACAAAGTCAGACAAAGGAGCGTCTCCTGTCTTATCTCCCTGTACAATATCTCCTGATTTTTTATTGATTGCAATGAGGTGATTGTCCTCATAGAGTACCTCTAACATTAGTACTGCTCTTTCTCGTTAGGGAAATCACTTGATTTTACATCAGTCACATAGCTTTGAACAGCTACTTTAATATCGTCAGCAAGGTTGAGGTATCTTCTTAAAAACCTTGGATTAAACTCATGATTCATTCCTAGCATATCATGTAGAACTAGTACTTGCCCATCAATACCATTACCTGCTCCAATTCCAATAACAGGAATGCTAATGCTCTCTGCTACTTCCTGCGCTAATTTGGCAGGTACTTTTTCCAGTACTAAAGCAAAACAACCTGTTTTCTCCAATAACTTAGCATCTGCTAATAATTTTTCAGCTTCAACTTCTTCTTTTGCTCTTACCGTATAAGTGCCAAATTTATAAATAGATTGAGGAGTTAAGCCTAAATGTCCCATAACAGGAATTCCAGCTGTTAGTATTCTTTCAATGGATTCAATTACTTCACTTCCTCCTTCAAGTTTTACAGAATGCCCACCACTTTCTTTCATAATTCGAATAGCAGAACTTAAAGCTTCCAAAGAATTTCCTTGATAGGATCCAAATGGCATATCCACCACAACTAAAGCTCTATTCACTCCACGCACCACGGATGCTGCATGATAAATCATCTGGTCAAGCGTAATAGGTAGTGTAGTTTCGTGCCCAGCCATTACATTGGATGCGGAATCACCTACTAAAATTACATCAATTCCCCCTCCATCAATAATTTTTGCTAGGGTGTAATCGTAAGCGGTAAGCATGGAGATCTTATCTCCATTTTTTTTCATTTCACCAAGAGTGTTGGTGGTTACTCTTTTGTAATCTTTTTTTGCTACTGACATAGTTCTATTTTGTAAATATTACTACAAATGCATTAGGATAACCTAATGGTATTAAACTATTTTTATGTTCTGTTGCTTCTTCTGGTGATTTGAACTTTCCTGATAAATATACATAAGTTCCGTGTTCGGTAGTTTCGTGCCATACTTCATCCAATTCTTTTAATTTATAATGAGGTTGTATCTGCATGTATACGCCAAATTGCACTGTATAAATTGCACTATTTCGCTTTAGTAACTCTTTTGGAGCAGGATAGGTATTTGTTTGTTTTGTTAAATCAGAAGGTTTTACTCCATTTAATTCAAAATCCTTTAGGATAAATAATTCTTTTAATTCAGTATTGGTAATAGTCAGTTTCTTTATCTCATTTTTTAATGATGTTAATTCTTCATTCAAATTATCTATCGTCATACTTAAGGTTGCATTATTTCCTTTTAAAGTGTTTGTTATAGTACTATGTTCTGCTTGTGTTTTTCTTAGTAACAAAAGCTCTTTGTTTATTTTAGATAATTGCGCTTCCAACGTTTTAATTTCAGTATTCTTATTAGTTACTACTTTAGATAATCCATTTTTTGTATTAGTATGTGCATTTTTTTCTGATGATAATTTATATGTTATTTCATTTTTTGATTTCTCCAATGAGTTAATTTCAGATTGAAAAGTAGATATCTTCTTATTTAGTTTTGTGCTTACACTAGCGTTTTCAGAAATGCTTCTGTTTAAATCTTTTGTAAGTTCAGTATTAATAGTCTGCTCAGTTGAAAGATGTTGCTGGATGATTGCGATTTGTTTATTAAGTTCTTTTATTTTTATGTTTAACTCTGTATTACTATTCTTTAAATTGGAATTTGAAATATTGAAAGCTTTTATTTCTTTTTTTTGTTGTGTATTTGCCAAAGTAAGTGCTGAGTTTTTGCTGCTTAAATCAATTTCACTACTTTGTAGAACGTTATTTTTAACTGTTATTTTTTCAATTTCTGTAGTCAATTTGCTAACCTTAGTTAAAATTTTATTATATTTTTCTTCTAGCCCTTCAAAATGTACAGTACTATTTTTTAAATTAGTAATACTGCTATTTAATGCTAAAATTTCTTTTTCTTTTGAATCAATCTTTTCTTGTAATTCAGCAGCAGCTACATTTAAAATTTTTCTTTCTTGATCCTGCATATCTTTTGCCTCACTCTTTAACTCATTTAATTGAGCATTGTCTTCTTTAAGTATTTTTATTTTTTTATTTAACTCTTCTATTGTTGTTATTTCATCATCATCATCATTTAAATGTGATTCAATTTGAGTATCTTTATTTTTTTCATTTAAGTAAAAATAGGAGATTCTTGCTTTTGTGGCTGCAGTAATAATTAATCCAGCATATCCAGACGCATAATCTGGAATAAAGAAAGTGGTGAGGTAATTATTATTAACATAAACATCATAAATATTATTTTCACTCCTTATTTCAACAAAATTACGTTCATCTACTCCATTTATAATTTTGTTTTTTATCCAACTATTATTTGGGTTATTCCCACTTAATGTATGATACGAACTTCCTTTTAGTTGTTTTATTCGGTATTCTCCATTCGTATTAATTTCAAAAATCAAAGCTCCTTTTCCGTCTTCTTGTACTTTTAGGATAATTCCGATACTGGCTTCTTTATTAATAGATGGTCCAATCCTTAATAGAGTTTTTAAGATAAAGTTACTGCTGAATGAGTTGCTTGCTATAATCGCATACTCACTTTCATTATTATTTCTACTTAGTAAATAATCCCCATTATCTAAGATAAAGTAGTTGTCAGTTGTTGTGACAATTTTAAAGATATCACCAGCTTTATTAAAGTCTTCATGTATTTTCTCTTTATTATAGGCTTCTGCTAAAATTTGTTGTCCAGCAACATTTCCTAGAAATAATGTGCACATTAATAATGCAGTTGAAATAAGTTTTTCCATTTTTTTTCTTTTCAAGATGTGTGCAAATTTACAAATATTGCTTTTATCATCTCATATAAAAAGATAACTTTGCAAACATGAAAAAAATATATTTAATATTCTCAGTTTTGTTAACCGTTTTTCCCTCTTGTGAAACTGACTTTGATGTACATGATGCATGGGAAGAAGTGACGGTTGTTTACGGTTTATTAGATCAAAGTCAAGACAGGCAGTACATTAAAATAAATAAAGCTTATTTGGGTGCTGGCGATGCTTTGCAAATGGCAGACATTGCAGATTCGATCAATTTTTTGCCTGAAAATCTGGAAGTTAAATTATATAAATTGCAAAATGATGATATAGTTGATTCTATAAATTTAGATACTACAACAACAATTATAAAGGATGATGGCTTATTTGCTTCAGGTATTGGAGAAAATATAATTTATACTACACTTGAAAAAGACTCTGATTTTATTGAATCTGGTAAAACGTACGCCTTAACAATTAACAATACAGAATCTGGGAATTTTGTAAGTGCTAACACAGAACTTATTGGCTTTCCGTCTTCCTCATTCCCATTTTTTATAAATATACATTCGTTATATAAATTTGGATTTTATAATCCTACTCAAGCAGATAGCGCAAAATTTCTTATAAAGAAGATAAAATGGAATAGTGCTGTTAATGGAGAAATCTATCAAGTAGATATTAGGTTTAATTATAAAGAGAATAATACAGATAAATTTCTTGTTTGGAGACAGTCTCTAGTAGGTATTAGTCTTTCAATGTCAACAATACTAGAAGGAGTTAAATTCTTTAATTTTTTGAGCAATAATTTAGATGAAAATAATGCGGTGAGCAGAGAGTTTGTTTCTATAGATGTGCTTATGACTATTGGTACAAGTGATTTAGCAACCTATATAACCATTAATACGCCATTTGAGGGTATAGCGCAAGAACCCCCAGCATACAGTAATATAAATAATGGCATTGGACTGTTTTCAGCAAGATATACTTATGAATTGTTAGGGCTTGATCTGTCTGATTACACTCAAGATTATTTAAAAGATGAACTGAATAGGAATTTTGAATAAGCTGACGCTCTGTCAGTAAATCAGGTTTAATTTTATCTAGTAGTTTTTTTTTTATGACAATTTTGTTGTGTAAACTGGTGTGGCATTATAATTGCATTAATTACTTTTCAGAAAGCAAATTATTAAATTTTAAAAAAATAATAAAATGAGTAAAATTATTGGAATCGATTTAGGAACAACAAATTCATGTGTTGCTGTAATGGAAGGGAATGAGCCTGTAGTTATCCCAAATGCTGAAGGAGGAAGAACAACTCCTTCAATTGTTGCATTTATTGAAGGTGGAGATAGAAAAGTAGGGGATAGTGCAAAAAGACAAGCTATTACTAATCCTGAGAAGACTATTTCTTCTATTAAGAGATTTATGGGAGAAAGTTTTACCGCAATGAGTAAAGATATTAAAAACGTATCGTATAAAGTATTAAAAGGAGCGAATAATACGCCAAGAGTAGATATTGATGGTAAGAAATACACTCCTCAAGAAATTTCAGCAATGATCTTGCAAAAAATGAAAAAAACTGCAGAGGATTATTTAGGGACAACTGTAACTGATGCTGTTGTAACCGTTCCTGCTTACTTTAATGATGCGCAAAGACAAGCAACTAAAGAAGCTGCTGAAATTGCAGGGCTTACCGTTAAAAGAATTATTAATGAGCCAACTGCTGCGGCATTAGCTTATGGATTAGATAAAGCTGATCAGGATAAAACAATTGCTGTATTTGATTTAGGGGGGGGGACTTTTGATATTTCAATCTTAGAATTAGGAGATGGAGTATTTGAAGTAAAATCTACTAATGGAGATACGCATTTAGGAGGTGATGATTTTGATCAAGTAATTATTGATTGGTTGGCTGAGGAATTTAAAAAAGATGAGAGTATGGATTTAAGAGAAGATCCTATGGCTTTACAAAGATTGAAAGAAGCTGCTGAAAAAGCAAAAGTTGAGCTTTCTTCTTCTTCAAAAACTGAAATTAATTTACCATATGTTACTGCAACTTCATCTGGTCCTAAGCATTTAGTACGCAACTTAACAAGAGCTCAATTTGAACAATTAGCTGATAAATTAATTCAAGCTACTATTATACCATGTAAAAAAGCAATGAAAGATGCTGGAATGAAATCATCTGATATTGATGAGGTCATCTTAGTTGGAGGTTCAACTCGTATTCCTGCTATACAAAAGGTAGTTCAAAAGTACTTTGGGAAAGAACCATCTAAAGGAGTAAATCCTGATGAGGTTGTAGCGGTAGGAGCTGCTATACAGGGTGGTGTGCTTTCTGGAGATGTTACGGATGTATTGTTATTAGATGTTACTCCGCTTTCATTGGGTATTGAAACTATGGGGAGTGTTATGACTAAATTAATTGAGGCAAATACAACTATTCCAACTAAAAAATCTGAGGTATTCTCTACTGCTGCAGATAATCAGCCTGCTGTTGATATTCATGTATTACAAGGAGAACGTCCTATGGCTTCTGATAATAAATCAATTGGTCGTTTTCAATTAGCAGATATTCCACCAGCACCAAGAGGAATTCCTCAAATTGAAGTAACTTTTGATATTGATGCAAATGGTATCTTGAATGTTTCAGCAAAAGATAAAGCTACGGGCAAAGAGCAAAACATTAAAATTGAAGCTTCTTCAGGATTATCTGAAGAGGAAATCAAAAAGATGAAGGAAGAAGCTGAAGCAAATGAAGAAGCTGATAATAAAGCAAAAGAAACAGCTGATAAGATTAATGGAGCTGATGGAATGATTTTTCAAACTGAAAAGCAATTGAAAGAATTTGGCGAGAAATTATCAGATGATAAAAAAGCACCTATTGAAGAAGCTTTAGTTGAGTTAAAGGCAGCGCATGAAAGCAAAGATTTAGAATCTATTGATGCTGCAATGGAGAAAATCAATACTGCTTGGACAGCCGCTTCTGAAGAAATGTACAAAGCATCTCAAGAAGAAGGAGCTACTGCTGAAGGAGAGCAAGCTGAGCCAGCAACTGATGATGTTACTGATGTTGAATTTGAAGAAGTAAAAGAGGAGGAATAGTTCTTTTATTCATAATATTGAAAAAGCCCTGCATTTGTGGGGCTTTTTTTATATTTGTCGCATGATAAGAAATACTTTAGTTATTTTATTGTTTCCGTTCTTAGTAAGTGCACAGTCAGCAGATATTTTTGGAAATGATACTATTTGTGATAATGCCAACAAAGCAATAGTTACAGTTGATTTTGCTGGAACTCCTCCTTTTACTTTTATTTATGCAATAAATGGTGTTAATCAGCCTTCACCGCAACCTACTCCCCTAAACTCTTATTTGATAGAAACTACAGAAGTAGGAGTCTATACGCTTGTAAGTTTTAATGATGATATTTCAGTGGGCACAACAACAGGAAGTGCTTTAGTTACAGTTTTGGGAAGTCCTACTGCCATTATTCATTTGCCGTCTGATACGTTATCAATAATTTACCCTATTGCATACTTTAATAGTCAATCAATAGGTGATATTGTAAGTTGGGATTGGCATTTTGGAGACAATACTTCAAATATAAACACTGAAGATGTAATACATGAATATTCTGATTCTCTTGCAGTTTATCAAGCTTCATTAATTATAGAAGATATAAATGGATGTACTGATACTGCAATTCGTTATGTTTGGGTAAATCAAGAATACTGGATGTATATCCCCACATCATTTACTCCTGATAATGATAAAATAAATGACAACTTTTGTATTGAGTATCATGGGATAAGGGAAAATACATTTTCATTTAAGGTGTACAATGTTCAAGGAGATTTGATGTATCAATCAATAAAACCCAATGAATTAAGATGCAGTATTAATGGAGGGTGGGATGGCTCCCACTATAATTCATCTACAGAATTACCATCTGACACTTATGTGTATGAAATCTATTTCCAGGACTTTGAAGGATGGAAACATCAAGAGTACGGTACTATTGTCTTAGTGCGATAGTTTTTCTTACAAACTATAGTTGGGTGTATGCAGTAACACAGCCTTAACAAGACAGACTTGCTTACTATATATTATTATTTGGTGGTGTTGCTATAATGAAAATAGGTTTTTATTATTACTTATTAAGTTTAAAAATCTAATTCATCTTTATCTCTACATTATTGTAGCTTTTTTTATCTTTGAATTCTTAAAATAATAATAACTATGAAATTATTAGAAGGAAAAAATGTCATTATAACAGGAGCTAGTAGAGGTATTGGAAAAGGTATTGCTGAGGTGTTCGTAAGTCAGGGAGCAAATATCGCTTTTACTTATCGTTCATCTGATGAAAAAGCAAAATCTTTGGAATTAGAGCTTGCTGCAAATGGCTGTAAGGCCAAAGGTTATAAATCGGATGCATCTAATTTTGAGGCTGCACAACAATTAGCTATTGATGTTATTAAAGATTTTGGAAGTATTGATGTATTGGTAAATAATGCAGGAATTACAAAAGATGGGCTGATTATGCGTATGTCAGAAGAAGATTTTGATAGTGTGATGGATGTCAATATGAAGTCAGTATTTAATATGACAAAGGCTGTTTTACCCACTATGCTAAAACAAAGAAAAGGTTCCATTATTAATATGAGCTCAGTTGTAGGGGTAAAAGGAAATGCTGGACAAGCTAATTATTCAGCTTCCAAAGCAGCAATTAACGGGTTTACAAAATCTACTGCATTAGAACTAGGATCCAGAAATATTAGGTGTAATTCTATTGCGCCTGGTTTTATTGAAACTGAAATGACGGAAGCTTTAGGTGAAGACCAAATTAAAAATTGGCACGATACAATTCCTTTGAAAAGAGGGGGTACTACTGAAGATATTGCAAACGCTACTTTGTTTTTGGCATCAGATATGTCAGCTTATGTTACAGGGCAAGTGCTGAATGTTTGTGGAGGTATGCTTACCTAGATAGATGGATATAAGTACCGATTTACCAATAATGTATTCCATAGCTTGCCTTTTATTAGGATTGGGCTATGCTTTTTTTTTATATCGAAAAGAAAGATTAATTACAAATTCACTTTTACTCAGAAGTTTATTTGTTTTAAGATTTATCTTTGTTAGTATATTAGCTGGCTTGTTATTAAATCCTGTTGTTAAATCAATACAAAAAGAAATAGAGCAACCAATTGTGATTATTGCTCAAGATATTTCTTCCTCTATAAAAGATTCAGTTTTTTATGATTTAAATACTCTTAGTGAACAATTTACTGATTTTAATGTTTATACTTATTCCTTTGCCGCTACTATGTCTTCAGGATTCTCAAAAGTTAATAGCGGACTTAAAACAAATCTCAGTAAGTTAATTAATGAGGTTGAAAACAGGTTTTCTAATAGAAATATTGCAGCACTTATTATTGCTACAGACGGACTATATAATGAAGGGTCAAATCCACTTTACAGTCAGCTTAATAATTATCCCATTTATCCCATAGCTTTAGGAGATACTACTATAAAAACAGAGGTAAAGATTGTTAAGGTAAAGCAAAATGAAATTGCATTTTTAGGTAATACTTTTCCCCTAGAAGTTTCATTAGCCATGCAAAAAGCAAAAGGGGAGTACACTAAATTATCAGTTTGGCACAATGGTAACAAATTATATTCGGAAGTAATAAATATTAAATCTAATGACGATTATAGAAAGGTGAAAATATTAGTGGAAGCTTCAGATATTGGTTTGCAAAAATATCAAATAATAGCCTCTATCATTGATAGTGAAGACAATGTAAAAAATAACACTTACACCTCTTATGTTGAGGTTATTGATTCTAGATACAAGATATTAATACTCAATGGAGTTTCTCATCCAGATATTTCAGCTTATAGGAGTGCTATTGAAAAGAATAATAACTATACAACTCATTTGTTTCACATTGATGATTTTAATGGAACTATTGAGGCTTATCAGTTAGTAGTTTTGTTTGCAGTCAAAGAAGATGTTAATTTGATAAAAGAATTAAAAAGTTCACAAGTTCCACTACTTATTTTTGAATTAAATAAAGCAGGATTAAAAGAAAAATTATCTACTGCGATTCGTTTTACTAGTAAAGGAGGATTAGAAGATGTATCAGTAATTAAGAATAAGCAGTTCTCTAAATTTACTTTCTCTAATAAATTATTAAACCTCATTAATGAAGCCCCTCCTTTAAGTACTCCATTTGGCCGTTATGATTTATCAAATGCTACTGAATTTATTTTACAGCAGAAAATTGGAATGGAGATTACTAATAAGCCAATTATTGCCTTATCTCAGCAAGAAGGAAAGAAAATGGCTTATGTTACTGCTGAAGGATTTTGGAAATGGAAATTGTATGATTATTCGCATAATAATAGTAATGAGGCTTTTGATGAATTGTTTGAAAAATTAACCCAATATCTTGTATTGCAAGAGGATAAAAGTAGATTCAGAATAGATTATAGAAAGCAATTTACAGAAGATGAAAATATTTATTTGGATGCATTATTATTTAATGAAAGTTTTGAAATGGTTACCGATAAAGATATTGAGATTTCTATAAGTAATGAAAAAGGATCTAAATATAATTTTGAATTCTCAAAGCATAATAATAGTTATCTTTTGGATGCTGGGAAGTTAGAAATTGGTAAATATTCTTTTATTGCAAAAGTTAAAGGCACTTCTCTTAATAAAACAGGAGGGTTTGAGGTTAAGGTTATTCAATTAGAACAATTGAATGCGATTGCTGATCATAAGCTATTATTAGCTTTAGCAAAAGCTAGTGGAGGAGCTGTTTTCAATAAAGATAATGTTAACGAGCTAATTACTAAGGTCAAGAATAATAAGGATAATTATAAAATAATACACACAAAAGAAAAACTAGAAGGGATCATTAATATTCCTTGGATTTTATTAAGTTTGCTATTCTTAATATCAATAGAATGGTTTGCAAGAAAATATAATGGATTACTGTAGTTTGATTATAAATAAGTTCATATTTAGTTTATTGGTTGTAGTAGGATTAAGTTCTTGTTCAACTTCTTCAGTGGTTGTAAATATTCAAAGGCCAGCAGATATTACTATTTCACAGGATATAAAAAATGTTGTTTTAGTCAATCGATCTCGCCCTTCAAAGAATAATTTGGCTAATAATATTGTTGAGGGAATAGTAACAGGTGAAGGTATTGGGTCAGATAGAAAAGGAGCCGAATATTGCATGAGAGGTCTTTCTAACATGTTACTTAATTCAAAACGCTATAATCTTAAAAATGAAGGAGGGCTTGAGTTAAAAGGCACTGGTACTTCTGCTTTCCCTACTCCTTTGGATTGGAATGAGGTAAAGAGTATTTGCGGGTCATATGGTGGTGATGCATTATTGGTATTGGAGACATTTGATTCTGATTCAAGATCATATGTAGGTAATCCGGTAACTAGAACACGTAAAAAGAAAGGAGTAAAAGTAAAAACCTTACATTACCCTGCATATAGAGATATTACTATAGAATCAGGTTGGCGTATCTATGATCTGAAGAATAAAAAGATAGTAGATGAAAATAAGTTTGCTGAGTATAAGCAATTTAGTGCTTGGGCTAAGAGTCCAGAGGCAGCTCTGCTGAGTTTGCTTAGCCAGGGCAGTGCAATACGAGAATCAGGTCTTGTTGCCGGACGGCAATATGGTTTTCGTATTTCTCCAATGTGGATAAAGGTAAGCAGAACTTATTATATTGGTAAGTCAGATGATTTGAAATTAGCTAAATCATATGTAAAAAAAGGTGATTGGGATACTGCAATTGACATTTGGAAAGATTTAGTTAATAATCCTGATGAGAAAATAGCTAGAAGGTCAACCTATAATATGGCTATAGCTTCTGAAATAAAAGGAGGATTAGACACTGCAATTGAATGGGCAAATAAAGCAAAAAAATTAGGAGAGAAAAAAGCGTATAACTATATAAATATCTTACAAAGGCGTAAGATGGATGAAGAAAAACTTAAACAACAATTAAATAACTAAAACAATTAAATTATGGAAAATCAGGGATTGCCAAAAGCAATGATAATGGGTGTACTAGGATTAATATTTGTAGTGATGTTTGGCTCAAGTATGTTTGTAACTATTGACTCAGGTGAAAAAGGAGTATTATTTAAAAAATTCGCAGGTGGATTGGAAAAGGAAGTAGTATATGGACAAGGTTTTCATGTTATAGCTCCATGGAATGATATGTTTGTGTATGATGTAAAAATTCATGAGACATTTGAGAAAATGGAGGTGTTGTCAAAAAATGGACTTTCAATTAAAATTGATTTGTCATTTCGATATATGCCAGTACAAGAAAAGATTGGATATCTGCATGATCAGATAGGAAGAGATTATCTAGAACGCATAATAAAGCCTGAGATCAGGTCGGTCACTCGTGAGGTTATTGGTAATTATTTACCAGAAGAACTGTATTCAAATAAGCGTGAGGCAATTGAAGATGAAATTGACTCTCTGACTCGAGCAAAGCTTTCCCCTAAATACTTATCTTTAGACGCAATTTTGATTAGAGACGTTACATTACCTTTAACTCTTAGAACCGGTATAGAAAAGAAATTGGTTCAAGAGCAAGAGTCTTTAGAATATGAATTTAAAATAGATAAAGCCAGAAAAGAGGCAGAGAGAAAAGAAATTGAGGCAAATGGTATTGCTAAATTTCAACAGATTGTAAATAGAACTATTACACCTCAACTTTTAAAATGGAAAGGAGTAGAGGCAACACAAGAAATTGCAAAATCTTCAAATGCTAAGGTAATTGTAATCGGTAATGGGGATGGTGATTTACCTATTATTTTAGGAGGACAATAATATTTTGTATTATTGCGTTCTTAAACATATTAATTAATTTTAAAAAAGAAGAAATGAAAAAGATTACACTAATGTTGTTAGTGGCTATGGCTCCGTTTTTGAGCATGGCACAAAAAGGAAGTAAAGTTGAGTATATGATGATTAAAGGTATTGAAGTCCAAATGAACAATGAATCTAGGACTTCAGAAGATGTTAGGGAAATAGCTTTAGGAAGTATCATTTCTGAGGATGTAAAACTTATTATAGCCTTTGATTATGGTGACTTAAGAAATGTAGAGGCTAAAGAAATGATGTCTAAAAGATATAGAACAATGACATCTGCAGCAAATGCTGCTGCTAAGAAAGGGTGGGAATTTATTAATTCAAATGTAATTTCAGTAGATAAAATGACAGTTCATTATTATTATATGAAAAGAGATAAAAAGAAATAAGTAATTTATTTTTTATAGTTTAAGATAAGCTCTACTGAAAAGTAGGGCTTTTCTTTTATTGCAACTTTCCGTTTATCATTACTTTTTCAATTACATTTTTACCAAAACTATAAGGTAAGTACGCATAAGAAGGAATGGACTTAGTAATAAATAGATTTGCTTTTTTACCGACACATATACTTCCTAATTCTTTTCCTATTCCCATTGCATATGCAGTATTGATAGTGGTTGAATTTATCACTTCTTCTGGAGTCATTTTAAGTTGTGTACAGCCTAAGGAAGCTATAAAATTCATATTCCCACTTGGGCTAGATCCAGGGTTGTAATCGCTTGCTAAGGCAACTGGTAAGCCTTTTTCCATCATCTGTTTTGCAGGGCTATAAGGAATGCCTAAAAAGAAAGAACACCCTGGTAGTAAAGTTGGCATACAATTACTTCCCTTCAAAGCTTCATAATCTTCATCAGCCATTTCTTCTAAGTGGTCAACAGATAGGGCTCCCAAATCAACTGAGGCTTTTACGCCTCCTATTGCATTAAACTGATTTACATGTGTCTTTCCGGAAATCCCAAATTTGTTTGCGGCTTCTAATAATCTTATGGTGTCTGCTACTGTGAAATAACCTTCTTCACAAAAAATATCAACATAATCTGCTAAGTTTTCTTTAGCAATTTTTGGTAACATCTCGTTAATGACTAAATCCATATACCCTTCTTTATTGTTTTTGTATCCCAAAGGTATGGCGTGTGCACCTAAAAAAGTTGCTTTTATGGTTACATCCGTATTTTCTTTTAAGCGTTTGATTACTCTAAGTATTTTGAGTTCTGCATCAAGGGTTAAGCCATATCCACTTTTAATTTCAATAGCTCCTGTTCCCATTTGTACAAGTTCGTTTAAACGAGCTAGTGCATCATTATAAAGATCATCCTGACTAGTGTCTTGAAGCTTTTTGACAGAGTTTAATATCCCACCTCCTCTTTGCGCTATTTCAGTATAGGTTAGGCCATTTATTCTATCTACAAATTCATCTTCACGGCTAGCCGCAAATACTAAATGCGTGTGGCTGTCACAATAAGTAGGGAAAACCATTCCTCCTTCAGCATCAATCACTTCAGTATTGTTCCAATCTTCAATTCCGGCCCAATCAGCCATACTTCCGAAAGAAATAATAGATCCATTCTCAACTTCAACAAAAGCATCTTTGATCGTGCTTATATTTTTCATATCTTCTCCTGCCACCCATTTTCTTGGAGTTTTTTCTGTTTGTATGAGTTCTGCTATATTCTTAATTACCGTCTTCATAATCATTTATTCTGAGGCGAAAATACACAATTCACTCTAAATATCTTACATTTGCCACTATGGGAAATACCATTGGAAAAATCTTTAAGCTCACTACTTTTGGTGAATCGCACGGAAAAGCAATTGGAGGAATTATAGATGGTTGTCCTGCTGGTTTGAAAGTTGATTTTGATCTTATTCAAGCTCAATTAGATAAAAGAAAGCCGGGTCAATCCGAGATTACAACTCAGAGAAAGGAGAGTGATACTGTAGAATTTCTTTCTGGAATTTTTGAAGGTAAAACTACAGGAACACCTATTGGTTTTATCATTAAGAATGAAGATGCTAAAAGCAAAGATTACTCGCATATTAAAGAGGTATATCGCCCTTCTCATGCTGATTTTACTTATCAAGAAAAATACGGCATTAGAGATTATAGAGGCGGTGGAAGGTCATCTGCCAGAGAAACCGCCTGTAGAGTTGTGGCAGGAGCTGTTGCTCAACAATTATTACAAAGAATTGGCGTTAAAATTGCAGCATATGTTTCTGCAGTAGCAAGTATGAGGATAAAAAAATCTTATAAAGATTTGGATTTATCATTGATAGATTCCAATATAGTAAGATGTCCTGATACTGAAATCGCCAATAAAATGATTGTGGAAATTCAGAAGATACAAAAAGATGGGGATACAATTGGTGGAGAAATTACAGCACTTGCAACTGGTGTTCCTGTAGGTTGGGGCGAACCAGTTTTTGATAAATTGCATGCCGATTTAGGAAAAGTCATGCTTTCTATAAATGCAGTACACGGCTTTAAATATGGCTTTGAAAGAATAGATATATCCTCTAGTAAAGGCAGTGAAGTGAATGATATTATCATAGATAGTAATGGCACTACTAAAACTAACTTTTCAGGAGGAATACAAGGAGGAATAAGTAATGGAAATGACATTTATTGTGAAGTAGCTTTTAAGCCAGTAGCAACTCTTATGCAAAAACAGAATACTATTGATGCAGCAGGTAATAAAGTGGAAATTAAAGGAAAAGGCAGGCATGATGCTTGTGTGGTGCCAAGGGCAGTTCCTATTGTAGAAAGTATGATGGCGCTTACTTTGGTAGATCATTATTTAAGGAGTAGAGTAAATAAAATTTAAAAATATGAAAAAACTAGCATTACACTGGAAAATAATAATCGGTATGGTTTTAGGTGTAGTTTACGGCCTAATCGCTAACAAATTAGGTTGGGTTGACTTTACCAATGCTTGGATAAAACCATGGGGTGTTATCTTTGTTAATCTACTAAAACTAATTGCAGTGCCTTTGGTATTTGCTTCTCTTATAAAAGGGGTAGCATCATTGTCCGATATTGCCAAACTTTCCCGTATTGGAGGTAAAACCATTGCTCTTTATCTCACCTCTACCGTAATAGCGGTTACTATTGGCTTACTACTTGTAAATACAGTAAAACCTGGGGAAGCTTTTGATATGAAATCTATTCAGGTTAGTGAAAATACGCAAACAGGTGCCGATAAAAAAATTGAAGATGCAAAAGAAGTGAAACAAGAAGGGCCTCTTCAATTTGTAGTGGATATTGTGCCAACAAATATTTTTTCTGCAGCCAGTAATAATCGTAATATGTTGCAAGTAATTTTCTTTGCTATTTTCTTTGGTATTGCTATGATAATATTGCCTAGTGAAAAGACAATGCATGTAAAAGGTTTTTTTGATGGAATAAATGATATTATCCTACAAATTGTAGACTTAATCATGCTTGCAGCACCTTATGGAGTATTTGCTCTGCTGGCAGGTTTGGTGGTTGATTTTGGAGCAAGCTCTTCTTTGTTTATTGCTTTGGGTAAATATTCCGCAACAGTTATCGTTGGTTTACTACTTATGATTTTAGTAGTGTATCCAATTATTTTAAAGCTATTTACAAAAATAAAGTATGTTGATTTCTTTAAAGGAATTTCTCCAGCACAGATGTTGGCATTTTCCACAAGCTCTTCTGCTGCAACTTTGCCAGTTACCATGGAAAGATGTGAGGATCATTTAGGTGTTTCTAAAGAAGTTTCGTCTTTTGTATTGCCTTTGGGTGCTACCATCAACATGGACGGAACCTCTTTGTATCAAGCAGTAGGGGCTGTATTTATAGCACAAGCTTATGGTATTCCATTGGATCTTCCTGCTCAATTAACTATTGTGCTAACAGCAACATTGGCGTCAATTGGAGCTGCTGCAGTTCCAGGAGCTGGTATGGTGATGTTGGTAATTGTATTAGGAGCTATTGGAGTTCCAGTTGAAGGGCTGGCACTTATATTTGGAGTGGATAGAATCTTGGATATGATGCGAACGGTTGTAAATGTAACCGGTGATGCTACTGTGGCTACTGTGGTGGCTTCTACTGAAGGACAATTAAGCCTAGTTTCTGACACTGAATTAATGAGTTAAGCATGAGAATTTTTCTACTTTTCTCCTTTTTGATTTCTCTTTCTACTGCTAATGCTCAAGATTGTTTTCCTGAGAAAAGAAAAGAAAAACAATTGATTAAGAAGATTGAAAAACAAATTGAGAAAAGAGCTTTCTATGCTGCATTGGATAAGATAAGAATACCAAATGATTATGCAGTATTTCATGCACTAAAATCTGAGGTTTTATGGCTAAGGGTAGATTTTTTTAATGCTGAAACAGAGGCTTTAGAAGCTATAGGTATTTGTCCTGATAATTTTCCAAAAGCGTATTATGTTTTAGGAGAAATTGCTTACAGAAGAAAGGATTATCTAAATGCTGATGTATACTTGAAAAAAAGCATAGATTTAGGAATTTCCGATCCTTATTATGCTGATGCAGTAAATTTGTATTCTAAAGCCAAGGTTATTGCTGAGATTATTAATAATCCTGTTTCATTTAATCCAAAAATTGTAAAGGGGATATCAACTGAATATGACGAATATTTACCTATAATCTCTGCTGATCAGCAGCTTTACTTTTTAACTAGGAAGTCTTTAAAAAGTGGCTTGGATATTTTGGCTCCTTTCTTTGTTGAAGAATTTATAAGTAGTGAAAAAATAAATAAACAATTTCCGAAAGGTGATATAATGCCTTATCCATTTAATCAGGAGAATAATGAGGGTGGAGCAAGTATCACTATTGATAATAAGGTGTTGTATTACACTAAATGTATTCGAAATGAAAAAGGGTATGTTAATTGTGATATTTATTATGTTTTTAATCATAATGGAGTATGGTCAGAAGTGCAGCAGTTTTCTAATGCTATTTCTCAACCTACTACCTGGGAATCACAACCTACAGTATCATCAGATGGGAAAACAATTATTTTTGCTAGTGATAGAAGTGGAGGTTATGGTAAAAAAGATTTATATGAAATCAATCTAGTTGATGGAAAATGGACAGCTCCCAAAAATTTAGGGTCAAATATTAATAGTAATGAGCAAGAAAAATCACCATATTTACATACGGATGGGAAGACCTTATTTTTTGCTTCTACTAATTTCCCCAGCTTAGGTGGTTTTGATATTTTTTACTGCAGAAAAGATAGTTTTGGGGTTTGGCAGAAACCCATAAATATAGGTTATCCTATCAATACAGTTGCTGATGAAATTTCTCTCTTTGTGAGTACGGATGGAAAAAGGGCTTATTTTGCTTCTAATCAATTGAACGGAGTAGGTGGTTGGGATATTTACTCTTTTGCTTTGCATGATGCTGCTAAGCCGGAAAGAGTGTTATTTTTAAAAGGCGAACTAATGGATGAGAATGGACAGGTTTTGGAGAATGTTGAATTGGAGATAAAAAATATAAATACCAATGAGATTACAACTGTAAAAGTAGAGGCGGGTACTTATGTTTCTTCTTTAACTTTAGCTAAAAATGATGATGTATTAATCACAGTGAAGAAAGAAGGTTTTGCTTTTCATTCAACCTATGTTTCTGCTGAAGATACTGCTTTTGCTTCTCCATCATCTTTGAATATTGAGTTAGAGTCCTTAGAGGAGGGGAGGTCATTTACAATTGAAGATATTTACTTTGAGCATAACTCTTATCAGATAAATCCTGCGGCTAGGCAAGTACTTTTGGAATTTTCAGCTTATTTAAAGTTGAATAAAACTTTAGTGATTGAAATTAATGGTTTTACCGATAATATTGGAGAAACTAATGATAATCTTTTGCTTTCAGAAAATAGAGCTAAAGCAGTGTATGATCTGATTTCTGCTAGTGGCGTTTCTGCTAGCGGACTTAGTTATAATGGTTATGGTGAGCAGTTTCAAAAAGCAGATAATGCTACTAAAAAGGGAAGGGCAAATAATAGAAGAACAGAGTTTAAAATTATTAGGCAATAAAAAATCCTACTATTGTAGGATTTCCTTATTAAATATGTTAATGAAATTATCTAATTTCTTTAATTCTTGCTTTTTTACCAGTTAATTTTCTTAAGTAGAAAACCCTTGCTCTTCTTACTTTTCCTTTTTTGTTTAATTCAATTTTTTCAATTAAGGGTGAGTTAATAGGAAAAATTCTTTCAACCCCTATTGAGTGTGAAATCTTTCTGATTGTAAAGGTTTCAGTTGCTCCACTTCCTTTTATTTGGATAACATCTCCTTTAAAAAATTGAGTTCTTTGTTTCTCTCCTTCTTTAATTGTGTAGTAAACCGTAATATTGTCTCCTGCTTTAAAGCTTGGTAATTCTTTTTTTACAGTAAGTTCTTTTGCTATAGTTTCAGTAATGTTCATCTTTCTAATATTAGGTTTCGAAATCGGTTTGCAATATTACGGATATTTTTTTATTTAATTATCCTAAGAAACAAACAATTTCACTCAGATAGATTAGGTCTTCTTTCTTTAGTTCGTTTTATAGCTTCTTGCTCTCTCCATTCTGTTATAAGTTTCTCATTTCCAGATAGTAGCACATTAGGGATCTTCCATCCTTTATAGTTAGATGGACGGGTATAGATAGGAGGGGCAAGTAAATTATCTTGAAAAGAATCGGTAAGTGCAGAAGTTTCATCCGAAATTACTCCCGGAATTAATCGTATTACGGTATCTGAAAGTATGGCGGCTGCCATTTCACCACCTGTAAGCACATAATCGCCAATTGATATTTCTTTGGTGATTATATGCTCTCTAACTCTTTGGTCAATTCCTTTATAGTGTCCGCATAATAAAATTAGGTTGCTATGGGTTGATAAAGTATTACATATTTGTTGATTTAGTGTTTCTCCGTCAGGGGATAGGTAGATTATTTCATCATAGTGTCTTTCTGCTTTTAATTTACTTATGCAGTCATCAATAGGTTGTATGCAGATTACCATTCCAGCACCACCACCAAATTGATAGTCGTCAACACTTTTTTGTTTGTTAGTGGAGTAGTCTCTTAGGTTGTGAATTTTAAGTTCTGCCTTTCCATTTTTTTGTGCTCTTTTCAAAATTGAATATTCAAAATAGGATTCAAAAAACTCAGGAAATAATGTAATTATATCAATTCTCATTCTACAAAAATACAAAATAAAAAGATAGCTTACAATAGGTGTTTAAATATGCAAAAGAAGACATGACATTACGTCAGATATGAATTTCATAATGTTAAAAATCAGTATGTTAATTGGATTTATTTGAATAGATTGTTTATGCTATATCAGTTGTGCTCTTTTTTGTATTATTTTTCAGATATAAAGTAAAATAAATAAAAAAAAGCCTGCAATAAAGGCTTTAAATATTAAGGAAACTTCTCCTTAATTGATAATAATTTTCTTGCTTAATGATTTTGACTTTATAATATAAACCCCAGTTTTTAAATGAGAAATAGTTGTAGATTTTTCTTTAGTTGTTAAAACTAATTTACCACTGATATCATACACTAAAACAGCATGTGTTGTTTCAATGGTTTTGGTTACAGAATTATAAGTGAAAGAGTTTTTAAAAGTATTGTCAGATATCCCGTTGACAACCTCTTCATTTACTGAAAGTGATGTAGTAAATGTATTATCTCCATTATTATTTCCATTATTATTAGCAAAGAGAAGTGCTGCATAAAATATTGTACTGCCACTAGTATTAGTGGAAGCGATCCAATCTATTGACCAAGTCTTAGTTGTGTTTCCACTATTGCCTGCAGTTTTATGTGTAACTGCTGTGTTATTTGTGCCAGTAGCAAATTTTGTCTCTGTAGAATTAGTGATAAGAAATGTTCCTGCCTTACCCAACATAGCATTTTCTGCAGTTAGCTCAAACCCAAATTTTATACAGTTTGTTTTTATTCCTGTAAGTGTAATTGAATATGTGCTACCTATACTATATCCAGAGGCTGGAATATTTGTTGTAATAGTAGCAGATCCAATTCCTGAGTTAATAGTTCCTGAATGACAACCTGTACAGTTTTGTCCATCCATAGCAGAATTAGTTTTTTCTCCAGGAGAACCATCTGCCTTTGAATTAGAAGTCGTTGGATAAAAGAACATTGCTAATGCAATAGCGATAGGGAAAAGTAGTAAAGATTTTTTCATAATAGCGTATTTGTATTTAGGCAAATATATAAATATGATTTTTGTCGGATCTATGTTTTGGTTTAGTCAGTGTTTTTTTTGTAAATTTGTAACAATTCTATAATTATGAAAATTAGCAATAAAATAGCGATATTAGTCAGTTTTTTTTCATTTTTTTTTGTGCAATCAAATGCACAGATTGGTGTAACTAATACAGCTCCTAATAATAATGCAAATCATTTAATTAATAACATTTTAGTTGGTGGAGGCGTAGCGATTAATAACATTTCTTTTACTGGTAGTAATCAGCAAATAGGCTTTTTTTCTTCCGGTGCTTCAATAGGAATGACAAGCGGTATTGTTATGAGTTCTGGACATGCTCTAGATGCTGATTTGGGAGGATCACCGAATGCTAACAATACTCCTGTTAGCGGTAATTCATGTAATACCGGTTTTGGTATTTGTGGTGATTTGTATAGTGTAGCAAATTCAGTTCCTGCCTTAATAGGTCAGTCGTTTTCAGTTTCGAGTATTTCTGACATGTGCGTTTTGGAATTTGATTTTACTCCAGAATCTGATACTATTCGTTTTAATTATTGTTTTGGGTCAGAAGAATATTTACAATGGGTAAATTCTTCTTATAATGATGTTTTTGGCTTTTTTATTAGTGGCCCAGGAATTACTGGTCCTTATTCTTCTCCTGCGGGCTTTCCTAATGGTTCAATAAATATAGCGACTATTCCAAATTCATCCCCTTCTTTACCAATTACAATTAGTTCTATAAATCCAGGGTCGTATGGGCAGCATTACAATACAGGCAATACAACTATTTCTTACAATGGATATACTGATGTATTTACTGCAATGGCAATAGTGCAGCCTTGCGAAACGTATCATATTCGTTTGGCTATAGCTGATGGTTCTGATGACTGGTTAGATTCAGGAGTGTTTTTGGAAGCAAATAGTTTTTCAAGTCCTAGCATTGATGTGGCTGTTTATGGAGTTGCTGTAAGTACAGATACTTTAGAGATACCTTGTAATACTACTATTAATTTAGAGGCACAGGTTAGTGGTTTCTCTAGTATTTTATGGAATACTGGATCTACAAATAATATTATTAATGTTGGTCCAGGGCAATATTATTTTTCTGTAACATATGGCAGCACAGGTTCATGCATACTTTATTCTGACACTATCACTATTACTGAAACTTCCAACCTTTCTCTTTCTAACTCCCTTACTGATGCTATTTGCAATGGAGCTTCAGATGGAGATATTGATCTAACTGTTACTGGTGGCACCCTCCCATATGGTTATTTATGGTCAAATGGGGCTACTTCTCCAAATTTAAATAATGTACTTGCTGGTATATACTCAGTAACTGTAACGGATGGCACGGGTTGTTCTTCTACACTTTCTAATCTTACTATTCAAGAGCCCATTGCATTGACTGTTTCAGGTTATGTTTCTTCTAGTTATAATGGTGAGGATATTTCTTGTTATGGGGGATTTGATGGTCAGATTACAGCTAATGTTTCTGGTGGGGTGGGTTCTTATACTTACTCTATTAATAATAGTTCCTATTCTTCTAATAATGTATTTAATACATTAGCAGCTGGTTTGCATTATATATCGTATAAAGATGGGAATGGATGCATTACAACAGAAAATATTTCCTTATCACAGCCTCCACAATTACAATCATTTCTTATTACCTCTAATGATATTAGTTGTTTTGGTGCTATGGATGGATTGATAGATGTTACAATTTCTGGGGGAACACCAAATATTAGCCCTCCTTTGTATAATGTAAACTGGTTGGCTACTAATGGATTTACTTCTAGCAATACTGACCTTACTAATATTACTTCTCCAGGCACGTATAATGCAACAATTTTTGATGCTAATCTTTGCCAAGCACCTAGTCTCTCACAATATATTTTAGAGCCTACGGCGTTAAGTGCTATTACCACACCACAGATTGTAAGTTGTTATGGGTATAGTGACGGAACAATCCAGCTTCAAATCTCTGGAGGGTCATATCCATATTCAACTTCTTGGACAGGACCTAATGGATTTAGTTCAGTTCTTGAAGACTTACAAGGACTTCCCTTAGGCACCTACACCTATGATATAATAGATGCAAGCGGTTGTAGTCTAGTCTTCCCTTCTATACATGATGTTTTTGTTGCACAACCACCAGAGATTATTGTCACTACAGTTGTTGTATTAATTGATTGTTATGGTCATAGTAATGGAGCTATTGATTTAAATATATCTGGCATTACAGGTATTCCGAATATTCTTTGGTCAGGCCCTAATAGTTTTTATTCTACTTCAATGAATATTAGCGGATTACAAGCAGGTGTATATAATGTAGTAGTTACTGACCCAACAACAGCTTGTGATTTTCCTTTATGGGAGATAATGAATCCTATATCTACATATAATATTGACACTAATTCTGTAGATATTAGTTGTAAAGATTCGGCTGATGGTGAGATTACAATAACAGAGTATAATTTAATAAATCCTGTTTATAGCTGGATAGGACCAAATGGATTTACTTCCTTGCAAGAGGATATAAATAATTTATCAGCTGGTAATTATCAGGTATTAATTAATGATGATAATAATTGCCCGACCTTTTATAGTTTTGATATTTTTGAACCAAGCGGATTATCAGTCTTATCATCCTTATCCAAAGTGAGCTGTGAGGGTGATAGTGATGGTGAGATTAATTTGATAATTGCTGGAGGAGAACCTCCATATACTTATATTTGGAGTAATGCTAGTGTGAACTTACCATTGAATAGTAATTTATCCTCAGGCCCATATTCCGTAACAGTTCTTGATGCAATGAATTGTCCGTGGAATGAGAGTTATCTTATTTCTACAGAGCCTTTTGATACTATTGCTGTAACTACAACACATGTTAAATGTAAGGGAAATTTAACGGGAGTAATTGATATTGATGGAATTTATGGTGGCGTATCACCTTATTCTTATGTGTGGTCAAATGGGGCTACTACTGAGGATCTAATTTATATTGCAGCGGGTAGCTATAGTGTAAGTATTACTGATGCTACCTCTTGTACAATTAATAGGTATATCTCAATAACAGAACCTAATCAAGCATTAAGTGCTATTGTTAGCACTACACCAGCTGCATGTTCTTATGCAAATAATGGAAGTGCTACGCTAAATATTTCAGGTGGATTATTTCCTTATGATGTTGAGTGGTTTGGTTTTGATCCAGATAGTTTATTAATAGGGTCTTATCAGTACCAGGTTATTGATAATAATGATTGTCCATTTACAGATAATTTTAGTATCACTGGACCAGAAGAAATGATTATTATTCCTGTAATTACCAATATTCAATGTTATGATCAGCAGACAGGAGGGATAAGCCTTACAATACAATTTGGCACTGGGGTAGCTCCATATACTTACTCTTGGACAGGCCCTTTCCTTTTTAGTTCAAATAATAAGGATATATATAATTTGGATGCTGGTGAATACATCTGTACAGTAACTGATATTAATGGTTGTGAAAAAGTAGTTAGTTATAATGTCACAGAACCTCAGAATAGCATTTCTTCTTATTTGCCAATAAAATCTGATTATAATGGTGTAAATATATCATGCAAAGGTGGTAGTGACGGATGGATAGAGCCTAACATCTCCGTAATAAACGGCCCAGTTACATTTCTTTGGAGTAATGGAGAAACAACTCAGAGTATTTATGATTTATCTGTAGGCATTTATAGTGTTGATATTATTGATGCTTCAGGGTGTATTTATCCTTACAATAATATAGTTACTGAGCCTGATTCTGTAGTATCTGCATTAATTTTAATATCAGATTATTCTTCTTATGGTATAAATTGTTATGGCGATAATGATGGGGGTATAGGCGTTCAGGCACTTGGGGGTGTAGCAGGTTATACTTATAAATGGACAAAAAATGATATACTTATTATTGGAGAAACAAGTGATACTCTTGTTAATTGTTCTGCAAATAATTATCAAGTTTTCATTTCAGATCAGAATGGATGTATGTTTAATGAAAGCATTATATTAACTCAGCCAGATCAATTAGTTTTTAATACAATTATTTTGGCTCCAGATACTTGTGAGTTAAAGAAAGGATTTGCTTTTGTTGATATAATAGGAGGTGTTCCAGATTATAAGTATAGTTGGAAACGTTCTAATGGAGATACAATCGCAAGTATATCCTATGTAGATACATTATCTGAGGGGGTATATGAAATTGTAATAGAAGATGAGAATATTTGTCATATTTCACATATAATAGATATTGGAAATTTACCGAGTCCAATAGCTGATTTTAGTACTAATCCAGCTCACAAAAAACTTGAAGATCAATTAATACATCCTTTTGTATTTATTGGTAATTCAGAAACCTTTGAACAGCATATTATCAATTGGGATTGGGATTTTGATTATGATCCAAATTTCTCTCCTGATTATGATGCTGTTGATTCTATTGCAAGTTATTCATATGATGATGTTGGTAGTTATCAAGTATTGCTAAGAATTGAAACAGAATATAACTGTTTTGATACCATTACTAAGCATGTACTTGTTGATAGATATGAATTATATATTCCTAATGCTTTTACGCCTGGAAATAATGATACTATTAATTCAGAATATTTTATCAAAGGTGTTGGTGTTGTTGAATTTAAGATGATTATATATTCAAAATGGGGAGGAATTATTTATTTTTCAGAAGACATCCAGGAAAAATGGAACGGGACAATCAATGGTAAGTCTGATGCAATATCAGGTATATATACTTATTACATTGAAGTAAGAAATATATATGACGAGATTTATAAATATGAAGGAACAATTCGACTCTTGAGATAAAAATATTATGAGACTATTTACTTTTATACTAATTCTATTATTGTACTCTACTTATTCTTTTGGGCAGGCTCAATTATTTTCTTTGAATAATGAGTCTATACTTATTGCTACAAAGGATAAAGAAAACACCATAGGATTAAATTTAAATAAGAAAGTATACGCAGAGATTATTAGTAAAAAGCATCAAAACATTCTCATGAAACTACCTTTCTTTCATAATTCGGTTAATTTAACTTTAGAAAAATTTCAGCCTTATAATCATGAAATAAACATTATCTCTAAAAGCAGATTTGGAGACAAACCCCTTGATATTATTCCTGCTTTATTGTCATATAAATTATATTTAGATGAAGAAGTTATTGGAGTTATGAATTTTGTAAATAATAATATTAATGCAACATTTAAAATCAATAATAAACAATACGAGATAGGTTTGTATAAAAAAGAATATGTGCTTTTTGAAGCTTCAAATGGTATTAATAAGTCTAATTTCAGCTGTGCTGTTAGTGAGGCGGTAAATACATATACATTTTCTCCAGAAATGAATCAATTACCCTCTACACCTGTTTGTGTTCAGTTGGCAGTAGAGATTGATTATTTTACACGACTAACCTTTACATCAGATCAACAAGCAACAGATTGGGCTTTGGCAATTATTGCTGGAGTTAGTCAGATATATGAGAGTAAGACTAATTCTGCTATTCAAGTCGTATATATTAATATCTGGAATACAAATGATCCATTTAGTTCTTGGGTAGCTCAATCGAGTAGTATGTTGTTAGAATTGAAAACTTACTGGACTACAAATAATGGATCAATTAGTAGAGATCTAGTTCATTTGATGACTAAAAGAACGAATACTGGAACTGGAGGCATTGCATATACTGATGTATTATGTGATAATAGTTGGGGTTATGGTTTTTCTTCCTATCTAGATAATGATACTTCATACAATTTTCCTAATCCAACATATACTTGGAATCTAGCTTGTGTCGCTCATGAAATTGGTCATAATTATGGCTCAAAGCATACACATTGGTGTGGATGGGTTGCTGACCCTGCCACAATTCCTCCATTTCCTGGAGGTGTAATTGATAATTGTGTTGATGTGCAAGGAAGTTGTACAAACAATCCTACATCTCAAGTTGGGACTATCATGAGTTATTGTGATATTATTGCTGGAGGAAGTGTTGTTTTAGATTTTCATGAGATTGTGGTTTCTCAAGCACTTGATCCTGGTATTGCAAATGCAAATTGTTTAACGACCTGTGATTATTATGGATGTACAGATACCTCAGCATTTAATTATGATCCTAATGCAACAATTGATGATGGAAGTTGTATTCCAAAGATCTATGGCTGTATAGATCCTTCAGCTACCAATTATAATCCATTAGCTAATACTGATGATGGTTCTTGTACATATTGCGCATCTTTATTGTTTAATAATACAGATATTAGTTGTTTTGGAGCAGGTGATGGTATTATTGAAGTTAATATAAGTAATACTAGTGGAACAAGCTTTTCTTTTGATTGGAGTGGTCCTAACGGATTTATTGCAAGCACAAGCACAAATACATATTCTAATGTTAATCAAGAAGGAATGTTTACTGTAGTAGTGATAGATAATTTAGGATGTTCAGATACAGCTTCAGCTTATATAAATGAGCCTAGTCAGTTAGTTATTAATGGGGTTATTACAACTTCTGTTACTTGCAATGGTTTGTCTGACGGAACAGCTCTTGTAAATTTAACTGGAGGTACTCCTCCATATAATTATAATTTTGGAGGAAATAACTCAAATCAGCTTGCTGGCGGTAGTTATTCGGTTGCTGTAAGCGATACTAATAATTGTCCTCCTGTCTCCGCACCATTTAGTATAACTGAACCTGATATAATATCTGATAATGCAATACAAAATAATATCAGTTGTAATAATTATTATGATGGGAGTATTAATCTTTCAATGTCAGGAGGAACTCCTCCCTTTACATATTCATGGAGTGGCCCAAATGGATATTCATCTATTTTTGAAGATATTGTTGGTTTAGTTGATGGTTTTTATCAGGTAAATGTTCTGGATTATAATAACTGCCTTTTTAATAATATTTTCAATATCACTAATCCCTCACTTTTAGATACTTTATCAGTCATAAAGAATAATGTTAGTTGTAATGGAGGAAATAATGGCAGTATCATTTTAGATGTAACTGGCGGAACACCTTCATATAATTATACTTGGAGTAATGGAGACACTTCATATCAAATAACAAATGTTTCAGAAGGAATATATAATGTTACAATAACTGATGCAAATGGATGTAATTTTCCGATATTGTATTTTACATTACAAGAGCCTAATCCATCAAATTTGACTAACACAATTTCTGATATTGATTGTTTCGGCAATACCAATGGGTCTATTGGTATAACATATATAACTACTGACCCTAATATTGTAACAATCTTTAATTGGACTAGTCCAAACGGGTTCTTTTCTTCTCAGGAAGATATAAATAATCTATCTGAAGGAACTTATGTATTAAGTGTTACAGAGGATAATAATTGTCAAAATTCTTTTTCATTTATTGTATCTGAACCGGATTTGATTGAAGTAAATGAGCTTACACAAGGAGTGTCTTGTTTTAATGGTAATAACGGAACAGTAAATTTGAATATTAGTGGTGGTGTTCCTATTTATATTACAGATTGGTTTGGTAATAATCCTCAAGTATTGACAGCTGGGATATACTTGTATACAATTACGGATAATAACGGCTGTTTCTTCTCTGATTCAGTTATTATCTATGAGCCTTCAACTGCAATTAATGTGATAGACTCTATAACTCATGTGAACTGTTTTAATGGTATGGATGGTACGGCAAGCTTATTTATTTCAGGGGGTGTATTTCCGTACACTGAAAGTTGGCCAAATGCAGATCCATTTCAGTTATTAGCCGGCTACAGTGTTTATGAGATACTTGATTTTAATAATTGTTTATATGTAGACTCTGTTTTTATTGATCAGCCAATACTAATTTCTGTAAATGAACAAATTAATGACGTGTTATGTAATGGCATGAGTACCGGTAGCGCTTTAATACAAGTAATGGGAGGCACTTCACCTTATATTTATTTATGGAGTAGTGCAGATACTAATCAAATAGCATCTAATTTAGCTGCAGGTAGTTATATATATAATATTACTGATTTTAATGGATGTCAGAATCAAGGAGTAATTTCTATTAATCAATCTTCTCCTATCTCAGTACAAAATATTATCACTCCATCTACTTGTTCGGATACAGCTGATGGTAGTGTAAGTGTTATTATTACTGGAGGATTATCTCCTTATTCTCAGAATTGGAATGGTAATAATTCTTCTGCTTTAATTGCAGGCACATATCATTATACAGTAATAGATTCTGCTGGTTGTATTGATAGTAATCAAGTATTTGTACACTCAATAAGTGATATTCAGGCATCTGTAACAATAGACAATATTAGTTGTAATACCTTTTGTGATGGTAGCGTTAATTTAATTATTACAAATGGCATAAATCCATACAGTATTGAGTATTTTGATAATAATGATTCTATAGTTGCATCAAATCAATTATGTGCTGGAGAATATAAGTGTCAAATAACTGATGCTTTAGGTTGTGATTATATAGATTCTTTTTTAATAATTGAACCTCAATTATTAGATCTGCAAATTAATGCTCAGTCAAATCTATTGCAAGCTGCAGCATCAGGAGGAACCTTGCCTTATATATTTCATTGGTGGAATAGTGGTGGCTTGTTGTCAAATTCTCAAGATCTAAATATTGCTCAGCCTGGGGTGTATTATTGTATTGTATATGATTATAATAATTGTTATTCGGATACAATGCAATACATTGTTCAAGAGGTTGGAATAGCCGAGATAGATAATCAAATTAGTGTATATCCGAATCCAACTAATGACAAGCTATTTATTGAAACTTCTCAAATAACAGATAAGATAAATTGTTTAATGACAGATCTTTTAGGTCAAAGAGTTAGGATGTCTGCCAGATTAGTAGAGACAACTTATATAATTGATTGTAGTGGCTATGCAAGTGGGGTGTATTTGTTGTCAGTATTCATTAATAATGATATGTATTTTAGAAAAATTATTATTGAATAATAGAATCAATGTCTATTGCTTGCTGTAATTATGTCTTTGTCTTAAAGTTGCAAATAATTTCTTTATAACTTAGTTTTTTTGTATCTTTGTTATCCTTTTTAAAAAATATAACTATGAAGAAATACTACTTATTATTTGCCTTAT
>CAJQRK010000013.1 GCA_905612305.1 uncultured Flavobacteriales bacterium | reverse complement strand
AAGGAACAATGAAAAACAATAAAAAAGGAGCTGGAACTCCTTATTATGACGGACTGAAGTTTCATAGAGTAATAGCTGACTTTATGATACAGGGAGGCTGCCCTGACGGAACAGGGTCAGGGAGTCCAGGATACAGTTTTGCTGATGAGTTTCATGCTGACTTAAAACATGATAAAGAAGGAATCTTATCAATGGCTAACTCAGGACCAGCTACTAATGGCTCTCAATTTTTTATCACTCATAAAGAAACACCTCATTTAGATGGAAAACATAGTGTTTTTGGACATGTAGTTGAAGGAATGGATGTTGTAAATTCAATTGCAAAAGATGATGTGATGAATTCAGTGACAATTATTAGAGAAGGATCTAGTGCAAAAGCATTTGACGCAAATAGTATATTTAAAACCGCTCAGGTTGAAATTAGTAAAGCTAATGCTGAAAAAGCAAAACAGGCCGCTGAAGCAATGAAAGAATTAACTAAAGGAGCAACTACAACTAAAAGTGGCCTGGCTTACAAAGTAATTAACAAAGGGAAGGGAAATGTTCATCCAGAAGCAACAAGTACAGTAAAAGTTCATTATACCGGCATGTTAACAGATGGCACTATATTTGATTCTTCTGTACAGAGAGGTGAGCCGATAGAATTTCCTCTAAACAAAGTGATTCCTGGCTGGACTGAAGGAGTGCAATTAATGGTAGTTGGAGATAAATGGAATTTCATTATCCCTGGAAATCTGGCATATGGAAAAAGAGGGATGCCTCAGGCAGGAATTGGTACAGATGCAACATTAATTTTTGAAGTTGAATTATTAGAGATTAAAGAAAGCGCAGAAGACCCTCATAAGGGGCATAATCATTAATCCACATAGAAAGTGGTTCAACAGAAAGATTATTAATGTCAAAAGCTATTAAAGTGAAGTAAGAGCATTCTCAAATATTTAAGAAAAGACTGACATTTGTCGGTCTTTTCTGTTTTAAAAGAGAAATAAGAGTATTTTTGCCGCCTTAAATTTTAATATGCAATCAATCAGAAATATAGCAATTATTGCCCATGTCGATCACGGAAAAACTACTTTAGTTGACAGAATCATTGATCAATGCAAGATACTTGACGAAAGAAAGGAGAGAACTGAACTTTTGCTAGATAGTAATGATTTGGAGCGTGAAAGGGGAATTACAATTCTTTCAAAGAATGTAGCTGTAACTTATAAGGATGTAAAAATTAATGTAATTGATACTCCTGGGCATGCTGATTTTGGCGGGGAAGTGGAGCGTGTACTTAAAATGGCGGATGGCGTATTATTATTAGTTGATGCATTTGAAGGAGCTATGCCTCAAACTCGTTTTGTACTAGGTAAAGCAATTGAATTAGGATTAAAGCCTATTGTTGTTGTTAATAAAGTTGATAAAGAAAATTGCACACCTGATCTGGTGCAAGAGGCTATTTTTGAATTGATGTTCAATCTTGACGCTACTGAAGAGCAATTAGATTTTGAAACCATTTTTGGCTCTTCAAAAAATGGATGGATGAGCTTAGATTGGAAAAATGAAACAGATGACATATTCCCTTTATTAGATACTGTAATTGAGCAAATTCCTGAAGCTCCTTACATAGCTGGAACTCCGCAAATGCAAATCACATCACTAGATTATTCTAAATTTGTGGGACGTATTGCTATTGGTCGTATTTTCAGAGGAGATTTGCAAGAAGGAAAAGATTATATGCTTTGTAAGGCGGATGGAATAAGAAAGAAGGTGCGAATTAAAGAGTTGCATGTATTTGAAGGAATGGGTAAGCAGCAAGTAAAAACAGCACGCTCTGGTGATATCTGTTCAATGGTAGGTATTGATGATTTTGAAATTGGTGATACAATCGCAGACTTAGAAAATCCTGAAGCCTTACCTAGAATTGCTATTGATGAACCAACAATGAGCATGTTATTTACCATTAACAATTCACCTTTCTTTGGAAAAGAAGGGAGATATTGCACTTCTCGTCATTTAAGAGATAGGCTATACAAAGAATTAGAGAAAAATTTAGCACTAAGAGTTGAAGATGGAGAATCAGAAGATAAATTCAATGTATTTGGCAGAGGAATCCTCCATTTATCAGTGCTTATTGAAACAATGCGCAGAGAAGGATTTGAATTACAAGTAGGAAAGCCACAGGTAATTTATAAGCAAATTGACGGCAAGAAATGTGAACCAATGGAGACATTAGTTATTGATGTTCCTGCTAACTTTTCTGGAAAAGCAATTGATTTGGTTACACAAAGAAAAGGAGATATGTTGGTAATGGAACCAAAAGGTGATTTACAGCATTTAGAATTTGACATTCCTTCCAGAGGATTGATTGGATTAAGAAACAATATGCTTACCGCTACTGCTGGCAATGCAATAATGACGCATAGATTCAGAGAGTATGCTCCATATAAAGGAAAAATTTCTGAGAGAATGAAAGGTTCATTGATTTCAATGGAGGCGGGAAGCTCAACAGCCTTTTCAATTGGTAAATTACAAGACA
>CAJQRK010000012.1 GCA_905612305.1 uncultured Flavobacteriales bacterium | reverse complement strand
CTTGAGTATTACTTACAGGAATTATAAAATCATCCTTAAATCCTTGTAATCTTGCCGCTTCTCTTGGTGTTAATTTTCTTGGATTTTTATCTTTTTGATCAATAAAAATTTCAGAACCATCTTTATAATATCTTGCAGATATTGTACTGGTATATGAAGATTCTTCATTAAACAATGAATATCCAAAACCGTACCCCTTATCTTTCATTTTCTGTTTCCTATTCTGATGATAATTCCATTGATGATCAGTTAAAGTATAGTATTCATCAACATCTTTTTCAAGGATATCTCCTAATTTAACATTTTGATTTATTGGTTCTGGCCAATTGAAATCTGTTTCATCTTTAAATCCAACAATATATATTCTTTCCCTGTTTTGTGGTACTCCGAAATCTTTTGCATTTAAAACTTTATATGTCACATGGTATCCTAACTCTTTTGTGAGTGTATCATAAATCAACTGAAAAGTTTTCTTTTTGTCATGCCCAAGCAATCCTTTAACATTTTCCAATAAGAAAGATTTTGGCTGATGATGTTTGATAATTCTTGCAATATCAAAAAAAAGAGTGCCTCTTGTATCTTCAAATCCACGTTTTTTACCAGCAATTGAAAATGCTTGACACGGAAAACCCCCAGTTAATATATCAAATTTTGGAATTTCCTTCTCATTAATTAATGTTATATCTCCATTAGGTTTTTCCCCAAAGTTTGCTTCATATGTTATTTGAGAATACTTATCCCACTCAGAAGAAAAAACACATTCTAATCCAAATTCTTGAAATGGAGTTCTTATACCTCCAATACCTGCAAATAAATCTATAAATTTCATTTAACAAACTTAAGAACATAGTTTAACTCAATAATACTTTTTTAAATTATTTTTAAAAGTTTTTTCTAATCAGGAAATCCAATTAATTTTTTAAGTTTGTATTAGTAGATTGGTTAGCGGTGCAAAAAGCGGAGCAATTTTTAGTTTGAAAGCTTGCTGTAATCATGTAAATAGAGTGTAGGTTGTAATCCTGCTACCCCGACTTTTTTCTTTTCAACACCTTGTTTCAACAGAGGTATTTTATGTTATTTTTATTGCAATAAAAAATAGTATTTAATGAAACTAAAACACCTTAAGCATACTGATATTTTAGATCTTTTTGCAGTAGATGAAGCCACTCTTCTATCTATTCCAATGTTTTCTGATTCTGTGCAGGCAGGCTTTCCTTCTCCTGCTGAGGATCATCTGGATTTGGATTTAAATCTGAATGATTATTTGGTTCAAAATCCTTCTGCTACTTTTTGTGTAAAAGCAATTGGTGAGAGCATGAAAGATGCGGGAATAAAGAGTGGGGATATTATGATTGTAGATAAATCATTAGAACCGAAAAATAGAAGTATTGTACTTGCTGTTATTGATGGAGAGTTTACTGTAAAAAGAGTAAACGTTAATAATAATGAACTTTACTTAATGCCAGAGAATAGTAATTTCCCACCCATAAGAATAACTAAGGAAATGGACTTTCAAGTTTGGGGGGTAGTTACATATATCATACATAAAGCAGTATAGCATGATTGCTTTGGTTGATTGTAATAATTTTTATGCCTCTTGTGAGAGAGTGTTCAATCCAAAGATTGATAAAAAACCAGTTATTGTACTATCAAATAATGATGGTTGTGTTATCGCAAGAAGTAATGAAGCAAAAACATTAGGAGTTAAAATGGGGCACCCTGCTTTTAAACTCAAAAACCTTATTGAGGAGTATAATATCAATGTGTTTTCTACGAACTTTGCACTCTATGGTGATTTGTCTAAAAGAGTAATGAATGTAATGAACACTGAGGTTGAAAAAATGGAAATCTATTCTATTGATGAAGCCTTTTTAGATTTTACTGATTATGCATCAAAAGAAAGAGGAGTTGCTATTAGAGAGAAAGTAAAGAAGTGGACTGGTATTCCAGTATCTGTTGGTATTGCTCAAACTAAGGTGTTAGCTAAGGTTGCAGTACATATAGCGAAGAAACATACTAAGGCAGGTGTTTTTATGTTTGATGATGAAAATTTAATAAGAAGGGCTTTAAATGTGTTTGCTGTTGAGGATTTATGGGGTGTTGGCGCAAAGACTGCTCAGAAGTTAAAGGCTGTTGGTATTCATACTGCCTTACAATTCAGGGAATGTGATAGTAATTGGGTGAACAGAAACTTGTCAGTAAATGGGGTGAGATTACAAAAGGAACTTTTTGGAGAGGTTTGTTATCCAGTAGAACTTACAAGAAAGAGGAAACAAAATATCTGTACTGCTCGTTCATTTGGATCAGAAATAAAGAAACTATCAAAGCTAAAAGAAGCTATAGGTTCTTATGCAAATACTTGTGCTACTAAACTAAGAAAAGAGAAAAGTTGTTGTACTACGGTGAGTGTATTTTTAAGCACAAATCCTTTTAAGCCACAAGCAAAACAATACACTCCTTATAAAGTAATTCAGTTGAATCTGCCTACTAATGATAGTATGGAAATAGTTAAGTTTGCTATTAAAGGTTTGGAAAGTATTTATAGGAATGATTGTATTTATAAGAAAGCAGGGGTGATAGTTGGCAGAACTGTACCTCAGGGACAAACACAATTAAGTCTGTTTGATAGTTTAGATAGAGGTAAGCGCAAGAACATTAATATAGCAGTTGATAAGGTGAATTCTTTAATGGGAAAGAATAAAATTCATTTAGCCGTAGAAGGCAATGGAAGGATGTGGAAACTGAAACAAGAAAGACTCTCTCCTTGTTATACTACTCGCTTTGCTGAGATCTTAGAAGTTAGAATGTAATAACATAATAGGAATTATTTAAAAAAATAATGATCTTCTCAGAAAATCAAATTAATTTCTTAAGTTTGTGTTAGTAGATTGGTTAGCGGTGCAAAAAGTGGTGCGAATTTTAGTTTTAAAGCTTACTGTAATCTAGTGAAATAAGTGCTGGTTGTAATCTTGCTGCCCCGACTTTTTTCTCTTCAAAATTCCTATAAATTTTCTGTATTATTGTAGTATGAAAAGACTACTGCTTATATTACTTTGCTTTCCCTTAATAACATTAGCTCAAAATAATATTGATGCTAATAGCAATCCAGCTTCAGCCTTAAGCTTTCCATCATCAAATCTCCCAAATTTTCCTTATAATAATTCATCTACAGGTTCTCTTCCATTTGTGGTTGAAGATAGTATTCCAATTTATACTGGGATTGTTGGTTTAGCTTATGATGGTGAGTTTTTATGGGCTGCAGGTTTTAATTGGTATCATATATTTAAAATTTCAACTGTAACAGGAAATATTATTGACTCTATACCAATATCATTTTCTGAGGCATATGGCCTTACTTATGATGGAAATGATCTATGGATAGTAGAAAGAACTTCTTGGCCATACCAACACAAAGTTCATAAAATTGATACTAGCTCAGGTAATATTTTGCAAAGTTTTTCTATACCATCAGATTACCCTAATGGATTGGCTTGGGATGGTAATCTTTGGTATAATGACAATTCTGATTGGTCGTATTCGAATTACACTCATTCTATCTCTCCATCTACTGGCGGGACTTTACAAACGTATAGTACTTATGGACAGCCTGCTGGTTTAGCGTGGGATGGACAATACTTATGGTGTTCCCATAATGGCGGGATAGGTATCATACAAAAATATGATATATCTACATTTACTATTGTTGATTCCATTATTACTCCTTGGATGTTTCCAAATGATTTAGCATGGGATGGGTCACATTTATGGGTGGCGGATAATGGTCTTAATATGATTTTTAAAATATTTATTGGAAACAATGGCTGTACAGACTCAACTGCACTTAACTATGACACAGTAGCCACCGCAGATGATGGAAGTTGTTGTGGACTGCAATTAGATTGGGAGCAAATAGGAGATGATATTGATGGAGAAGCAACAATTGATGCAAGCGGTAGGGCTATTTCTTTTAATAGTGTAGGTGATATTGTTGCAATAGGAGCAAGGTGGAATGATGGTAATGGCATAGATGCTGGACATGTTCGTGTTTATCAGTATAATGGAACTGCTTGGGGTCAGTTAGGACAAGATATTGATGGGGAAAATACTAATGATTTTAGCGGACATTCTCTAGCTATAAATGGAACGGGAAATAGAGTGGCAATTGGAGCGTATGGGAATGATGATAATGGAGCCAATGCTGGCCATGTACGTGTTTATGAGTATAATGGAAGCGCTTGGATTCAGTTAGGGCAGGATATAGATGGTGAATTAGCTAATGATTTCAAAGGGTTTAAAGTTGATATAAATGAGATTGGTGATAGGATTGTGGTTGGTTCTTATGGAAATGATGATAATGGAACCAATGCCGGTAAAACACAGGTATATTATTTTGATGGTCTTGCGTGGAATCAAGTGGGATCCAATATTTATGGTACAAATCCAAATGATGTTAGTAGTAGGGCATTGAAAATTAATGATTTTGGAAATATTATCGCAATAGGATCTCCATCTAATGCAGAGAATGGAACAAATTCCGGACAAGTTAGAGTTTTTGAATTTTCAAATACTGATTGGGTTCAGATGGGTCAAAATCTTAATGGAGAAAGCAATGGTGATTTTAGTGGTGCTGCAATTTCTTTAAATAATTCAGGGAATATAATAGCGATTGGAGCTAAAAGAAATGACGGTAATGGAAATAATGCAGGGCATGTTAGAGTATTTCAGTATGGTGCTAGTTCATGGACTCAAATTGGCCAAGATATTGATGGGGAATCAGTGGGTGATGAGAGTGGTTATTCTTTATCATTAAATGGTTTAGGAAATAGAATAGCGATAGGCTCATATCTAAATAGTGATAATGCTCCTGAATCTGGACATGCTAGGGTATTTTATTTTGATTCTAATTCATGGAGTCAAATAGGAAATGATATAGACGGAGAGTTTGCTAATGATTGGAGCGGTAGATCAGTGACCTTAAATAATATAGGGGATAAGTTAGCAATAGGAGCTGATCTTAATGATGGTAATGGTGCTCATTCAGGTCATGTTAGGGTATTTAGTTATAATACATTGTGTTTAGAAGGTTGTACTGATATAGCAGCAATCAATTACGACTCAATAGCAATAATAGATGATGGTTCTTGTGTGTATGTTCCTGGTTGTATTAGCCCTACTGCATGTAACTATAATGCTTTAGCAGATATTGATGATGGCTCATGTATTTTGCCTGATGGCTGTGCAGACGCTACAGCATGTAACTATGATGCTACGGCTACTTGTGATGATGGTAGCTGTGAATGGAATTCATGTAATACTTGTAATAATGATCCTATCTCAGGTTTAGGAGTAACTTATCTTATACATAATAGAGCTACGTTTGTATTTGATAATATGAACACTTATGATGCTATGGGAGTTCAAGTGTGTAGGGTCGATCAATTACGTATACATTATCGTGAAGTAGGTACATCTAGTTGGAGTCAGAGAAATATGGCTGCTCCAACAGGTTCTGATCCTTTAACAGGTATTTGTACTAGTACACAGAGTACTGATAAATTAACATTAGGTTTAACTTCATCAACTAATTATGAGTGGAGAATGAAAGTATGGTATTGTGGAATTGGTAATTCTGGTTGGGTTTCAGGACCAAACTTTACTACACTTGGCGATTGTCCTAATGTTGGCAATCTAATAGTTACCACTCCTACAACAACTAAAGCTACCTTTACTTGGGATGATAGTAACGGACCTTATAGTTTTGTAAGGATTAAGGCAAGAATAGATACTAATAATGCTACTTGGTTTAATGTAGGAGGCGTAGGAGTTTCTTATGGAACAT
>CAJQRK010000011.1 GCA_905612305.1 uncultured Flavobacteriales bacterium | reverse complement strand
TCAAATATTTTTAGCTCCTATCGTGCCTCTGAAAATTTTATTATTTCAGTAATATCTTTTGGTGAAAGTAAATCGTCTGACAAAGCAAGTGCCAATCCAAATGATAAAAAGAATTCAATTTATGGGATTGACGCCATGCTTGAAAGAAAAATTGAAATTATTGATGTAAAATTAATAGAGTAATTAATTCCACACTCACGCCTAATAAAAAGCCCACATATACTTGTGTGTGATTATGCGCCTTTTGCTGTATGCGCACAACCCCTAATATCCCTGAAAGAAGAAGAAAAATAAGTAGTAAATGCAATACCCCCCCCTTCATTAATTGTAGGGCTATAAAAATGCCAACTACACCTCCTATTCCGAGTAAGTGCAAACTTATTTTCCAGAATTTTGATATGATAGCAGAAAAAATAATAATGAGTATAGCGCCTATTATTTCTGCTTTTAAAATAGGAGCATAAAACAAGATATTGTTTAACATAAAAAATCCTAACGACACACAAAGAGCAGTTATAAAAAGAGGAAGAGATCGTTCTTTATGATTACTCATTTCTAACGAACTAACCCTCCCTTTTTTCATTAAAAAAAAGAGGATTAATAAAGGTAATATAATTGTGCAATAAATAACAATACCATAAATATAATTCAGGTATTGACTTATTTCAAAGGCTACATAAGGTAAGGTTTTTAAAGTTAGGTATAAGGCTAATAGAGGCATAAATATAGGATGCAAAACTATGGAGATAAACTTTGATAATTGCATTATAATTCTCGCCTTAATTTACCAGTTTGTATGCCTAACTTCTCACGGTATTTGGCAACTGTTCTTCTTGCAATATGGTAATCATTTTCACCTAATAATTCAGCTAATTTCTCATCTGAAAGAGGATTAATTTTATCTTCTTTTTCTATTATTTCTTGCAGTTTTCTTTTTATTTCTTTAGTAGATATAAGCTCTCCATTATCTTTTCTGTATGCTTCTGAAAAAAGTTCTTTAAGTTTAAAAGTACCAAAGTGTGTGGCTACATATTTGGAATTACTGACTCTTGAAATAGTTGAAATATCCATATTTACTACTTGTGCAATATCAGCCAGCTTCATAGGTTTTAAATCGTTTTCATTTCCTGAAATAAAATAGGCTTCCTGAATGTCTAAAATAGCAGAAAACACATTTTTTAATGTATCATTTCTTTTTGCAATAGATTCCTTAAACCACATTGCCTTTTCTATCTTTTCTTGCAAGAATTTTTTGGTTATAATATCCTTGCTTTCCCTTAACATTGCTTGATAATACTTACTCACCATAATAGGTTTTACATTGCTTTTATTAAGTTTTGCTTCAAGTTTACCATCAATTATTGACACAGTAAAATCAGGATACACATAAGCAACAGCAGTTGCATTTTTTGAAAATCCATTACTAGGAATTGGATTAAGAGATTTAATAGTTTTGTAGGCGTTTTTTATATCTGCTAACTCAACTTCAAGATGCCTGGATAGATGTTCAAAATTTTTATTACTGAAAGGTTTGTAATAATCTGAAATTATTTTTTGTTCTAGGATTTTTTCAGGGTGGAGTATCCTGAGTTGTATCAATAAGCATTCCTGTAAACTTTTTGCCCCAACACCAAAAGGCTCTAATTGTTGCAAAATAGTTAGCGTATCGCTTAATTCATATTCACTAATATTAAGGTTATTATTAATAAGCAAATCACTGCTTATGGAATGCAAATCCCTATTTAAAAAACCATTATTATCAAGGCTACTTATTAAATATTGCACTAAAAATTGCTCCTCTTTAGTAATGTCAAGTGCTATTAATTGTTGATTTAAATACTCACTTAAGCTTTCGGTTTTATCTTCAATTTGATATTCAAAATCACTTGAGGTATAATTAGAAAACGATTTTTCTTCCAGACTTAACTCTTCTTGTTCATTTTCCTCAAGAGTAGGGTTTTCTTCTAATTCTTCCTTAATTCGTTTCTCTAAAGCTACAATAGGTATTTGCAAAAGCCCTAAAAATTGTATCTGTTGAGGGCTTAGGCTTTGATACTGCTTTTGCTGTAGCCTTTGTTTGCTCATCTATTAAAATTCTGCATTTTGAGGTGTTCTAGGAAATGGAATCACATCTCTAATATTTTTCATTCCAGTAACAAACATGATAAGTCTCTCAAACCCTAACCCAAAACCACTATGCGTACAGGTCCCAAACTTTCTCGTTTCAAGGTACCACCATAATTCTTTTTGATCAATATCCATTTCGATCATTCTTTCTTGGAGTTTATCTAAACGCTCTTCTCTTTGGGAGCCTCCAACAATCTCTCCTATTGCTGGGAATAGAATATCCATTGCTCCAACGGTTTCATTATCATCATTTATGCGCATGTAGAATGCTTTTATTTCTTTTGGATAATCAGTAATAATAACTGGTTTCTTGTATTTTTTCTCTACTAAATAACGCTCGTGTTCTGATTGTAAATCATCACCAAATCCATTAATTGGATATTGAAACTTTTTCTTTTTATTAGGAGTTGAATTGATTAAAACATCAATAGCCTTACGGTAAGTTATGCGCTCAAAATCATTTTCAATTATAATTTTTAGACGTTCTATTAAACCCATTTCTGACCGTTCTTCTTTCTTTAATTTACTTTCTTCTTCAGACATTCTTGTATCTAAAAATTTTAAATCATCTGCATTATTATCTAGGCAGTACTGAATACAGTATTTTAAAAACTCCTCTGCTAAATCTATATTTTGTTTCAAATCAGCAAATGCAATTTCAGGCTCAATCATCCAAAATTCAGATAAATGCCTAGAAGTATTTGAGTTTTCGGCCCGAAAGGTTGGCCCGAAAGTATACACTTGTCCAAGTGCTAAAGCACCTAACTCTGCTTCAAGTTGTCCTGAAACAGTAAGGTTTGTTTTACTTCCAAAAAAGTCAGCTGAAAAGTCAATCTTACCTTCTTCTGTTTTAGGAAGGGCTTCTAAATCAAGATTGGTAACTTGAAACATTTCACCTGCTCCTTCCGCATCAGCTCCAGTAATAATTGGGGTATGTAAGTTGAAAAATCCTTTGTCGTTAAAGAATTTATGTACTGCAAAAGTTAGTGCATGACGCAATCTAAACACAGCAGAAAAAGTGTTGGTTCTGAAGCGTAAATGAGCGTTCTCTCTCAAAAATTCAAGACTATGTTTTTTAGGTTGTAAAGGATATTCATCGGCATCTGCTGCTCCCAACATATCTATAGATGAGGCTAAGATTTCTACTGCTTGGCCACTTCCTTTTGACGCAACTAATTTACCCCTAACACTAATACAAGAACCAGTAGTAATTTGTTTAATTAACTCTTCATTAAAATCGGTAGCCTCTGCAACAATTTGGATATTATTTATTGTTGAGCCGTCATTTATCGCAATAAAGGAAACGTGCTTACTCCCTCTTCTTGTTCTTACCCATCCTTTAATGCTTATTTTTTGCTCAACACCTTCAGTTAGAAGAATTTCTTTTATTTTCATACTGGCTTTCTTTTATCTTACAGATTATGGCAAAGATAAGGATTAGTTGATAGTTGGATTTGCAAAACAGGAAAAATTATTTTCTAATATTTGCGCTATCCTACTTGAGAAACAAGACTTTTTTCTAAAATATTATGTACAGAATTTACAATTGCCTTTACATCAAACTGACAATCGTTATACAACTCATCTTGTGTGCCATGATTAATAAAAGTATCTGGGATGCCCAACATTTTAACATGTGCTTGATAGTTGTTATTGGCCATAAATTCTAGTATCGAACTCCCAAACCCACCCTGCAAACACCCATCTTCAATAGTGATAATTTTAGTAAATTTTTGGAATATTGAATGTAGTAATTTTTCGTCTAGAGGTTTTGCAAATCGCAAATCATAATGTGCAATACTTAA
>CAJQRK010000010.1 GCA_905612305.1 uncultured Flavobacteriales bacterium | reverse complement strand
CCAGGGCCTAAGTTACCACTTCCTTGCGCAACCCCATAATAATATGGTCCAGGTGTATATGGGTAAACCGGATAAAGATTAGCATCAATAGTAACAAAATAGGCATAAGTTCCATTCGGATATTCAGGAGTAATACAGTACCTGCCATTATATTCATCTAAATCCCCTGAACCACTTACATACTCATGGTCTTCAAGATAAGCCCCTAAAGGTTCTTGATTTAAAGTAGGTCCATTTGCTCTTGCAGTAATGTTTTTTAATTGATAAGACGACTCCATTCGTTTAATAGCTCCAGTACCATTTATATTTGCATAACCATAAGCACCATAAATAGGAAAATTATCAAAAGCATAGCCAATAATTGGAGAATGATTCTGGTTATTTGAATCATCATATAAGCATGTAGGATTTACATGATGATGATATTCTCCATTAGGAGCTGGATGACCTAAACAGTCATCAAAAGAAACTCCCTCAAAATACAATGCATTCTGATTCCAAACCCCTTGATTATTATATGACATACCATCTTCTGCATTAAAAATTGAAACTCCATTACTCCAAACGCCAGTATGTCCCATTGGTGCTTTTGTTTTATTACCAGTATTCTCTTGAGGATCTAGACTGATTTTAAAAACAAAATTCTGATTAGCAGGCTGATTAGGGTTTTGTGACCAAGGACCAATATCATAACCTGGTATACAGGTACAACTAACATAAACATCAGTAGAGGTGTAACAAACATCCTGCACATTAGTTAAATAATTTGGATAAGATGGATTAGTAGCCCCATTTAAATTTAGTATCCAAGATGTTATTTCAGTACCTTGAGAAAAGCCAATCATTGGCAAGCAAAGTAATATGAGTAGTCTTTTTTTCATAACGGTCCTTATTTCGAACTTTTTTGATAAGATTTTATTTTAGGATCATTCATTTACAATTAGACGATATTTTAATTTATATCCTTCGATACATAGTATTCTTCTTTCGCTTTCTCCCAATACACATCCATTTCTGTTAGGCTCATTTCAGACATATCCATGCCTTTTTCTCTAATTTCATTTTCCATTATCTGGAAACGCTTTATAAACCTCTTATTTGTTCTTTCCAACGCATCTTCAGGATTTATATTAATAAAACGAGCATAGTTTGTTAAGGCAAAAAGCACATCACCAAATTCTGATTCTATTCTATTATTATCACCCTTTTTGATTTCTACTTTGAGTTCTTCAATTTCTTCCAACACCTTTTCCCAAACTTGTGATTTATCATCCCAATCAAAACCGATTCCTCTTACCTTCTCCTGTATTCTAAAAGCTTTAACAATAGCAGGTAATGATTTTGGTACTCCTTCCAGCACTGATTTATTTCCTTCTTTTAATTTTAATTTTTCCCAATTTGCTTTCACTTCCTTTTCATCTGCAACTTTTACATCCCCATAAACATGAGGATGCCTATGCACTAATTTATCACACACACTATGTATAACATCAGCAATATCAAAGTCATTAGTTTCGCTAGCAATACGAGCATAAAATACAATATGCAACAGAAGATCCCCAAGCTCCTTTTTAATCCCCTGTATGTCTTTTTCCAAAATAGCATCAGATAACTCATACATCTCCTCAATAGTTAAATAGCGTAGACTATCATAGGTTTGTTTTTGATCCCAAGGACATTTTTCCCTTAGCTCATCCATGATTGTAAGTAATCGAGCAAATGCTTTTGTTTTGTTTGTCTTCATGCGCATTCTAAATTTTAAACAAAAATACGATCTTGTATAGATTTTTACTATATTTGTTGCATTATTAATTCTAAAACGATAAAATAATGAAGAAAATATTACTATTTACTTTAGTGTTACTTATCTTTAATGCTAGTGCTCAAACTTTCGTAAGTACAAACCCTGAAAACAGAAAAGTAATTCTTGAGGAATTTACTGGCATACATTGTGGCGCATGCCCTGGGGGACATTTTCAATCTCAGACATTATATGATGCAAATCCAGGAAATCTATTTGTCATAAATATTCATACTGGTAGTTTAGCTGAACCAAGTCCTGGAGAGCCAGATTATAGAATTGATCCTACAGGATCAACTCTTTTATGGGCAACTGTACCAGGTGCTTCAGGTATTGGATTCCCTGCAGGAACAATTAACAGGCATGAGTTTGGTGCAACTCCTGTACCGCAACAAGGAAGTGGTACTTTTGCTTATAGTCAAGGGGACTGGCCAAGTATTGTCCCACAAATACTGTCTCAGAACTCCCCTGTAAATGTAGGTATACAATCACATGCAGACGCATCAAATACTTTAACTGTTGATATTGAGATATATTACACAGGCTCTCAAACTGTAACTACAAATAAACTTAATGTTGCTGTTGTACAAAATAATATTCTAGAAGATCCAATGGTTCAAGCGGCAGGATCATCTAATTCATTTTATTACGACCCATCTAATGGAACATATACTCAACAACACATGTTACGTCACTTAATGACAGGGCAGTGGGGTGAAGAAATCAATACAATTTCTCAAGGAACATTTATTCAAAAACAATATACTTGGGTTTTACCTCCAGATATAAATGGAATCCCATTAGACCCAACAAATCTTGAGATTATTGCATTTGTAAGTGAAAATAGTACTGAGGTTCTTAGTGGAAATTCAAAACTCGTTTCTGCTGCTGGCTGGATAGCTCCATCTTGGAATTGTACAGGAGGAGCATGTATTGATCCTGCAACAGGCAATGGTTTATATGGTTCTGAACAACAATGCATCAATAGTTGTAATATCACTCCGACATGGAATTGCAAAGGAGGGCTGGATGGTGTTAGTGGGCAGGGAGATTGCTTTGACCCTGGCAATGGGACAGGTAATTATTTAGATCAAGCTACTTGTGAGCAGACATGTATTCAAAGATCTTATGTTTGTACTGGTGCTGGAATTTCATGTGTTGATCCTGGGGACGAAAGCGGATCTTTTCCAACCTTAGTAGGATGTCAGTTCTCTTGTGGTGTAGATGAATCATGGGAATGTGTTAATGGTTATTGTGAAGATCCAGGTAATGGAAATGGAGCTTATCCTAATCTAACTGCTTGTGTGAACAACTCAGGGTGTTCTGCTCCAACTGGAATACAAAATATTGACTTTATAAATGTTTCTATTTTTCCAAATCCTGTATCAGATAAATTAATCATTAATGGACAATATTCAGAAGTAAATATTTACGATTTATATGGT
>CAJQRK010000009.1 GCA_905612305.1 uncultured Flavobacteriales bacterium | reverse complement strand
TTACCTTTTACAGCACGCGTACAACCCTGTAGATTGGCACCCATGGAATGAGCAAACTTTGGATAAAGCAAAAGCAGAAGGAAAATTATTATTAATTAGTATTGGTTATTCTGCTTGCCATTGGTGTCATGTGATGGAACACGAAAGTTTTGAAGATGAAGAAGTGGCAAAAATTATGAATGATAATTTTATTTGTATAAAAGTGGATAGAGAGGAACGACCTGATGTGGATCAAGTGTATATGACGGCCGTACAGTTAATGAATCAAAGAGGAGGTTGGCCACTTAATTGTGTAGCGCTTCCTAACGGAAAGCCATTTTGGGGAGGTACTTATTTCAGAAAAGAGGATTGGAAAAAGCAGATTTTAGGACTTGCAAATACTTATAAAACAGAGCCCAATAGAGTTATTGAATTTGCAGACAGGTTATCCTTAGGTATACAGCAATCAGAAAATATTGGGTTAAATACTGATGAAGCTAATTTTACTTGGAAGGACTTGAATAATATGGTAAGCCCTTGGGCTGAACGCTTTGACAATTCAGAGGGAGGAAGCAATGGAGCGCCCAAATTTCCTATGCCAAATGCCTATAATTTTTTATTGCATTATGCTCACTTGTCAAAAAATATTGAGGTGTTGGAGCATGTAGAGATTACTTTAGATAAGATGGCTTTTGGCGGAATTTACGATCAAATTGGTGGTGGTTTTTCACGATATTCTACGGATAAATCTTGGAAAGCTCCTCATTTTGAAAAAATGCTGTATGATAATGGGCAGTTGGTGAGCTTGTATTCTGAAGGTTATTTGAAATTTCAAAATCCGCTTTATAAAGAAGTAGTTTTTGAAAGTTTAGAATTTATAGAAAGAGAATTAACGGCAGAAAATGGAGCTTTTTATTCAGCTTTAGATGCTGATAGCGAAGGGGAGGAAGGGAAGTTTTATGTGTGGAATGAGCCCGAACTCAAATTATTTATCCGTGAAGATTTTGAAATCTTTAAGGACTACTATAATATAAATTCGAAAGGCTTATGGGAACACGGAAATTATATTTTGCTCAGAAAGAAAACTAAGAAAGAAATTGCCAAAAAATATAAAATTTCAATTGTAGCATTAGAAACAAAGATTAAAAACTGGAAAAGCATATTAATGGCCGAACGCGATAAGCGTATTCGCCCAGGATTAGATGATAAATCTTTAACCTCTTGGAATGGTTTGATGCTAAAAGGATATGTGGATGCCTATATGGCTTTTGGTGAAAAACAACATTTGGATGTAGCACTAAAAAATGCCAAGTTTATAGCAGACACTCAAATGCAAGCAGATGGAAAATTATGGCATTCTTATAAAGATGGCCGATCTACGATCAATGCCTATTTAGAGGATTACGCCATAGTAAGCTCGGCATTTATTCGTTTGTATGAAGCTACTTTTGATAAGGTGTGGTTAGATAAAACAGAGCAATTAGTAGCCTATGCTTTGGATAATTTTTATGATAAGAATTCTGGAATGTTTTATTTTACTTCTCGTTTGGACCCTGAGTTAGTTGCTCGGAAAATGGAGATAAATGATAATGTAATTCCGGCGTCTAATTCGGTAATGGCAAATGTGCTCTATGATTTAGGAACACTTTTGGACAAGAATAATTACAAGCAAAAAGCCATAATTATGGCCAATAATGTAAAACCAGATATGGCAAAATATGCAAGTGGTTATGCCAATTATGCTAATTTGATGCTGAAAGAAATAGTTCCTTATTATGAAGTAGCGATTGTGGGTAAAGATGCACATACTAAGGCAATGGAACTTAATAAAAAATACGTCCCTAATAAATTATTTGTTGGCAGTTTTGAAAATAGTAATATGGAATTATTGCAAGAAAAATTTGTGCAAGGCATCACTATGATTTATGTGTGTGAAAATAAGGTTTGCCAATTACCAACATCTGATATTATTAAGGCTAAAAAATTAATGAAATAATGAGCACTCAATTTGAGGAAAAGCAGAAATTTAACCAATGGTGGTTGTGGGTTATTTTATTGTCTTTCCCAATTATTTCGGTAGGGCCGTTTGATGATAATGAAATAAACGGGTATTATGTTTTAATAGGACTAGCGATCCCGCTTTTGTTTTATTTATTTGAACTGAGAATAAAAGTTAATGAAGATGGATTTCACTACCAATTTTTCCCTTTTCATTTGAAATTTCATACGATTAAAATGGATGAAATCGAAAGTTTTAAAGCTATGGAATACTCGCCACTAAAAGAATATGGTGGTTGGGGAATCAAATACGGCTTTAAAGGAAAGGCTTATAATGTAAGCGGAAATAAGGGGGTAAAAGTATTTTTGAAAAATGGAGCTAATATTATGTTTGGTAGCCAAAAGCATAAAGAATTAGAAAAATCTTTGAAAGTAGTTAGATATTAATGGTGCATATTTTAACTATAATAATCGGGATAATTCGACTATGATTCTAAGTTTCATGCCCTTTTTAGGATTTGAAGTGTTCTTAGCAAAGGAG
>CAJQRK010000008.1 GCA_905612305.1 uncultured Flavobacteriales bacterium | reverse complement strand
ATTAAATACTTGATATTATGAAAAAATTATTATTTCTATTTATTTCAATTACTATTAGTTATAACACATATTCTCAAGTATCCGGTTATCCTGTAGAAATTCCTATAAATGCCAGTCAGGAGATTGATGATTTTAAAGCAATTATTGGGGCTTATATTGGCCCATTAGGAAATAGTTTAGGCGCAGGACTAAATAACGGGTGGTATAATACTGCAAAGCCTCACAAATTAGGTGGCTTTGACCTTACAATTACCGCAAACTTTGTTTTAATAAATGATGATGTTAAAACATTTGTTATTGATGATGTAATAAAAGATACTGAATCATCAATATTTGGAGGAGGAGAGGTTCCAACTATTGTAGGCAATAGTAATGGTAATATTACTTTTGATGGTACTGATTATAAGATGTTAGATGGACTCAACATACCTGTAATTCCTTTGCCAATTTTACAAGCTGGTGTTGGACTTATAAAAGGAACGGAATTAACTATAAGATATATCCCTGAGCGTAAAATTGGTAATGCTGGAAAAGTTGGACTAATTGGAGTAGGAATAAAACACGATCTATTGCAATGGCTTCCTATTGTAGATAAGATACCTATTGACATATCTATACAGGCAGGATACACAAAACTTGAATCTGTAATTGAGCTTGTTGACCCTAATGAACAGGTAGAGCCAACTGAAGCAAATCTAGGTGTTTACGCAACAACAATAAACTTATTATTATCAAAAAAAATATTAATGGTTACCCCCTATATAGGCTTAGGATATAACTCAAGCAAAACTACATTTAGCGCCACTGGAAAATATACTCTTGGAAATGCCTATGTTCCTGTAGACATTATTCAAGATGGATTTGAATTTGAAAGCAAAAATAACCTTAGAGCAAATATTGGTTTTAGATTTAATATTGCTGTGCTTGCATTACAGGCGAATTATACTTTCTCAGAATATCCAACTGCAACCGTAGGAATTGGTATTAGTATAAGATAATATGCTAAAGAAATTTGCAATACTACTTTTTTGTGGATTTCTTACACTTAGCATCCAAGCTCAAAACTTTGGTGGAGGATTAATCGCTGGTATTGCTACCTCACAAGTTTCTGGAGATCAATTAGGAGGATTCAATAAAGCAGGATTTTTAGTTGGGGCTTTTACAAATAAATCTATATCCCCATTATTAAGTATACAAATGGAAATGACATATATTCAAAAAGGAAGTAATAACCCAAAGATGAATGAAAATAGCATTTCGGACATTAGCTTGTCTTATGTTGAAATTCCTTTGCTTTTAAGGTATCAACAAAGCAATACAATAGCCATTGAAGGAGGTATTGAAACTGCTTTTCTAATTTCATCTTCTGACAATGATATTTACGGCAAGATTTCAGCCACTAATACAAGAGAATTCAACACAACAGATATCGGTATTTTTATAGGACTTGATTATTCTATTAGCCAAAAATTAACATTAAATAGCCGAATTAGCAATTCTATTATTCCTATTCGAGCACATGTTTCAGGGGCCACTTATAAATTAAACAAAGGACAATACAATTCTGTACTAAGCTTTGCATTATATTACAAATTATAATGAACACTAAACACAAAATAATAGTAGCGGTAACAGGTGCTAGTGGCGCTATTTATGCAAAAGTGCTTTTTGATAAATTAGTTCAATTACAAGACCAAATAGCTGAAGTTGGTGTGTTAATGTCCGATAATGCAAAACTTGTATGGGAAACAGAACTAGACAATTCAGACTATAAAAAATATCCTTTTACTTTTTATGATAAAATGGATTTTATGGCTCCTTTTGCTTCAGGGTCTGCTAATTTTGGAACTATGATCATATGTCCATCATCAATGGGGACTATGGGTAGGATTGCTGCAGGAATATCTAATGATTTAACAACAAGAGCTGCTGATGTTATCTTAAAAGAAAGAAGAAAGCTGATTATTGTTGCACGAGAAACACCACTAAGTTTGATTCACATCAATAATATGAAAACAATCACTGAAGCTGGGGGGATTATCTGCCCTGCAACTCCATCTTTTTACAGTAAACCTCAAACTTTTGAAGCCCTTGCTGCTACTGTAATTGATAGAGCATTAACACTTAGTGGTTTGCAAAACAATGCATATAGTTGGGGAGCAAAACAATAAATTATTGAAATTGTGGTTATTGTAATTATAAACATTAAAAACTATGTTAGAATTCAGTAAAAAGATACTTGGTAAAGTAAGTTTTGATAAAAAACTATTTAGAAAAGAATTACATAAATGTGCTACTTGGCTTAATAATAAAGAAGGAATTAGCTTAAAAATATGGGCGCTCGGTACTTTTGCACACTACAAGGATACGATATTAGAAGTTTTTGATCAAGTATATTAAAACAGATTTCCTTGATCGGCTGATTTTGTTTTTCCTAGATGTTTAAATGCTAAATCTGTAACTTGCCTTCCTCTTGGAGTTCGCATTAAATAACCTTCCATTATAAGGAAGGGTTCATATACCTCTTCAATGGTAGCTGCCTGCTCACCAACAGCCGTAGCAATAGTAGTTAAGCCAACAGGTCCTCCTTTAAATTTATCAATAATAGTAGTCAAAATTCGATTATCCATTTCATCCAAACCATGCTCGTCTACATTTAAAGCTGTTAGAGAATATTGAGTAATTTTTTTATCAATACTACCATCTCCTTTTATTTGAGCAAAATCACGAACACGCCTGAGTAATGCATTTGCGATTCTAGGCGTCCCTCTGCTCCTACCAGCAATTTCAGCAGCAGCATCCTTAGCAATACTTACGTCTAATATTGAAGAAGATCGGTTGATAATTTTAGAAAGCACATCTGTTTTATAATACTCCAAACGAAAGTTAATACCAAAACGAGCCCTAAGCGGTGCAGTTAATAAGCCTGAACGAGTAGTAGCCCCAATTAAAGTAAATGGATTTATCTTAATCTGAACACTACGAGCATTCGGGCCTGACTCAATCATAATATCAATTTGATAATCCTCCATAGCGGAATATAAATATTCCTCCACAATAGGATTTAACCTGTGTATTTCATCAATAAATAAAACATCTCTATCTTCCAAATTAGTAAGCAATCCTGCTAAATCACCTGGCTTATCTAATACAGGTCCAGAAGTAGTTCTAATATTTACCCCTAACTCATTTGCAATAATATTAGCCAAAGTAGTTTTTCCAAGACCAGGAGGACCGTGCAAGAGCACATGATCCAAAGCTTCCTCTCTTTGTTTTGCTGCCTGAATAAATACTCCCAGATTATCAATGATTTTTTTTTGACCTTCAAAGTCTTCAAACTGCTTTGGCCTTAAGACTTGTTCAATCTCAAGATCCTCATTTACCTGCTCATCTTCTATATTGTAATCTTCTGACATCTATTAGCAAAAGTAAGGATAAAAAAAGGGTCAGATTAATCTGACCCTTTAAAATATATTAACAATACAATCTTATGTATGTAAATTTTTACTTTCGTCTAAGAAAGGATGATTTTTAGTTTCTAAAGGCTGCTTATTGAGTGTATTTAATACTAAGTAGATGAACAGTCCAGCAAAACCTAATCCCATTCCAATTTCAGTAAACCCAATATGACCGTGTGTGCCTAAAGTGCCAGGTGTAACCAATAAATATGAGTTTAGCCAATGTCCTAAAAGGATTATACAGCCAACAAAAATTAATCTTCCATTATTTCTTTTTGCGTCTCTACTCATTAGTAAAATAATAGGTGCAATAAAATTAATAATCATACTAAACCAGAATAAGAATTTATAGTTTTCTACTTCTAATCGTGCTGTAAAATAGGTTACTTCCTCAGGAATATTTGCATACCAAATCAGCATGAATTGAGAGAACCACATATATGTCCAAACTAATGAAAAGGCAAAAATCCATTTTCCTAAATCATGAATATGGTTTTCATTTACATCTTGTAAATATCCTTGTCTTTTTAAATAAAGTGTAAATAATAAAACTGTAGTAAACCCAATTGCACTCCATTCTGCAAAAACATACCACCCAAAAATTGTAGAAAACCAATGTGGGTCAATTGACATAATCCAATCCCAAGAAGCCATTGCAGATGTTACGGCAAAAAATACCATGAACCATGCTGAAACACGAACTCCTTTAAAGTGAATGGTCGCTCCACCTTGTTTATCTTCTAATACTGATAAAGCTCTTAGTTTTTTTGCAAAATAATTCCAACCTAATAAGTAAACAATTGTTCTTATGATAAAGAAAGTAGCGTTTAAATACGCTTCTTTCCCTGCAATAATCCTATCATAATGTTCACTTGCAGGATCCATAATTCCTTCATGTAACCAATGATAAATATGATTAAAATGCATAATTGCTGCTACCATAATTAGTAGCATAATTGCGCTAAATACTGGCAATGCACCCATTATTGCTTCAGGTACTCTTTTAAGGACTATTGACCAGCCAGCTTCAGCTACATATTGTAATGCTACAAAGAATACACCAAATACTGCAATCCCTATGAAAAAATAATTATTAAAAAGTAAACTTGGCCAAGCCCTGTGGGCATCAGTCCAAAATCCATAAGTCAATGCAATAAGCCCAATAGCCATAAGTGCCATTGAGAAATTCTTTGCTTTTTTATCTATTGTAAACATTCTATATCTATTTTTATTTACCTTAATTTTGCAACTCTTGTTGAACATAATTTACAATTAGCCATCTTTCTTCTTCTGTAACTTGAGAAGCATGAGGACCCATAGCATTAAGGCCATAAGTAATTGCATGAAAAATATGTCCTGCTTTTAATTCATTCATTGGAACGCCAGCTCTTCTGAATAATTTTCCGTCATTATAATGAGGTACTGCAGAATAAATTGCATGTTTAATAGTGCCATCACCAGTACCTGTTGCACCATGGCAATGTTCACAGAACATCCCATAAAGAGCTTTGCCTTCAGCCCGTGTTTCCTTATTATCTTCAATAAGATTAACGGCTGTATTTCCTGCTGCCAAATACCCATCTAAAGTGCCGTCATAATTAAAAGTTAAAAGGTGTCCTCTGGCAATAGTTCCCTCAACTGGAAGTTGAGCATTCATTCCATTAATTGTATTTTCCCCGTAAGTTTCCAAAGATGGAGAGCGATACATGTTAGGCATAAATTCATATCCTGGATCAGAATCGCCTCCGCAAGAAGATAAGAATACCACTACTAAAATAAAGGTTAATTTTAAAATTAATCTATTCATAATTATACGTCTTTTTCGTTAATTTCAGTAGCTCCAGTTTTTGTAAGAATTTCTTTGACTGCAGTTACATCTCCTTCTACGACAATCTCCATTAAAAATTTATCATCAGTAGTTCTTGGATCGGGACTATCGGATTCTCCTCCTGGAAATAAACCACATCTGATTAAATAAGTAATTGACATAAGGTGAGCTGCAAATAGCACCGTACATTCAAACAAAATAGGAACAAATGCTGGCATATTATGATAAAAAGTCCAATTTGGTTTACCCCCTATATTTTGCGGCCAATCTACAATCATGATATTGTAAATCATTAATGCGCCTAAAGATAAGCCTATGCAACCATATATAAAAGCCGTAATTGCCATTCTTGTTTCTTTCAATCCTAAAACTTTGTCTAAACCATGAATTGGGAAAGGAGAGTAAACTTCTTTAATCTCAATGTTATTTGCACGAATTTCTTTTACTGAGGCTAATAAAACCTGCTCACAATCAAAAATTCCGTATAGTGTATTTTTACTCATTATTTCTTGTTTTTATATTCAGATCCTGACGATTTAAGAATAGATTTTAATTCAGCTTGTGCAATCACTGGGAATGTTCTAGAGTATAATAGAAATAAGGTAAAAAAGAATCCTATTGTACCTAAGAAAATTCCGATATCAACAAAAGATGGAGAGAACATTGTCCATGCAGATGGCAAATAATCTCTATGCAAGGAAGTTACGATAATCACAAAACGCTCAAACCACATCCCAATATTTATAAATATTGACAAGATAAATGTTGCGACAAAAGAAGTTCTAATTTTTGTGATCCAATACAGTTGTGGCGTTAGCACATTACAAGTCATCATAATGGCATAAGCCCACCAGTAAGGACCAGTTGCTCTGTTTAAGAAAGCATATTGTTCAAATTCTACTCCTGAATACCATGACATAAATAACTCTGTAATATAAGCGGTACCTACAAGCGAACCTGTAAGTAAGATAATCACATTCATATACTCAATATGTTTTATGGTAATGTAAGATTCTAGACTTACCACTTTTCTCATGATGATAAGAAGTGTTTCCACCATAGCAAAACCGGAGAATAATGCCCCTAACACAAAGTATGGAGGAAAAATGGTGGTGTGCCATCCAGGAACAATTGAAGTTGCAAAATCCATAGATACAATAGAGTGAACAGAAAAAACAAGAGGAGTTGCCAATCCCGCCAACACTAATGAAACTTCTTCAAATCTTTGCCAATGTTTTGCTTTACCGCTCCACCCAAATGAAAGGAATGAATACAATTTCTTTTTCATTGGAGAAATTGTTGCACTCATTCTATCTCTTATCATAGCAAAATCAGGAATTAAACCAATATACCAAAAAACTACTGATACAGAAAAGTAAGTAGAAATAGCAAATACATCCCAAAGTAATGGAGAGTTAAAGTTAACCCAAAGCGATCCAAACTGATTTGGAATAGGAAATACGTAATAAGCTAACCAGGGACGCCCCATGTGAATCAATGGAAAAAGTGCTGCTTGAGCTACACCAAAAATAGTCATTGCTTCAGCAGAACGGTTAATGGACATTCTCCATTTTTGACGGAATAATAAAAGTACAGCCGAGATTAATGTTCCTGCATGCCCAATACCAATCCACCATACAAAGTTGGTGATATCCCAAGCCCAATTTACAGTTTTATTCAATCCCCAAGCGCCAATACCAGTGCCAATTGTGTATGCCATACAAAGTATCCCCCAAATGAATAGCACTAATGACAATGAAAATAATATCCACCAATATTTATTGGCTTTGCCTTCCACTGGTCTTGATATATCTTTTGTGATGTCATGGTAAGTTTTATTTCCAAGGATTAACGGGTCTCTAATGTCTGCTTCTTTTTGCATATCTATATATTAAGCTTTATTTCTAATTTTTGTTTGATAGAACACTGATGGGGCAGTATTTAAGTGTTCTAGTAATGTATAGGCTCTTTCTTCTTTCTTAAGAGATTGCACTTCATGTGTTTCATCATTTACATCACCAAACACAATTGCATTAGTAGGACAAGCTGATGAGCAAGCTGTTTGTGCATCTTCATCTCTCACTCTTTTTCCTGCGTTTTTAGCATCTAATTTAATTTCTTGTATCTTCTGAATACACATTGAGCATTTTTCAATTACCCCTCTTGAACGAACCACAACATCAGGATTCAATACCATTTTACCATAGTCATCATTCATATTGAAATCAAACTTATCGTTATCAGAATATTGAAACCAGTTAAAACGTCTTACTTTATAAGGACAGTTATTTGCACAATATCTTGTTCCCACACATCTGTTGTAAGCCATATGGTTCTGCCCTTCACTACCATGTGAAGTTGCCGCAACAGGACAAACTGTTTCACAAGGAGCGTGATTACAATGCTGACACATCACAGGCTGGAATACTACTTCAGGATCTCCTGATGGATCTTCCATCTTTTCATACATGTCAAAAGCAGATGTCTTTTCTTTTTTGGATAATTCTTTTGTCATATCAGATGAGAAGTAACGGTCAATACGCAACCAGTGCATATCTCTTGATTTTCTCACTTCTTCTTTACCTACAACTGGAACATTATTTTCAGCATGACAAGAAACAACACAGGCTGAACATCCAATACAAGATGTTAAATCAATTGACATATTCCAAAAATGCCCAGTTGAATGATCATGTTCATCCCAAAGCGTAACCTGATCTGCTGGCTTTTCTCCGTTATGAGTAGCATAGGTTACTTGCTTATTTCCTGAATAAGGATTTTTAATAAAATCTTCTAAAGTAGTTTCTTTTACGATCTCTCTACCCATCATAGTGTGATGCAATTGAGTAGCTGCAAATTCATATTCCCCACCAACAACTTCAATTTTTGCATTTCCATTTCCTAACGAAAAAGCATTAAACCCTATTCCATCACCACATTTTCCTGCAGCTGTTCTTCCGTAACCAACAGCTAATGCAACTGTATCATTTGCCTGCCCAGGCTGAATCATCACTGGTACATTTTTAAGTGTTTTTGCATTAACCGTAATATTTACCATATTACCATTTAAGGCCCCATTAGACACATTCTCGTTGGTAATTCCTAAATCAGCTGCAGTAGCTGCTGACATAGTTAAATAATTATCCCAACACGCTCTTGAAAGCGGATCAGGCAATTCTTGTAACCAAGGGTTGTTAGCTTGAGTACCATCACCCATTGAAATTTTCTCATACATCTCAAATTCTACCCCCTCTGATTTTGACAAATCAAATGAAGGAACATTAACCTCAAACAAAGTAACATTAGCTGCAAATTGATTTTTTGTAAAATATCCATCATGTAATGATTGATTCCAATCAATATCAGTATAGAAATTTTGTAAATATACGTGATAATCAGATTTGCCTATCCAATTCATTATGCTTTCTTGGAATTGTCTTCCTTTAAATAAAGGAGCAATAGTAGGTTGCATTAGAGTGTAAATTCCATTTGATGGATTTGCATCTCCCCAACTTTCTAAGTAGTGATTATCCGGACAAGCATACATCATTTTTTGAGCTGATTCATCATTATATAATGAAGTAGCAATCGTTAAGCCAACTTTTGCTAGTCCTGAATTGTAAGCTTCAGCATTTTGTAAAGTATATGAAGGGTTTACATTATAGGTAATTAATGCATCAATCTTTCCTGCATTCATTTCTTCAATCAGTGTAGCAACATCTACATCATTTCCTTGCTTTAAATAAGAAGGATTAGAAAGAGATATTGTATTCTCGTAATTCCCAAGTTTATTATTAATAGAATTTACTAAAGTTTGCACCTCAGTATCATTACTATTACAAACAATAATAGATTTTCCTGTATTATTTTTAAGGTCATTGGTTAACTTAGCAATTCTACTATCAGCAGTACCTCCATTTAAGGCGCTAAACAAATTAGATAATAATCCTTTTTGTTCAGAAGGTTTCATTTGAATTCTCTTATCGGCATTAGATCCCGTAAGACTTAAAGTAGATTCTACTTGATAATGCTTAGCCATTTTTCCGTTTTTAGGATTTCTGGCAGCAACATACTGCTTAGCATAATCAGCATTTAACCAATTTCCTAAAAAGTCAGCTCCAAATGAAACAATAACCTCTGCTTTGTCAAAATTATAAGTAGGCAAAACTCTTACTCCGAATGATGCCTCATTGGCATCCAATATTCCACTGTAAGAAACCGCATCCATTTGGATGTGTTTGACATTGCCATAAGCGGCAGAAAAATCAGCAATTAATTGCTTAGTTGAAGGGGAGACAATAGTAGAAGATAATATAGCAATTGTACCGCCATTATTTTGTATCTTATTTAATTTTGTAATAATTTCAGCATCAGCAGTATTCCAATCCGTATCCACTCCAACTTTCATTGGATTTTTTAATCTTCCTGAATCATAAAGGGAGAGAACAGATGCTTGAATTCTTGCATTAGTTGCTGATTTATTTGAATCAATCTTGATAGGACGACCCTCTCTTGTTTTAACTAAAACAGAGGCGTAATCGTGCCCGTCATACATAGTAGTTGCATAGTAGTTAGCAATACCAGGCGTGATTTCTTCTGGCTTAATTACGTAAGGAATCACTTTATTAATAGGGGTTTCACAGGCTGCTAAAGTTGCTGCAGCCGTGCTAAATCCTAAAAACTTCAAGAAATCTCTACGAGATGTAGAAGTAGAAGATAGCTCCTTATCTCCTAAAAATTTATCAACAGGAATTTCTTCAACAAATTCGTTTTGTTTTAGCTTTTCAACTAAGGGATTGTCATTTAGCTCAGCTAAACCTTTCCAATATTTTTTTGCTTTTGTCATTTTATATAGAAATTAAATCTAAATCCTTATTAATAGTGGCACTTACCACATTCCAAACCACCCATTTTTTCAACCGTTATTTTCTGCCCAGCATACTTTACCTTCATTTTTTGATGCATGCTTGTGTAGTAATCATTTTCGTCCATTTTTACTTCAGATTGTCTGTGGCAATCAATACAAAAACCCATTGTTAAAGTAGCGTGGTCAAATTCAATGCTGTCCTTTTTATTAGATGAAATATTGTTAAGCTCTTGCATGGTAGCTACTTGACCAACTGTTTTCTCTTCCATATTTCCATGACATTGCTGACACTCTAATCCCCCAACAGTAACATGCTGAGAGTGATTGAAATATGCCAAGTCTGGTAGGTTGTGAACTTTAATCCATTCAATTGGTTTTTGAACATATCCTTCAATATAAGTTCTGGTGTCAGGATCATATCCGATTGCATCATATATTTTTTGAATTTCAGTTGTTCCTGTTGTTGTTCCTGAAGTAATGTTAGCATGACAATTCATACAAACATTAGCAGAAGGAATTCCTGAAGTTTTGGACGAACGGGCTGAAGAGTGACAATAATTACAATCTATACTGTTATCACCTGCATGTATTTTGTGAGAAAATGCGATAGGTTGTTCTGGCTGATAGCTAGTAGTAACACCAATACCCATTAAGGTATCAAAAACAAATTTTAACACTACAATCATTACAAAAAGACCAACAAATAATTTATTGATATTGTTTGCTAAAAATGTTTTAGTCTGCGTAATTACAGTTTGGGAAACAGTTTCGGTTTCTTGCCCCAAACTTTCTTTTAAGCTATTTTTTATTGAAGTTAAAAGAAATACCAATGTCAATAAAACTAGAGCAACAAGCATCATTTTTGTTGAACTCTGCATTCCTTCATCTTTAGTTGCTCCTGTAACGGCAGCAACTTTAACCTCTTCAACAGGAGGGTTTTCCAAATACACTAATAAAGCCTCCATATCTTCATCCGACAAATGATAGAAAGAATTCATGACGGATTTGTTGTACTCTTCAAAAATCGCTATTGCATCAGCATCACCTGAAGCAATAAAATCAGATGAACTCTTAATCCATTTCTTTAACCAATCTGCTGTTCTTTTTTTAGTTACTCCTGTTAAGTCAGGACCAATGCTTCTTTTACCAATAATATGACAAGATGTACAGTTTGCTTTAAAGATTTCTGCACCGTCAGGCTGAGCAAAGGCTTGTGCGCTGTCAGGCTGAGCAAAGACTTGAAAAGAGAAAGTGAATAAAACTGCAATTAGTAAAATGCAGCTTTTAAAATTATTAATTCGAATCATGTTAAATGTATATTCAATTTTAGGCCGCAAATTTATATTTTTCAACCTATAGAAACATAGGGAAGGGAAATAATTCTACTAATTTATATTTATTCTAAATAGAAGTGACTTACAGGAGAAAGACTAAGAAAATAAGAAGAGAATTATAAAGATGAGACTTCAATAACCTCTTTAACTTCAGGAACAGCACGCTTTACTGCCATCTCAACACCATTTTTTAAAGTCATCATGCTAATATTACAACTACTACATGCGCCCACCAACTTTACTTTTACTATCCAATTATCAGTAAGTTCAATAAAATTAATATCCCCACCATCAGCTTCTAAAAAAGGCCTAATTTCTTCAAGTGCAACTTCAATTTTACTCAATATTGTTTTGTCTGTAATAATTCCCATTGTATTTTATTTAGTTGAGCACCCTCTTGAGTTTGTTAGTTCTACTGATTTAGTTGGGGCTAAAGTAGTATTTCTTTTTTCAATAGCCTTTACAACATTTTTAGCCATTTTCAATAATTCAATAGCAATAGGAGTAGTGCCTTGCAATACGGCCGGCCTACCCGCATCAGCAGCTTCTCTTAGCGATTGTACAATTGGAATTTCAGCTAACAAATCAATTTTCATTTGCTCTGCCAAGCCTTTCGCCCCTTCCTTTCCAAAAATATAATATTTATTGTTCGGTAATTCTTCTGGCGTAAAATAAGCCATGTTTTCAATTATTCCTAAAACAGGCACATCAATACTATCCATACGGAACATGTTTATCCCTTTCTTGGCATCTGCCAAAGCAATATTTTGTGGTGTACTTACGACTACAGCCCCTGTTAACGGAATGGATTGCACCAATGACAAATGAATATCTCCTGTTCCAGGAGGCAAATCAACTATCAAATAATCCAATTCACCCCAATGAGTATCCCATAATAATTGGTTGAGCGCCTTGGAAGCCATAGGTCCCCTCCAAACAACCGCCTGTTGTGATTGGGCAAAAAATCCGATAGAAAGCAATTTTACACCATAATTTTCCAAAGGTTTTATTTTTGATTTTCCATCTATCTCAACAGCAGCAGGTGTTGCGCCTTCCAAGCCAAACATGATGTGCATGGAAGGGCCGTAAATATCAGCATCAATCACCCCAACTTTATAGCCTAAATCAGATAAACCAACTGCTAAGTTGGCAGCAATAGTTGATTTTCCTACTCCTCCTTTACCCGAAGAAACGGCTACTATATTTTTAACGCCAGGAATAGGATTTCCTTTAATTTTTGTTTGCTTTTCCTTTATAGGCGCATTTATAATAAGATTGACTTTGATTTTGGATTTTTCAAAAGCATGATCATGAATAGCTTTCATACAATCCACTTCTACTTTTTTCTTGTATTGCAAAGTAGGATTCTTAATTTCTACATCTAGCTCCACATCAGTACCAAAAATATGTATGTTTTTTATTGCACCAGACTCTACTATATTCTGCTCTTCATTAGGTAAATTAATGTGAGATAATGCTGCTAAAACGATTTCTTTGGTAAGTTTCATTTAAAAAAATTGAATTGCAAAGATAAGTTATTTAGATTGAATTACTGCAACTAGAAAGAGGTGCAAATACTGCTTAAATCAACTAAATTAAAAATTATCTTGCGTTAATAATTCAACCTAAACCGCAAATAAGTAATAGGCAGGCATTTGTCTAAATAGATTTGCTCGTAATGTGTTTTAATTTCCATATGATCTCTCTTTTCAGCAGAGTTATACAAATCGTGCGTACTATCTTCCAAAATATGATTTTCACCCGTAATTACTCCTAAAGTAAAACCGTGTAAAAATTGATTGTCTGTTTTCAAATGTATCTGTCCTTCCTTTTTCATAATATTATTATATCTATGTAAAAAATTAGGATGCGTTAAGCGCTTGGTGCCTCTTCTTTTTTTTAGCTGAGGATCTGGAAAGGTAATCCAGATTTCATCCACTTCATTTTCAGTAAAGCATTTTTCTATCCAATCAATACGGATACGCAAAAAACCTACATTTTTCATTCCTTTTTCAAGGGATTCAATTGCTCCTTGCCACATTCTAGCTCCTTTAATGTCAATCCCTAAAAAGTTTTTTTCAGGATATTTTTCAGCCAATGCCACACTGTATTCACCCATGCCACAACCCAATTCCAACACCAAAGGATTATCATTTTTAAAAAAATCTTTTTTCCAATTTCCTTTTAATGCATACCCCTGTTTTAAAAGCTCCATTTCTGGCTCTTCTACATGAGGATAACCCTTCATCTGAGCGAACTTTCTTAACTTATTTTTTGCCAAAACTTTTATTTTGATGCGAAAATACTTTGTTTTAAGTATTTTCGGCATGTGAAAGCAAAAAAACGAATCTTAGTAGCTCCGCTAAACTGGGGAATAGGGCATGCTACCAGATGCATTCCTATTATCAATGCATTAATTGATAATAATTATGAAGTAATACTTGCCGCTGAGGGCAGACCAATGCATTTATTAAGTACAGAATTCCCTCAATTAGAAATTATCCGTTTTGCAGATTATAATATTAACTATTCTAAATATTTACCAATGAGTGTTAGTATGCTTTTACAAACACCCAAACTATTGTGGAATATTAAAAAAGAACAAACTGCTTTGCAAGGCATCATTAAGGATTATACTATTGATGGGGTGATTTCAGACAATCGTTTCGGGCTTTATTCCAAAGCCATACCTTGTGCTTTTATTACCCATCAATTGCAAATACAGAGCCCTTATTTTAGTGATAGTATCCGTGATTTTAATTATAAATACATCAATAGATTTGATGCCTGTTGGGTGATGGATGATGAAAAAAATAATTTGGCTGGCAGCTTATCCAAACCAAATGCCTTACCCAACAACACGATATATATAGGAACACAATCTCGTTTTGAAAAACAAGAAAGCAAAAAAAAGTATGATTTTATGGCAATCGTTTCTGGGCCAGAACCTCAAAGAACAATACTTGAAAAAGGATTGACAAATGCACTAAAAGACAGAACAGAAAAATCATTAATTGTATTAGGAAAACCAGAACTTAATACAAGTGAACAAATAGGCAACCTAAGCATACAATCACACCTAAATGCCAAGGAATTAAACACTGCTATTTTACAATCAGACCTAATTTTTTGCCGCCCAGGATATTCAACCGTAATGGATTTAGCAAAGCTAGAAAAGAAAGCCGTCTTTATTCCTACCCCAGGACAAACAGAACAAGAATATTTGGCAGAAAATTTTATGAGTAAAGGAATTGGCTATTCGCAAAATCAAAATGATTTCAATTTTGAGTTAGCCCTAAAGGAAAGTAAAAATTATAATGGATTTTCAACTTCTGACAATAGAAATACGAATTGGGAAAATTTATTTCTCCTGTTTAATTAAGGCATGCAAAAATTAGTTGATTTTTTTTTAAAAAAAAGTGGAAAAAGTATAAATTTGCAACCAAAATAGATCTGTAAATATGAAATTTGGAATAATTGAATTATTAACGCTTATTGGGGCTCTTGGATTTTTCATCTATGGGATGAAAGTAATGAGTGATGGGATTCAAAAAGTAGCTGGCAGTAAAATGAGAAGCATTTTAAGTAAAATGACTTCAAATAGATTTTTAGGAATTACAACAGGATTTATATTAACTGCACTTTTACAATCATCTTCAGCTACAACGGTAATGATAGTAAGTTTTGTTAATGCTGGGCTTTTAAGTTTGGTAGAATCTATTGGAGTTATTATGGGGGCAAATATTGGAACTACAATTACTGCTTGGCTTATTTCATTACTTGGTTTTAAAGTGAAAATATCAGCTATTGCATTGCCAATTATTGCTATTGGTTTCCCAATGATGTTCTCTTCAAAATCCAACATAAAATCATGGGCAGAAGTACTTATAGGATTTGCTTTACTCTTTATGGGACTAGATGCATTAAAAGGAGCTGTGCCGAACTTGGGGCCTGAAGAATTAAATTTCCTTAAAAGTTATGCTGATATGGGAACCGTGTCTCTTTTAATTTTTATTGGAGTAGGAACTATTCTTACATTAGTCGTACAATCTTCTTCAGCAGCTATGGCTTTAACTCTAGTAATGTGTTATGAGGGATATATTCCTTTTGAACTAGCGGCTGCTATGGTTTTAGGTGAAAACATTGGGACTACAATTACTGCAAATTTAGCTGCCCTTGTAGGAAATGTACATGCAAAACGAGCAGCAAGAGCTCACTTTATATTTAATATTTTTGGAGTAATTTGGATGATATTTGCTTTCCAATTCTTTATAAATAGTATTGACAGTTACATGATATCAAATATGGATTTGTCTCCAGTTAGTAGCGTAGGTGAATCTATAGCAGTACCAATAGGCCTTTCTGTATTTCATACTACTTTTAATATTTTAAATGTACTTCTTTTGGTTTGGTTTGTCCCATTAATATCAAGAACGGTTATTCGAATGCAGCCATCTAAAGGAGAGACAGATGAAGAATTCCACTTAGAGCATATTGGAGGAGGACTTATGCAAACTGCAGAACTTTCAGTATTAGAAGCTCAAAAAGAAGTAATCAAGTTTGGTAAGATTACTAGCAAATTATATAATATGATTCTGGAATTAAGGAAAGAAACCGATAGCAAGAAGTTTAATAAGTTAATGGAAAGAATAAAGAAATATGAGGATATCACTGATAGAATGGAGGTAGAAATCGCAAATTATTTAGCAAAAGCAGCTCAAGGAGAAATGAGTGATTCCGCTTCTTTCAAAGTAAGGTCCATGATATCTATTATTAACGATATGGAACGAATTGGTGACATCTGCTATCAAATGTCAATTTCAATTGAGAGAAAGAAGGAAAGAAAAGCAGAATTTACTGCTGAATCAAAGAAAAGTATTGAGGGGATGTTGAGTGAAGTTCAGAAAGCTTTAGATATTATGAATAATAACTTAAACTCAGAATATTCTCAAGTAACATTAACAGAAGCTAATAATGCTGAAATTAATATCAATAATATGAGAAACAAATTAAGAAAATCATATTTACAAAAAATTGAGAAAGGAGAAATGCCAATTCAAACAGGAATGATTTATAATAATCTAATTCATTCTCTTGAAAAAGTTGGAGATCATATCTTCAATATTTCTGAAGCAATTGTAGGAGATAAATAAAAGAACAATGAAAAAAACAATTTTATCACTTAGTGTTGCACTTTTAACATTTATAAATGTGAGTGCACAATCCTCGGTTAAAGACATTAAATTTGGAGGAAGAATTATGTACGACATGGCCGTTTGGGGAGATTCCACAATGGATAATGCTGGTACAGAATTCAGAAGAGTTAGATTTTATAATTCCGGGAAATTATATGGGAATGTAAAATACAAATTACAATTAGATTTTGCAGATGGGGCTATATCTTTTAAAGATGTTTGGATGGAATTATCTGAATTGCCATTAAATGGAAATCTTAGAGTTGGTCATTTTAAAGAACCTTTAAGATTAGAGGCGCTTACCTCAAGTAAATACATAACTTTCATGGAAAGATCTTTCCCTATTGCTATGTCAGCTGAAAGAAACACAGGAGCTATGTATCACACTACTTTTGGTGAAAAAATATCCTTACAAACTGGTGTTTTCCGTGAGGGAGATAGCTTTGGAAATGATAAAGAATCCACAAATAATATAAATATAACTTCTAGAGTTACTTATTTAGCCATTAATAATGATAGAAAATTATTGCACCTAGGAGCAAGCAATAGTATTCGTAGAAATAACGATAATACATATAAAATCTCATCACGAGCGGAAAATCATTTAGGCACTAAACTAATTGATGCTACCTTTGAAAATATTGAGGAAAGTAATCTGTTAGGTGGAGAATTTGCATATGTAAATGGTTCTTTTTCCTTGCAAGGAGAATATCTACAAACAAGTGTTTTTGGAACAACCGAAACAGAGCTTAGTAGTTATTATGGGCAAATTTCTTATTTCCTGACAGGAGAAAGCAGACCTTATAAAAGCTCTTTAGATGGACTTTCAAGAGTAAAGCCTAACAACAATTATGGTAGTGGCGGAAAAGGAGCTGTTGAATTAGTTGCTCGTATTTCAAACATGGATCTAACTGATGCAAATGAAGGAAGTCTAGATGACATAACGGTGGGGATCAATTGGTATCTGAATCCTCATACAAGAGTAATGCTCAACTATGTAATGGGAGAAATGACAAATGAAACAGAAGTGATAACTGAAAATGCAGTTATGATGAGAGTTCAATTGGACTTCTAAAAAAGAAAAAAAATTAAAAAAGGTGGCTGTTGCCTCCTTTTTTTATGGCATTACTTTTTCACTAAAAGCAACCATTTTTTTGTGTATTATTTCCTTCTTGTAAGAAATAGCATCAATGTAAATGAGTTTTGCATTCAAATATTCTTTCTCTGCATGAAAGAGTTCTAATTGATTGGCTGTTCCTAATTGTTGCCTTTGCAAGGATTGCTCATAAGCTAATTTAGTATATTCAGATGATTGTTTGGCTAATTCATATTGCTGATTTGCAGAATTAAATGCGGCAAGAAGCGCATGCATCTCTGCTCTTAAATCATTTTCCAATTGTGATTTTTCAAGCATCTTGAGTTTATATAAACTACTCTCAGTTTTATAATTTCCAGCAGGAAAAATATTGCCAAATGGAATACTCCACTGAAGAGAAGTAGTCATAATGTTTTGATTTCCCAAAGCATCTTGGTTAATAGGCCCCAACAACCCATCATTCATTCCAAAAGAAATTTTAGGCAACAATAAACCATACAACTCCCTATTTTTTTGCCACTTACCTGCAGAAACTTCACTGCTTAATTGTTGCAACTCAAAGCGATTATTCAGTTTTTCTTCTAAATTTAAATCATTTATAGTAGTTGTATTATTGGTGTAAAAATTGCAGTCTGTTTTTAGTATATAATTACCCTCTACATTAAGAATTGCTAATAATTGCTGAGATAATTCAGTAGTAATTTGCTGCTGTTGGAGTAACTTGATTTTTAAATTATTCAAATTGGATTGCGCCAATAAAAGTTCGGATTGCAAACGCAAACCAGCCGACACTTGCAATTGTAATTGGGTAACAATTTCTGTATTTTTAATGATAAATGAAGTAATCGCTTTTGCTATTTCCTCACTTGCTAGCAAACGATAATAATTACTAAAAACCTTAATTTTCTCGTCAATATTATTAGCCTCTTTACTATAAAAAGCAGCTTTTACTGCTTGCTTGTTAGCAGCTGAATTAAAGAGCAATTCGCTCAATTCCCAACTTAATCTGAAACTTTTCCCACTCCACTCATAATTTTTATTTACATCTGCAAAATTGCCTTCTGTACTTTGAGTGAAGCCATTAAGTTCATAGCGATTCATTCCCATTCCTAATGTTGGCAATGCCTTTCCAATACTTTTGTAAAATGATGCTTTGGCTAATGTAAATTTAAGTTCATTACTCTGAATTTGCAAATTCTGATTCAGGGTCATTTTCAGCATTTTATTATGCGACAAATACAAAGTATCCTGTGCATTTACAGAAAACACACTGCATAAAATTCCTATGAAAAATAACCTATTCATTAGTTAATTGCTTTTACTTTCATCCCTTCTTTTACCATTGCCTTTCCTTCTACTATTACTTTTGAATTCTCATTTATTTCATTACTGAGCACTTCAAAGAAATGAGTATTACTCAATCCTTTTTTTATAAGTGTTCTTTTTACAATTCCATCTTTTACTTGCAATATAAAAAACTCGCTTTTAATTGCAATCAACACCTCATTGGGCAAAGATATTTTATCACCAGTGGATTGCAATTGCATTGCAACATTAGCATACATTCCTGCTTTTATTTTTCCGTTACGGTTAGGGATATCTAACTGAACTTGCATGGTTTTATTTCGATTATCAATAGCATTTGCCATGCGAGAAACTTGGGCTGAAAATTGCTCCCCTGGAAGTTCAGTAAAAGAAATTTCTGCTTGCATTCCTTTACTGATATTATCTACTTCTGTTTCTGGTAGTGCAATAGTCAAGCGAATAATTGCCATATCCATAATCTCAAAAAGAGCAGCAGCATTTGTGTTGTTTAGTCCACTTTGAATAAGTGCACCCAATTCCACATTTCTTGTAGTAATCATTCCGCTAAATGGCGCACGAATACTCAGTAAACTATCTCTGTTAATAGTGGCTTTGTATTTAGCATTAGCCATTAAATAAGCGGCCTCTACTTTTTCAAATTCTTGCAAAGTAGTTAGTTCAGGAGTTTTTGCAATCACTTTTTTAAAGCGCAAATAATTGGCCTCAGCCACTTGTTTTGCAACTTTATTTATTTCCAATTCTCTAGTAAGTTCTGGATTATTCAACACTGCCAATATATCTCCTTTTTGCACTTTATCTCCAATATCTTTTTTAAGTTCAGATAAAAACCCTCCTTCCATTGCATGAATATTAACCTGTTTGTTAGGCAGGGCATTTCCAATAATTTGCAAAGTGGAAGTAAAACTTCTTTGCTGAGGATTTACCACTTTTACATTCGTATTCTTTTCGGTTTGAATTATTTTTTCACTTTGCTGATTTTTGCTATCAGAACAAGAAAGTAAAAAGAGAGCAAGGATCGTTATAAAAAAATTAGCTTTCATTATGTTGGGTTTTTGCGATCATTAAATAAAATATTGGAATAATGTATAAGGTCAAAAAAGTAGCAGTTATTGTTCCGCCAATTACTGCAATGGCTAGTGGCACATTTGCCCCTGCTGATTCTCCAATTCCAATAGCGGTTGGCAGCAAGCCAAATACAGTAGTTACTGCTGTCATTAATACTGGTCGGAACCTGTCAGAAGCCCCATTTATTATGGCAGCTCTTTTTTGCATTCCCTCTTTAATTAGGTTGTTAATTCTATCAATTAAAATATTTCCGTAAGAAACTGAAATCCCAACCATCATGATCATTCCCATGATGGATTGTATGCTTAAATTGGTGCTTGTTAGCATCATTAAAGCAACAATTCCAATTAGCCCCAGCGGAAATGCTAAAATAATAATTAGGGGCTGACGGAAGGATTTAAAAAGTGGGGTAATGATAAGAAAAGCAAACAATACAGCTAGGATTAATCCCAACCCTAAATTGGCAAATGATCTTTTCATTACAGCAACTTCTCCTTCAAAATTAACTTCATATCCTTTTGGAAGGGTTTGGCTAAACTCCTGAATTCTTAATGCAATATCATCAGAAACACTACCAATATCTGCCCCTTCTACATTAGCATACACATTAAATTCACGCGTTAAATTATGATGATTAATTTCAACTGGCTGAGTGGTTTCACTGATTCGAGAAAATGATTTATAAGGTACGGGATTTCCAAATTTGGAAGTAGCAATTACATTCTCCAAAGTATGCTCTTTGTTAATTTCACTCTCAGGATAAGTTACTCCTACATAATAGTGATTTCCATTATTTTCATCAATCCAAAAAGCTTTATTAAAAGTAGTGGAAGAGTTTAAAGCCGATACTAAATTCTTAATGGCGTCCACAGGCTCTACTCCTAATTCTGCTGCTTTTACCCTATCAATATCCATCTCTTTGGTAGGCTGATCAATCCTTTGTAAAATACGCACATCCCGTGTTGTTGGGATTGCATTTATAGTATCTCGTAATCGTTCTGCCAATGCGCGTAATACTTCCAGTTTATTACCTTTTACTTGAACATCAATTGGAGAAGATTTTCCTTCATTAAGCGCAGCTGTAATTAATCCTCCTGTATTAAAACTAACCTCAACCCCAGGAAATTCATTGTGGAAACGCTCTCTTAAAATAGGCACATAACTATCAGTTGCCTTTTCGTGTCCTCCAATTAATTGTGCTTTAATAAAAGCATCTTGTGTTCCTGAATTTGGCGTATAAGCAGCCGGTAAATCATAAAAAACTCCAATATTGGAAACGGTCTGAGAAAGGTCATCTCCCATTACTTCTTTGAGTATTCCCTCCATTTTGGCGATTGTTTTTTCTGTGGTTCTAAGGGGTGTTCCAGATTCTTTCCTGACTAAGATTTCCATTTGCCCAACATCTGTTTTTGGGAATAATTCATAGCCCAAATTAACAAAACCAAAAAGTGATAAAAGGAATAGGCCAAGTGTAAACGCCAAATAAGATTTCTTTTTCTGCAAGGATTTTTCCAAACTTTCTTGATAAGAATTTCGCCATTTTTCGACTGTTTTTCTAAAGCCTATTTTTTCTTTTTCAGCAGTGCTAGGTAATTTATTTTTAAACAAATTTGCAGCAGCAATAGGAATTAGAGTAAGAGAGAAAATATAAGAGCCCAACATTGCGCCAGCCACAGTAATAGCCAATGGCGAAAATAAATCTTTGGCAATTCCTGTTAAAAATAGAGTTGGAATAAATACAACTATTATCACTAAAGTAGAAGCTAATACGGGAGTTGCTACTTCCAATGCTGCATCCAAAGCAGCCTTTGTAGCATTTTTTCCCATCTGCAAATGCCTATCAATATTTTCCAAAACTACAATGGAATTATCTACCAAAAGTCCTAAAACTAAAGCAATACCACCAAGGGTAATACTATTAATGGCTTGTCCAGTAATGGACAGAACTATAAAAGCCATCATAATAGAGAGTGGTAAAGAAAGGGAGACAATCAGAGCTGAACGGTAGTTCCCTAAAAACAGTAACAATACCAAAATCACTAAAATCAATCCACTTATTCCTGAAAAAACTAAAGAGGAAATTGCACTTTTCACATATGAGGACTGATCAAAAATTACATTCAAATTCACATCTTCAGGCATTCTGTCCTTTAATTGTGGTAGGGCTTTTTTTACCGCTTCAACAGCAGCAATGGTATTTGCTCCTTGTCTTTTAAAAATAGGTAGATAAACCTGTTCCTTCCCATCCACTCGAACAAGATTGGTTTGAATAGCAGAAGCGTCAGAAGCAACACCAATATCTTTTATAAAAATAGGTACTCCATTTCGGTGAGTGATCACAATATCGTTAAATTCCTCCACATGCTTAATGGTTCCTTGAGCATCAATTGCATAAGTTAAATCTCCAATTTGTGCAATGCCAGAAGGGATCATTGTTGTGTTTTTAAGAATTGCATCAGAAATTTGAGTTTGAGAAATTCCCATAGCTTCAATCTTGTCAGGATCTACATAAATGTAAATTCTTCTTTTCGATCCTCCAAAAGCAGCAGGACAAATAATGCCTTTTACCCCACTCAACATTTGCCGCAAAGAATAATAAGCCAATCCATAAAGTTCTTTCCCATTTCTTTGATCAGAACTAACTGTAAGTAGCATTAATGGTTTGGATGCGGTTGGATCAAAAGGCTGCACCATTGGCGGTAGGGTTCCTGGTGGCTGATAATACATATCCGACATAGCATAGGAAGATGTATTGGCCATAGCCTCAGCTGCGGTTACATCCTCTTGATAGTAATTGGTTACCAAACTTACGCCCATCAAACTTTTTGACTCTTGCTTTAAAATTCCATTGGACTGTCCTGTCCATCTTTCCATTCGGCTTGTGATGTCTTTTTCTACAACCTCAGCAGGCATCCCTGGGTAAAGCGTAAGAATTTGCATGGCCGATTTTTTGAATTGAGGCAAAATATCCACCGCCATTCTTGGCACTAACACAAAGGATATTACCGAAACTAAAATGGCAAATACTACTATTAAGTAAGGGTTTTTAAAGGAGAGTTTAATCATCTATTGAATATGAATTGATGTCTAGCAAAGACCTCTTCTATAGAAACATACCCTATACGACTAGAGTCCTCTTGTCTAATGGAGTTATAACTAGTATTTATAACTAAGGCTTTAACATGAACATCAACTTGTTTCCATGTTTTTGAAATTCCATCTGCACCTTTATGTAAATCATAACACTTATTGCTAATTGCGCTATATGCCTTTAGTGCATCAAATTGTGATTCAAGATTGATTGACCCTTTGATCTCAACCATATGATCAAAGTAAGGGCAGCCTGGTATTATGTTATCTAGAAATGCAAGCCTTATTTTTTTTGTTTGCCCAAATACATCAAAGGTTACGTCTATAGAGTCATTAATGGGCGGCGCTAAAGTTCCATTAATTACAAAATCTTTCGTTAAATATTTAAAAAAATGATCTTGAAGATTTTTATCACGCATAGGATCTCCTGACAATGAACTTGAAGATTTTATTGAAAATTGTAATCCA
>CAJQRK010000007.1 GCA_905612305.1 uncultured Flavobacteriales bacterium | reverse complement strand
AGTAGTTTCTAGTATTATGGAGTAAATAATTGAATCAGGACCCAGATTTACATCAAATGAGACAAACAATGTATCTAAGGTGCTATTATTGATTGGATGCCATGTAATAATAGGTAATGGATTAACAGACCAAGAGTATGAAGCATATGAGCTATTAGCAATAGCCATTACTATGTCAGGGCCACAGAGATCGTAATTATCTATAACAATACTTGCATCCGTATTACATAACACCTCTGTTTGGACTGCGGCACTGGTATCTGAACAATTATTTGTGTCAGTTACAACAAGCATAATATTATCATAAACATTACAGCTATTATATATCCAATAACCAATTGAATCGGTATTACTACCAACACCAGTTCCTCCAAAAATCCAATTCCAAGAAGAAGCATCAAAAGAAGCTGAAGGAATCGATCCTTGCTGACTAAAATTATCAAAGAATGATGTGTCTCCCTCACATACGTAAGGGTCAATAGAATTTATAATAGCGTCTGGAGGGCAATATATTGTTATAATCGTATCAATAGTACTGCTACAATAATTATTATTATCGTCTGTACCTGGTAAAAGTGTACCCATTCCATAAGGAGTCAGTAAGGAGTCTTGAATAAATAATTCAACAGAATAATAACCACATTGCAGATAAGTATATTGTAAAGAAGAAGGTATATTTTGATTTAAATTACCAGTACTAACTAACCCATTAATATAGTCAAATTCCCAATCAGTAATAGTACCATCACCAGCAATAGTATTTATTTGAAAACTGGTAGGTAAATCTTCACAAACATTATTAAATGAGATTTCTCCTGTTGGATTTGGATGAATTCTTACATTAAATGAGTTTGTATCACTACACGTACTTGTATCTGTAACAGTTAGTGTAATAGTATAAGTTCCAGAATGTTGATATGTATGATGAATTTGAAGTGCATTGGCCGGATATGAAATGTCAGGAGATCCATCCCCCCAATTTAATATATTAGTAAGTTGAGCCATAGAGCTGCTTCCTGTTGTAATGTTAGCTGAAAATGCACTTGCACCTCCTAAACATACATTCTCAATTACAGCAGGTATTGAGTCAATAGTTGGCGGACAATAAATATTAAACTGAACAGTCTCGGTATCACTACATAAATATATATCGGATATTATATATGTTGCGGTAAATAACCCATTCGCATTACAAGTATCAAAAGGATGTGATGCACTATCAATAGGATTAATTAAAAATGGGGAGGAGTCTCCATCACCAAAATATAATACCCAATTATTTAATGTGCCGTCACCAGAATTATATAAGGTGTAAAATGTAATAGTATCTTTATCACATACTCCGCTATGATTAGCGTCCAACAATGTTATCTCAGGCAGGCAATGAACAACAACATCTTTCCATATAGTATCATTACAACCATGAGAGTCAATAATAATTAGTTTTACTAAGAAGGTATCACAACTAGTATATAAATGCGTTGGATCTTGCAACATAGATGTGTTTCCATCACCAAAATCCCATATCCAATTGGATATTGTTCCTGTTGGTATTGAGGCATCTAGGAAGAAAGTAGAATCTCCAAAACACACAGGGTTTGCATTAAATTCAGCAGTAGGTTCACACCAGACATTTACGCTTCCAGATTGAGAATCGTAACAATCGTTAACGTCCTTCACATATAATGTAAAAGGTTGTGGTCCACAATTTGCGAAGTGATATTGAGTAAAAGGATCTAGGCTATCATATGGATTAACGTAATCTCCTGCTCCTGTTATTGTCCATAGCCAATAATTAATTGGAGCACTTCCATTAGTTGAAGCGTCGTTGAATTCTATAGGCTGCTCTTCATCGTCGAAACATTCTGCATTAACATTAAAGATAGCTGTTGGATTACAAAATACGGTAATGGTTTTAGTGATAGTATCCTTACAATTATATCCATCTGTTACAATTAGAGATTCCGTATAATTTCCGCAGGCGTTATAGGTATTATAAACGACTGAGTCATTATTATTATTAAAACTCCAATCCCAATCTGTTATCTGTGCAGAGGGAGGGTTTCCAGCAATTGAGGTGCTTATAAAAGTTGTAGAGTCTCCTTCACATACAGGTTCAGCTATAAATGAAGGTTGTGGCAAGCACCATACTGCAACAGTTTTTTCTATTGTATCATTACATCCATTTAGATCTTCAATAAAAAGTTGGACAGTAAAGCTATCACATGATAAGTAGTCATGTGTAGGGTTTTTTTGAGTAGAAGTATTTCCATCTCCAAAGTTCCAGTTCCAGCTAGTAATACTAGAGTTTGGTATTGATAGATCTTGGAATATTGTAGTTTCATTAAAACACACAGCGTCTGCATTAAATTCAGCAGTAGGTTCACACCAGACATTTACGCTTCCAGATTGAGAATCGTAACAATCGTTAGTGTCCTTCACATATAATGTAAAAGGTTGCGGTCCACAATTTGCGAAGTGATATTGAGTAAAAGGATCTAGGCTGTCATATGGATTAACGTAATCTCCTGCTCCTGTTATTGTCCATAGCCAATAATTAATTGGAGCACTTCCATTAGCTGAAGCGTCGTTGAATTCTATAGGCTGCTCTTCATCGTCGAAACATTCTGCATTAACATTAAAGAGAGCTGTTGGATTACAGAAAACAAAAACCTTACTAGTAGTATCTTGCTCACAATTATTTTCATCTCTTACTGTTAGTGTTATTGTAGTAGAGTCACATGAAGGGAATGTAAAGTGTACTGTATCTTCGTTTTCTATAGTAAAGCTCCATATCCAAGTGTCTATCTCAGCTGAAGGAAAATTTCCTTGTTGTGATGTGCTTATAATATTAGTTGAATCTCCCAAACAGACTACATCAGATATAAATGAAGGTTCTGGCAAGCAAAATACGGTTATAGAATGTTCAATAGTGTCATTGCAATTATCACTTTTAAGGATTTGTTTTATTACAAAAGTACCACAGGTATCAAATAAGAAAGAAGGACTTACACTAGAGTCTGTGCTATTAACATAATCTCCAAGTGTAGTGTCTATTTCCCATTTCCAACCCATACCAAGTATTGGACTAGACTCATTAGTAAATGTTTTAACCTCTCCTAAACAGATATCTGATGAATCAAATTCTGCAATAGGTTGACATAGTACTGTTGTAGTTTCCATTATTGAATCAATACACCCAAAACTATCAGTTACAGTTAACCAAATATCATAATCATATGAAAGAGTTGAGGATAGAAGATCACATGGGGGATTAAATTCATAGCAAGTATCTGCGACCATACTACTATCAAAACTAATAGAATCCATTATTGTATCATTTATAGCATTGTAAATTTCATATTCCCATAACGCAAGAGGATTACCATAACATGGATTTGTTTGTGAATAAGAAGAATCATTTATTGGGCTACAATTTCCTTGACAGACATCATCAACTGTAAAGACAGGCTCAGGAAGATCATAAACCATTACATCAAAACTATATATGCTATCACACCCATTACTATCAGTAGCTTTTAACCAGACAGTATATGTCCCACAACTATCAAATTGGAAAGCTAAAAATTGATCGTCTATATCTGTTATTGGCCCTCCATTAGTATCTAAAAACTCACCTATTGCATCCCATGTATTATGATGGTCTAATACGTTAGTAAGAGTTGTATCAATCATCCATAACCAGGAAACTATATTACCCCCTGCAGGAACATAAATATTCCTAGGTGGCGAATAACAAGAGTCTATTCGCGTATAAGCACTATCTGTTCCGCTATAGTTGTTAAATATTGTTTTCTCTCCCAAGCATACTGGATCAGCATCAAAGGAAACTCTAGGTAATGGATTAATAATAACAAAGTTTGTATCGAAGGTCATTCCACAATTTGCATCTAGAGAAACTGTAGCCATATAGGTTCCTGGCTCCTCATAATTATGAAAAGTTCCTGGAAAAGGATATGATGATCCTGATGTTGTAGCAGTATGGCAATCACCAAAATCCCATTCAAAAACAAGCATACTATCTAGACTTTGATTTAGTGTTTGAAGATCGCACCCAACCTCAGTATTATTAATAAATTCAACAAGCTTGGTATGACATTCAGGAGATGTTGTTTCAAATTGAGCAACTGGAGGATCCTCAATTTGAATTGCTGCTGTGTTGTATAAAAGTTGTCCATTACAGAACCTATCTATATCGACACTTACAGTATAGGCCTCCCAAGGATTTATAGGACCTGTACATGGACAAGAGTTTGATTGGAATGTATATTGAAAAACAATAGCAGAATCTCCGTTAGGGAGTAGCTCCATATGATTAGCATACTCAGTAGCATCCCACTCCACCTCGACCATAAATGTTTGTGGTATTGCTTGCATACAGAATATTCTCCAAGTAACTATATCATTTGGTCCAATAGATAAGATTGGTTGATTAGGAGGACTGGAGAGAGGGTTAGTTATATAAAACCATGTACTTGTATCACTACAGAGAGTTGAAGTAATAACTGAAAACCCAATACTAGTAACATTATTAAGAGATGAGCCTTCAGTTAATACGGGGTATTCTGCTGTATAGCTGCATCCATTAGTATTAAATGCTGTTACAGTAAATATCGAGTTTGCTGTATCATTCATCAAAAAAGTATGATTTACTAAAGTTCCGTTTAACAAGAAATTTTCCAATGCAGTATCTGTCAATATAGAGGTTGTAGAGTCAGGCCAAGAGAATACTAATGAGTCAATATTCTGGTTCCCAATAGTGAAATTGGAATTTTCAAACGAGAGAGAAGCTAACCCATTTATTGCATGACACGCACTGAAACCATGAAGGGTTGTGTCCCAATGTGTTGGGAGATTTGTATTTAGAATAGTAGTATCCAGCCCGATCAAGGGAGGGGCAGTAAAAACAAAATTTGTATCACTAGCCATAGAGCATCCTTGTATAGTGTCTAGCATAGATACTGAGATATTCACAGTTGAGTTATTTCCTATGTAAGTTGAAAGGGTTGTTACAAGTGAATCTTCTGTTCCAATTAAGGTATTATTTGCAAACCAATTAATATTTGTTGCATTAGGATCGTTTGCTATAAAAAGAATTGAATCCGTGGCACATCCAGATGCTGATGCTAGATAGTAAGAAGAAAACCCAGCATCTAGATTTGAAGAAAGAAAATATAAATCAATTGTTTCAGAATCTTCACACCCAGTTAATGGATCAGTTATAGTTAATAGAATTTCTGTTTCAGTATTAGGAATTCCTGTTGGTTGTACAGTAGTAAATACATAGCCTGTCGGACTTGTTGTCCATAAAAAATCAATAGGACCTTGACTATTGTTAATTTGGAGATTTAAATCACTTGTATCTATTCCGCCCCCTCCACAGATTGTAATGGAGTTATTTGTTTGTAATGTTAATTCATTTGCAAGTACATTCACTGGCTTATATCCAAATATCATTAAAGTATTCCAAAAGCCTCCTCCTCCGGGACAACACCAATTATTAATATTACTAGGATTAGATCCTGCGGGAGGAACATTTGTTACTGTGAGCTCTACATCAAATGTTCCAGCATAAGGGAAAGGAAAGGTTAGATTAAAAGTTGTTATTGGCCAACCTGCTGGTCCACCAACTAAAGCTCCAGAAGTATCATATACATTCCATGCGTAATCTACAGTACAAGTATTATTACTACCCCCATTATTTGATGCTGGGCCTGATGCGTCAGTAGTATTTGTAAATAAAGCAGGATTATTTATAGTAATACATGTTGGAATGTCAAAATCCCCTTCAACACATTGTGCATTAGCATTATTAACTAACGTTAATAAAAACGCTATCACTGTAAGAATTAATTTACTTTTTTTCAACATAGATTGCTTAATCAGCAAATTTACATAAAACTAACGTAAAGAATGAGTTATACTGATGCAATAGTATAAGATAGAATCAAAATGCTAGAATTGCCCCAATCTTTTCAATCACTTTCTCTGCATTTGGCAGCATAGTGGCTTCCAAAGTTGAATTAAGTGGTATTGCTGGTAAATTTTCTGAGCCCATAACATAAACAGGAGCATCCAAATTTTTGAAACAATCTCCCTGAATTCTTCCTGATAAGGCTTGTGCAAAGGAATTGTTATAAGGTTCTTCCGTAAGCACTAAACATTTTCCGTGTTTTTTTACTCTTTCAAATATTAACTTTTCATCAAGAGGATGGATGGTTCTTAGATCTACAATTTCTACTTTCCCTTTATGATTCTTTGCTGCATTTAATGCCCAATGAACTCCCATTCCGTAAGTAATAATACAGATGGTATTTTCAATATTATCTGATTCTAAAGCAATTCTGCCTTTTCCAAAAGGAATAATATAATCTTCAGAAGGTTCAATAGTTTTGGCTTTTTCTGTCCCTTTTACTTTGCTCCAATAAAGTCCCTTGTGTTCCAAAATTACAACAGGGTTGGGGTCGTAATAAGCTGATTTTATCAGTCCTTTTAAGTCAGCTCCAGTAGAAGGATAGGCAATTTTTATTCCTTTTATATTTGCCAATACTGATTCCACAGAAGAAGAATGATAAGGCCCCCCACTTCCATAAGCTCCAATGGGAACACGGATAATACAGCTTACCGGCCATTTTCCATTTGATAAATAATTGGAACGACTTACCTCAGTAAATAATTGGTTTAATCCTGGCCAGATATAATCGGCAAATTGCACTTCTACAATTGGCTTTAAACCAACTGCAGACATGCCAACCGTACTTCCAATAATAAAAGCTTCTTGTATTGGAGTGTTGAATACTCTATTGTCTCCAAAGGTTTCTGCTAAGGTAGCTGCTTCACGGAAAACTCCTCCTAAACGCTTGCCAACATCTTGTCCGTATAGTAAACATTCAGGATGTTTTGTCATTAATTCTTTTATAGCAAATAGGGCGGAATCCACCATTACGGTTGCCTCTTTATTTTTTGGTGATCTTTCTCCTTTTTCCTTTAAAATAGGAGTAGGGGCATAGTCATGAGAAAATAAATCTTCTGGCTTTGGATCTTCTGCTTTTAGTGCTTTTTGATAATCAGAAAGAACGGTTTCCTTTGCTGTTTTTTCTATTGCAATTAATTCTTTTTTAGTAAACCCATTGGCTAATAATTCTGCTTTTAGCTTTGGAAAAGGATCTCTACTTTTGGCCTCTTTCAAATCATCACGGTACCATTCCATTCTAACTCCTGATGTGTGGTGATTTAGAAGTGGAACTTTTGCATGAATAAGCAGTGGAGTTCTTTTCTCTCTTATTTCCTTAAATGCATTTTGAATTGTTTTATATGATTTTGTAAAATCAGTTCCATCAATAGTATAGGTTTTTAGTCCGAAACCTTTTGCGTAATGAGTAGCGTCTACTGCTCGCATTTCTGAGGCATGTGCAGAAATATCCCATTCATTATCTTGTACCAAATACAAAATAGGTAATTTTTTTAGTGCTGCCATTTGGAAGGCTTCTGCAACTTCACCTTCTGTAATTGCCGCATCTCCAAACGAACAAACCACTACTGGTTCTTCTCCTTTTTTTGGTTTTGTAAGCCTTTCTTTTTCCTGATATTGCACTCCCATAGCTACTCCTGTTGTTGGGATTCCTTGCATTCCTGTTGCTGAAGATTGATGTGGTATTTTTGGAAAACCTTCTCTTTTTAAGGAAGGGTGTGAGTAATAGGTTCTTCCTCCAGAAAATGGATCATCTTTTTTACAAAGTAGTTGTAACATAAGTTCATAAGGAGTCATTCCAATACCTAATAAAATAGAATCATCTCTGTAATAAGGCGCTACCCAATCATTCTCTGTTAGTTGCAAGCCAACTGCCAATTGAATAGCCTCATGTCCTTTTGATGTCGCATGTACATATTTGGAAGTGACTGCTGAATTTTCTTCATACAAGTCGCTCATAGCACGAGCGAAACACATTAAAGAATATGCTTTTTTGTAAATATCTTTGGAGAGCAATTTACTCATTATTGTTGCTTAAATTTTGCAATTGCATTTTTTGTAAAATCTGATAAAACCAATTTTCCACTACTTTCCGCCCTTTCCATTAAAAGGGTATCCCAATGCTCAGTTCCTTGCCATATTATTTTCTTTAATCCTTGTATTGCTTCAGGATTTGATTTTGATAGGGTGGAAGCTAATTTTTCAATTTCTTTATCCATTGCTTCAATTGAATCAAACACTTCAGTATATAATCCTTTTTCACGAGCCCATGAAGCATCAAACCACTTACCAGCATTTATTGTCATTGCCGAAAATGCGGAAGTGCCAATTTTTCGCTCCACAGCAGGACCTACCACAAAAGGGCCAATCCCAATTGCTAGTTCCGATAGTTTTACAGATGCAAATTTGGTTGCAAAACAATAATCAGTTGCTGATGACATTCCTACACCGCCACCAACAGCTTTACCTTGTACACGCCCAATAATAAACTTTGGAGATTTACGAGCTGCATTTATCACATTGGCAAATCCTGAAAAGAATTTCTTCCCATTTTCTGGTGTATCAATTGCTACTAACTCGTCAAAAGATGCACCTGCACAAAAAGCTCTTTCTCCTGCACTTTTTAATACAATTACTTTTATGTTGTCATCTTCTCCTGCCTTTGTAATAGTAGAAGCTAATTCTGCTAATATATGACTGGGTAAGGAATTGGATTGATGATGAAAAAACTCAATGGTTCCTACTGAGTTTTCTATATCTAATTTTACGTATGCTTCCATTTATTCAATTATTAGTTTTTTCTCTACTGTCCCATCATCATAGATGTAAAAGAGAACTTCATTCTTAGTACCTTTTGTTTCTCTTCCTAATAGGTTTGTTACTTTAAGAAGTTCTTTATTTATACTATGTTCTATTACTGGATTTATTCCACAAGCAGATTGGCAATTTGATAAAGAAGTGTATTGTCCAGCTCCTGTACCTGGATCATAACATCCTACTACATTAGCTGGATCGCAATCCCAAGATGGTGCAGTAAAAGACATCTGACTAAAAAAGTCCCATATTTCTTGTTCGATTACCATATCGCCATCATCTCCCCAATTATGGCCACTTTTATGAGTATATAGCCAGACTTCATTATTTGTGCTTGGATCACTATATTTATAACTAATAGTAATTTTATTAGGATTATTAAAGTTAGGAAATGTATCAACCACAAGGTTTGTCAGAGAATTTTGATCTACCCAAAAGTCAATTATTGTATCTATAGAAAGATAAGGCCCCCAGTATTGATCAAAAGGATCTCCTTGAATTAGTGTAACATTATCATTTCTTCCATGAGTTTCAAATATTGGCACAGGAATACCTGGACTACAAATATTGTTAGTTAAGCCATTTGGGAATATTGTTCCTGCTACTGGTGCAAAAGCTCTAAAGACATTTGGTCCTTCACAAGCTAATAAATAACACATTTCAGCTCCATTAGACATTCCTGTAAAAAAGGTATTTGTTGAACTTAATTGATATGTAGATTGCAAATAAGATGCTAAAGAAACTATAAAATCAACATCATCAACAGTAACGCCAGCATGGAAATCATAGCCAACATTCCAAAAGTTATCTCCCCAAGAATCTGTTGTTCCTTGAGGATAACAAACTGCAAAATTATTTTGATCTGCAATTGTATTCATTCCACAATAATTCATAATACCTTGAGCCGAACCTGTAAAGCCGTGAGCAACAAAAACTAGTGGAGCATCAACTTGCAGATTTGCTGGCGAATAATATATATATTCTCTATTTAATCCATTATGCATAAAGTTAAATGTTTGCTGCCCCAACCCAATCAAAGGAACAGATACTAATAGTAGTAATAGTTTTTTCATTTTTTGTTTTATTTTATAATTATTATTTTCTCTACTGTTCCATCATCATAGATGTAAAACAGAGGCGTGTTTGATTTAGGTTTGGTTGATTGGCCTAAAATAGTTGTTATTTTTAATAATTTTCTTAATGAGGAAATGGCTGTTCCTTCATGGATATTCGTAGAAATTGACCCATTCTCAATTGAGATATTCTCATCTCCTAATTGATAAGGTAAAAACTGAAAAATAAAAATAAACATTTCATCTTCTGTATTAAGGCCTGATTGAACATTGACAGGATTAGGATTAGTTGCGCTAACCGTATTGTCATAGTTTCCCTTAGCATATATTATACTTCCGGCAGGTATTTTAAGAAATTTTTCAAAATAGTAATCTCCTTGCCACTCAAAATCCCAATTATTAATTCTAATTAAATTAATAGTATCATTAGTTGGAGTTACGGCTATACACTCCATATCTTTTCCTAAAAGATGCATATGAGGGAAAACAGACATAAAAGAATAATCCTGTGTAGTAGGTCCAAAAGAACCTGTAATTTCGGTAATCTGATTTGGTGGTAAATAAAATGGAGCCCCAAATAATCCCTCATTAATTAAGAACTCATTTGATATCCCCCTGATTACTGTACTTTGCGGATAAAAATAGAATCTAACTTTAGTGCTATCTAATTGACCTAAACTACCCTCGGGATAGTGCATGGCAAAAGAAACACTACTATTTGCAGGTAATTCCACTCCAAAAGAGTTATTAGTAGTTTCGGGGTAAGTTAATGGCAAAGCACCTGGAGCATAAGTATAAATCATATCTCCCTGTGGACCCATACAGTTAGCTGTTGTAACAATAGAAGTATTGGGAAATGGATCTATTGAAACTAATACATGATGAACAGTTTGTAGGTTTCCAGGAATTACCTCAATTGCTTTTATTCTTCTATTCTGTAATAAACCAGTTGGAATAGAGAAACACACATAGTCATCTGAATTTGATGTTGCAGTACTTGCATATGTTGGCATTTGCAGTTCTAAATCAGGGACCCCTAATTGCAATAAATTCCCAAATGTTGGCATTGGCGGAAGTAATGAAGTGTCCCCAAGAGGCACTCCATTTGTTATCCAATCCATTACAGTACTTATCTCATTCATACTTAAGACATTTTCATATGCATAATTCTGAAACAATGTATCAGGAGGCCATGGCGGCATTTCTCCAGTGGATGTAACGTGTTGTATCATTCCGGCATTTGTTACTGTATTTGCATAACTCTCTAAGTTCAAATTTGAAATTCCACCACTATGGTGGCATTGCAAACATCTCCCATATATAATAGGAGCAATATCTTCAGAATAATTAGGATTTTGTGCAAACCCGATCATTGGTAAGCAAAGTAATATAAGTAGTAGCTTTTTCATAATTTTTAGTTTTTAGTAGAAAACATTAAGATTTACTTTTCATAATATTCTCATAAGCCTGCTGAACAAGCAAAAATTTCTCTTCAGCAAGTTTTATTATATCTTGACTAACACCTTGAAGCTTGTCGGGATGATATTTTATTACCATCTTTCTATGAGCCTTCTTAATTTCAGCCTCTGAAGCATTCTTGTCTATCGCAAGAATCTTAAACCATTTATCTAAACTATTTGTGCTTCCTTGAGACATAAACATTGACTGAATAGATTCAAAATCATACTGACTTATATTCAGATAACCCGCAATTTTATTTATTAATTTAATCTCAGAATGATGTATTTCATTATCACTTGCTGAGATTCCAAAAAGAAAATGAATAATTTGTAATCTAGAAGAATGATTTACACATGACTTTAGTTGCTGACAGACAGGGCGTAATTGAGAAGATAATGATTGTTTGTTCAGTTTATTAAAAACCTCAAAATATTTATTAGCCTTCTGAACTCCAAAAGTATTTACAAAGAACTGTTTAACATACTCTAACTCAGCTTTTAATATCTTACCATCAGATTTAATAACTAATGAGGATAATATTAAAAGAGATAATTCATATGCTTTTTGTTGGTCATTCTTTCCATTAAAAAAACTCTTACCAATATAATAACCAATTATTGCTCCAATTGGACCTGCAAAAAACCATCCCGCACCTATTCCTACCCATTTTCCTAAAGACATAAATATTAATTTTAAAAAACAAAGATATACAAGTTAGAGTAATGTTCTTTAGTTACTAGTTTCTAATCTTAGTTCTTTGTTAATCTATTATTTTATTCGATAACTATTCTTTTCTCTACTGTTCCATCATTATAGATGTAGAATAACAATGTATTCTTTTTGTTATCAGTCTCTCTTCCAAATAAGTCTGTTACTTTAAGTAATTTTTTGTAGGTAGTATGTTCTTGTATTGCTGTTGGGATAAGAAAAGAACAGTCATTATCAATACACCTTACAGCGCGTACAAGATATGCTGTATTTTTACTTTTTGAAGTTATGAATGGATTACCTGACATATCTGGCCAAACTCCGTATGCATATCTAATATCACCACCTAATGAATCAACTAATACTTGAGTAGAGCTCCAATGAAAATTTCCTTTAATTGTATCTCCGCCATTTAGATGAATTGCTGAATCTATCATATTTAAATTAAGCATAGCTTGCCATAATTCATCTATTGAAGGCAAAAACCAATCTGTAAATCCTGCAGAGTTAGAATGAAAACATAAATTAGCAGCATAATTACCATTAGGATGGTCTTGTTCAAAATTAGCTGTATTTAATTTTCCGCCACCAATTAATTCATTTTCTGTTCCATTACAATAATGTAAATTTTGACCCCAATCAGAAATTAAATTATCTTGTGGGCTCCAGAGATAAGTGGCATCTAAATATGAGGTGTCAATAATTAGACCTCTTTGTGTTAAGCCAGAATTATCTATGTAATATAGGACACCTCCTTGATAGAAATCGCCAATATTTTGTGATATGCTTAATAAAGGCAAGCAAAGTAATATAAGTAGTAGTTTTTTCATGCTTTTAAGATTGATCTAATTTCCGTACCATAGTTAAGATGGTAGCAAGCATTACTGTTTCCCCTTCATCATCATATACATCAACTAAGAACTTTACAATTCCTTTTGAGATATCGTTATCTTCTCTTGTTTCTTGGCTTATTTTTTCTTTTGCAGTAAAACGAACACCAACTGTCATTCCAGGATATACCGGTTTTGTAAATCTACATTCATCAATCCCATAATTTAATAGTACGGGGCCTTTCTCAGGATCAACAAATAATCCTGCAGCTTTACTCATAATAAAATATCCGTGAGCAACTCTTTCAGTGAATATCGTTCCATCCAATGAATTTTCATCCATGTGAGCATAGAATTTATCTCCTGAAAGTTCAGCAAAATCATTAATATTATCTAGTGTTACCAAATGTTTTTCGGTAATTACAGTATCTCCAATTTCAATTTCTTCAAAGTGTTTTCTAAATACATGAGGGCCTTCTATATTTTGCGCACCACCCACTTGATATTGCTTGGTAAGTGCAGTAATTGTAGTAGGGTGACCCTGTATTGCAGTTCTTTGCAAATAATGTTTAATTCCTCTAACTCCACCCATTTCTTCTCCACCACCAGCACGTCCTGGTCCACCATGGGTAAGTAGCGGCATCGGAGAACCATGACCTGTGCTTTCTTTACTACAAGCTTCATTTAATACTAGAATTCTACCGTGCATACTTGCTGCACCCAATACAAACTGCTCTGCGATTTTCATGTCGTTTGTAATAATAGAACAAACTAAAGATCCTTTACCCATTCTGGAAAGTTCAATAGCATCATCTATAGTCTTGTAAGGTAAAATAGTGGAAACCGGTCCAAAGGCCTCAATATTATGGCAATCAGTTTTATTGAACGGATCATCATTTAAAAATAGGATAGGAGAGATAAATGCTCCTTTATTCTTATCGGCTCCAATTACTTCAAATTCTTCTAAACTTCCGTAAACAATCTCTTGTGATTTTGCAAGTTGTTGTACTTTCTCTGTTACTTCAATTTTTTGTTCATTCCCTGCTAAAGATCCCATTCTTACTCCCTCTACTGAAGGGTCACCAATGGTAGTTTTTGTTAATCTTTTTCCTAGTGCAATTTGTACATCTTCCACTAATTTTTCAGGAACAATAATCCTACGAACTGCAGTACATTTTTGTCCTGCTTTTACAGTCATTTCTCTTTGCACCTCTTTAATGAAAAGGTCAAATTCTGGAGTTCCTGGAACGGCATCTTCTCCTAAAACTGAACAGTTAAGTGAATCCGCTTCCATGTTGAAAGAAACTGCTTTTTCTATAAGTCTGGGATTAGATTTTAACATCATCCCAGTTGAAGCACTTCCTGTAAAGGTTACAATATCTCCTGTTTCTACACTATCAATTATTCCTCTGGCGCTACCACAAATTAATTGTAAACTTCCTTCTGGTAAAATTTTAGAATCTACAATTTCACGAACCATCATTTCGGTAAGGAAACAAGTAATAGTTGCCGGCTTTACTATAGCAGGTACTCCAGCCATTAAATTCACAGCAATCTTTTCTAACATTCCCCAAATCGGGAAATTAAAAGCGTTAATGTGTATAGCAACGCCCTCTCTTGGCATCATAATATGATGCCCGATAAAAGTTCCGTTTTTAGATAGGGGAGCCATCTCGCCATCAATATGATAAGGTAGATCCGGGAAGTTCTTTCTTAGAGATGCATTGGCAAAAATATTACCGATTCCTCCTTCAATATCAATCCAGGAGTCAACTTTTGTAGCTCCTGTTTCTCCGCTTAGTGCATAGAATTTATTTTTTATGGAATGCAGATGAAGTGCCAATGCTTTTAACATTAATCCCCTTTCTTGAAAGGTCATCTTTCTAAGTTTAGCACCACCTACCTTCCTGGCATAATTCATCATTTTAGAAAAGTCCAATCCTTTTGAAGATGCTCTTCCTATTTCTTCTGCTGTAATTGCATTAAAGAGTGGCGTTCCATCTCCATCTCCTTTAGTCCAATTTCCTAATGCGTAATTTTCGTAATCTTTCATTGTGTGTTTTTCCAAGTATCGAAAGTAATTTTTTGCTTTTCTTTTCTGTTTTCTTCTATTTCAGAAAGTGGAGTACATTCTTTCATTAAAGTTTTGCATTCTTCTGGCAACTCTTGGTACAACTCTGTTCCTTTACTTTTCCAATTTAGCATTTCATCAGAAACATTTCCTTTTATCTGAGCAGGATTACCAACAACTATTTTTCTATTTGGTATTTGCATTTCCCCTTTTACAAAACAAAGAGCTCCAACAATACACTCATCCCCAACATTTGCATCATCCATGACTACGGCATTCATACCTATCATACTATTTCTTCCAATATTTGCTCCATGAATAATCGCACCATGTCCGATATGAGCATTTTCTTGTAGTACCACATCTTTTCCTGGGAAAATATGAATAATACAATTGTCCTGAACATTACAACCATCTTCAATTGTAATTTTCCCCCAATCACCTCTAAGTGAAGCTCCAGGTCCGATATATACATTTTTTCCGATAATTACATTGCCAATAATAGTTGCTTCTTTATGCACAAAGGAACTTGTGTGTATTACTGGTTTATATCCGTTAAATTCGTAAATCATTATAATCTCTCAATTATTGTTGCATATCCTTGGCCAACACCAATACACATAGTTACTAATGCATATTTTTTATTTTGTTTTTTTAGTTCAATAGCAGCAGTTTGTAAAATTCTTGTACCACTTACTCCAAGTGGATGACCAAGTGCAATAGCACCTCCATTTGGGTTTATTCTTGGGTCGTTATCTTTCAGTCCCCATTCTCTGATACAAGCTAATGCTTGAGCTGAAAAAGCTTCATTTAGTTCAATAATATCCATGTCCTCCATTGTTAACCCTGCTTTCTTTAGTGCTTTGTTGGAAGCATTTACAGGTCCTATTCCCATAATTCTTGGTTCAACACCCACAACAGCTGAGCTAACAATTTTTGCAATGGGAGTGAGGTTATTTTCTTTTACACCTTTTTCTGAAGCCAATAACATTGCGGCTGCTCCATCATTAAGCCCAGAAGCATTTCCTGCCGTAACAGTTCCTCCTTCTTTTTTAAAGGCAGTGCGTAACTTGCCTAAAACTTCTAATGATGTATCTCCTTTTATAAATTCATCATGTTTAAAGATAATTGGATCTTTTTTTCTTTGTGGAATTTCAACAGGGATTATTTCTTCCGAAAATCTTCCTGAACATTGTGCTTTTGAAGCTTTTATTTGTGAATTGTAGGCAAATTTATCTTGATCCTCACGGGAGATATTGTATTTTTTTGCTAGGTTTTCAGCTGTATTTCCCATGCTATCAACTCCATACAGTTCTTTCATTTTAGGATTTACAAATCGCCAGCCAAAAGATGAGTCGTGCATCTGTGCATCTCTGCCAAAAGGCTGAGATGCTTTGGAAATTACCCAAGGCCCTCTTGTCATATTTTCAACTCCTCCTGCAATAAACAAATCCCCATCACCTGCAGCAATGGCTCTGTGTGTATGAATTACGGATGACATTCCAGAAGCACATAAACGGTTTACAGTTTCTCCAGGAACAGTGAATGGTAATCCTGCAAGCAGTAAGGACATACGTGCTACATTTCTGTTATCTTCCCCAGATTGATTGGCACATCCTAAAATTACGTCATCAATTTTACTGCTATTAATTCCTGTTCTTTTTATAAGTGCTCTGATTGTAATTGCCCCCAAGTCATCAGTTCTTACTTCCTTAAGTGTACCTCCAAAACTTCCGATTGGAGTTCTTATGGCATCAATTATATAGGTCATCTCTTTATTTTTGTGTTACCACATTTCTGATTTAATTTTCTTCCCTCCATCACATTTACGGCTAGTGCTACATGCAGAAAGAATAAATGTAAAGCACAATAAGATTAGAATTAGTTTTTTCATAGTTGTATTTTTGGTTAATATGATTATTAAGTTCTTTTTATTCTATAACTATTCTTTTCTCTACTGTTCCATCATCATAGATGTAAAAAATTGGTTGGTTGCTAGTTCCTTTTGTTTCTCTTCCAAGCACATCAGTTACCTTAAGCAGCTTTTTTTCTGAAATATAAGTTTCAATTCCATTAACAAGAAACTCATAAGTGACAGTAGTGTCACATTGATTGTCATCAGTTACAGTACAAGTATAGATTCCAGGTATGATAGGCATTATAATAAAAGTAGTTTGTGCTGCTGCATCATTCCATAAAAACTCATAATCAGCTATTGTTCCTCCAGAAATCACTTGTACTTGTAACGTTGCGCCACTTGTAATAATTTGAACTACACCAGAAAAATAAGTGCAACTACCATCATCACAAGTAGCTGAAGCATCATAATTACATGCTGTAGCATCTGCACATCCTAAAATACCATCACATGAACCATCATCACAATTAGCTGAAGCATCATAATTACATGCTGTAGCGTCTGTACATCCTAAAAGACCAGTACATGAACCATCATCACAGGTGGCTAATGAATCATAGTTACAAGCTGTAGTATCCATACATCCCCAGGCCGTTAAACAACTTCCGTCATCACAAGTAGCTAATGAATCATAATTACATGCTGTAGCATTTGTACATCCACTAATATATCCACAAGAACCATCATCACAAGTAGCTGTTGAGTCATAGTTACATGCTGCAACATCTGTACATCCATAAACTGTATTACAAGAACCATCATCACAAGTAGCTAATGAATCATAATTACAAGCTGTAGTGTCCATACATCCCCAGGCTGTTAAACAAGAACCATCATCACAGGTGGTTAATGAATCATAATTACAAGCAGTAGTGTCCATGCATCCCCAGGATGTTAAACAACTTCCATCATCAACAGTAGCTAATGAATTATAATTGCAAGCGAGTGAGTCGGTACAACCATATATCTCATTCTGACAACTTACACTAAAAGTTGCCCAAGGATCAATATTATACCAATTGGAAGTAGACCAAAATGAATTATCTACATCAATACAGTACAAATTATAATTATTTATAAAACTAGCATAAATCATATTTATATTATTACCATTTCTTACATCAAGGCTTGTGAGTTGATTAGAACTACAATCTAACCAAGATAAAGCAGTATTATTACTTACATTAAGGATGTCAAGTTGATTTTCAGAACAATCCAACAGCATTAAAGCAGTATTACTATCCACATCTAAACTTGTAAGTTGATTATCATCACAATTCAAACTAGTTAAAGCAATATTACTACTTACATCCAGGCTTGTGAGCTGATTAGATTGACACGTTAAATAAATTAAAGAATCATTATTACTTACATCAAGGCTGTCCAGTTGATTAAAATGACAATGCAAATAAGTCAAAGCAGTATTACTATCCACATCTAAACTTGTAAGTTGATTATCGTTACACCACAAAGAAGTTAAAGCAGTATTATTACTTACATCAAGGATGTCCAGTTGATTATTTCTACAACTCAAATAAGTTAAAGAAGTATTAGTACTTACATCAAGGCTGTCCAGTTGATTATTAGAACAATCTAAATTAGTTAAAGCAGTATTACTATCCACACCTAAACTTGTAAGTTGATTATAACGGCAGTGCAAATAAGCTAAAGATATAAAATCTTCTATGCCAATTAGATTTTGTATGGATCCTCCGGCACTACTATTACCACTTACATCAAGGTTTAATACAAAACGTATATTCTTTGTTAAAACAGAATCATTATCCAATATCCCATCTCCCATACTTGAATTACCAACAGGTACTACCGCGCCACCAATATTATGAGTTTCTAGATAATATTCAAATGTAGAATCAGGAATTATAGTATATCCATAATCACATAAAGAATTAATAGTTGCTGTTGAATCATAGTTTAGTGCTGCCGTATCAGTGCAGCCGTCAATTTCGTTCTGACAATTGCTGCTAAAGGTATTCCAAGAGTCCTTTGACCAAGCAGTATCAGAATAAGTAACATTATCTACAGAAGTACAATATAACAAAGGGTTATTAATAATCGAAAACTTTCTAGGAAATGTGAATGCTAAATTAAAACAATAGAAGGTGAACGCTCCAGCATTATACATGTTATGATTGTTTCCATTTCTTAGGTCTAAATAAGTTAAAGAGTTGGATGTACAATCTAAAGACTCCAGCAAGACATTGTTAGTGAGATCTAAAGAATCTATTTGGTTTCCAGAACAATCTAATGTTTCCAAAAGAAGATTATTACTAAGATCTAATTTTGTTAAGTTACTGCCAGGCCAATGTAGAAGTTGTAATTGTGTATGCTGAGTTACATCAATATCTAGTGGTCCTGTTCCGTAAAATTTTATAATTTGTCTAAGTGCTAGATTATGACTTATATCAATCGTGTCAAGATTATCAAAAGATAAGAATTCTAACAGAGAATTATTACTTATATTTAGTGAACTAATATTAGTGCCACCTACATGTAAACTTCTTAAATTGGCACAGTGAGATACATCTATTGAATCAATACTTGTAACAGTACATCTAAAACGTTCCAAATTTAAGTTGTCACTTAAATTTATTGATGAAAGGCCTAAATTCTGATCACATCTGAGATCTTTTAGGTTAATACAATTTTGTAAGTTAATATTTGTCAGAACATTGGCGTGACACCATGCTTTCTCCAATGCTATATTGCTACTTAAATCTAATGAAGTGAGTTGATTAGACATACAACGCAATTCAGTTAAAGCAATATTAGTATCTAGATCAAGGATTGTGAGTGGATTAGTCCAACAATCCAAATAAGTTAAAGCAGTATTAGTACTTACATCAAGGCTGGTGAGTTGATTATTATTACATTTTAAATAAGTTAAATTAGTATTTAGATCAAGGCTGGTGAGTTGATTATACTCACATCTTAATTCAGTTAAAGCAGTATTAGTATTTAGATCAAGGCTGGTGAGTTGATTATAACTACATCTTAATTCAGTTAAAGCTGTAAATGCTTCTATTCCTATCAAAGTGTCAATATTCATACTGTTACAATAAATAGTACCATTAAAGGCAGTTGCTTCACTTACTTGTATTGCAGTATCTCCATTCGTATTAATCGCTGGATTCCCAACTAAATATGTCTTAAAATTAGCATCAGGTATGTTTACGTTTTGCCCAAAGCCAATCATAGGCACGCAAAGTAATATAAGTAGTAGTTTTTTCATAGTTTATTTTTTTGGAAGCCACTCTTTTTTGGTTCGGTAAACCGTACCCTTAAAATGAGCAATTTCAATGTTATTTTGATTAGTAATTGTAATGTAATATAAAGATGTTTTACTGCTTTTGTTTATCTGTTTACTAGTAGCAATTAGTATGTCACCACTTATTGCCTTTTGTGTATGAGAAATAGAAGTTTCAATAGAAACAGCTTGCAATCCATCCGCATTTGAAGCAAAAGCCAAACAGCTATCAGCAAGTGAGTAAGCTATTCCTCCATGAGCAATATTGAATCCGTTGGTCATTTCATCTCTAACTTTCATTTGTATTTTGCAAAAACCAGCAGTAATCTCCAAAACCTCAATGCCTAGCCACTTACTAAAGGCATCTCCACTTATCATCTTGTCTATTACTTTTTTCGCTAAATCCATTTTAGTAAAAAGTTTTATTTTCTCTAGCCATTCGTTTTAATAATGGGGAAGGTCTATATCTGTCCTCAGCATATTCTGCTTGTAAACCTTCTAATTGTTTGAGAACATTCTTAATTCCAATTTCATCTGCCCAAGCGAGTAATCCTTTCGGATAATTTACTCCTTTTGTCATTGCCAAATCAATGTCTTCTCGGCTGGCAATTTTTAAGAATAATGCATCAGCCGCTTCATTTATAATCATAGCCAGAACTCTCCATAAAATTGTTTTCCCTAAACCTCTGTCTTCATTTGCTTTTGGCATATCAGCTGAGTAATCATAATATCCTCTTCCTGATTTTTTGCCCAAATATCCAGCTTCTATCATTCTCTTTTGTGTGAAAGAGGGCTTGTATCGTGAATCAAAGTAAAAGGATGAAAACACAGTTTCTGTTACGATATAATTAATATCGTTTCCTATATAATCCATCAGCTCGAAAGGCCCCATACGGAAACCTCCAATTTCACGCATTGCCCAATCAATAGTGGCAAAGTCAGCCACTCCTTCTTCATAAATTCTAATTGCTTCCCCATAAAAAGGACGCGCCACACGATTCACGATAAATCCTGGAGTATCTTTTGCAATTACCGTTACTTTCCCCCAAGAATCAATAATAGATTTAGCCGCATTCAAAGTTGCTTCAGTAGTTTGTACTGCTGGAATTATCTCAACTAGTGGCATAAGTGGAGCCGGATTAAAAAAGTGAATTCCCACTACTCGTTCTGCCTTTTTGCAAGCTGAAGCAATAGAGGCAAGGGATAGGGAAGAGGTGTTAGATGCAATAATGCAGTTTTCACTCACTAAGCTTTCAATTTCAGCAAATACTGCTTGTTTTATTTCTAGATTTTCAATAATAGCTTCAATAACTAATCCACTTCCTTTTAGCTTATTTATATCTTTTGTGAAATTAATATTCCCTAGAATTGTTTCATTTTCTTTTTGAGTTATTCTTTCCTTTTCAACTAGTCTGTTGAGAATTTTTTTTAGTTTGTTTTCTGCTGATTCTATAGCGCCATCAAAAGAATCATAAAGGCATACTTCATGTCCGTTTGTAGCAGCAATCTGAGCAATTCCAGCTCCCATAGTTCCCGCTCCAATTACACTTACTTTCATCATCTTATTCTCCCTTAAAGTTTGGTTTTCTTTTCTCAAAAAATGCTTCTATTCCTTCCTTGAAATCAGAAGTGTTTCCTGCAATAGTTTGGCATTTATCTTCCATATCCAATTGCTGTTCCAAATTACTGGAATAGGAAGCATTCAATAATCGTTTGGTAAGCCCCAGTCCTTTGGTTGGCATTTTTGCAAGCTTACTTGCTAGCTTCCAGCTATCTTCCTTAAAACTTTCATCTGAAAATACTTTATAAATCATACCCATTGCTTCCGCATCTTTAGCCGAAACAGGTTCTGCAGTCATCATAAGTGCAGCAGCTTTTTGAATACCTACTAATCTTGGCAAAAAGAAAGTTCCCCCGCTATCTGGTATCAATCCAATTTTGCTAAACGCTTGTATGAATGATGCGCTTTCACAAGCCACTACAATATCGCAAGCTAATGCTATACTTGCTCCTGCTCCTGCAGCCACTCCATTAACTGCAGCTACAACAGGTTTCTCAATATTTCGTATTTTTCGGACAATAGGATTGTAGTGTTCTTGTACCATTTGTGTTAAATCCGGTCCGTTTGGGTCAGTTGCCTCACCCAAATCCTGTCCTGCACAAAAGGCTTTTCCTGTAGCGGTAATCAGGATTGCTCTAACTGTTTTGTCTTCATTGCACTTGTCCAATGCATCTTGCAATTGTAAAGCCATTTTTCGTACAAAAGAGTGGTATTTTTCAGGTCTATTTAAGGTAATTTTTCCTACTCCATTTAATATCTCAAATTGTATCATTTAGTATAAATTTAATGTGCTAAAGTACGAAAAATTAAATTTTAGATGCACTTGAAAAATTCAAAGGGCTCCAAGCAATCAGAGCATTTGTAAAGTGCCTTACAAGCAGTCGCTCCAAATTCACTAATTAATTCTGTTTTTTCAGAATCACATTGTGGGCAAATAACAGTATCTGATGGGGGTGCTATTCCGTATTTTTTGAGTTTTTGTTTGGTTTTTTTTGTCATCCAATTAGTAGTCCAGGCAGGAGAGTATACAATTTTAAGCTCAAAATTTTCTATATCATTATCTTTTAAGCAAACTTTAATATCATCCTGAAATGCTTTTACAGCTGGACAGCCCGAATAAGTAGGGGTGATGGAAATAACATAAGAGTTTTCAGAAAATATTACATCTCGAATAACGCCTAATTCAACTACTGAAATTACAGGAATTTCAGGATCAGGAACGGTATTCAGTAGTTCCCATATTTTCTTTATTTTACCACTTTGCATCCGGATAAGCTCTTTGCAAATACTGCATTTCAGCCAATATAAATCCTAGGTGTTCAGTATGTAATCCTTTTTTGCCTCCTGTTGCCATATAGGCATCTTTAGGACGATTTATTTTTGCCTTACTAAGGGTTTTGTTGACAAGAGAGTCCCAATCTTTTTTTAATGCAGTATTATCCACCCCAATACCTGCATTAAGAATTTGTTTGTCAATCTCATCCATTTCAAATAGCTCACCTGTAAATTGCCACATTGTATTTATACCTTCTTGTATTTTTCTTTTGCTTTTATCAGTTCCATCTCCTAAGCGAATAAGCCAGTTACTAGAATGTTTTAGGTGGTATTTTACTTCTTTTAAGGATTTTGTAGCCAATGCCGCAAGAGTTTCATCTTTACTATTGGCAAGCTGAGTGTAAAATAAAAAGTTAAAAACATCATGCAGGAAATTACGAGCAACAGTGATTCCAAAATGACCATTTTCTTGCTCTACTAATTGATGATTAAAGAATTCTCTTTCATTACGATTAAAAGCTAAATCATCAGCAGATTTTGTACCGTCTAATTGTGCTGCATACTCATAAAACCCATTCGCTTGGCCAAACATATCTAGTCCAATGTTGGATAGAGCAATGTCTTCTTCCAAAGTTGGTCCTTTTGAACACCACATTGACATTCTTTGTCCTAAAATTAAGGAGCTATCAGCAATCCGTAAAGTATAGGTAAATAAATCACTCATTTTTAAATATGTTTTGATCCTTCAGGCATGGTGTAAAATGTCGGGTGGCGATATATTTTATCGTTTGACGGATCAAAAAATGCTTCACTATCCTCTGATTCTGAAGAAACAATGTATTCTGCTTTTACTACCCAAATGCAAGATCCTTCATTTCTTCTGGTATATAATTCTCTTGCATTTTCCAATGCCATTACTTTATCACTAGCATGCACATTTCCAACATGCTTATGTGCTAACCCATTTTTACTTTGAATAAATACTTCCCAAACAATTGTTTTTTCTATCATTTTGTTTTTTTATTGGGTTACTAATTCTTGTTTTTTAGCGTAAGCTTTTGCTGCTTCTCTTACCCATTTTCCTTCAGTATGAGCTTTTTGATGATGGGCTAATCTTTGATGATTACAAGGACCATTTCCGTTTACAACATTCCAAAACTCATCCCAATCCATTTCGCCAAAGTCATAATGCTCTGTTTTTTCATTCCATTTTAAATCAGTGTCAGGAATGGTTAAGCCTATAATTTCTGCTTGCCCTACGGTTTTGTCAATAAAACTTTGTCTTAGCTCATCATTGGTTTGTCTTTTTATTTTCCATTTCATAGCATTTCCTGTTCTTGGAGAATCAGAATCTTGAGGACCAAACATCATAATTGATGGCCACCAAAATCTGTTTAATGCATCCTGTGCCATTTCTTTCTGTTCTTTGGTTCCTTTTGCCATTTCAGCCATTATTTCATATCCTTGTCTTTGGTGAAAGCTTTCTTCTTTACAAATTTTAACCATTCCTCTGGCATAGGGCCCGTAAGAAGTTCTTTGAAGCGAAACTTGGTTTACAATTGCAGCGCCATCAACCAGCCATCCTACTGCCCCCATGTCTGCCCAACTTAAGGTTGGGTAATTGAAAATGGATGAATATTTTGCCTTTCCATCATGTAATTGTTGCACCAATTCTTGTCGGCTAATTCCTAAAGTTTCACAAGCAGAATATAAATATAATCCATGCCCAGCTTCATCCTGAACTTTGGCAAGTAATATCATTTTAGCTCTTAAAGATGGAGCTCTTGTAATCCAATTTCCTTCAGGTTGCATGCCAATTATTTCAGAATGGGCATGCTGAGAAATTTGTCGGATTAAATGCTTACGATAATCTTCTGGCATCCAGTCTTTAGGCTCAATCTTTTGCTCTTTATCTATCTTCTCTTGAAATAATTCTTCTTTCATTACTTATTATAAATGTTATTGCAAATTTACCAAAAACTCTTCACTGAATTACTGATATCAGTTATAAAATGAAGAGTGTTATTGATAAATTGATATTTTTGCAAAAATTACCATCTAAAATGAGAGAATTACACAATTTAAGAATTAGTAAAATCAACAGACTTACATCTGATGCAATTGAGATATTTTTTTTAATTCCAGAAAATTTAAAATCTGAATTTGAATTTATTGCAGGTCAATACATTACTATTTGTGAAAAGATTAATAATGAAGAAATAAGAAGAGCTTATTCGCTTTGTAGTAATCCTGACTCTTCAGAAGTTGCGGTGGGGGTTAAGAGGGTGGAAGGCGGTAAGATGTCTACTTTTTTAATTGATACTTTAAAGCAAGGTGATGTAATTGGTGTAATGAAGCCAAAAGGAAGGTTTGTTTTAGGTAATCAAAATAAAGTGGTTGGGATTTGTGCTGGTAGCGGAATTACTCCAATTTTAAGTATTATGAAGAAAATGCACGATAAATCAAATTTCACTTTGGTTTATGGAAATAAGACTGAGGATTCATCAATGTTTTTGAATGAGATAAAACAGATGAATGTAAATGCTCATTTTGCTTATTCTAGGCAGGAAGTACAAGGATGTTATAATTCTAGAATTGATAGGGATTTACTTTTAGAACTTTCAGAACAAAAATCTTTTTTGGAAGCTGAAGCTTTTTATATCTGTGGTCCTGGTGAGATGATTGATATGACTGAAGAATTCTTATTAGAAAAAGGAGTGGAAAAATCAAAACTTTACTTTGAAAGGTTTACTGCAAAGAAGAAAGAGAAGTCAAACAAAAATACTGATGAAGGTGCAGAAACAATAAGTAATATCACTGTTATTGTAGATGGAGAAGATTTTGAATTTACTCTTTCCGGAAAAGGAAAAACAATATTGGATGCTGCTATGGAACAGGGGGCAGATGTTCCGTTTTCATGTAAAGGAGGGGTGTGCTGTACTTGTAGGGCTAAGGTGATGGAGGGAAAAGCAATCATGAATCAGAATTTCTCACTCTCAGAGGATGAGGTTGAAGAAGGATTTATCTTAACTTGTCAGGCGCATCCTATTACAGAAAATATTGTGGTGGATTTTGATGAGATGTAACTTGTTTGCTGAAAAGGCATTATAAAACATTCAGAGCTAAAGAGTTTTGAACTTGTCATTAGCTTTTTGTGGCAAAACAAATTTTGTCAATTTGATTCTTTGTAAGTTTTCCATTCAACCACTCTTTGCTAATATCAGCATTATACTTTTTATAAAAATTTATTGCAGGCGTGTTCCAATCTAATACTTGCCATATCATTCCATTTAGTTTTTGTTTTTTGCAGATATTAATTGTTTCTTCAAATAATTTGGACCCGATACCTTGTCTTTTATACTCTCTCTTAATTACAAAGTCTTCAAGGAATAAGAACTTCCCCTTCCATGTAGAATAGCGAATCCAATAAAAAGATAATCCAACAATTTTATTATCTTTTTCTGCAACTAAGAACCAATACCAAGGATTTCCTCCAAATCCATCCTTTTCCAGATCTTCTAATGTAATTGTTACTTGCTCAAGAGCATTTTCAAAATCAGCTAATTCTTTTATGAGTTCTAGAACAGCTGGAAGATCCTTTTTCACACCTTCTCTAATTTTTATTTTCATACAGCTAAAATATAAAAAAGGTAGAACTTTAACTCGTAGAGAGGGATTTCGTTTTGGCGAACCTTGCGGTCCTGATTTCTACTTTTTTCTAACTAGTTTTAGGTAGATGTGCTCTGTTTAGCGCTTGGGATACAGCTGTACTTAAAGTGATAACTTACTAAGTTATCAATAGGGTTTTTAATAATATCATTAACCTTGTAATTGTACTTTTTAGCTACAACATGGATTTGATCTGAAAGGTAGTATGCCACAGAACCAATAAAGTTAATATCAACCTCTTTAGAATTTTTAAAACAACCAACATGAATGTTAAAAAATTCATCTAGAGCCTTATAGATAATGTCTTGAATTAAGGGATGGTTTTTATTCTCTGATATAAAGGGAAAGAACTCTGCAAGATATACATTTGCCCTGCTGTTATTGTAAATATGTTTATTTATTGTAACTAAATTAGTTTCAAAATCAGCTTCAAATCTAGTTTTTAAATTATCAGGCAGCATTTTATTAAAGTAAAGACTTATCGCCTTTTTTCCAAAATAATTTCCAGAACCTTCATCGCCCACTAAAAATCCTAAAGAAGGAGCGTGTTCAGATATTTCTTTCCCATCAAAAAAACACGAATTTGAACCTGTACCCAATATACATGTTATATTAGGCTTTCCTGTATACATTGCGTAGCAGGCCGCATCAATATCATGCCTAATAACTACATCAGCATTCTTAAAAAATAGATTAAATGGGTTTGATATTACTGTATTTTTTTCTTTTGATGAACACCCAGCTCCATAGAAGACAACATTTGTGATGGTATCTTTATGCTCTACTAAATCGGACTCTTCTAAATGTTTTAGTATATCTTTTTCATCAATAAAATATGGATTAAATCCTATAGTATGATGTCGAGTAACAATCTTGCCATTTGCATTGCATAAAGCCCAGCTACATTTTGTTGAGCCACTATCAGCTATTAAGATCATATGTTAAAGAATTTGACTACAAAGATAGTGTAAAACATACACAAATATAAATATTTCTCAAAGAATTAACTAGCTTTGCAAGTGATAAAACAGTAGATTTAAACGATTTGTATAATGGCATTTATTTACTGGAGTTAGAAAAGAAGATAGGATTAAAACGATAATTATAAATAATTAATAACTAATACAATTATGATTGAGAATAAGAATCACAAGCAGGCATTATTTACTCTGGTAACAGTATTTTTCTTTTGGGGATTTATTGCGGCAAGTAATGGTGTTTTTATACCATTCTGCAAAAGCTATTTCAATATTGATCAATTTCAATCTCAATTAGTGGGTTTGTTTTTGGTGGGCCTTACGGTCCTTATTTCTAACTTTTTTTTAGAGAATTATTTAGTGCGTTTACTTTGAAAACTAGAATGTAATAGATATGAAGCAATCTACAAGCTTGAATGAAATAGAAATTAGGGAAATTTTAGTAAAATTTGATATTCATAATATTTCATCTTTTGAATTATTAAGCGGTGGTTCTGAAAATACAAACTATTTAGTAAAATCAGAGAACGGACAATATGTACTTTGTGTTTTTGAACAAAAAACAGAAAAAAATGCAAAAGATCTGGCTCACTTATTAAGATATTTAGAAATAAATAATTTTAATACTTCCAAACTAATCTATACTTCTGATGGTGAGCCTGTCATTATTTGGAAGAATAAGCCGGTAATACTCAAAACCTTTATTAAAGGAAAAATTAGAAAAGATCTTCCTCCTCACTTGTTGAAATTGATAGGAAAGAAACTTGCCAAATTACACCAAATAAATGCTCCTGAATATCTTCCCAGTCAACTTAATTATGGAAAGGAACAATTTGCAAATGTCAAAATATACTCAGCTTTTTCCGAATTTGATATTTGGCTCAAAAACATACTAGAATATGTTTTGCCTTACTTAAAATTAAATTTACCCAAATCAATTATTCATTCTGATGTTTTTTGGGACAATGTAATTATTGGCGAAGATAACAATTCGGCAACTATTATAGATTTTGAAGAGTCTGTAAATTATTATCGCTTATTTGATATAGGAATGACAATAATTGGAATTTGTGGAGAAGAAAAAATCATAAATCTGGAAAAAACAAAACACCTTTTAGTTGGCTATCAATCAGAAGTTCAGTTATTAGAGGATGAAATAAATTCCTTAAAAGCATTTACCATTTATGCTGGTGCGTCAATGGCATTTTGGAGGCATCAAAACTTTAATTATATCAACCCCAATACCGAAATGTCTCATCATTATATGGAGTTGAAAATTTTAGTTGATGATATAGTTAAACAGGCTGATGATTGTTTTGTGAGATTAATAAAAAATTAATAGGGTTTTCTCCTGCTACTTATAGACAAGCAAAAACTTACTCATTTGAGTGGGTTTCTTTTTTGTGAGCCTTACATTTCTAAGTTCGAATTTTTTTAGAAAATTATTCAGTAATTTTGTAGAATGAATAAATTATTATTTTTATTTCTTATATTACCTGTATATTTAGTTGCACAAGATAATACTGTGAAAGATAGAGATTTTTTTGATGCTTTGACAAAAGCAGAACGAGAGATAATTGTGAATAAGGGAACAGAAAGAGCTTTTTCTGGTGATTATGTAGCCTTGTATGAAGCCGGATTATATGTGTGTAAGGCATGTAATAACCCTCTCTTTAAGTCACAATCAAAATTTAAATCAAATTGTGGATGGCCATCATTTGATGACGAGATTAATAATTCATTAATTAGAAATCAAGATAATAGTTCTGCAATGCAAAGAGTAGAAATATGTTGTGCGAATTGCAAGGGTCATATTGGCCATCTATTTCAAGGTGAGGAGCTTACAGAAAAAAACTTGAGGCATTGTGTTAATTCAATAAGTATTAGATTTATCTCAAAGAAATAACCCCACTCAATATTGAGTGGGGTTATTTGACAAGCCTATAGTTATACTTTATTTTGCTATCGTTTATTTTCTAGAAAAGGTTTATTGTAAAAATAAATAGTATTGCTTATTGATACTCTTGTAATTTTTTTGATATTTTTTATTGATTAATTCTTTCCCAAATATCATTTGCTGATAATCTGAATGATCCTATGAACTCCATTTCCCACTGGTTTGGTTCTATCATGCTTAGAAAAGTAATATTTTTATTTTTATATAAATGATATGTATTGCCCGCAATAGGAATAAAGTTATGCTCTGAGTTATATATTAGCTCATTCCATTTTAATTTAGTTAATAAACTTTTATATTCTGTATTAAGCTCATCAAATTTTGCCTTTAAATGTTTGAATGCAAAATTATCTTTCTTTAAAATTGAACTGTCAAATGCAGGGCTACCTAAATCTGTTGGATAATTTTTTCTGTATGAATCATATTCCTGTGATTGGATATCAAATACAACATTATCTGGTTTTTTCATATTCATAATTTGTGCAATATTAACTAATAATTCTATTTTGTATATCTTTTTTAATTATAAATTATACATTTTATTATATTTGTATAGTTTTTTAGTAAAAAACCTATACATTTGCAAAAAGTTTAAACATTAAAAATATAATTATGAGTAATTACAGATTATTGAAAAAAAGGAAAGCAGAAAAAATTTTAGATAAAATTAAAAATAATTCTGCAAGTATTATCTTTAAAACTAAAACTATGACCGTTACCTTAAAAACTAAAGAACAACTAAAAAAATGGTTGGATATGTATCCAACAGGAAAATATACATTTCCCCTACAAATATAAATACTATTTAATAAAACAATAATAAATCTTTTTTAAACTAAACTAAACTAAACTAAACTAAAATGAAAACAAACAAACTAATTTTCTTACTTCTAACCTGCTTTTTTGCATCTACAGTTAGTGCAATTATCCATACTGTGAATTCAGGTGGATATTATTATATGCCATCTAATCTAACTATTAATTTGGGAGACACTGTAGAGTGGATTAATGATGGTGGTAATCATGATGTTAATGCTGATGTCAATTCTCAGACAGGATCAAGTTTTAATAATCCTGTAAGCTTTCAGTCTAATACTACTAATGTTGTGGGCGCAATAATTTATACCCACATTTTTACTGTGCCAGGAACTTATTCTTATGACTGTTCTGTTGGTCAACATGCTACAAATGGTATGACTGGTGTAATTATTGTTAATTCTTCTAATTCAATTTATGATATTGTTTCATCATCAGCTGACCATACGACACTAAAAGTTGCTATTGATGCTTGTGCCTTGGATGGTACTTTATCAGGCCCTGGTCCATTTACTTTGTTTGCGCCTACAGATGCTGCATTTAATTTATTACCAGCTGGTACAGTTACGGCATTATTAAATGATATACCTCAGTTAACAGATATTTTAAAGCAACATGTTGTGGGAGCTAGCGTAATGTCAACAATGTTATCAAATAATCAAGTTGTCACAACATTAAATGGTACAGATGTAACAGTAACAATTAACTCAATGGGAGTTTTTATTGACAACGCCATGGTAATTGTAGCTGATATTGTAGCTGACAATGGTGTTGTGCATGTTATTGATGCTGTTTTATTGCCACCTGCTACAAATTCAATTTATGATATTGTTTCATCATCAGCTGACCATACGACACTAAAAGTTGCTATTGATGCTTGTGCCTTGGATGGTACTTTATCAGGCCCTGGTCCATTTACTTTGTTTGCGCCTACAGATGCTGCATTTAATTTATTACCAGCTGGTACAGTTACGGCATTATTAAATGATATACCTCAGTTAACAGATATTTTAAAGCATCATGTTGTGGGTGCTAGCGTAATGTCAGGAATGTTATCTAATGGCCAGATAGTAAATACATTACTTGGAACGGATGTAACAGTAACAATTAATTCTATGGGAGTTTTTATAGATAATGCTCAAGTAATAGTTGCAGATATAGTGGCTGATAATGGAGTAGTACACGTAATTGATGCTGTTTTATTGCCTCCAACTGATTGTTATGGTGTTGTTAATGGAACTGCACTAGAGGATACTTGTGGTGTTTGTCATCAAGCGTATATATATAATTTTATAACTCATCAAGTAACATTTGTTGATGATGCAAATGTATTAACTGCTGGTATTGATTATGACCCTTCAACAGAGATAGTTGTATTTCCTAATGATCCTTCAAATCCTTACTGGAACACTAGCTGTGTAGGAAATACCATTTATGATATAGTTTCTAATTCTGCAGATCATACTACCTTAAAAGTTGCTGTTGATGTTTGTGCATTAAATGGTGTACTCTCTGGAGCTGGTCCATTTACTTTATTTGCGCCTACAGATGCTGCATTTAATTTATTGCCAGCTGGTACAGTTACGGCATTACTTAATGATATTCCTCAATTAACTGATATCTTAAAGCATCATGTTGTTGGAGATAGCGTAATGTCAGGAATGTTATCAAATAATCAAGTAGTTTCAACATTACTTGGGACAGATGTAACACTAACAATTAACTCAATGGGAGTCTTTATTGACAATGCTATGGTAACTGTAGCTGATATTGTAGCTGACAATGGTGTTGTACATGTTATTGATGCTGTCTTAATTCCAACAACAACAGATATTATTGATTACAATACTTTAGATAAAGAATATTTATATTCAATAAATATTCTTGGTGAAAAAGTTGATCGCAATACAATCAATCAAGTAGTTTTTGATATATATGATACTGGAGATGTTATAAGACGTTTAGCAAGATAATATATAATCAATAAAAGTGTAGTTAACAAAAAATTAATTCTTCAATAGATTACTTAAATACACCTAACTTTCTATAAATAAACTTAGTTTTCATAATACAAGGTTAATAGATATAGAGAAGTTAGGTGTATTGCAATATAAATCCCCTCACCTTTACTAAAAATATAAAAATAGTTATGAAATCTTTTTTAATAGTATTAATGCTATTTTGCACTATGAGCGTCCAATATAAAGAAAATATACACAATATATCCATTAAAGATATAGATGGAAACTTAATAGAATTAAGTTCTTTTAAAGGTAAGTACATTTTATTTGTTAATGTTGCTTCAAATTGTGGTTTTACAAAACAGTATGCTGATTTACAAGCGCTTTATCAGAAATATATGAGTGATTTAGTTATTATTGGTTTGCCTTGTAATCAATTTGGTGCTCAAGAACCAGCACGAGAAGAGGAAATTAAGCAATTTTGTACAAAAAACTTTGGTGTTAGTTTTATTCTAACAGAAAAGATAGATGTTAAGGGAAATAATATTTCTCCTCTATATACCTGGTTAACTGATAAAAAATATAATGGTGTTTTAAATTCAAGTGTCAAGTGGAATTTTCAGAAATATCTAGTTGATAGAGATGGGGAGTTAATTAATTACTTCTACTCTACTACAAATCCATTAAGCGATAAAATAACTTCTTTAATAATTTTTGAATAAATAAAGACCCACTCAATATTGAGTGGGTTTCTTTAATTTATTGCATTATATAGATAAACAACAAGCCCACTCAATTGAGTGGTTTTTCTTTTGGTGGGCTAAAATACTCGAACTTATACTTATTTAATTAGAGTCACGCTTCTAGAAATGAATGCAGTAAGATCTTCACCTTTTAGCATGCCCTGAGATAATAAGGCTAAATCAAGAAGTTGATTAATTAGATTAGTTCTTTTCTTCTTTGTCTTCTCTTTAAGAATCTTGCTAATTAGATCGTGATTTGAATTAATGGCTAAATTATATGACTCAGGCATAGAGCCAAACATCTGCATGCCTCCGCCTCCAGATAATTGCTGCTGCTCTTTCATTCTTCTCATAAATTCACTCTGAGTTATAACTATAGGTGAGTCTGAGACTGACATATTTTGAACTTGCACAGTAAATTTTTCCTTATCAACTCCTTCTTCAATCATTTTCTGTAACTTCTCTTGTTCTTTATCAGATAACTTTGAAATAGTAGCTTCTTCTTGCTCAATTAGTTTATCTATTATATCGGCATCAACTCTAGTAAATTGAATATCCGTACTATCTGCCTCAAGCCTGCTAATTAAATGGCTAATTAAAGGCCCTCCTAGTTCCAGAACCTCATAACCTTTATCTGTTGCGGTCTTAACAAAACTATGCTGTTCTTTTGAATCATTGGTATATAAAACTATTGTTTTCCCTTCCTTATTTCTCTGAGAATTCTTTACTTTTTTAGAAAACTCACTAAATGTATAGTATTCGCTATTAGTATTTTTATAAAGAGAAAAATCTTTAGCTTTATCAAAGAATTTCTGTTCTGTTAACATGCCATATTCAATAAACACCTTAACATCATCCCATTTCTGTTCAAAATCTTTTCTGTCTTTTTTGAACATTCTTGATAGCTTATCAGCTACTTTTTTAGTAATATGACTTGCTATTTTCTTAACATTTCCATCCGCTTGAAGATAAGATCTAGAGACATTTAAAGGAATATCTGGAGAGTCAATTACACCATGTAAAAGTGTTAGAAATTCAGGGACAATATTTTCTACATTGTCAGTTATAAAAACCTGATTACTGTAAAGGTTAATTTTATTTTTTTGAACCTCTAGATTGTTTTTTAATTTTGGAAAATATAAAATACCGGTTAAGTTAAAAGGAAAGTCAACATTTAAGTGAATATGAAATAATGGATCAGAAAACTCCATTGGGTATAATTCTTTATAAAAAGATTTATAATGTTCATCTTTTAGATTTGCGGGAGATTTTGTCCAAGCGGGTTTGGTATTATTAATTATATTATCTGATACCTTATCAATTTTAAGAACATCTCCTTTATCATCTTTTTTTCCTTTAGGATCATCTATTTCATCAGTCTTAGTTCCAAATTTAATTTCAACTGGCAAGAACTTGCAGTACTTATTTAAAATAGCATAAACCCTACTTTCTTCCAAAAATTCTGTTGAGTCATCTGCAATATGTAAAACAATATCTGTTCCCTTGGTTTTTTTATTCGCTTCTTCCATTGTGAAATTTGGAGAGCCATCACAGATCCACTTAACTGGTTTACTATTTGCTTGCTGACTTTTTGTAATAATCTCAACTTCTTTAGCAACCATAAAAGCAGAGTAGAAGCCAAGTCCAAAATGACCAATAATTGAATTCTTTGTGTCAGCATCTTTGTATTTATTAACGAACTCTTCAGCTCCAGAGAATGCAATTTGATTGATATATTTATCTAATTCTTTATCTGTCATTCCAATCCCATTATCTCTAATGGTAATTGTTTTTTCTTTTTTATTTAATATTACTTCAACTCTTAAGTTTTTAATATCAGCATCTAATTCTCCAATTGTTGTAAGTGTTTTCATTTTTTGGGTAGCATCTACCGCATTAGAAACCAGCTCTCTTAAGAATATCTCGTGATCTGAATATAGAAATTGTTTAATTATTGGAAATATATTCTCGGTCTTAACATTAATACTACCTTTCTTTTTCATTTTCTTATTTTTAATTGATTATGTTTAGTAAGTATATAAGCGAAAACTGTACCAAAGTAAATTTCAAGACAGAATGTCATTTCTGTAAATATAAAACCCACTCAAATGAGTGGGTTTCTTTTTGGTGGGCAATGAGGGACTTGAACTTTCTCATTAATATACTGATATTCAGCAGTTTAAAATCTTAATTCTTAATAGGACACCTAATAGGACACCTTATTGGAATCTTTTAGCAAGAGTGTAAAGTTATTTTCACCCTGCGTGGCAAATGTATTAAATTTTATATGATTTTGAACTTTTAAAACTTCTAAATTAATTAGTAAGTTGTTAATATAGCTTGGTTTACGTAATCACCTTTGTGTTAAAAGGTAGTCTGATATACACACTAGATTTTGGTATTTTGAGTTATTATACACTAAAATTGTATTCAAAATAAGTATTAATGATTTACAAGGGTTTTCTTTTTTATGTTGTCAGATTTGATGTCGTTTTAGTGCTAATACATAGCTTTATTCCTCTTCTTTAGTATCTGTAAAGGTAATGTTGATGGCAATTAACTCTCTTACAAGCTTAGTAGTCGCACTTACCGAACCTTTAGAGCTTCCTGTAAGGTTTTCGCTTATACCTTTCTTAAATGGCACATTATATAATAGAAATTATGCACTTTTGTTTTACTCAACAACAATCTTTTTCTCTACTGTCTGTTGTTTTTCTACTTTTCATCTTCTTTATTAAACTTTAATCCTATTTTTTGAGGTGTCCATTTTGCTTCAAACAGTCTTATTATAATTCACCTATTTACAGTATATTGATTATATAATAATTAATTGTATAAATATATATAAGTATTTTTTAATAAAAAATGGAATTGATAAACTCACTAGGATTCTCTTCCTTTAGCTTGTCTATAATAAATTCTTTGTGTGTTATTTTAAGATTATTCAAAGCATCAATAAGCTCCTTATCCGTAAAGCCTTCCTTTATCCTATATAAATCAACTAATTTTGCTGATATTGAATAATAAAAATCCTGAAAATCACCTCCAACTCTTTTACCCTCAACAAGGAATTTAATAAAATCCTCTCTTTCTTCTGCAGTTATTTTATTACTTACATTTTCTAATTTCTTTTGATAAGTTTGACCACCACTACCTCCATAAATAGTTGCTATTCCTTCATTTATAAAAGTACGAAACTTATATTCTCCATTTAGGATATAATGAATCATTTCATGTTTGTTTGATAAATATTCAGGAGAAAGAAGAAGGTTTTCATCAGGTATAGTTATTCCAGTCTGCATTAAAGCATAATCAAAACCGATAAAGTGTAAACTGCTTAAATAATTAATATTAATTATTTTTAATGGCTGAGTTTTTTTCTTTACCTCAAATCGTTTATACATCTCAAAATAAAAGGACACATCCTTTACTAATTCCTTTTTCTCTAATTCAGTAAAAGGTTCTAGTTGGTAAAAGGTAATATTTTCAATTGAATATGTATTATAATCAGTATAATCAGGACTAATATCTAGGTATGTTTCACCTTCTTTCTTAATGAAATTCAAATTAAAAATGGCATTATAGAAATCATCATATTTCAAATTAAATGCTTCTGAGTTTAATTTGTAGATAACCTTAAAGTTTGTTTTCTCTGCATCTTGCTTAGAAGATAAAATTACATATTCATTATCTTTATTTTTATAATATTTAGAGGAATAAAAATTTAAACTATATTTTTTAAATTGTTCTGAACTATTACTTTGAATATTAATTGAATCATATTTTTTATTTAAAAAATAGTCAACTAATTCTAATTCCTTATTTAGAGTACTATCTTGCTCTAGCTGTATTCTAAAAATTTCAGAATGTTTTATTAAAGCAGAAGTGGTATCTGAGTTTTGAGCATAAATAATTGCTGCATAAAATTGTAGGACTGAAAGTATTATAATTAATCTCATTTTTGTTTTTTCATGTTAAAATAAAGGTTTAACTGTACGTATTCTTTCCAAAGTGGTATAATTTGTAAATAGATTTCGCTTTTTATAAATAAGACTGTTTTCAAGCATTAGAGTTAATTTTACATCTCCTCTTTAAAATAGAAATTAAATCATTAAAAAAATGGAAACTTCATTTATTATTAAAAAAACTCGTGATATGATTGATATATAAATCTCCAAAATAATTTTTACTTAGTGAATGAAATCCTTGTAAATGCCCTCCATTAAATTCTATAATATTTATTTTTTTAATCTTTTTAAGTTCTGTGATTTCAGAAAAATTATCTTCAGTTCCATGAAAAATAATTACATTTTTTGCATTTTGTAGATTTACAAAAAATAATTCATCATACTTCTTAGAAGATTTTGGGAGTAATATTTTACGATTTTTTAAATTTTCAACTTTTGTTGTGAAGTTACTTGTATTACTGACAACTCCCTCTAAAATAATATAATCAAGAGTATGTGTTTTCAAATAAGAGTTTGTTATTATTGTTCCCATTGATAAAGCTAAAACTCCAATTTTCTTATCATTCCATTTTTCTTTTACTTTACTAATAACAGTTTCTAGGTCATCTGTAAATTCGTTATAATACAGTTGCTTTTGATTTATTTCAAAACTTGAACTTTTGCCAAACCCTCTGTAATCAAATAATACAACATTGTATCCGTTATAGCTTATGGAGTAAGCATGGTTTAATAAATAAGACATATTTCCAGCATCACCTCCTGCAATTATTATAACATTATTGTTATTATCATTTTTAACCAATGGACTAAGCCACCAACTATTTATTTTAGCTTTATCTTTAGTTAGTAGTTGATACTCTTTAAAATCTAATCCTAAAGAATCAGGTTCATATAGGTATTCAATAACTGGATTTATTGATAATGCATTTACAAAGCTAAATAGTAATAATCCAAATAGTATTTTTTTCATAATCTTATTTTATTGTTAATCTATTGTTTTAAACTCCCCAAACTTAGTTATAATATATCTATTTTCAATAGTTTGAGTTTATTTATATAGGTTAAGAACTAAATACCGTAAGCAACACCTCAACTACCACTTGAAGAAACACACTTAAACAGCCACATTTAAAGTTCAATTTTATAACTATCTATATGCTCAATTTACAGGATGTAGAGTTGTTAATTATTCTCTTTTTAAGCCTTAAAAACCTTAAAATACTTCAATATAATAAATAACTAACTTTTATTAATTAATCATTGATAGGTTTGTTTGAGTTCGGAACTGCTGGGTAGATGTAAGTCTTAATAACAATACTTTGCCAGACATTATTTTACACTAATAAGGGTAATTCCAATAGTATAATTGTAAATAATTGATTAGTAGTTATTTACGTAATTATGATGCTATTTATAGGTAGTCAGATATATACATTAGATTCTGGCATTTTGAGTTATTATTTTCCTAATTTAAGAGGGAGAATACATGATTTTATTATACACATGATTAGTAATGATAACTAAAAATTATAAGCCATAATATGAAAGCCTGTTATATCCTGCAAAGAAGCTACTTGAAACAGCTTTAGAGCCCTTGTAGAGCTATCTAATGATACTTCTGCAATGTTACGGCTGTCTATGGGGTAAGAGAGATAAATCCCTCTGCTATCAATATAAGTTTGAACACCATTTTTGTTTATGAAATATGTATGCATTATGCTGTTTTTTTAATTGTTATAGGATTATCAGCTGACCAATAATCCACTTTAAAAGATGGTTCAAGACCTATTGCTATTATCATTTCTTCCCGCATTACTTGCTCTACATAATCCTCATTACCTAATGTAGTAGCAACAGAATCGTGAATAGTAGTAATAAATAAGTTGGGTCTTTCAATAGAAATACGCTTTGCCACTCTATTCAAAATAATAGTACTTTCAATAATTTGTAGGGTAATAGGAAGGACTGTGCTATCATTACGCTTAATATGAAAGAGTATATCATAAACAGATGGGAATAATTCCTTAAATATTCTTTTAGGTTTAGCGTCAGCTTGTCCTAAGAACCTGTTATCAGTAAACAACACTTGAAATACTGCTGCCTTAACACCCCTACCATCAATATCAGCTATACCCTGTTGTTCTAACTGCATTTCTTTTGATAGAAACTTGTACAAATCCCCACTCTGGCAAAGGTCAATATACCTTTGAATATCAACAGGAACAGCTATACTTACAGGTGGAATACCTGTTTTTGTAAACATAATATAAGAAGTATAGCTAAAGGGATTACAAGACATTGTTATAATATCACTGAAAACACTGGGTAATATGTCTGAATTATTAAGAATATTAGGTTTTAAACCTTTTTTTAGAATTTTCTCCTCCATTTCTGCAGTTGCTGTGGCGTCAGTATTCCAAAACACTGGACTTAACAGTGTAGTACTAAGCATTGGCTGTGAATTTGCAAAATCAACTGATACTATTGGCTGACCATTATAAGTAACATAATTCCTAAGCTCACTTTTAATATTAGTAAGGTTAGTATGCACCCTATATGCAGTTGAATCTTGTGTAAAACCAAAATCTTTGTTATCAATCCTATCTATATTATCTAAACCAACAGTCAACCTAACTGTAGGATTTGCAGGTTTTTTTAATGATTTACTTTTATAAGTGGCACTAGCTACCTTTAACTCATATTTAGCTAACTTACTAGAGTATTCTAATTTATCTTGCTTATACATACTCCAAGCACATTCAGAAGCCCCCTCTACATCAATTTCTAAGCCATCTAAATATTTATATAAGAAGCCATACTTTTTTTCAGTAGCATAAGATGAATTAGATTTTTTAGAAAGCTTCCTTACTAAAGAACCCTTACAAATGGTTACTTTCTTAGGAGTAGCATCCGCATAACTATCTGTAAAACTAAACCCCTTACATTTTTTACCATTGATATATTGATTATCTGTTTTGAAAACATCAGCTTTAACCAACCAATCAACAGTTGCCTTATAATCATTACCAAATAAGTGTTTCAATTTAGTAGCACTTATATAGGTATAATCCCCATACAAAAGCCTTTGGTTCTCCTGCATTGGGTATAGCTCGTTAATCATTGCTAAGAGCTGATAAACCTTATATTCTTTAGGTTTATAATCCTCCTTATTAGGAGAATGAATTTTCAGTAAAATACTGTGGTTATAGTTTTTGGGTATGTATTTGTTCTTAACTTCTTTACTCATTAGGCAGCTCTCTTATTATCGTTAAGCACTTTAAGTATTGCTTTACGCTCATAATAAAGAGTGCCCCCTATCCTAGTGTAAGGGATTTTTCCATTGATTCTATGATTCTGTAGTGTACCTGTGGAAAGGGTTAGCATCTTCATTACCTCTGCTGACCTTAGCCACTCCTTTTGAGTAGTTGTTTTTTCTGTTATTAGTGCTATTTCACTAATAATTTCTTCTTTCATTTTTTGAAGGTCTTGTACTGTAACTAAGTTGTTTTTATCCATATTTAATATGTATTGATTTGTATTAATATCATATAACAAATTTTAATTGAATAATTAGTCAAAATTAAGTATTATCTCTAATTTGCTTTTCAACATAATGTGAGTAACTAACCATTATGAGGGTCTATTTATACACCATGGTTTGTCGTATATAGGATTAAATATTTTTTTATGAGGCTTTCTGTGTTCCTTTTAAATTTATATTCATCAGTTTCTTCATGTCATCAGCTATTTTACTGTCAATTATCTTGGCATAAATCTGTGTGGTTTTTAAATCTTTATGCCCTAGAATTTTTGCAACAGTTTCAATAGGAACTCCTTTAGTGAGTGCATAAGTTGCAAAAGTATGTCTTGCAGTATGCATAGTTAGATTTTTGGTTATCCCACACAAATCAGCTATTTCTTTTAGATAGGCGTTCATATTTTGGTTTGAAAGGACTGGCAGAACACTGCCTTTATTAACTGCTAAGGGGTGGCCTTTGTATTTGTTAATTATTTTAAGAGCTTGTGGTATCAAAGGAATGTGAGATGCTGTATTTGTTTTTTGCCTTCTGATATGTATCCACAGGTTGCCATCAATACCTGTATGTAAATTATCAGGATTAAGTTTTTCTACATCAACAAATGCTAAGCCAGTAAGACAACAGAAAGCAAATATATCTCTGACTAGCTCCAAACGTTTTATTGTAAATTCTTTGCTAAGTAAAATCTGAATCTCATTTTCTGTTAAGAACTCTTTTACTACCTCTTTGTTTTTCATCTTAAACTTACGGAATGGGTTTTTATCTATCCATTCATTGTCTAGAGCAATATTAATCATCTTTATTAAGTGTGATAGGTATTTATTGGTTGTGTTTCTGCTGATGTTTTTTACACTTAAAAGATAATGCTCAAAATCTGTGATGAAACCGAAAATTACTTCACCTAAATGTATATCATCTGCTTTATAGTTAAACTTAATAAACTCCTTTAAATGTTTGTAGGAAAGCTCATATTTACCAACAGTAGCAATTGCATAACCTTTGCCTATGAGCTGATTGATTTTTTTGTTATGGTTCTCAAAAACCCCAAGAAGTGTTTTTTTATCAGGATTAATGTCTAATACAGCATTTTTAAGAGTCCCTGCTGTAATTGATTTATTCTTTTGCATTAACTCTTGTTGATTTTCATAAACCTTAGCTTGTATAGTGTCTAGGTATTTGTTCAGTGATTTTGTTTGTTCGTTAGAGCCTTTTGCTCTGCCCTTAGTATTGTTCCATTTGTTAGGGTCAATTGTTCTTTTGGCAGAAAATTCAGCTCTTTTTCCATTGATAGTTATGCGTACATAGATTGGTACAGTACCATTTGATTTTGTTTTACTTGTTCTGATGTAGAAAAGTAGTGAGAAAGTATTTGTCATTTTAAAGTATTTTAGACTCCTATTTATTGCTTACAATATACATAATTTTAAGTTAATATGCAACAGAATAAACTATATAATTCACATATTATCAACACTTTACACTCTTTCTGGTGTCCCATTTCAAAACTTAAAAAAGGACACCTAATAGGACACCTTTAATATGGGATTTAATAGTGTTATTTGGTGATGTTGGAAAACAAAAAACCCCATAAACACTTAGTTTACAGGGTTGTTGCTAAAATTTGGATTCTTTTGGTAGAATATCTGTGGGCAATGAGGGACTCGAACCCCCGACTTCCTCCGTGTAAAGGAGGCACTCTGAACCAACTGAGTTAATCGCCCAAAATCGGATGCAAATATATAGCATTTCTTATTACAAGCAAGGTTTCATCAAAATAAATTATAGCACCTCAGCAACCACAAAAGCACTTCCTCCCACAAAGATTAAATCATCTTTAGTAGCATTCTTTTTTGCTGCTTTAAGCGCTTGTTTTACACTAGTATGGGGTTCTCCTTTTAGTCCTAATTTTATGGCTTTTTTTGCTAATTCTTCTGCCTCCATTGCACGATCAATATTGGCTTGGCAAAAATAATACTCAGCATTTTCAGGTAATAAAGGGAATATGGTGTCAATGTTTTTATCTTTTACTACACCAAATACAAAATGAAGCTTATTGTAATGTAATTCTTTTATTTGTTGAGTGACTTGTTTGATTCCATCTTCATTGTGTCCCATATCGCAAATAATAAGAGGGTGTTTGCTTAGGGTTTGCCATCTACCGATAAGAGCTGTATTCTTTAGGGTGTTTCCTATTCCGTTTATTATATTATCCTCAGAAATATTCCAATTCATTGCTTGCAACTGACTAATAGCGGTAAGGGCAGTGGAGACATTTTCTTTTTGATAGTTTTCCTTTAAATCTGTTTTGTATTTATTATTAGCTGAAGCATAAATTAATTTAGCTTGTCTCTCTTTAGAAATTTTTCTGAAAATTTCAGTTGTTTTTCTTTGTTTTCTGCCAATAATAATTGGGATGCTATCTTTTATGATCCCTGCTTTTTCTTCAGCAATCTTTTCAATAGTATCTCCCAATAGAGTGGTGTGATCCAAACTTATATTGGTGATGATTGTTAGCTCAGGGCGAATAATATTTGTACTGTCTAGCCTGCCTCCCAAACCTGTTTCAATGATAGCAATGTCTACTTTCTGTTTGGCAAAATAATCAAAGGCTAATGCTGCAGTAAATTCAAAAAATGATAATTCTAATGTTTCAAAAAAAGCCTTGTTGTTGCTTACAAAGGAGATGACTTCAGCCTCTTTAATCATCTTTCCATTAATCTTTATTCTTTCTCTGAAATCTTTTAGATGAGGGGAAGTATAAAGCCCAGCTTTATAGCCTGCTTCCTGTAATATGGATGCTAATAAATGTGAAGTAGACCCCTTACCATTTGTACCAGCAACATGAATGCTTTTAAATTTTTTATGTGGATTGTTTAAGTGCTGAGTTGCTATTACAATATTTCCAATATCGGATTTGTAAGCTGCAGCTCCGTGTCTTCGATACATAGGTAAACGATCAAATAGATAGTCAAGCGTTTGTTGGTAGGTCATTAATTCAGTTGGAAATAATAAATAATTTTTCCTTGCTGATTATTTGGAGCAGATTGTTTGGGTTCAAATTTTGTTTTGAGAGCAGCTGTTTTGGCTCTTTGTAAAAGTTCTTTGTTAAGTGTAGTGGATCCTTTTGCGCCAGGGTTTGCATAAATTACATTTCCTAGTCTATCAACAGTAATTGCCACCACAACTTTTCCTTCTACTTGAACAGTATAAATTGGTTTTGCTTTAAACTCAGCTTTCCTGCCGCCTAATTGATAAGCAGTTCCATCTTCTCCAATTCCTCCGCCTGCATATGCATCAGCATTAGGATCGCCATCAATAGCCCCTTGTTTTCCTTCCCCTCTTTCATTTCCTTCTGAAGTTGTTGTAGTTTTTTTCTTACCAGGATAAATTGCTCTTTTATTCACCTCTGGTTTTTTTTCTTCAATTACTTCTTCCTTTGGCTGTTCTTTCTCAACTACTTTTTTCTTTTCCTCAGTCTTTTCAACTGCCGGAGTTTCAATAGTAGTTTGGGTTACTATTTCTTCAGTACTTTCTATTTGTTCTTCGATAATTTCTTCTTCTACAGGGTCAATAATTTCTTCTGTGTCTTCAGGTTCTATTTCCCCTAACCCTTCATCTGTAAATCCAAAATTAATACTGATTCCTTCTTCTTGAGGAGGTGGATCTTGATAAGTAAGCCCCATAAAAAGAAAGGAAACTAAAAGTAGAACATGAAACAGAATTGTTCCAATGATTCCTTTTCGTTTACTTTTCTTTTCAGTAGCTGTCATTTTATTTAGATGTTGTTGCTAATACAATTTTGTATTTATTACGGTAAGCAATATCCATTATCTTTACCACATGCTCAATGGCCACTGTTTTGTCAGCATGTAAAATAATAGCAGGTTCTTGCTCTTTATTTAACAATAATTTTAGTTCTTGCTCAATCGTATTTTCGGACACTTCATTTTCATTAATATAAAATGAAATATCCTTAGTTATTGAGATTGAAATCGTTTGTTTTTCTAAAGTTTTAGCTTTACTGCTGGGTAACAATAGTTTTAATGCATTTGGGCTAACTAAGGTAGAGGTCAGCATGAAAAATATCAACAGCAAAAAAACTATGTCCGTCATGGAGGACATATTAAAGGTTGCACTTACTTTATTTCTGCTTCTTAATCCCATTATTCATTGTGGTGTAACACGTCTAAGAATTCAGTCGTTTTTGCCTCTAGCATAAACACAACTTTATCTACTTTTGAAACTAAGTAGTTATAAGCAATAAAGGCAATAATTCCTACAATTAAACCTGCTACTGTTGTTGTCATAGCCATATAAATCCCTTTACTTAACATTTCTACATCAATATTCCCTCCCGCACTTGCCATTTCATGAAAAGCAACTATCATGCCAATTACGGTTCCTAAAAAACCAATCATAGGTGCGGCTCCAGAAATAGTAGCTAAGTTAGCTAGATTATTTTCCATTTTGAAAACTTCCAGCTTCCCCTGATTCTCAATTGCAGCTGAAATATCTGTCATAGGTTTGTCAATTCGATTTACGCCTTTTTCTATCATTCTGGAAATAGGGCTGTCTGCATTTCTGCATAAAGTTTTAGCCGCCTGAATATCTTTTGCTTCTACAAAATTCCTAATACTTTTCAGAAAATTCTCATCCTCCTTACTTGCTTTCTTAATAACTGAGAAACGCTCAATTAATATATATATAGCAAAGAGGGATAATAATCCTAAAGCACCCATTACTAAGTTGCCCCCAATACCTCCTGAGGTGATTAGCTCAATAACCGAAAGCGTTTTTTCAGTGACAACAAGTGTACTGTCAGTAGTTGTTGGTATTTGTAATAAAGGATTCATAATTATGATTTTAGTTTAAACGATAAATTTAATTTTTATTGCATTAATATATAAGTTGCTGCACCTGCTAAATATCCCATAAGCGCTAATAAAGAGATGTTTTTCACATACCAGATAAAGTCAATTTTCAGTATTCCCATTACCGCCACGCCTGCAGCTGAACCAATAATTAAAACAGAACCTCCTGTACCTGCACAATAAGCCAAAAACTCCCAGAATTTTCCGTCAACTGCAAAATCCCCTATTGGGGAAATTTCATACATTCCCATTGCTCCAGCAACTAACGGTACATTATCTACAATTGAGGATAATAATCCAATAATCATATTTATGATATAAACATCTCCATTAAAGGTTTTATTCAAATAAGCAGCAACAATATCTAGCTGCCCAGCTGATTGTAAAGCGGCAACAGCTAATAAAATTCCTAAAAAGAAAAATATGGTTGGCACATCTACTTTTTTTAAAACCCCTATTACAGAAAGTTGAGATTTTTGTTCATGATTTTTACTTTTATGAATTATTTCAGTGACAATCCATAATACTCCTAATGAAAGTAACATCCCAACATATGGAGGTAGGTGAGTTTTCATTTTAAATATTGGAACAAATAGTAGTCCTAAAACTCCCATATAGAAAATAAGATTTCTTTCAAATGGAGTAGTAGGGTTAATATCATGTTCTGTGCTGTCTGTTTTTACAGGGCGAGTTACTTCTCCTTTCAATTTGAAAGTTAAATAAATTAAAGGTACTAAAGCGCAAGCTAAAGAAGGGATAAATAGAGAAGTAATGATATTGGCAGCAGTTACTTGCCCTCCAATCCAAAGCATAATAGTAGTTATATCTCCAATTGGTGACCAAGCCCCCCCCAGCATTTGCTGATAAAATAACTATTCCTGCAAACATCCAGAGAGCTTCCTTATCCTTTATCAATTTTGTAAGCAGCGCTGACATTACAATAGCGGTAGTAAGATTATCTAATGCAGCAGAAAAGAAGAAAGTAATCAAACTCAAAATCCACATTAAAGCCACCTTCTTATTAGTAGTGATTTTATCAGTTATAATAGAAAATCCTTCATGGGCATCAATTAATTCAACAATAGTCATTGCGCCTAAAAGAAAGAATAAAATTTCAGCAATATCTACTAAATGGTGCGATAAATGTTCGTTCATGTGATGCGCATCTACTCCTGAAAAAGCATAAAGTGCCCAGCAAACTCCACCAATAACCAAAGCAGAAGCTGCTTTGTCAATTTTAATAGGATGCTCTAAAGCTATTGCTAAGTATCCGAGTACGAAAACAATAATCATAAGTGTAGTAATCATAAATTCTTGATATTAAATGTTAAGGTTTTTTTAATCTTTTTGCAAATATACCGTTGTGGATGGAAAAGCAAAATCGCTATTGTGTTTTTTCACAATCTCCATTATTTTGTAATTGACATCCTCTTTTACATCAATTAAATCATCCCATCTAGGACTGTTTACAAAATACATTATCATTATGTCCAGTGAGCTAGAGCCAAATTCTTGAAAACGAACCTTTCCGTCTTGGTTGGTTTTTTCGTGTTGTTTTATCATATGTTGAATGTCAGTGACAATCGCTTTAATTTGTTCTGCAGTAGTGTCATAAGTCAGTCCTAAATTAAATTTTACCCTCCTAACTGGACGCATTCCTAAATTATCTAGTTCTGCATCAATCATTTTTTTATTTGGTAGAGTAACTAAACTTTTGTCAAAGGTTCTTATTCTAGTGCTTCTGAATCCTACTTTTTCAACTACTCCTGTAATAGACCCTACAGTTACAACGTCTCCAACAGTAAATGGCTGATCTAAAAAGATAGTGAAAGAGCCTAAAAGGTTTTCTAAACTTTCTTTGGAAGCCATAGCTAGGGCAAGACCTCCAATTCCAAGGCCAGTAGTAAGAGCAATAATATTTACTCCCAACACACTTCCCAGTATAATGAAGACAGTAAAGATATAAGCTACAAATTTAATGATTTCTAAAACAAATGGAATGAGCTGATCATCCATTTTATTTTCAGTCTCTTCTGCTCTTTTCAATAATATTAATCCTATATAGTCGATAAGTCTTAGAGAAATTCTAAAAATAGAATAAATATAAATTAATGAAAATCCTTTAGAGAGCAACATTTTTATTCCGAATTTATTCATGCCTGCTAGCCCCCAAGACGTAGGGAATTCTAAATAGGATGCCCCAAAATATAAAATAGTTAACATGATAAAAAATCCAATTGGTCGTGTTAGAAGTTTATCAAATTTTTCCATTCCTACTTTTCTTTCTTTTTTGCCTATCACTTTATAAAGAGAGTGACTCAAATATCGTGAAATTAAACCTTTAAAAAGTAATCCTATAATAATTGCCGCAACAAAGATTAAATAATTTTGTGCTGAGTTTTCTAAATATTCTGTTTTTAAAAAGATTCGTAATTGTTCCATTATATTAGTTTTTTTAAGGCAATTTCAAAAGCAGTTTTTGAAATATTTGTTTTATTATTATTTATATTATAGGTGTTTTGTAGAGCATCTTTTATTGTATTTGATACAGCTTTGAAAATCGAGTTGTCATTCATTTGGCAATCATCTTCCATAAAATAAGAAAATGCTCTTGCCATACCACAGTTTGCAATAAAGTCAGGCAAGACACTTACTCTTTCATCCGCACTTTTTGAGATGGGGCCAAAGAAAATTTCTTTGTCAGCAAAGGGTACATTAGCTCCAGAGGAAATCACTTCTAACCCATTATCTATCATAGTATCTAATTGTTCTTGGGTAAGTAAACGAGATGCTGCAGCAGGAATAAATATTTCAGCGCTAACATTCCAGATTTTTTTATTTATTTCTTCAAAGGATAGCATGTTTTTCGCTTCCAAGTAGTTTGACGAACGATCCTCCAAAAGTGATTTTATTTCATTAAAACTATAACCATATTTATTAATTACGCCTCCATTTTTATCAATAATTCCTACAATGATTGCCCCAGCTTGCGCTAGATAGTGAGCAGCTGTTCCGGCCACATTTCCCCACCCCTGTATAATTACTCTTTTTCCTTTGACTTCTCCTCCATAGATATTATAGTAATGTAAAATACTTTCAGATACTCCATAGCCTGTAATTAAGTCGCCTACTGAATAATCTTTATTTGGATTAGGTGTTAATTTCTCATCTCTTACAGTTAAAGGAACACCTTCTTTAAGTTGATTAATGATTTTCATCTTACCTGACTCATCTCTCCTGTGGTGTCCATTGATAATTCCTTCAAGTGGAAAAAGAATACCTTGCTCTTCACACATAGGTATTACCTCATGTACTTCATCTACATTCATGTCTCCACCTGTTCCGTAATAATTTTTTAATAAAGGTTTTGCGGCAGCATACCATCTTTTTAATACGCCTTCTTTTCTTGAGTCTTTTGGGTCAAAATTAATTCCTGATTTTCCGCCACCAATAGGAGGTCCTGCAACAGTGAATTTCACCTCCATAGTTTTAGCAAGTGCTAGTACTTCATCCTTGGTAACACCAATTCTCATTCTTGTTCCTCCTGCGGCTGCACCCCCTCTTAATGAATTTATCACTATCCATCCTTGAGCATCAGTTTCAGAATCTTGCCATTCAAAAACTATTTCAGGTTTTTTATTTTCAAATTTTTTTAATAGTTCTTCCATCTTTTTGGTAGTGATAAATTTTTTACAAATGTATTAATTAGACATTAGATAATAGATGTTAGTAGGCATAAATTTATTAGCAAGGACGGTGAATAACTCCTCCGCAATTATCTCTTTTTGCGCCAGTGACTGAGTGTAGGCAGTTCACCTGATTTTCAATTCGTAAAACTCCTAAAAAAGCAAAAATTAGAGATTCTTTAAAGTTAATTAGCGTATTGTCTGGGATTATAATTTTAGAATAAGAATAGTGTTTTATTCGCGCTATTAAATAAGTATTGAATACACCGCCACCTGTAAATAATGCAGATTCATTTTTAAGAAAAACACCAATCTGTATTGCAATATGCTCACAGAAAGTATTTAGAATATTTTTTGTTTTATAATTGTTTAACAATGGATATATGTTTATTTCCACCCATTCTCGTGACAATGATTTTGGGGCTTTTTGTGTGTAAAAATCTAGTGAATTTAGTTTTTTAAGCAGTATTGGGATAAGTTTTCCACTTTTCGCAATGTCTCCATTCTTATCGTATTCAATTCCTAATTGCTTACATACTTCATTCAATACAATATTTGCTGGACAAATATCAAATGCTGTAATTACTCCATTATTCTTTATAGAGATGTTTGAAAAACCACCTAAATTGATGCAGTATTTGTAGTTAGAAAACAGATGCGAATCACCAATAGGAACTAGAGGAGCACCTTGCCCGTTCAATGAAATATCTAAACTTCTGAAATTATTAATGATTGTAGTTTTTGTAATTTTTGCAATTATTTCTCCGCTCCCAATTTGTAAGGTATATTTATTTTCTGGCTGATGAAATATGGTATGTCCGTGTGAGGCTATAAAATCTACTTTTTTACTAGCTAAGAAATTATTGATTGTATCTCCAATAAAAAGGCCGTATTTTTTGTCAATTAGTTTTATTTCTTCTGCAGATTTTGAATGTAAATTTTGTAGTGTTTCTTTCCAGTATTTGTTGTAAGGTAAGGTAATACATCTTTCAATGCTAAATTGCCAATTCTTAGTTTTGGAAAAGCTGCAAATTGCTAAATCTATTCCGTCCAATGATGTACCTGACATTACTCCCAAAACACGGTATTTTACATTCTTAATCATCAGTTTTCAAAGATAGTTTAAAAAGTGTATTTTTGTGCGTATTTTAGAAAATAGAAAAACAATGAATTTTGAATTAACAGAGGAGCATAAGTTGATTAGGGATGCGGCAAGAGATTTTGCTCAAACTGAATTATTGCCTGGAGTAATTGAAAGAGATGAAAATCAGTCTTTTCCTACTGAGCAAGTAAAGAAGCTGGGAGAACTAGGGTTTTTAGGTATGATGGTTGATCCTAAATACGGAGGAGCTGGAATGGATGCTATTTCTTATGTATTGGCAATGGAAGAAATTTCAAAGATAGATGCCTCTACTTCTGTTGTAATGTCAGTAAATAACTCATTAGTGTGTTGGGGATTAGAAGCATATGGAACTGAGCAGCAAAAAGAAAGATATTTAAAGCCACTAGCAAGTGGTGAGATTATTGGTGCTTTTTGTTTGTCAGAGCCGGAAGCAGGGTCAGATGCAACTTCACAAAGCACTACAGCTATAGATAAAGGAGATTATTATCTGTTAAATGGAACAAAGAATTGGATTACGAATGGAAATACAGCTTCAGTATATTTGGTAATCGCACAAACTGATGTGGAAAAAGGATATAAAGGAATCAATGCCTTTATTGTAGAAAAAACAATGGAAGGATTTGTAGTTGGAACTAAAGAAAACAAACTAGGGATAAGAGGTTCTGATACACATTCATTAATGTTTACAGATGTAAAAGTGCCTAAAGAAAATAGAATTGGTGAGGATGGTTTTGGCTTTACTTTTGCTATGAAAACTTTATCAGGCGGCAGGATTGGTATCGCTTCTCAAGCATTAGGAATAGCTTCTGGAGCTTATGAATTAGCATTGAAATATTCTAAAGAAAGAAAGGCGTTCGGGAAAGAAATTTCTCAACATCAAGCTATTGCTTTTAAGTTAGCAGATATGGCTACCGAAATTGAAGCGGCAAGATTATTGTGTTTGAAAGCTGCTTGGCTAAAAGATAAAGGAAAAAACTATGATAAACTAGGAGCAATGGCAAAAGTATTCGCTTCTGAAACAGCTATGAAAACGACAGTTGAGGCGGTACAAGTACATGGCGGTTATGGTTTTGTGAAAGAATATCATGTAGAACGCCTAATGCGTGATGCAAAAATCACACAAATTTATGAAGGAACTTCTGAGATTCAAAGAATTGTAATCTCTCGTTCTGTTTTAAAATAGAAATTATGAAAAAACTCATCTTATTATCATTAGTCGTTTGTTTAGCCTTGGGTTCAAGTGCTCAAATTGATTTAGATAAGAACAAAATCAATCCTGCTTATTTGAAGTTTTTACCTTCAAATGCAAACCCTGAAGATTTGCGTCCTTCTGATATTCCTTCAGAACAAGTATTAAAACAAATGGGCTTATCTGATAATGAAATTGCCGAAGCAATGGATTTTAAATCTAGTAAAGGAAAATATGCGAATGGAGTTCAAGAGACATCAAATATGAATGTTAATCTTTCAAAATTTTATGAAATTTTTGGTGATACTTTGGCAGAAGATACAACCACTTATCCTAAAGCTAAGATTTATGGACAAGATATTTTTAGAAATAATAAATTATCATTTTTTCAAAAGGCATTAGACGCTAAAGCTCCTGAAAATTATAAAGTTGGAAGTGGAGATGAAATTTCTATTTCTGTTTGGGGATATTCGGAGTTTTCTGAGACACTTTTAGTGGATGACAGAGGATATATTACACCAAGTTCTTACGGAAGAATTTATATAAAAGGACTAACTTTTAAAAAGATGCGTTCTCTACTTAAAAGTAAATTCTCATCATTCCTGGATATGAAAAATTCTGAGATTAATGTTACTCTTTCTTATTCAAGAGTAATTACGGTTAATATTGTAGGAGAGGTGTATAATCCAGGTTCTTATACAATTCCTGCAATTAATACTGCATTCAACGCACTTATAGCAGCTAAAGGTCCGAATCAGTTAGGAACCGTTCGTAATATCTACATAAAGCGTGACGGGAAAACGGTTGATTCACTAGATATTTATCAGTTTTTATTTAACCCAACACGCTCACAAGATATTTATTTGCAGGATGGTGATTATTTGTTTGTCCCCCCTGCAAAACATATTGTTGAGGTAAAAGGAGCGGTGAATCGTCCTTATACCTATGAAGCAAAAACAGGAGAGTCTGTAGCAAGTTTGATGCAATATGCCGGCGGATATAGTGCGAATGCATTTACTGATGTATTGACCCTTAAGCGAATTGATTATAATGCGATAAGAGTAAATGATGTGCATAAAAGCCATGTAAACTCTACTGCTGTACAAAATGGTGACGAGATAGTTGTGAATACTATTTCCAATAAATTATCTAATGTGGTGAGCGTAAAAGGAAGTATTGGCGTTGCAGGCGATTATGAGTTTATACAAGGCGAACATTTGTTAGATTTATTAAACCGAGCTAAATGTATTGATGAGAAAACTTTCTTGGATAAAGTATATGTTATTCGTTTAAATAAGGACCGAACAAAATCTCATATTGCAGTAAATTTAGGAGCTATTCTTGATGATAAAAATTATGAAGATAATATCTTATTGAAAGAATATGATATTGTTCGTGTGCTTTCAGTTGACGATTTTGATGATGATTTTACTGTATCGGTTATGGGAGCCGTAAGAGCAGCAGGAACATTTGATTTTGGAGTAGGCATGACATTGCAAGATGTTCTTTTGCAAGCGGGCGATCTAACTCAGCAAGCTGAGGGGAGTAGAGTAGAGGTGAGTAGAGTTATGGATTATGATATTTCATCTCATAAATTAAAACCAAGAAGAGCACTTGTTAAAAGGATTAAAATAGGAGAGGATTTAATGTTAAGTGCTGAAGCTCAGGAATTTATTTTACAACCTTTTGATCAAATTTTTGTAAGAGAAAATCCTGATTATGAAGAGCCTGTAAATATTGTATTAATGGGAGAAGTAAAATATCCTGGCGCATATTCCTTACTTTCAAAGGATGAAAGAATTTCATCTGTCATTAAAAGAGCAGGAGGCTTAACTAATTATGCTTTTGTAGATGGCGTGAAAATGTACAGGCAATTTAACAATCAGATCGTTAATGATGAAAAGTTGAATATTCCTGATAATTTATTGGATTCTATACTGACTAATAATGAATTATCTAATATTTATAATCTAGAATTATTAAATATTGAAAGACAAAAAAATAGTATACAGACTTATGATAGTATTATATGTGATATTGTTTATTTTGATATGCAAAAGGCAATATCTAAGCCGAGTTCTAAACATGATTTAGCTTTAAGAGAAGGGGATAGTGTTATTATTCCTAGAACACTAGATATAGTTCAGGTAACAGGAGAATTAAATAATATAGAAGGAAATTCAATTAGTGCTCCATTTTTTGGAAAACGCGCAAATTACTACATTAGGAACTTTGCGGGAGGGTATTCTAAGGATAATCAGAAGTCACATACTGTAGTGATACATGCCAATGGGGTTACAAGAAAAGCAATGAATTTTGGCTTGTTTTCTATTTCTCCAAAAGTAAAGCCAGGATCTACTATTAAAGTTATTAGTGAACATAAAGTAAAGCGAAAGAGAAAAGAGGATGTTGATTACAATAAGCATATTGAGAGTGTAATTACCAAGATAACCGCAGTAATGTCTCTGTATTTATTAATTAACAGGATAAATGGAGCCTTTTAATGGAACAGTATAATGACGAAATACAATTAAAAGATATTCTGATTAAATTATCAGATTACAAAGCTTATCTGTTTAAGAAGAAATTTGTAATTATTGCCTTGTCACTTGCCTTTTGCGTATTAGGTGTTTTAGTTGCAGTTACTTCTGAAAAAAGATATAATGCAGAGCTCACCTTTGTCGTTGAAGACCCTACAGCTGGAGGTGGTTTAGGAGCAATGTCTGGGATTGCAAGTCAGTTTGGTTTTGATGTTGGAGGGAATTCCTCAACTACTTTTAGTCAAAGTAATGTATTAGAATTATTAAAGTCAAGAGGAGTGGTGGTAGCAACCCTTATGACCAAGACAAAAATAGCAGGCAAAGAAGATTTGCTTATTGAGCACTATCTTGAAATAAATGGCATAAAAGAAGATTGGAATAAAGAAGGGGTTTTTACGCCAATTTCTTTTCATGATAAAATAACATATATTCATGATAGTATTAGTGGTAATATTTGGAGGAGTATGGTAGAAGAAAAGTTAGTTGTTGAGATGCAATCAGATGAGGCTAATATTATTAGCTTATCGTACCCTTCAGTAAATGAGGAATTAGCTAAGCAGTTTGTTGAAGTTTTGATTGATCAGATGAGCAAGATGTATGTTGTTCATCAAACTGCTCAAGCAAATAATACTTTGGATTTTTTACAGAATAGAGCAGATTCAATTTTTGGCGAGTTAGCTTTGGTGGAAGAAGAATTTGCTAAAGTGAAAGATATTAATCAAAGAATTATAAAGGCTTCTGGTAGGCTGAAAGAATTACAGCTAATGAGAAGAGTGGAAGTGTTAAATACTATGTATTTAGAAATTATAAAAAACTTAGAGCTTTCTAAGATTACACTACTAAACAATACACCTATTATTAATATTATTGACAAACCAATACTTCCGCTAAAAGAAGATAGTAAGTCTAACGCTTTGTCGGGATTTTTAGGTGCTTTTCTTGGAGGCTTCTTGTCAGTATCTTTCTTTGTTTTTAGGAAATTATTCAAAGATGCTTTAGAGGAGAATTAAGAGCGTTACCACCCAATTATTTTACCAACCTTAAATTGAAGGTCTACTGGGAAACCATACGTCCAAAACCATGTCCTATTTATCCCATTTTCTATGTCGTATAATTCTCCTCCTATATTATTATCACTGTCAAATGTATTAGCCTCATCTTTTATCCAAGTTTTAAATTCAGATGTAAAATAACTAGGAGGGGCCCAATAATGATATCCTAAGAGTGCTTCTAATACCCATCCATTACAACTTACTTTTTTATATCCAATTGCAACTCCACCTCCATAAGTTAGCCAATAACTATCATTATTTAGAATTTCTATTTGGTCTCCATTAGCATCATTAACAGATACTAGCAGTCCAGTGATTGCATCTACTTCCCAGAGGTCAGTATCGTAGCCAGCGAAAGGATTGGTTAAGTAAGCTGCACCCGCTTTAAATTGTAAGAACCAATCTTTTCCATGTTTTATTCTTTGATCTTTAAAATAACGCCTAGTGAAAATTGATAATTTTGGACCACTCCATATTTCTGTTTGATTCAGAAGTCCCAAATGATATTGCAAGTTTTCACCAATAGACCAATATTGAGTAGCTTTTCCTAGCGTATGTTCAAATTGAAGTTGGGATTTTTGGATTAATGGATTTAACCCACCAACTGTTATGGTAAGTCTTCTATCACTGTGCTCATTTATTTGAGCAGAAATTGTATAGACCATTAAGCAGGCCACAAATAGTAAGGATGTTTTTTTCATTGAATCGTTATTTTAATTTTACAAAAGTAAAGAAAATAATCTATATTATTAGCTAAGTGATTTTTATATAGATATTTTATTTATATATGAAGAGTTGCTCTCTATAATAATGTAATTAATTTTTCTAGTTCTACACCCCTTGATCCTTTTAGTAGAATCGTTTTGTTAGCAATAGGATTATTCTTTAAATATTGCTCAAAAGAGTTTTTACTAATAAATGCTTTATTGATTATTTTATTAAACTCCGCTCCAATAAAGTAACATTGAAGATTTAATTTTCCACATAAGTTAAAAATCTTTTGATGCTCATGTGCAGAATGGGATCCTAATTCTAACATATCTCCTAGTATGCATATCTTATTTGTATATTCTTGTTCAGCAAATGAATATAACATTGCTTCCATGCTTGATGGGTTTGCATTGTAGGCATCTAAAATTAGCTTATTATTTGAAGTTTCTATTATTTGAGAGCGATTGTTTTCTGGAGCATACTTTTCAATAGCATGTTTAATATTTTGTAAAGAGATGTTAAAATGATTGCCAATACATATTGAGAGTATCATATTGTCAAATTGATAATTTCCTATCAATTTGCTTTTGATTAATTCGTTTTTATAGTTAATACTAATAAAAGGAGTTGTATTTGAAATTATAGCGTTAATTACGCCTTTTTTTCCATATGTGGTACGTTTTATTCCTGCTGAGAGTTTTAGTAACATATCATCAGCACTATTTACAAATGCATGTCCTTTAGTTTTAGAGATATATTTGTAAAGTTCATTTTTAGTGTCAATCACTCCTTGTAAATCGCCAAATCCATTAAGGTGTGCCAACCCAAGATTTGTAATTACCGCATGCGTGGGCTGAACAATATTGCATAAGAATTCAATTTCATACTGATGATTTGCTCCCATCTCAATAATTCCAATTTCAGTGCTTTTTGTCATTTCAAGAATGCTTAAAGGAACACCAATATGATTGTTAAGATTTCCTTTTGTAGCAAAACAATTCATTCCTGACTTTAGGACAGCATGAATAAGTTCTTTGGAAGTAGTTTTGCCGTTAGTTCCAGTAATTCCAATTATAGGAATAGAGAGTTGTTCTCTGTGGTATTTTGCAAGTTTTTGTAAGCAGACTAAAGCATTTTCAACTAAGATGAGGTTTTTGTTTTTACAAAAATCTTCTTCATCAATAATAGCATAAGCACAGCCCTCATTAATGGCTTTTTCAGCAAATTTATTTCCATTAAAGTTTTCTCCCTTTAAAGCAAAGAAAATACTTCCTTTAGTTATCTTTCTGGTATCTGTACAGATGAAAGGATATCTTTTGAAAATTGAATATAAATCAGAAATATTCATGGTATTAAAAAACAAAACCCCATATTATGGGGTTTTGTTTTTAAAATATTATTAGACAGTACTTGCATTCTTTATTTCTTTCCTTTCTTTCCTTTTCTTCCAAAATCTGTCTTTCCTCTTTGATTTTGTTTTTGTGTTGATGTTTGTGAGCCCAATCTATCCATTACACATCTAAATCCAATCGCATCAGTTGCTTGGTCTTCATCTAGGAATCTTCTAGAGCCAGGATTTAACCAATATGCTCTATCTTTCCAAGAACCACCTTTAAATACACGAGTTCTATCGGTGATAAGCGAAGCTTCACCATAAGCGTACATTTCATTACTATTTCCTGTTCTAGTATTATCTTTATATTTTGAACGATTTTGTCCTTTTGATTGGCCATATTTTGTTGAATTCCATTTATCAATTGCAACACTTGAAGTATCAGCTTCCATTGTTTCTTCAAGATAATTATTCCAATCAATTCCCATTTGAGATTCAATGTCTCCATCAAGATAATTAATATTATCAGATTTCTTATAGTTTCTTCTGTAAATATTATCCTCTACATTAACTTCCTCCGTAATTATTCTACCCAAACTATCAATCATAGGTATGTTGTCTTCAAGTTTAGTTGTTTCATATACATTTCCTCTAAATTTTCTATGATCTGCTGTGGAAGTTTGCTCAATCTCCGCCCTGTACACATCCATTACCCATTCCGACACATTTCCTGCCATATTATATAAACCATAGTCATTTGGCCAATAAGAACGGACAGTAGTAGTAATATCAGCTTGATCATTCAGACTACCAGCGACTCCCATATTATCCCCTCTGCCTTTTTTAAAATTAGCCATTATTTCTCCTTGATGTTTTTTATGACCATTTCTTAATGAAGACCCATTCCATGGGTATAATTTTCGATTACTAGTATTTTCTTCTTGGGTATTTCCTATATAACCTAAAGCTGCAAACTCCCATTCTGCTTCAGTTGGTAATCTATAAGGAGGTAAAAGTAGACCATCATGTCGCCTTACAGTTCTCACTTTATTTTTTTCATCTCTTGCCCAACCGCTTAAATCTTTCGGTGGATTAATATGGTAATTTTCATCAGTAGGATCAAAGAGTCCATCTGGATTTAATAAGTAAGCTTCAGTGCTAAAAGCTTGGTCTTCTGTTCTATTTATAACATCTTCTGTTAGTATGCATGCATCAATTAATATTTGTTCATTTACCCTGTCTGTTCTCCATTTGCAATAATTAGTAGCTTGCACCCAACTCACTCCAACAACAGGATAGTTGTGGTAAGCAGGATACCTTAAATAATTATTCACATAAGGCTCATTATATCCCAATCTATCTCTCCACACTAATGTATCTGGTAGTGCTTTCTCATATATCCAATCTTCCCCTTCATCTGGTTTTGAATAAACTCGTTTAAGCCAATATAGATATTCTAAATAATCTATATTGCTTACTTCAGTTTCATCCATGTAGAATGAAGATACAGAAACTGTCCTTGGAACATTATTCCATTCGTACATTACATCCTCTTCCACTCTTCCCATGGTGAATGAGCCTCCCTCTATAAATAGAAGACCAGGACCCGTAGCTTGCTCTTGAAATTTATTATTCCAATTATCTTCAAAACCACCATTCCTTGGGTTATTATACTCCCATCCAGTGGATGAAGACCTTCCGTGTGAACCAGTATGATTAAATTTAACAGAGTTCTTTTCAACACAAGAAAAGAATAGTAATAAACTACTCGTTATTAAAATTATTTGATTTTTTTTCATTATTGATGTATTATAAAGATTAATAATTATCTAAACTAAAATTGCGGACAACTAATTGTATTGTATGATTTATTTTTTGATCTACATGGCATGAAAAGCGTAAATGATAATTCATGCGCACCTAGTGTATTGCTGTTTTTCAAATTACTTACTGTAATGTCGTAACTATACCCAAATTTAAATGTTTCTTGAATTAGGCCTACCATAAGAATAAATGAATCAATATTTTTTAAACTATTACGCATCCATAATCCTCCAACCATTGGACCTCTATTTACATACACCCCATAATTGAATTGTTGAAAATCTTGCTGTTTTTGATACATGAAGTTAGGAGAGATAGTTGTTGAATTACGACTAAACTTGTTTAGCGCGATATTACCACCTACATGCGCAGTTATTTTTCTTGGCAATTCACTTACGCTAATGAATCCTTGATTTGGCTGAGTTAGGTGGTGTGCAGCAAAACCAAAAAAGAAATTCTTAGAGTACCCCAAAATACCTGTAGAAAAATCAGGATAACTAACTGTTGTTTTGTTATTAGCTATATCTTCTTGTGTTGGATATATAAAACCATATTGAGCATCTATCATATCTCCAAAAGTTAAATCAGTCCAATCTAATTTAATCATTCTATATGAAGCTTCAAAACCAGCTTTTACAGAGAATCCTCTATTTACTTCTAAATGATAAGAATATAATAATGAAGCATGGCTTGTGTTTAAGTGACCTGATCCAGCTCTATCATTTACAACAAGAATACCTAGCCCGCCACCAATTGCATTAATGTGTTGATCCCATGAAGCAGATGTGGTTACGTATGTTCTTCCAATGCCTGGCCATTGATCTCTATAATTTAAATTTGCTCTTGGACATCCTTTAGGAGTTGTGCCTGCAAAAGCAGGGTTTAAGTATAAAGGATTAGCATAAAATTGACTAAAAGCAGGATCTTGTGCATTGGCATCATTACTAATTAAAATACAAGCTGCTATGGCAATAAAAATCTTGGAAAAGTTATTTAACATAAAAGAGGGTTTTCTTAATTTCAATTTCACAAAAATAAACAAATTATTTATTATCTACTTTTGCTAGTAGATAAATTATATAATAATTACATTTTTTACGCGTTTTAACAGTGTTTTTAAAATGATACTTAACTTTGCAACAATGAAAAAACCATTTCTTTTTTCTTTAATTTTCATGCTTTTTATAGCTAATATTTATGGACAGTATAGCTCTGTATTAGCGCAAGGTAATTGGTATAAAATAGCTACTAATAAATCTGGTATTTATAAGCTTTACTACTCTAGTATAGAGTCTTTAGGTGTTAATATGAATGATTTGCAAATTTCGGCTTTAAAATTGTATGGAAATGGTGGTGGGATGTTACCTAAATTAAACTCAGATTTTAGGCATGATGATTTGGTTGAAAATGCCATAAAAATTTATGATGCTAATAGTAATGGTGTTTTTGAAAGTTCTGACTATATTTTGTTTTATGGAGAATCTCCCCATATTTGGAATTATGATGCTTCAAACGGTTTATTTACCCACCAAACACATTTGTTTGCTGATGAGGTAAATTATTTTTTAGTAGTTGATAATCAGAATGATGGAAAGAGGGTGGAGGCAAAACAAGCCTTTCAAAATGCTACAAAAACAGTGACGTCATTTAATGCATTTTCTTTTCATGAGGCTGAAAATGAAAATTTAATTCATTCCGGAAAAGAATGGTTTGGAGAACGATTTGACATTCAAAATAATCAATCTTTTGATTTTAATTTTCCAAATTTGGATCAATTTAGCCCTTTAAGTATAAAAACAGCTGTTGTGGCTCGCTCATTAGTGCCTTCTGTATTTACAGTTAGCGCTAATTCTGCTCCATTAAATGCTATTAGTGTAAATAATATTGTAACTGCTTATGCTACAGAATATGCCAAAAATGCTTCAAAAACAACAAATTATAATGCGTCCTCATCAAACATCACAATTACAATTGATTATAGCTCTTCAGATAATGGAGCTTCCGCTTGGTTAAATTATATTGAAATTAATGCAAGAAGAGCATTAAAAATGAGTGGTTCTGCAATGCTTTTTAGGGATACTGAGCTAATGATTAATGAAATTGCTACTTATCAATTGGAAAATGCCACATCCTCAATTTCTATTTGGGATGTAAGTAATACTACAGCAATTACTGAACTTCCTACTTTATTTAATAATGGAGTGCTTTCTTTTAATGATTCAATTAATGAGCTACATGAATATCTTGCTTTTAATGGTAGTTCTTATTTAACTCCAATTTTAAAAGGAAGTGTTAGTAATCAAGATTTACATAATACGCCTTCTGATGTCGAATATGTAATTGTATCTCATCCTAATTTTTTGAGTGCAGCTGAGCGCTTAGCAGCATTTCATACAACACAAGATAATTTAAAATCAGTAATTGTAACTCCTCAACAAATTTATAATGAATTTTCTTCAGGAGTACAAGACGTAAGTGCTATTCGTGATTTCTTAAGAATGCTATATAAAAGACCAAATTCAAAACTGAAATATGTTTTGCTTTTTGGAGACGGTTCCTATGATCCAAAAGATAGAATTGCTAATAATACTAACTATATCCCTACTTTTCAATCCGAGAATTCTACACATCCAACGCTCTCCTATGTTACTGATGATTATTTTGCTTTGTTAGATGATAATGAGGGTTTGTTCTCAAATGACTTGGTAGATATTGGAGTAGGAAGATTTCCTGTATCTACTTTAGCTCAAGCGAATATTTTGGTAGATAAAGTGGAGCAATATTATGCTAAAGAATCGTTTGGTAGTTGGAGAAATGATATTGCTTTTGTTGCAGATGATGGAGATGGAGGAGATGGAAATACACATATGTGGCAGGCTGATAGTTTGGCAAATATAGTTGCAGATAATTATCAAGATATTAATATTAATAAGATTTATCTGGATAATTATTTACAAGAATCTACTCCAGGAGGTCCTAGGAGTGAGGCGGCTCAAAATGCAATTAACACCATAGTGGATAAAGGAGCTCTGCTAATTAATTATACAGGTCACGGAGGGCCATTGGGCTGGACACAGGAAAGGATATTGGAGCTTGATCAAATACAATCTTGGGACAATAGTTCTAATTTACCTCTTTTTATGACAGCTACTTGCAAATTCTCTTATTTTGATAATCCGGAACAAACCTCTCCAGGCGAATACTTATTACTAAACCCTAATGGAGGGGCAATTGCTTTATTGAGTACTACTCGTTTGGTATACTCTGCTCCTAATTATAATTTGAATACCAAATTTATAAACACAGTATTTGAAAAAGAAAATGGAGAATTTCCAAGGTTAGGTGATATATTTAAGAAAACCAAAGTATTGAGTGGAACTTCAGCAAATAATAGAAATTTTACTTTGTTAGGTGATCCTGCTCTTTGTTTAACTTATCCAAAATATGATGTAGAAACTACTAGTATTTCAGATACTTTAAAAGCTTTGGGAGAAGTAACTATTGAAGGGAAAATAGTAGACGCTAATGGTGTTCTAGATGCTTTTAGTGGAACCATCTTCCCAACTGTATATGATAAAGAAATTATAAGAACTACTTTGGGCCAAGAATCGTGTACGCCTATGCCATATCGTGATCAGAGCAATATATTATACAAGGGGGCTGCAACTGTTAATGATGGAGAATTTTCCTTCTCATTTGTAGTGCCAAAAGACATTGCTTATAATTATGGTGCCGGAAAAATATCCTATTATGCTGTTTCGGATGATGAAAATCCAATAGATGCAGGAGGAAGTGATGTAGGTTTTGTTATTGGTGGGACAGCTGATGATATCGTTTATGATTATGATGGTGCTAACTTGAAATTATTCATGAATACTCGTCAATTTTTAAATGGAGGCATAACAGATAAAAATCCGGTATTGTTGGTTGATATTGAAGATTTTAGTGGAATAAATACCGTTGGAAATGGTATTGGGCATGATATAGTAGCCGTATTGGATGGAGCTACTCATTTGCCTTTTGTGATTAATGAATATTATGAGGCAAAAAAAGATGATTATAAAAAAGGAAGTATAAGCTTTCCTTTTAGTAATTTGGAAAAAGGAGAGCACACAATTAGCGTAAAAGTATGGGATGTATTTAATAACTCTTCGGAGGGAGAGATTACTTTTGTAGTTGCTGATGATAATAGTTTTGTAATTGCAGATTATTCAACTCACCCTAATCCTTTTTCTGCTTCAACAGCTATTTATTTTCAGCACAATAAAGCAAATCAGGATTTAGATGTTGTGTTAGATATTTATTCAATTACAGGGGTTTTGGTAAAGCGTTTTCAGCAAACGTATTATGATAATGGTTATGCTGTAGGGCCCATAGATTGGGACGGAAAAGATGAATATGGAGAGCGGCTTAGTGCCGGAATGTACATTGCTAAATTAGCAGTGAGTAGTTCGGATGGTGATTTTATTTCAAAATCAATTCGGATTATACTATTGCCTTAATAATTCCGTTAAAGACCACATAAAAAAGAAGTATATTTGCAAACTAAATTAAATAGATGAAGAAGATAATAGGAATAATTAGTGCATCATTATTGATGTTAAATAGCACATTTTCTCAAATTGATTATAGTGAATTAACAGGAGGATTAAATACTATTACAACTGCCGTTCCTTTTTTATTAATTTCACCTGATTCAAAAGCAGGTGCTATGGGTGATGTTGGAGTTGCTACAACTCCAGATGCTAATTCAATGCATTGGAATCCTGCAAAATACGCCTTTGTGGATGATGATATGGGTTTTGCAGTATCTTACGTACCTTGGCTAAGAGCTTTAGTGCCGGATATCAATTTATCGTATTTAGCGGGTTACAAAAAGCTTAATGACAAAGAAGTTATTGCTATGGAATTGCGTTATTTTTCTTTAGGGAATATTACTTTTACAGATGTAAATGGAGAGACTATTGGACAATTTAATCCTAATGAGTTTGCATTAGGAACCTCTTATTCACGTAAATTGTCACGTAAATTTTCATTAGCTATTTCCGGTAGATATATTTATTCTAATTTAACAGGAGGGCAAGCAGCTGGTGGTATTCCTACAGTTGCGGGGCAGTCCATAGCTGCTGATATTGCAGGGTATTATGCTCGATCAATCAGAATAAGCGGTAAAGATATTGACCTAGCAATTGGAGGAAATATCTCAAATATTGGAAATAAAATCTCCTATATGGAAACTGTAGGCAGTGATTTTATTCCCATAAATTTAAGATTAGGTACAGCATTAAGTACAGAGTTTGATGACTATAATAAAATGTCTTTTGCATTTGATATTAATAAATTATTAGTACCGACCCCTCCTCTTATTGATGAAGGAGAAATTAAATTAGGACAAAGCTCAGATGTTTCAGTCGTTTCTGGAATTTTCCAATCTTTTGGGGATGCTCCTGGAGGGTTTAGTGAGGAAATGAGAGAGATTAATTATTCTGTTGGTACAGAATATTGGTATGCTGATCAGTTTGCAATAAGAGCAGGTTACTTTTTTGAGCATGACACTAAGGGTGGTAGAAAATTTTTCACATTTGGTTCAGGAGTAAAATATAATGTTTTTGCACTTGATTTTTCATATCTAATAAATGCTAGCCGTACTATTATCGGTAATAATCCTTTGGCTAATACTATGCGCTTTACACTAGTATTTGATTTTGGTGCAATGGATGAAATGAAAGATATAAAATCAAATGAATTATAGAATAGGGTTTGGATTTGATGTTCATCAATTAAAATCTGGTTTAGATTTTTGGATTGGAGGGATAAAGGTTCCTTATTCTAAAGGAGGTTTAGGCCATTCTGATGCTGATGTATTAATCCACAGCATTTGTGATGCTCTTTTGGGTGCCACTAACTTGGGTGATATTGGGAAACACTTTCCAGATACTGATTCTAAATATAAAGCAATAGATAGTAAAATATTACTAAAAGAAGTAATGGTTTTGATTCGAGAAAAAGGCTATGAAATAGGTAATATTGATTCTACTATTTGCTTGCAAACTCCAAAAATAGGGCCTTACATTTCTGAAATGCAAAAAGTAATAGCTTCTTGTATGGGAGTAAATACCGATTTAGTTTCTATAAAAGCTACAACTACTGAAAAACTGAGTTTTATAGGCAGAGAAGAAGGAGTTTCTGCTTATGCTACTGTGCTTATTACCAAAAGTCTAAAAGCCTAATTTCCTCTTCATTTTATCATCTCTTAAATAGACTAGCATTTTTGCTTTAGCACATACTATTCCTTTTCTGTTGACAGCTTCAACAGTGTGCCAAACTTCGAATTTTCCTATTTCATCTAATGTTTTTTCAGCAATTAAAACATCCTCTTTTGTAATTTTGAAATGTAATTCTAAAGAAGAATTAGCAGGGCGTGAATATTGTATTTCAGCAGATTTTAACCAAATAATAAGTTTACGATTTTTGTTTGCAAATATGTGATAATACATAGTTGGGAAATAAGGATCACAAGCTGAGAAAATACTTCCTCCAAAAATAGTTTTATGAAAGTTCATGTTAAATAACACTCTTCTTATTATTACTCTCATCTGCATAAAATCATCAGAAATTTCCTTTAATACTATACGATTAAAAAGCAGTGGCGGAAAAATATTCAATACAAACTTGATGGCGAACTTTGGTATTTTCATAGTGCAAAAATAATTAATTGCTATATAAATTCTTTTCAAATTGAATATTATTATATTTTTACAATCAATTAACTCAGAATAAAATAAATTTTATGACAATATTGAATATTCTGCTATAAATACAAATAAAATATGCACAACAAAGAAGAAATAAATAGTAAAGAAGGAGAATGTCCTTTTGGTTTCGGCACGCAAGAAAAAAGAAAAACTGTTAATCATTCAAATAAAAATTGGTGGCCAAGTCAACTTAATTTAAAGATTTTACATCAAAATTCATCATTAACAAATCCAATGCATAACGAATTTAATTATGCTGAAGAATTTAAAAGTCTTGATCTTAATACTTTGAAAAATGACCTTTATGCATTAATGACTGATTCTCAAGATTGGTGGCCAGCAGATTACGGACACTATGGGCCATTTTTTATTCGAATGGCATGGCATAGTGCAGGAACCTACAGGATAGGTGATGGGCGCGGAGGAGCATGTTCCGGTACACTTAGATTTGCGCCTTTAAACAGCTGGCCAGATAATGGAAATTTAGATAAAGCACGGAGATTATTATGGCCAATTAAACAAAAATATGGCCAAAAAATTTCATGGGCAGATTTAATGATTTTAACTGGTAATTGTGCATTAGAATCCATGGGTTTTAAAACCTTTGGATTTGGCGGAGGAAGAGAAGATATTTGGGAGCCAGAAGGTGATATTTATTGGGGCCCAGAATCTGAATGGTTAGAAGACAAAAGATATACAGGTGATAGAGAATTAGATAGCCCCCTAGGTGCAGTTCAAATGGGACTTATATACGTGAATCCTGAAGGGCCAAATGGGACGCCTGATCCACTTGCATCAGCAAGAGATATTAGAGAAACATTTGCGAGGATGGCAATGAACGATGAAGAAACTGTTGCGCTTATCGCAGGAGGACATACATTCGGAAAAACTCATGGAGCTGGAGACCCATCACATGTAGGGATAGAACCAGAAGGGGCTAAAATTGAAGAAATGGGCTTAGGTTGGAAAAGCAGCTATAAAAGCGGTAAAGGCATTGACACTATTACAAGTGGACTTGAAGGAGCATGGACGCACACCCCAATAGAGTGGGATAACAGTTATTTTGATACTTTATTTGGATATGAATGGGAGCTAGTAAAAAGCCCTGCCGGAGCTCAACAATGGGCTCCTAAAGATTCAGCTGGTTCTGATACTGTTGCAGATGCACATGATCCAAATAAAAAACACGCTCCAATGATGGCAACAACAGATTTAGCGCTCATAAAAGATCCGGAGTATTTAAAAATATCTAAACATTTTCACGAAAACCTTGATGCATTTGAAGATGCATTTGCTAGAGCATGGTATAAATTAACTCATAGAGATATGGGTCCTAAAGCAAGGTACTTAGGTTCAGATGTTCCAACAGAAACACTCATTTGGCAAGATCCTATACCAAACATTGATTATGAATTAATAGACAATAAAGATATTGCAAATCTGAAAAAAATAATTTCAGAATCAAACTTAACAACCTCTCAACTGGTTACAACAGCATGGGCATCCGCATCAACATATCGCGGAACGGATAAAAGAGGAGGTGCAAATGGCGCCAGATTAGCACTTCTTCCACAGAAAAATTGGGAAGTCAATCAGCCAAATAAATTATCAGAAGTTTTAGATACACTAAATTCTATTAAAAATAATTTTAATAATTCACAAAGTGGAAATAGAAAAATCTCTTTAGCAGACTTAATTGTTCTAGCTGGATATGTTGGAGTAGAAAATGCAGCTAAAAATTCTGGTTATGATGTAGGTTTTGACTTTATGCCTGGTCGTAATGATGCTAGACAAGAAGAAACTGATAAAGATTCTTTTGATGTGTTAGAGCCAAAATCAGATGGATTTAGAAATTACATTAAAGATGGAATAAATATTCCAGCAGAGGAATTATTATTGGATAAATCCCATCTTCTTACATTAACAGCACCTGAGATGACAGTATTAGTTGGGGGAATGAGAGTGTTAAATACAAATGTTCGTGGCTCACAACATGGTGTTTTAACTAAAAATTCTGGCTCTCTATCAAATGACTTTTTTATTAATCTGCTGGACATGAGTACAGCATGGGAAGCTATCTCAGAATCTGCCAATTTATTTGAGGGTCGCGATAGAACTTCTGGAGATATAAAGTGGATGGCTACCAGAGCAGACTTAATATTTGGATCAAATTCACAACTGCGTGCAATTGCTGAAGTATATGCATGTAATGATTCAAAAGAAAAATTTGTTCATGATTTTGTAAAAGTTTGGACTAAGGTAATGAATCTTCACAGATTATAATTCTTCTAGTTGAATTTTAGTTTATAAAAAAGAGAGCGTATTTTTCTCTAAGTAATTTTTTATATATTATATTGACACATACTTAAATAACGTAAAATTAAAAATATGAAAAAATATTGGGCAGAATTATTAGGAACTTACATATTAGTATTTGTTGGTGCGGGAGCTATCGTAATTGACAGTGTAACTGGAGGGGGAGTGAGCCATCTAGGTATCGGCTTGACTTTTGGCTTGGTGGTCATGGCAATGATTTATGCTATTGGTGATGTTTCAGGCGCTCATATTAATCCTGCAGTCACTATTGCTTTTGCTGTAGCAAAACGACTTCCGAAAAATGAAATATTCCCTTATGTTTCTTTTCAGATTCTAGGAGCAATATTAGCTTCAGCAACTTTGTATTTTATGTTTCCAGGAGCTGAAACTATGGGTCAAACTCTACCTTTAAATGACAATTGGTTACAGTCATTTATACTGGAATTAATTCTTACGTTTATTTTAATGTTTGTAGTTTTAAATGTGTCGACTGGCGCTAAAGAAAAGGGAATTACAGCAGCATTGGCAATAGGAGGTGTAGTGGCTTTTGAAGCTACTTTTGCAGGGCCTATTTGCGGAGCTTCAATGAATCCAGCAAGATCAATTGGCCCAGCAATATTTTCTGGAGACTTAACACATTTATGGCTGTATGTGTTAGCAACAACTCTTGGTGCTATTTTAGCTGTTTATTCATGCAAATTGATGCATGATAAAGATTGTTGTGATGACTGTTAACAGATTCTTGTAGTATAAGCTATTTTTACTAGCGCTTTTTTTGTAATTTTAAATATAGCGAAAAAACCAAAACAGAAGGTAATTTCTCTTAATGGTTCAGAAATTGGCTTTTATAATTATTGAATCTATATTTGTAGGTGGTAAAATTTCAGCAGGAGTTTATAATTCTGTATCTGGAATATGATCAATATTAGCTGATGCAATAATGGGAGACGGAAACACCCTATCTCATTTAGGGTATTGTCTTGTTGGTCCAATAGCAGGTGCGGTATTAGCTACTTATATATACAAACTTATTCCTGACTAAGTTTTAATTTAAAACAGCTATTGCTTTTTCATAATTTGGCTCTGAGGATATTTCGTCAACTTGTTCAGTATATATAATTTTGTGCGTTTCATCCAGCACAATAACACACCTGGACAGAAGATTAGTAAATACTCCATCTAAGATGGTAAGCCCATAATCTTTTCCAAAAGCACCTGAGACAAAATCAGATAATGTAATTACATTTTCAATATTTTCAGCTCCACAAAACCTATTCTGAGCAAAGGGTAAATCTCTTGAAATACAAAGTACTTTTACATTAGAAAGGTTTCCTGCGGTTGTATTAAAATTTCTTACTGAATTGCCGCAAACTCCCGTGTCAATAGAGGGGAAAATATTCATGATAATTCTTTCACCTCGAAAATTGTTTAATGTCACCTCTTTTAAATCTTTTCCAATTAAGCAAAAGTCTTTTGCTTGCTCTCCATTTTTTGGTAAGTACCCAGAGGTTGTTGTTGGATTATTGTCTAGTGTAATGTTAGCCATTCTATATTTTTTGATTATTAAATTGCTGGTAAAATTAGAATAATTTAGGTGTAAAAATTATATTCTGGATAGAATAAAATCTACTCTTTCTTCAATAGTTAGTTTTGGTATCTCTATTAAAGTATAGTCAAAGTATTGGTAGGTAGAAATCAGAAATTTCTCAATAGTAATTGCGCTTTCAATACTCTCTTTTCGCTCACTATCATTTGTATAAATTTTCTCCCAAATAGGAGTGTAAAATACATTGGAGTTGAATTCACAATTTTTTATTCCCTCTAATATTTTGGTGGAAGTTTCTAAGTTATTTGCTTTTAGGTATGCAATACAATCAATCGTGCTTCTGTCAAAAAAATAGATTTCATCCTTATGAATGCTTGCGTATTGCTTGGCACGTTTACTTGAAATTAAATTTTCAAAAGCAATTTGATTTTTCCAAGGAAGAATCTCTCCTCCATTTATTATCTGTTCGCTAATAATTTCTCTTGAATTTTCCTCAACACAGAAGTAACCTCTTTCTTTTAGTGCATTTATAATGGCTGTTTTACCTGTTCCAGGAGCGCCAGTAATAACGTAGTGTTGGTTCATGCTATAAACTCAAAATAGCAATACATGCTCCAACAATAATGGATAATATTTTTTGTGAGCTAAATTTATGCCCGTCACTACTTTCAAAAAGGATAGTGGTTGAAATATGTAAAAAGACACCAATTACCATCGCCATTATCTCATTATGAATGTCGGAAAAGTCTGCGAATAGATTGCCGGCAAATACTCCTAATGGTGACATTAGAGCAAACAATAATAAATAGAAATAGGCTTTTGATTTTTGCATGTTGCTTTGTAAAAAGAAAGTCATTAGAACAATTGCTACTGGCATTTTATGTAGCACAATGCCAGTGAGCAAGGAGTTATGAGCATGATCATGTAACTGTCCTCCTAAAGGAACCCCCTCTAGTAGGGCATGTAGGCAAAGACTGATAAGTATAGAAAAAGGAATAACAGTGCTTTTTTGAAAATGCCCGTGTTCTATGCCTTGCGAAAAATATTCTAAAACGATTTGAATTAAGAATCCTCCTAATATATAGAGGCCAATATATTTGCTGATATCGTTTTTAAAAAGTTCGGGCAATAAGTGCAAAACACTGACAGCCAATAAATAGGCTCCGCTAAAAGTGAGTAGCATTTGGATATTTCTTCCTTTTTTAGGTTTGAAAATTTCTACTATTATTGCTCCAGCAATTACGGATGCGAAAAGTAAGCCAAGTGTTAGTATATTCATTTTTTGCAGATTAGTATTAATCGGTCAGAAGTTTGTGCATTAAATTCTTCCAATTTATAATTGCCAAAGATATCAATTATTTTAAGCCTTGCATGTGTAATGAACTCAGAAAAATCAATCAAAGTTAGGGCTTTTACTTTCTCCTGAAAATGATGGTGTATTTTTGAATCACTAATACGAATATCTTTAATTATATACTGATCAACTATTTTTCGATTGATGTCAAAAGTAATGTCATCAATTATTTTCTGTTCGCTCGCTACCAAATTAGTAATTACTTTTTTTGCATTCATAAAATCGATGACTAAAAGCCCTTCTTCTTTCAAATTACTAGCCATAGCATTGATGGCTTTTTGCTCGTCTTCATCTTTTTCAAAATAACCAAAAGAAGTGAATAAATTAGTCACTACATCAAACTCATTTTCCTGATATACTTCTCGCATATCATGTTTGAAAAACTGTAGTGTTTCATTTTTATATTTTTTGGCAGTAGTTATGCTATTGGAGGATAAATCTATTCCCACCACATCAAATCCTAAAGAATTAAAGTATGTGGCATGCCTTCCTTTACCACAAGCAATATCAAGAAGTTTTCTTTTTTTTTGAAAATTTAAGTATTGTACTAAGTTCTGAATAAAAAATTCAGCTTCTTTCTTATCTCTATTTTTATATAAGGTATGGTAGTATTCAGAATCAAACCAATTCGCAAACCAACTCATAATTAATTTCTCTGTCTTATCACCTCATATAAAATAACCCCAGTTGCTACTGATACATTAAGTGATGCAATTTTACCATTCATAGGTATTTTGGCTCTTGAATCACACATTTTTAAAAATTCAGGAGAAACTCCATCTTCTTCCGATCCCATAATAATAGCCGTAGGAGGTATGTAATCTGGTTTGTACATATTGTCCTGAGTTTTTTCAGTACAGGCAATCAATTGCATACCACTATCTTTCATAAATTGTAAAGCCAATTTTAAATTCCAAGTACGGCAAACTGTAATTTTATGAAGCGCTCCTGCTGAAGTTTTTATTGCATCTGCATTAATAGCAGCGGCATTTTGTTCTGGAATTAAAATAGTATCTACTCCAGCACATTCAGCTGTACGAGCAATGGCACCAAAGTTACGTACATCCGTAATTCTGTCTAACACCAAGATTAGTGGGTTTTTTCCCTGTTCATACAAAGCAGGAACTACATCTTCAATATTATGAAAATCAATAGGGGAAATAAAGGCAAAAACACCTTGGTGATTTTTTCTGCTAAGACGATTAATTTTTTCAAGTGGCACATGTTTGTAGTTGATTCTTTTCAGGCGTACCAACTTCCAAAGTTCAGCAAACAAATCATTATGCAATCCTTTTTGGATAAATAGTTTATCAATGGTTTTCCCAGCTTCTACTGCTTCAATTATGGCACGTATACCGAAAATAAAGTTCTTTTCTTCTTCTTGATTATTCTTCTGTTCTCTCATCTTTTTCTTTAAAAGTTATTTTAGCTTCAATTCCTGGAATATCTCGAATTTCTAATTCTTTTTTTATTTTTTCTGTTTGATCTCTTAAATCTTTTGTGAGTATTGGCTTGTTTCTTTTCTCCATTGGAGGATTTAATTTTTCTGAATTCTCAAATTGGATTACATTTTCTAAAATATCTTTCGGTAATTGTTTGGCTTTATGTAAAGTGTCTAGAAATTCATTTGCAAAAAACTGGTCAATTTGTATTCTTCTTTTAGTAGAATGCGCAAACTTCCCAATTACTCTACAAATATTTTCCCTATCATCTGGGCTTAGTTTGTCGGCAAACTCATACTCTTCTATTTTTTTTAAACTTAAAACGATAGGTTCTAATGCATCTAATGTTATAACATAAACATTGTAATCACTCATATTGTAAGTGAATTGATTGATTACATGCAAAGTGCTTGAAGGAATTACTAAGAATAAATCTTTTTTTACATTGTCGTGTTTTGCGTATTTTTTTAGGTTTTCAGTTTGGGTTTTAATGTAATTAGAAAAATTACTCAAATTATCATTTGCTGGACTTTTTGCGTCAAAAACAATAAGTTGGTCCATAATTTCAATGGAATTGTCAGGTTTGTTTCTTGCGTGCGGAAATTCTTCTTGAGATATGTAAGTAATGACATTATTTTTGCAAATCATTTGTAAATGATTCTCAACATCTTTTTCATGTTCTCTCCATTGTTTTTTCATATTGTCAAAATGCACCTCTTTTTCTTTCACTCTTTCATCATTTAATCTTTCTTTTTCTTTTTCTAATGATTCTTGTAGGGTATTGGTTGAATCAATCGCTTTTTTAAATTCTTTTATTCGCCCTTCTTCCTCTTTTTCCCAAGTCGTATTTTTTGTTTTTAATGAGTTTCTTTCATTTTCAGTATTGGAAAGTTTTTCCTTCAGAGTTGTATTTTCTGTTTTTAATTTTTCAAAAGATTCCATTTTTGCATTCAAAATATTTTTTTCGGATTGAAGATTTTTAATTATTTCTTCATTTGAAGAAATACTCTTTTCTAATTCTAATGTTTTTTCTTTATCTCCATTAGGAGTGTCTTTTTTTTTCTGTCTTCTTAATGCAATAGCGACTATTAACCCTACTATTGTTCCAATTATTGATGACCCTATTAAATCCATATTTTTGTTTTATAAAATGAGGACTAAAGTACCAACTTCTATTAGGCTGTACAAGTCAATCACTTCTTTATTTTTCATTCTTATGCAGCCGTGTGAGGCGGGCTTTCCTAATCGTCCTTCTTCTGATGTTCCGTGTATGTAAATATAGCGTTTGTAGGAGTCAATTTCTTTTCCTTTGTTTTTCCCTTTTTCCAACCCCTCTAACCAAAATATTCTGCTTGTTATATCATCTGTTTTGCTTTTACTATTATCTGTATATATAGTAGCAATTTCTCCATAAAAAACTCTACCGACCATTCTGCCATTTATTGGAGTTTTTTCGCCATATTTTTGGTTTACTTTATGTAGGCCAAGTGGAGTTTTATTGCTTCCAGCTTCACTGCCTATTCCATAAGCTGAGGAGGAAATGATATAGTCTTTAACAATTTTATCATTTTTTATATGATAGAGCTTTTGTTCTTTGATACATACAAATAGGATTTCTTCAAATGCTTGATTGCCCAAATAGGCTTTTACTTTTACTATTGGTTGCTGAGCAAATGAACTACAACTCAAAAGGCTAATTAAAATAAAGTTAAGGGTTCTGAGCATAGTTTCCATTCAATAGGTTGTTGGTTATTGTTTATAAGTATTTCGTTTGTTTTTGAAAAATGTTTACAGCCAAAGAAACCTCTGTAAGCTGAAAAAGGAGAAGGATGTGCAGCAGTTAATATATGATGTTTTTTAGCATCAATTAATATTGATTTTCTTTGAGCAAAAGCGCCCCAAAGTAAAAATATAACGCCTTCTTTTTCTTTAGATATTTTCTCAATAACTTTATCTGTAAAGTTTTCCCACCCTATTTTTTGGTGAGACCCAGCTTCTTTTTTTCTAACTGTTAAAGTAGCATTTAATAGCAGCACACCTTGTTTTGCCCAAGGTCTTAAATTTCCATTATTGGAAATAGGGATACTTAAATCCGTTTGTAATTCTTTAAAAATATTGCGCAATGATGGTGGTATTTTTATGCCATTGGGCACTGAAAAAGAAAGCCCATGAGCCTGCTCTTTTCCGTGATAAGGGTCTTGTCCTAAAACAATGACTTTCAGGTTTTTTAGTGAAGTGATGTTGAAAGCGTTAAAGATTTCATTGTCTTTGGGGAAAATGGCAGATGTATTCCTTTCTGTTTGTAAGGAGTTAATAATTGCTTGGACATTTTCAGAATTAAGTTCTTCTTTCAAAAATGTTCTCCAATCTGAATTGATATGTAATTTTGTAGTTGGCATTTAATTATTTCAAAGATAGATAATCTGCTTTAAAAATGTATTTTTGTCAAAAAATATTTTCAATGAAAAAAGCCATATTATACACACTATTATTTTTTGCAATTTTGGTTGTTAGTTCTTGTGGAGTTTATGAGAAACCATGCGGGGGAGTTACAACAATCCAACTGCAAATACCTAATTCATAAAATTGCCTTTTGACATCAGTTCAAAAACTTAAAAAGCCAAAATGGTTAAAAGTTAAACTCCCTACAGGGCAGGCGTATAAAAATGTAAGAGGGATTACTAAATCTCATGCTTTACACACTATTTGTGAAAGTGGTAATTGTCCAAATATGGGTGAATGTTGGGGCGCAGGAACAGCAACCTTTATGATTTTAGGCAATATATGTACGCGTTCTTGTGGTTTTTGTAATGTAATGACAGGTCGTCCATTAGCAGTTGATATTTTAGAGCCTAAAAATGTAGCACGATCGATTAAATTAATGGGAGTTAAGCATGCAGTTATCACATCTGTTGATCGTGATGATTTGAAAGACGGAGGGGTGAGTATTTGGGTGGAGACTATTAATGAGATTAGAAAGCAAAATCCCGAAACAACTATGGAGACTTTAATTCCTGACTTTAAAGGGAGGTTAAAAGATATTCAGCCAATAATTGATGTGGCTCCTGAAGTAGTTTCTCATAATATAGAAACAGTGAGAAGACTCACAAAAAAAGTAAGAATCCAAGCAAAATACGATAGGAGTTTGGATGCTTTACGTTTTCTGAATGAAGGAGGCGTAAAAACCAAATCTGGTATTATGCTTGGGTTGGGAGAAACTAAGGAAGAGGTTATAGAGACTATGCATGATTTAAGATCAGTTGGCGTTTCAATTTTGACTATTGGCCAATATCTTCAGCCTTCTAAAAAACATTTATCGGTTGTTGAATTTATTACGCCAGAACAATTTGCTAAGTATAAAGAAGTTGGACTTTCTCTAGGGTTTAAGCATGTTGAAAGTAGTCCTTTGGTACGATCTTCTTACCATGCTGAAAAGCATATACACTAGTATTTATATATTTCTCTGTATGGGGATGCGTATTAATAGATAATCATTATATTTGTTTCCTAAAAATTTAAATAAATTTATTGGATATGAAAAATAAATACTTCCCACTTATTTTTGTAGCGTTTTTGTTAGCAAACCTTGGTTTCTCTCAAGGGGTTTGTGGTACATATGAAGGTTCGTATGAAGAACAAGAAGAAAAATATCCTGCTTTTTATCAGGGTTTGGAGAGTTTGAACGCAGATTTAGAGGCTAATTACATATCGGCTTTAAGTAAAATGACGCATCTTAAAGTAGAAAATGGCAAAAAAATAATTCCTGTAGTAGTACATGTTATTCATGATATGGGAGGTGAAAATATTTCTGATGCTTCTATTCAAGGAGCTTTGGATATTTTAAATGCAAATATGAATGGACAGGCATCTAATTTTTTAACTAAGACGCCAGATATTTTTGCGTCAGTAAGAGGAGATTTGAATGTTGAATTTAGATTAGCAAAAAAAGACCCTCTTGGAAATCCAACATCTGGTATTGTTAGGGTTCGTTCAGAATTAACTGATGAGCCAGAGCCAGGAAATGCTGTTAAAGCATTGAGTTATTGGAATTCATACCAATATCTTAATATTTGGACTGTAAAGAAATTTCTGCCACAAGATGATGGGAATACTTTGTTAGGTTACGCTCAATTCCCTTGGAGCAATAGAATGTCTACTGATGGAGTTGTGTTGTTGGCTAGCCAAATGATTAGTGGTGGTACTTTAACGCATGAGTGTGGACATTGGTTAGGTTTAAGGCATGTATGGGGAGATGCTGATTGTGGTGATGATGGCGTAATCGATACACCTCCTGCATTCGGACCAAATTTTGGAATAAATCTTTCTTATTTTCCTTATCATGTTGGTAATATTGGTATTGGATCTGGCTGTGTTGCTGATTCATTAAATCCTGCTGGAGAAATGTTTGTGAACTATATGGATTATTCTAATGATGATGATGTCACTATGTTCACTAAGGGGCAAAATGCAGTAATGAATGAAACTTTAAATGGATTGGTGGATGATGAGGGCATTTCAGGTATTGGGTTTAGAGAATATATGTGGTCAGCAGATAATATTGCGGCTACTGGAGTTTCTGATGGGTATTTAACACCTACTTGTTCTAATAAAGCAGAATTTTTTGAACATTCCACCTCATCAACTAATATGTGTGAAGGATCAGAGATCTGGTTAAACTCAAACTCTAAGAGTTATGATAATCTCATTTCTGTTTCATGGGATATGGGTGACGGAACAGTGACGCCAGGATCATATCAGCAGCAGCTTGGCTATTATTATATGCATACATATAATGATGCTGATGTTTATGACGTTTCGCTAACTATTGAATACAACGAAACAACTGAAGCTAGAGCTGCTAGTTTATCAGATTTAGATTTAGTAAGTGCAAGTTCACATGATTCAATTGTAAAAACTATAATTGTACAAGGTACAGAGTCAGAATTAACAGCAATGGGAGCAACAAATATTGCTCTTCATTTGGATTTAGATCAGTATAGTATTAATTCTTATTGGGTGAACGGAGTGTATTATCCTGATACCTTATTCTACAGAGGCGAGTTAGAGCAAACAACTTATGTTGCATATTATGCAAATATTTGCACATCAACAACAGTGAAAGAGAATTTCATATCAGTAAATTCTACATCATCTTCTAATACTGCTGGAAGTTATACTTATAGCTTTGAAAATGTTGCTGATTTATCAGATGATTGGTATATAACTGCAAATCCTACTGATGGTGATTGGAGTTTTAGTTCTACACAAAATTCATCATGGGAATGGAAAGATGGAGTAGCGGTTAGTGGTAATGCCAGTATTATGATTGATAAAGATAATTTAACTTTTGGTAGAGATGAGTTAATTTCTGAGGCTTATGATTTAAGCGCTTTGTCAAATCCTGCAATTAAATTTAGTTGGTCAGGAGCGGCGGCTAATACTTTTCCAGTAAATGAATTAAACGTATATTATTCTAATGATTGTGGTGAAGTGTGGAGAGTTCTAGGCTCATTAACTCCTGTAGAGGCGGCAAATGCAGGTCTTTATACAACTAACTTTAAACCTGAAGTGAATGAATGGAGTGATACCATTATGACTACAACTCAGTTGAAAAATGATAATATTAAATTTAAATTTGAATATGTTACTGTTGGAAATGCAAATAATTTCTACATTGACAATATTCAAATTGGAGAAGCTTCAGCATTATTCGCTCCTGTTATAAGCGCTTCAAAATTATCTATATATCCTAATCCAACAAATGGACAAGCAGTTATTACACTTGAGCAATTGGCTGATATGAATGTGGAAGTAAAGCTAGTAAATATATTAGGGGCTGAAGTAAGAAATCTGTTTGAAGGTGAAATTTCAAGTAATTACTATGTATTAGATAACATTGATTTTTCAGCTTTGGAAACAGGAATCTATTTTGTTAAAGTTGTTGCAAACGGAAATATTGTTACAACAGATAAATTAATGCTTAGCAAATAATATTGTATCTTATTTTTTTAAGATAAACCAAGTATTAGCTTGGTTTTTTTGTTTTATCTAAGGAACATTATTTGACATAATGTAAATATTAAAAATTCTTATTATATTATTATGGATATTATTTTCAAAATGTTATGACATCTATTATACTTATCTGAATACTCCAGATTTATCAAATGAAGCAAACCATTTGGTTTCAGTTTTAGGTTTGAATTGGTTCTGGCTCTTAATAAATAATTCTGAAGCTTATAGAACTATTAATAATCACTTAGTTATTTATGGTATTCTAATTTTAGGTACATTTATTGTACTTTATAATTACTATAAAACCAAGTATAAAAAATATCAGCTTTCATAAAAAAGATCTCCATTTAGAAGTCTTTTGTTGTGTCTCAAGAACTGGATTTCTTTTTATTTGTTATAGGTTTTTAGTTCAATCTTTTCATTGTTCAAAACAGCATAAGTATAATGTTGTAGCCAATCGCCTGTATTGATGTATGTTGCCTTTTCATCAACCTTTAGCTCAAGAGGAAAGTGCCTGTGCCCAAGAATATAAAAGTCAACAGGATTAACAGATTGTTGTTTTTTACAATAACCATAAAGAATTTCTTTTTCCTTACTAATAAAACTAGCATTCTCTCCGCTTTTACGACTGTCTTTACTCCAAGCATGTGCTAATGAAAATGCAAAGTTGGGGTGCATACGAGCAAATATCCATTGGCAGATTTTAGACGTGAAGATTATTCTTAGAAATTTGTAGAAATAATCGCCTTTTCCTAAACCATCTCCATGTCCAATAAAAATTTCTTTTCCCTCTTCTCTGATTGTGATATTATCATGATGTACTTTGATACCAACTTCTATTTCCAAATAATCCTGCATCCATAGATCATGATTTCCAACAAATACATGAATAGCAATTCCACTATCGGAAAGCTCTGCTAATTTTCCTAAGAACCTTACAAATCCTTTAGGAATTACTTTTTTATATTCAAACCAGAAATCAAATATATCACCAACTAAATATATAGCTTTTGCATCTTTCTTAATTTCATCAAGCCAACTTACAATAAGTTTTTCTCTTTTGTGGCTATCCGTATGATTAGGGCTTCCTAAATGAAAGTCTGAAGCAAAATATATTTTGTCTTTAGTAAAGATTATTTTTCTAGTTCAGTTCTTAATAATTGGTTGGCTAGTTTTGGATCTGCCTGCCCCTTGGATAACTTCATTACTTCTCCCATAAATAAACTAATTAATCCTTTTTTACCTTCTTTATATTCTGCTACTTTCTCAGGATATTTAGCAATTGTTTGTTTGATGTAGTCGCCTAATGCATCACTGTCTCTTTCTTGTATCCAATTATTTTTAGTTGCTATTTTATCAGCTGTATCGTTACTATTGAGCATAGCAGTAAATACTTTTGAGCTAGCAACAGTATTGCTGACCTTTCCATCATCAATAATAGTAATTAAACTAGCTAATTGTTCTGGGTTTATTGAAAGATCCGCAATAGTAACTGCATTTTTATTAAGGTATGATTTTACATTTCCATTTACAAAATTAGCTGCTGATTTATAGTTCTTAGTGTATTCACACAGCTCATTAAAATACAAGGCAATCCCTTTTTCATCAATTAGAATATTAGCATCATATTCCGATAAACCAAATTCAGTTGTGAATCTTTCAAATAATTCATTTGGTAAAGGAGGTAATGTTTTTCTAACCTCATTAATGTAATTTTTGGTAACAATAACAGGCTGTAAGTCTGGTTCAGGGAAATAACGATAATCGTTTGCCTCCTCTTTATGTCGCATGGAAATAGTAGTGTTATTTGCTGCATTAAAACTTCTTGTTTCATGGCTTATTATTCCTCCTTTTTCCAATAGTTCTATTTGTCTTTCTGTTTCAAATTCAATAGCGCGTTTTACATTTCTGCTTGAATTCATGTTTTTTACCTCCACCTTGGTGCCAAATGTTTCAGCTCCTTTTAGCATAACTGAAACATTAGCATCACACCTTAAGGAGCCTTCTTCCATATTGCCATCACAAATATCCAAATAACGCACTAATTTCCTTACTTCATTTATGTATTCATATGCTTCATCAGAAGAGCGAATATCTGGCTCAGAAACAACTTCAACTAGAGGAACGCCTGCTCTGTTTAAATCTATTAAGGTGTTGAAGGGATCTAAATCATGTATGCTTTTCCCAGCATCCTCTTCCATATGGATACGGGTTATAGCAATTTGTTTAGCCTTTCCTTTATTGTCTTTAATTTGAATAGTTCCTCCATTACAAATTGGAGTGGTATCTTGTGTGATTTGATAGCCTTTTGGCAAATCGGCATAAAAGTAATTTTTACGCGCATATTCATTTCTTTCTCGGATGTTACTTCCTACTGCTATCCCTAATTTTACGGCATACTCAATTACTTTGTTATTGCTTCTAGGTAGTGTTCCAGGGTGTCCTAATGAAATAACAGAAGTTTTAGTGTTAGGAGTTGCCCCATAAATATTCTCGTCAGAAGAATAAGCCTTAGTTTTGGTAAGGAGTTGCGCATGCACTTCAATCCCAATTACAACTTCATATTTTTCCCTTACAGTCATGTATTTATTCAAAGATTACTTTTCCTGATTCAATTAATGTGCTGCCACTATTCAGGTGGTAAAAATATAAACCATTAGCTAAATTTCCTTTGTAAATTGTATTTTGATTTGTGTTTAATTTTTGCTCTTTTACTTTCACGCCTAATGTGTTATATAAAGTTAGGATTTCAGCATGAGTATTTGTAAGTGTAAATTGACTTGTTGCAGGGTTAGGGAATACATTTGTTAGTAGCTTGTTGTCTATGATTGATGTAGGTGGTCCACACTGGAAAATGTATAAGCCAGTCTGCATATCAGACACAATAATATTTCCAGATGGAAGGTTGGGATATACTCCCCAAGCTCCTTTATATCCTGCATAATTGTTAGAACTATAAGTATCGTATTCCCAGGTTTGAATTGGATTTAAAGGGTCTGAAATGTCAAAAACCCTTAGGCCGTCATGGTAATACGAGATAAATAGTAAATCGCCCTTTATAATCCCATTATGAGCCATTGATTGCGGGTCAACTCCTGAATTGAAAGTCGATAAAACAGAAATATTGGTAAGGTCAGAAACATCTAAAAGTTTCACGTCATATCCATGATTTTCATCAAGCATGGCATAAATAGTTTTATTCTCATTTAGCCATCCAGAATGATTATATCCAGCATCTGGATAAGAAGTAAAAGATGCTAGCTGAGTAGGCTGATCTCCTATTGTATCTACCATTGTGAAATCTTCAATAATTAGTCCGTTTCCGCCACAATTAAGATACGCTATATCATTTATTATGTATGCGTCATGTACAGATATATTATATGAGTAAATTAATATTGGGTTTTGAGGCGATTCTAGACTATAAACTTGCATAGTGCCATTTGTTCCACAAGAATACATTTTAGCCGATGTTGTGTCAATATAAATATTATGTGATCTTGTAAGTAATGCATTAGAATCATAAACTGTATTTACCGAACTTGGTAAATTCGTAATGTCAATAATCTGCAAAGTAGAAGTATTTCCTTCATCACAAACTACATAAAGATAGCCTTCAAAATCATGATAATCTCTGTGAATTACACCTGTACCCGTATACGCTCCTGCTACAAATGCTACTTCAGAGCTATTTGCTGGCTCAGTTACATCAAAAAAATGAGTTCCAGCTGTTGAGCCTATTATTGCGAATTCTCTTTCATTTATAACTACTCCCCAACATTCATTATATGTATTATAATGAGGAGTGCCAGAATCTACCAATGTAGTGTCCTGCCAATGGTATAAAAGTGATGCTGTTTGCTGAGCATTACTGCTAAAAACAAGCAGCATTATGCTGAAAGATAAGATGATTCTTTTCATTATATATTAGCTATAAGTTCTTTAATAATTAAGGTTAGTTTAGGTTCGGCCACTTCTGATACTTGTTGAATTTCTTCATGGGTTACTTTCTTAATTTTACCAGGAACACCTAGATCAGTAATGACTGACATGGCAAAACAAGGAATATCCATGTGGCGCGCCACAATTACTTCAGGAGCAGTTGACATTCCTACTGTATCTCCTCCAATAATGCGCATGTGTTTGTATTCAGCAGGCGTTTCTAAAGTAGGGCCAGTTAAGGCAATATAAACACCCTTTTTAACGGGTATATTATGGGCTTTTGCTATGGCTTCTGCTTTTGCAATAAGAGTAGGGCAATAGGCATCACTCATATCAGGAAATCTTGGACCTAACTCAGTCATATTTTTTCCTATTAAAGGATTTGGAATTAAGTTAATGTGATCGCTAAGTATCATTAAATCACCTACTTTATAATCAGGATTTACTCCACCACTTGCATTTGAAGCAATTAATCTTTTAATACCTAATAATTTCATTACACGCACAGGAAAAGTAACTTTTCCCATAGTATATCCTTCATAATAATGAAAGCGACCCTGCATGGCCATAACTTGTTTCCCGCCAAGTTTCCCAAAAATTAATCTTCCGCTATGACCCTCAACAGTTGATAGCGGAAAGTTAAGAATATCTTCATAGGAAATGGAATGTTCAATTTCAATTTCATTGACTAAACCACCAAGTCCTGTACCTAATATAATACCTACTTCTGGGCTGTAGGTAGTTTGTCTATGTAAGAATTCTGCTGATTCCTTAATTTTTTGCAACATAATCTAATATCTGTTTGTCAAATTTTTCACTTTGTTCTAATGCTACTTCAATACGAGAAAAATACACATTTTCAGTCCCAAATTGGCTTTTAAATTTTTGTAATTTAGTAGCGTCTTTTTCGGTGGTTAAGATAAGTTTTTTTGTGCTTTTATCATCATTGTATTTTGCTAAGATATTATTAATATCTTTAGTAGTGTATTTATGGTGGTCAGCATATTCAAGGTGATGAACACTATGCCCTGCTTTTTGAAGATGACTAACTAAAGGTTGAGCATTAGCAATACCAGTTACCAAGGTGATGCTATATGTTATATCATCATGTAATTCATTATTTGTATTAAGGCATTTCCATTTGTTGTATTGAATGTGGGAAAAATAAGCAGTTTGGTTGGCAAACAAATTGAGTTTTGAAAGCATACCCTTTTTTTCAGTAGGATTGCTTTGTTCGGGAGTTTTGCTAATAATGATTATCTGCGCTCTTTCAGCTCCTTTTTTGCTTTCTCTTAAATTCCCAACTGGTATTAAGTAGTCCTGATAATAAGGTGAAAAGTAGGGAGTGATAAGAATATTAAACCCTGCTTTTATCCACCTGTGTTGAAAGCCATCATCTAGTAGAATGACTTCCGTTTTAGGGAAATATTTTAGGATTTGTTTTATGCCTTTATTTCGGTTTTTCTCAACAACAACTAAGCAGTCAGGGTGGTTTTGTTTTATTAAAAGAGGTTCGTCACCCACCTGAATAGGAGTGCTATTTACTTCAACATATTGTAAGCTAGAACTATTACGTCCATAACCTCTGCTGAGTATAGCCACTTTATAGTTGTTTTTTAATAGGTTGACTACATACTGTGCGTGTGGTGTTTTTCCACTTCCCCCAACAGAAAGGTTTCCAATACAAATAATAGGGATATTATGGTCTTGAGATTTGAAAATTCCATAATCGAATCCTAAATTTCTGATACCAGTAATACTCGCATAAATTAAGGAAAACGGAAAGAGTAAATATCGCATAAGGCAAAGATAAGATTTAGATTTCAGATACTAGAGATTAGAGAATAGACTTTTATTCTGAAAGACTTTTGTATTTTTGAAAAATGAAACAAGTTAATTCTTGTTTCATCTGAAAAATTAAATTATAAAATAAATGAAGATAAAAGAAATCACCGATTTTTTGGAGGGCTATGCTCCTTTGCATTATCAGGAAAGTTATGATAATTCTGGGTTAATTGTAGGAGATGAGAATACGAAAGTAAAGGGTGCGCTTATCACTTTGGACTGTACGGAGGATATTATTGATGAGGCGATAGCCAGAAATTGTAATTTAGTAATTGCACATCATCCAATAATATTTACTGGACTAAAAAAACTAAATGGAAGTAATTACATTCAGCGAACTGTAATAAAAGCCATAAAAAATGATATTGTCATTTATGCCATACATACTAATTTGGATAATGTACATAATGGCGTAAGCGCAAAGATTGCTGAGAAATTAGGATTAGTAAACTGCAGGGTTTTAGCTCCAAAATCTGATTTACTAAGGCAATTAGTGGTGTATTGCCCTACTAAGAATGCTGAGGAATTAAAAACAGCATTATTTGACAATGGTGCTGGTGCTATTGGCAATTATGATCAGTGTAGTTTTACTTCAGTAGGGATTGGTACATTTAGTGCTAATGAAAATTGCAAGCCTTTTGTAGGGGAAATAGGTGAGATAAATACTAAAAATGAGTATCGAATAGAAGTAATTTATCCAAAACATAAAGAAAAAGCGATTTTAAATGCTATGAAAATGACCCATCCTTATGAGCAGGTTGCGCACCAGATTTATGTATTGGAAAATAAGCATCAATTAGTGGGCTTGGGCATAGTTGGTGAGCTGAAAAAAACTATAAAAATAGAAGCTTTTTTGCAGTACATAAAAAACAATATGAAAACTGAATGTGTGCGCTATTCATCTCTAGTAAAAAAAGAAGTAAAACGTGTAGCTGTTTGTGGGGGAAGTGGTAGTTTTCTGCTCAAAAATGCTAAGGCAGTTGGGGCTGATATATTTATTACGTCCGACTTTAAATATCATGAGTTTTTTGATGCCGAAAAGAACATAGTAATTGCCGATATTGGGCACTATGAAAGTGAACAGTTTACAAAGGATTTAATTTATGATTTGCTTACCAAAAATTTTACTAAATTTGCCGTCCGATTATCAAAAGTGAATACAAATCCGATAAAGTACTTATAATGGCAAAAACAACTAAAAAAAATACAGCTTCTGTTGAAGATAAACTGAAAGCTTTACACCAACTTCAGGTAGTAGATACTGAGGTAGATAAAATTAGAATTGTTAGAGGTGAATTGCCTTTAGAGGTTCAAGATCTAGAAGATTTTATTGAAGGGTTAAATACTCGATTAGAAAAATTTAATCAAGAATTAAATGCTATTAATGATAATATTGTAGCTAATAAAAATTCTATTGATTTAGCAACTGATGCAATTAAAAAGTATGAAAAACAATTAAAAACAATTAAGAATAATCGTGAGTTTACCTCCTTAACTAAAGAGGTTGAGTTTCAAAACTTAGAAATTCAGTTAGCTGAAAAGAAAACAGTGCAGCATAATGCAAATGTTTTGCACAAAACTGAAATTATTAATTCCTGTGCCGAACAAATTGCTGAAAAAGAAGAAGAATTACAGCTAAAACGAGATGAGCTTAATGAGATTGTTAAAGAAACTGAAAAGGAAGAAAAAATATTATTAAGAAATTCAGCAAAAGCGGAAAAAGTTATTGATGAAAGGTTACTAAACAGTTATAAAAGAATTAGAGAAAAAGTAGCAAATGGATTGGCTGTTGTGTCGGTTGCAAGAGATGCATGTGGAGGTTGTTTTAGTCAAATTCCACCTCAAAGGCAATTGGATATTCAGATGCACAAGAAAGTGATTGTTTGTGAGCATTGTGGAAGAATTATGGTTGACTCAAATATGTTTGAGCCACAAGAAGCTTAATTGAGAAATAGCAATAATGTAAAAGGGATTTCATGTTTTTGGAATCCTTTTTTTATATCATGAAAAAAATAATACTTTTATTATTACTGTTTAGTAAAGTCGCTTTTGCATCTTTTGAGATGAATGAGAATATGCAAAACTCATATGCTCATATTATAAGACTTGAGTTTGATGCCGCAAAAAACAATATTGCTGTTGAGCAAGCAACCAATTCTGATAACGGATTTATTCAGCTACATCAAAACTATATTGATTTTTTGACTATATTTATTGGGGAGGATTATGTTTTTTTTGAAAATTCAGAAAAGCAAAAAGAAATAAGGATAGCCTTACTAAAAAATAATAATAAGGATTCTCCTTATTATTTGTATAGCCAAGCAGAGATTCATTTACAATGGGCATTTGCTCGTTTAAAATTTGAAGATTACATTCCTGCCGCATATGAGTTTGTAAAAGCATATTATTTGCTTGATAAAAATTCAGAATTGCACCCCAATTTTACACTTAACAAAAAGAGCTTAGGACTTTTACATTCTTTACTTGGTGTAGTCCCTGATCAATATCATTGGATTCTCAATCTTGCTAACTTAAAAGGGGATGTTGATTTAGGTCTTTCTGAATTGAACAAGGTTCTTGAGGATACAGAGTGTAAAATGTATAAAAGTGAGGTGCTATTTTTAGTTTCCTTGTTACAAATTAACCTCAATAATAATAATGTTTGTCAAGAATATTTGGATAGAATAGATGAAGGATATACTACTAATTATTTATTGAACTTTGCTGCTGCTCGTTTATCGTACAGTTTAGGACAAAATGATTATTGTCTGAAAGTTTTAGAAAACAGACCCTCTGCTGTTGGAAAATATCCCTTTTTCTATTTAGACTATCTTCAGGGGATGTCTTATTTGTATAAATTGGATTATGTAAATTCAAAGCAATACTTTAATTACTATATAGATAACTATAAAGGGGCGAATTATATAAAATCATCTTATCATAAATTAGCTTGGATTTCTGAATTACAAGATGACACTATAAAGAAGATGTATTATTTTGAAAAGGTCATTTCTGAAGGGAATGAATCAATTGACATAGATAAAGTTGCATTGAAAGATGCTAAAGCAAACTATATATCACCTTTAATATTGCTAAGAACAAGATTGCTTTATGATGGCGGGTATTATAAGTCTGCATTAAGTGAAATTTATAATATAAAAAAAATTAAGACATATACAGATTATTTAGATGAGTATTGGTACAGATTGGCGCGTATCAAATCAAAATTAAACTTTAATAATACAGAAATAATTTCAAATTATCAAAAATCAGTAGAATTAAGTGAAAAATCTACTAATTATTATGGGCCTATGTCAGTTTTGCAAATTGGATTGCTTTATGAGCAGGATAATGATTTTAAAAATGCTGAAAATAGTTTTAATAAATGCCTTTCTATGTCAAATTTTGATTATGAAAGGGGGATACATCAAAAAGCAAAATCTGCACGAGATAGAATAAAAAACTAGTATCTAAAACCTAAAGTGAATATCAAATTGTGATTTGTATTTACTAAGGCAACAGGATCTATATAATCCTCACTGTATAATTTATGATCATCCATAGCTTGTGATAAAACATAGGCGACATCAAAAAAGTAACCACCATTATTTAGTCCAAGTCCAAAACTAAAATTTTCTCTTGAGAAATCTTTATTTGCCAAGGCACTTCCGTATTTAGTGTAACCACTTCTTAAAACAAATGGCTTAACATTTACTTCTGCTCCCAATCGAATATTTGCAGTCTTTGTATAGGTATTCTTAATTGCATCATTTTCTGTTTCAAAGGCATAATCATAGGAATTCATTTCTGAAAATGTATAATCGATAATTTCATAATCAGCACTAATGATGATATTTTTGTTAAAAATAGTGGAAGCACTTGCAATAGCTTTCCAAGGGGTAATTAAATCATATTCAAAATAATTATAAGGTGAACTTTCTGTAAAACGTTCACTAGAAAAATGTGTAGTCAGATTAGCTGAATATGTTTCCTCTATACTATAAGAAGTGGGTGTATGAACTGCAACTCCTAATCTTAATTGTTCAGATATTCTAAGAATTGCACCTACTTTTAAATTTATACCACTTCCGTAAACAGACAATTCTTCTTTATAATTAAATTCTTGCAACCCATTTATAGTGTCCTCAAAAGAACCTTCAGTATAAGTTGATTTCTCGTGATAATTTATTGTTGGTAATCCAACTGTAGCACCTACATATAACTTTTCGTTATAAGACCCGCCAATAGAGAACACAAATTCATTTTCAGAACCTGTTGAATGAATACTTTTTCTTTGTAATTTATTGCTATTAGCACTAATATGTGACAGATAGTTACCATTATCATTTGTATACCAATTAGTTGTAGTGTCGACAGAGTTATCATAAAGATCAATTAAATCGGCCCAAAAAGCTAAGCTTGTATGAAATTCATTTAAATCGTTAATTTTATTTCCATTAGCCAACTCAAGTATTTTGTCCCCTAAAGAGGAAGAATTGTTTTCCCCTTCAATTCTGATATTGCTTTCGTATGAAGCCAATTGATTCCATCCTAAAGCAATATTAACTCTTTTCCATTCAGAGTTATTTTTTGGCATGGAATAAACTAGCCCTAAGTTACTGATATTTAAACCCATCTTATCGCTTTCAATATTTGATGAATTGAAATAGGATTTACTATTATGTAAACTAAATGAAGGTGTAAAAGTAAATTCATTAAACTGATACATTCCAATACCAGCAGGATTATAACTTAATGACGAAAATTCACCGCCTAATGCCCCAAAAGCACCACTCATTGCAGCAAATCTGGCATTGCCAAAAACATCCTGTTGTGAATAACGCAATGCATCTATTTCATTTTGTGCGCTTAGTACAAATGTTGTAGCAATAAGTGTTATTGTTATTATAACTTTTTCCATGCTTATTATCTTGGTTTTACACTTCTCCCTTTACTGTTTCCTGAAGAACGATTTCCACTATTAGAGTTGTTGGAGCTTCTAGATGAATTATTAGATTTAGGAGAAGAGTACGAGTTACTTCTATTATTTGTTTTTATTGTATTATTTTCTCTATTAGAATTACTTCTATTATTTGTTTTTATTTTTGTGTTCTCTCTACTATTATTTTTTATAGTTGAGTTATTATTTGTTTTTATAGTTGAATTATTTTGGGTATTTATTTTATTAGAATAATTTGGTTTATTTCTAATATTTATTGTTGATGTACTATTATTTAAAGTTGAAATAATTGTATTTGTTTTTACCCCTCTTTTGGCTGTTGTTGACAAAGATCCTCTATGCCCTGTAGTGTTTGAGTTGTTGTCATAGCTATTGTTATAATAGGCGTAAGTTGGGTAGTAGTTATAACGATTGTATCCATATCCATAAGAGGAATAATAGTTTCCAGAAAAGAATGGTGTATAGAAATTATTATAATAATAAGGAGAATGCCAGTTATATCCATAATATATACTTGTTCCGCAATAAAAAGGATCATTATTGTACCAATAATAATCAGTATAGATTCCTCCATAATAATTAGAATGGTACATTGGTCTATGGAATCTTCTTATTCTTGAAGAATAGCTGTAGTCATAATAATCATTAGCCTGATAATCGTCATCATAATAATAGTTCTCAGCTGAAGTAGTAGTGTCTTCTGTTGTTTCTAGTTCTTCAGAAGGCACACTTACAATATTATCATAGCTACTAAATTCTGTACTTTCTAAATAATTAGGGTCGCTATAATGTACGTGTGTTGTAGTGATGCAGGATGATAAAAAAAGCAAAACAATGCAGGGTAAAAGTAAAGTTCTCATAGTAGTATTTTTTTGTTTGATACTCATAAACTTATGCTAGATTAATTTGTTAGTTTTGCACTATCTTTATTAGGTAAACGAAAATAACACAACAAAATTACACATTTTAAGATTAAATGGCAAAAAAACTAACAACAAGAGAACAAGATTATTCTCAATGGTATAATGAAATTGTTCAAGGAGCAGATTTAGCTGAGAATTCAGGAGTAAAAGGCTGTATGGTTATTAAGCCTTATGGTTATGCGATTTGGGAAAAAATGCAGGCTGAATTGGATAGAATGTTTAAGGAGACAGGGCATGTAAATGCTTATTTTCCTCTTTTTATTCCAAAATCTTATTTTAGTAAAGAAGCTTCTCATGTTAAGGGATTTGCAAAAGAATGTGCAGTAGTTACTCATTATCGATTGAAAGATGCGGAAGATGGAAGCGGGATAGTAGTGGATCCGACTGCTAAGTTAGAAGAAGAATTAATTGTACGTCCTACTTCAGAAACCATTATTTGGGATACGTATCGTAAATGGATACAATCTTATAGAGATTTGCCAATTTTGGTAAATCAATGGGCAAATGTAGTTCGGTGGGAGATGCGTACTCGTTTATTTTTAAGAACAACAGAGTTTTTATGGCAAGAAGGTCATACTGCACATGCAACAAAAAATGAAGCAATAGAGGAAACAAAACAAATGATTGGTATTTATGCTGATTTTGCAGAACGATTTATGGCAATGCCAGTTGTACAAGGAGTAAAGTCAGTTAATGAGCGTTTTGCCGGAGCTGAAGAAACTTATTGCATCGAAGCTCTTATGCAAGACGGAAAGGCCTTACAGGCAGGGACTTCTCACTTTTTAGGTCAGAATTTTGCTAAAGCATTTGATGTAAAGTTTGCTACTAAAGAAGGAAAGAAAGAATATGTGTGGGCGTCTTCATGGGGGGTTTCAACTCGCTTAATGGGTGCGTTAATCATGACGCATTCTGATGATTTCGGTTTAGTGTTACCTCCAAAATTAGCGCCTTTTCAAGTGGTTATTGTTCCAATTTACAAAGGAGAAGATCAATTAACACAAGTTTCTGAGGTTGCGTTAAAGGTAAAAAAATCCTTAGAAGCTAAAGGAATTACTGTTAAGTTTGACAATAGAGATACGCATAAGCCAGGATGGAAATTTGCAGAATATGAATTGAAAGGGGTGCCATTGCGTTTAGCTTTAGGGACTCGTGATTTAGAAAACGGTACCATTGAGGTTGCTCGTAGAGATACTTTAGAGAAAGAAACGCATCAAATTACTGATATTGAAATTAAGGTAGAAAATTTATTGGAGCAGATTCAAGATAATTTATATAAAAAAGCGCTTGCTTTCCGTGAGGAAAAAACTTATAAAACGGATTCTAAAGATGAATTTAATAAGCTGATTGAACAGGGCGGTTTTGTTTATGCGCATTGGGATGGAACTTCTGAAACAGAAGAATTAATAAAACAAGAAACTAAAGCGACAATCAGGTGCATCCCTTTGGATGCAAAAGGAGAAGGTGGAGTTTGTTTATTTTCAGGTAACCCTTCTAGTAAAAGAGTATTGTTTGCTAAAGCATATTAGTGATATGAAAAAAGAAGATCAAATTATTGAGTTGTTAAAAAGTAAAGCTTCTACAAAGCAAGATGTGTACGGAAAAACAAAAGAAATATTTGCAGATTTTCAGAAAAATTTAAAAGATAAAGCAAAAATTATTAATGCTGAGATAATTGACAAACAGGTGCGAGTTGTTTATTCTTCAGATGGAGACTTTGAAGCAAAATTAAAATTCTCTGGAGACACTTTGTTGTTTCATATGCACTCTAATGTATTTGAGATTCCAAATTCACATTCAATTCAAAAAACGAAATATGTTAAAGAGGATAGTTTACGGTCCTTTTGTGGAGTAATAAATATCTATAATTTTCTTTCAGATTCTTTAAAATATAATCGCTTAAATGATGCGGGATATTTAATTGCTCGTGTATTGGTAAATAAAGAAAAACATTTTTTTGTTGAAGGAGACAAGCAGTTAGGTTTCTTGTTTAATGATTTTGTAAATCAACAAATAAACACAGATCAGATTGAGAAAATCATTAATGAAGCTATGCTCTATGCATTACATTTTGATTTACAGACTCCAAATTTTAATGAAGTGAAAGTAGCTTCAGTTCATGAGATACTAGATATGAATAGTAATCAAAAATTAAAAACAGCTAAGCGAATGGGGTATAAATTTTCTTCTAAAACAAATAATGATTAATCTTTTGTGAGATTTTAAAAAAAGTATAAATTTGCACCCTCAATTTTGAGGACACTATGGCCCGGTCGTCTAGTGGTTAGGACGCATGGTTTTCATCCATGTAACCGGAGTTCGATTCTCCGTCGGGCTACATAAAATTTAAAACTATGGCAGATCATAAATCAGCAATAAAAAGAATAAGACAATCAGAAACTAGAAGATTGTTGAATAAGTACCAATATAAAACGGCAAGAAATGCAGTTAGAGCTTTACGCGCATTAACAGATAAGAAAGAGGCTGCTGTTTTATTTCCTAAAGTTGCAGGTATGTTGGATAGATTAACAAAAAGAAATATTATTCATGCGAATAAATCGGCTAATTTGAAATCAAAATTAGCTAAGCATGTAAATGTACTTGCTTAAATAATAAATAAGTTAGTTATAAACAAAAGGGATTATCATTACGATAATCCCTTTTTTTTATATTTGCCTTATGCAAAATAAGCTAATTATCTATATTCCAAAAATTATGCTTAGGCATCAATATATTTTTAAAGTATTGTTTAATGAGCTTTATTTTATTGAATATTCCTTAACAGAGAATAAAGAGGCTTATTTGGCTTCAGAGGATATTAAGTTAAATTATTCGAAAAATAGCATCTGTATAGGTGAAATTTTTATTGAAAGTAATGGTTTGCTTAGTGAAAAAGGAATCAATGAGATTGATATCAATGTGCAATTAATTAACAATCAAGCTACTTTCTTTTTAGCTACTAATGAAAACGCATATACGTTTGACCTTTTTGCAGCTAGTTTTTATTTAATAAGCAGATATGAGGAGTATCTTCCGCATCTAAAGGATAAATACAATAGATATAAAGCTGAGGAAAGCTTGGCTTTCAAGCATGGTTTTTTAGAAAAACCAATAGTAAGTATCTGGATAAAGGAATTTATAGAGAATTTAAAAGAGCAATTTCCAAACCTAGATGTTCAACACCCTAGGTTCAAATATATTTCAACTATTGATATTGATAACGCTTATTTATATAGAGGAAAAGGCTTTGTTCGATCAACTGCCTTTTTGCTGAAAGCAATAGGATCATTTAATTTTAAGGCCATAAAAATGGCACTTCTAGTCACTACAAATAAAAGAAAGGACCCTTTTGACACTTATTCCTTACAGTTTAATCTTCAGAAAAAGTATAATCTGGATGTGCGTTATTTTATGTTATTGGGCGATTATGGAATTAACGATAAGAATATATCGCATACTAATAGTAGTTTTCAGATACTAGTAAAAAGATTAGCTGATTTAGCTCCTGTTGGTATTCATCCTTCTTTTGGATCTAATATTAATGAAAAAAAATTAGCTGTTGAGGTAAAACGCTTGGAAGGTATTCAGAAAAGAGAAGTGAGTTTTAGTAGGCAGCATTTTTTGCAGTTATCCTTTCCTAAAACTTACAAAAGATTGATTGAAGCTGGAATTACGAATGATTTTACCATGGGTTATGCTTCTCATTTAGGTTTTAGAGCCAGCATTGCAAGTCCTTTTACTTTTTATAATTTGGACATGGAACAAATATTGCCAATTACTATTCATCCTTTTGCAATAATTGATGATATCTTAAACGTTAATATGAAATTAAGTGCTGATGAGGTAGTTGGAAGAATAAGTAGTATTATTGAAGAAGTTAAACAGGTAAATGGAACGCTAATAAGTATTTGGCATAACGATACCTTTAGTGAAGAAGGAGCGTGGAAAGGTTGGCGCAATGTATATGAGGACATGGTTAAATTAATAAAAGCTTAGAAATGGAAATAATTAATTTAGGACAACAGAATTCAATATTTAATCACTTTATTCGGGAAATTAGAGATGTGAATATTCAGAAAGATTCTATGCGTTTCAGAAGAAATATTGAACGTATTGGAGAGGTTTTTGCTTATGAGATAAGCAGGAAAATGGAATATGAAAATAAAGATATTACTACTCCATTAGGTATTTCAACAGAAAGTTTAATTATAGAAAAGCCAGTACTTGCAACCATTTTACGGGCAGGACTTCCACTCCATCAGGGTTTGCTTAATTATTTTGATCGTTCAGATAATTGTTTTATTTCAGCTTTCAGAAAGCATAATAAAGGAGGGGATTTTGAGATAAAAATTGAATATCTGTCTTCCCCAAGTTTAGAAAAGAAAATAGTTATATTATGTGATCCTATGTTGGCAAGTGGCAATTCAATGGTATTGGCAATGGAGGCGCTACTTTCAAAGGGAAACCCAAAACATATTCATATTGTAGCTGTTATTGCTAGTGCTGAAGGAATACAATGCCTTAAAGAAAATACACCTTTTAGGAATTGTACATTATGGTTAGGAGCTCAAGATTCTGAAATGACTTCACAATCGTATATTGTTCCAGGGTTAGGTGATGCCGGGGATTTAGCTTTTGGAGAAAAAGAGTAGATGAAATATAAGCATATTTTTTTTGATCTAGACCGCACCCTCTGGGATTTTGAAAAAAATTCCCACACTATTTTATTGCAGCTTATATCTCATTTCAATTTGACAGACAAAGGAGTAGACACCCCTGAGAGTTTTATTAAAAAGTATAAGATTCATAATGCAAAGCTGTGGGATTTGTATAGAGAGGATAAAATTAACAAGAAGGAATTAAGAAGCAAAAGATTCTTGATGGTTCTAGCAGAATACGGGATCGAAGATAAGGATTTGGCAGAGCAGTTTGGCTTGGCCTACATAAAACAGTCGCCATTACAAACCAACCTATTTCCTTTCTCTCATGAAGTATTATCTTACTTGAAAAATAGATACACTTTACACATTATCACCAATGGCTTTGAAGAAGTACAACATATTAAATTAGCAGCTGCTGATTTAAAACAATATTTTGATGTCGTTGTTACTTCTGATAAAGCAGGGATTAAAAAACCTAATGCTAAAATATTTGAATTTGCACTTGAACAAGCAAATGCAAGAGCAGAGCAGAGCATTATGATAGGGGATGATTTAGAGGTAGATGTATTGGGTGCTCAAAAAGCAGGAATACAAGGGGTTTATTTTAACCCACACAAGCAGGAACATAAAGAAGAGGTGGTGCATGAAATATTTTGTTTGAGTGAACTTATGGCTTTATTATAAATCCTGCTCTACTTAAATCCTGCCAGAAATTAGGATAGGATTTTGAAACTACTTCATTGTTTTTAATTGTAAGTTCTCCATATTTGAGGCTTAAGGGAGTAAAACTCATAGCCATTCTGTGATCCTTATACGTGTCAATTATTTTACTAGTGCTTAGTTTTTTTAGTTCATTTTCTACCGCCTTTACTCTATCCGTTTCTTTATTTTTTAATGTAGAAACTCCTGTTATTTCAGTAGTTTTATTTAAAGCAAATAAAGTGCATTTTAAGGATTGATACATATCAGGGGTATCTATCAAATCAATTGCTTCTGGGAAGTTCTGATTATTATTTTTTGTTAAGGTTAAGGCATTGTCCTTAAAAACAGAAGCAATTCCAAAGTCCTTAAATATAGTTTTCGCTTTTGCATCTCCTTGCATAGATTCTTGATATAAACCATTTAGTTTTATGTTGCAGTTTTCGGTTAAAGCGGCTATCTGAAACCAAAATGTAGCTGCTGACCAATCCGCTTCTACGGTATAATCCTTTGCAGTGTAATTCTGCTTATTTACGACTAGTTTATTTCTTTCCCAACAGTGATTAACACCAAATTCCTCCATTAATCTCAAGGTCATTTGAATGTAAGGTTCTGACACGATATTTCCCGATATATTTAAGATTAATCCGTTTGCTAAAGTAGGAGCTATTAATAAAAGGGAAGAGATAAATTGGGAGCTTATAGAGGCATCTATTGTTATTTCCCCTCCTAAAATTGTTGTTCCTTTTATCTTTAAAGGTGGAAAACCTTCTTTTTCTAAATAGGAAACTTTAGCTCCTAGCATTTGTAAAGCAGCTACTAAATTTTGAATGGGTCTTTCTTTCATTCTATCTGTTCCTGTTAAGATAAAGTCCCTTCCCTTTTGTGCAGAAAGGTAAGAAGTGAGAAAACGAAAAGAAGTTCCTGCCGGACCTAGATCAATTGTATCTCCAGAAGCATTAAATGCATTTTTAAGACTATTAGTGTCGTCAGAATTGGATAGGTTTTTAATTTTAAAATCCTCTTTACAAAGCGCTTGTATTATAAGCAATCGATTAGAAATGCTTTTGGAGGATGGTAAATCAATCTCACAATTTACAATTTTTGTAGGATGAGAAACCTTATAATTCATCAATAGAAAATAAATTATCGACACTACAATTTCCTATCTTACTGAGTAAGGAAAAATTTATTTTTCCGCTTTGGTTTTTCTTGTCGTTTGTTAGATATTTTGCAATTTCTGACTTGGGAGGACAATGGGGTAATGCAAAATTAGAGAGGATGAAATTTTTAATTTCACTTTTCTCCTGCCTGGTAATATTTGATAATTCTAACTCTAAAATTATGCCTAAAAAAACTGCTTCTCCATGTAAGATAGGAGTTTCTTTTTCCAAATAATAGCTTTCAATAGCATGCCCAAAGGTATGTCCGAAATTAAGTTGCTTTCTTTTATTCTCTTCAAAAGGATCGTCTGAAATAATTTTATTCTTTAGCTGAATAGATCTTGCAATTATATCTTCCCAATCTACATTAGAAAAAGAAGTTGTGTTTAGTTGATTCCATAAGTTGGCATCAGCAATTAGCGCATGTTTTACTATTTCTGCAAAACCAGAATTTAACTGATTTTTTTCAAGAGTCTCTAAAAATTTAGGATAAATGAGAGCTGATTTTGGATTCTTAAATAATCCAACTTGGTTTTTTAATCCGCTAAAGTTAACTCCTAATTTTCCGCCAACAGAAGCATCTGCCATGGACAATAATGTAGTTGGAATTTGAATAAAATCAATTCCCCTTTTATAAGTAGAAGCTGCAAAACCACCCATATCACCAATGACACCTCCACCCAAATTAATTAGTAGTGAATCTCTGTCAAAATTATGTTTGCTAAGTTCTTCCCAAATCCAACTACAAGTTGAAATATTCTTGTTTTCTTCTCCTGATTCTATCTCAATAATTAAAGAGTTTGAAAGTGAAGGAAGTTGTACTAATAAAAGAGGGAGGCAATGTTCTTTTGTGTTTCCATCCACCAAAATAGCAAGATTAGAATAATCAGAAAAATCAAAGTGTACTAAAGATCCCCCCCCAATACATATATCATAATTTTCTGATGGTATTATTTTCATTCTGTTATTTCAACAAGCGGATTTCCAGTACAGCCATTTGGATAAGCAGTGCCTAAAATAGTACTGATAGTAGGTGCAATATCTCGAATATTTACTTTTCTATCCGTTTGTCCTTGAGGGATATTCCCTCCCCAAAAAATAAGAGGGACATGAGTGTCATAACTATAAGAAGAACCGTGTGTAGTACCTCCGGAAGACCAATATGATGAGAGCCATCCGGTTTGTAAGCTCACAATTACATCTCCTGATCGTTTTTGGTTATACCCCCTTTGCACCAAGGAGTGAAATGAATTCTGATATTCATTTTCGTTTAATTGAGTAGCTGTGTAAGTATTTTTTACCCATTCATATTTTAAGAAAAATTGGGCACACTTTCTTTGAATTACTTCCATATTTATTTTCTTATTTGAAATCAAGTCATGATTTAAAAACAAATGGTTGTTTGAGTAATTTTTAATCCAATCTCCCTCTCCATATATACTATTTAGATGAGTAAGTAGCTCAGTTTTCATGATAGAACCATCAAAATAACCTGCAGGAATATTTCTTTCTAGAAGCTCTTTAGGTTCCGAAACTACACCATGATCAGCTGTTAAGAAAACAACTGCATTGTCAAAACCAACATTGTTTTCAATTTCTTTTAACAGCTTTGCTAAATCTTCATCTAACTTAATATAAGTATCTTTTATTTCTGGAGCATGTGGCCCGTACTGATGACCAATATAGTCAGTTGATGAAAAAGAGATTGCAAGTATATCGGTAGTTTTCCCTTGACCGAGCTTTTCTTTTTGCAAGATCTTAATAGCTAAATCTTTTAAAATAGTATTCCCAAAGGGAGTCTTTTTTATTGCAGAACCGCCACTTGTTGTATACATCAATCTTAAATTATGCGTAAATTCATTTTCCACTTTCCATTCTCCTTTCAGAAAAGAGGAGGCAGTATTGTTATCATTTATTGTTTGAATATAATCCGGCAGAGATTCCATATAAAAAGAAGATGTAATCCATTTCCCTTCACTACTAAACCAATACGCTCCATTAGCTGCATGTCCAGCAGGCAATATAGCCCCTCTATCTTTTAAAGATATTCCAAAAACTTTACTTTTTTCGTTAAATAGTTTTAACTCATCTGCAAATGTGGTAGTGAGCATATGATGAGGGGACATCTTTCCATCAGCAGATTGTACGTCAACATTTTTTTCTTCACAATTACAAACTGTATTCATATCACCATCCCCCGCACAATAGATGAACTGTCCTGAGTTCTTGTCATACCAATCGTTTGCAATTATACCGTGTACAGCAGGAGTAGTTCCTGTATAAATACTTGCATGACCAGGACCTGTATAAGTCGGAACATATCCGAATTGGGCATTTCTGAAAAAATGACCTTCATTTATTAATTTTTTGAAACCATCATCTCCAAAGTCATTCCAAAAACGATAGATATAATCGTAACGCATTTGATCCACTACAATACCAACTACTAGTTTTGGTTTTTCTGTTTCATTTTCTGAGCCTACTTTTAGGGCAAAGGAAATACCTTTTGACTTTTTTTGTGCAAAAGATTGAAGTCCTGTAAAAATGATAAGTGTAAGTATGAGTGTTTTTTTCATTGTTAATCTATATGTTTTATTCTATAACTATTTTTTTCTTTACCGTGTATTGGCAGTTTTGTCCGTAATTCATAAAAGGAAAAAAAATAATAAGATTAGTTTTTTTACTTCTTCCTATTTTTAATTGCAATAACTCCAAGTGATAAAACAACTGCAACTAATACATCTGCAATTGGAGGAACGCTTGGCCAAAAAAAGTTCCAAATACAAACTAGCGCAAGCCATATAAACCATAAGAGGTCAAAATCTTTAATTTTCATTTTATATATGTAATAGACTAGCAAACTTACAAATAGTCCCCAAAACATCCCTCCCAAAATATCAAAAGGATAGTGAACTCCCAAATAAATACGGCTAAAACCGATAATCACAGCCCAAGAAAATAGAACGGCAAATCCAGAAAAATTTCGGAACAATAAAGCAATGAAAAAGGCAATTGCAAAGGAGTTTGCTGCATGTGAACTAATAAATGAAAATCCTTTACCACAATTATATCCATCAATTGATATAATACCTCCTAAAGCAGGGATCATATTACAAGGACGAGCTCTTTCAAATACTTCTTTAAAAAGATGAACACTACCGAAGTCTGCTAGAAAAATCAATAAACCTAATGTAAATAATATTTTAAGAAAATGATCTGAAAATCGTTTGTAAATCAAATAAATAATATAAATATAAAGTGGAATCCAGAACCATTTTGAGGAAATGAGAATCATCATGCCATCCATTTGTTCCCATCCTGCAGAATTGATTAATCTGAAGAAATACTCATCTATTTTCTGCAAATTTTCCATCTATTCATTTAGTTTTTCCCAGATTAAATCTTTTAATTCAGTCAGCCCTTGTTGTGCTACTGAGGAAATAAATAAAGAAGGAAGGTCAGTTGGTAATTCTTTTTTAATTTCTGCTATCAATTCCTCATCCAACATATCCGATTTACTGATGGCGAGTATTCTGTTCTTATCCAATAATTCTGGATTGTATTTGCGTAATTCTTCTAATAGAATTTCATATTCTTTTTTAATCTCATCTGAATCAGCAGGCACTAAAAAAAGTAAGGTGGAGTTCCGTTCAATATGGCGTAAAAATCGTAATCCTAATCCTTTGCCTTCAGAAGCTCCTTCAATAATCCCAGGAATATCAGCCATAATAAAGGATTTGTGATCTCGGTAAGAGACAATGCCTAGGTTAGGAATTAAGGTGGTAAACGGATAATTTGCAATCTCAGGTTTTGCTGCTGATACCACCGAAAGTAAAGTTGATTTTCCTGCATTAGGAAAGCCTACCAAACCAATATCTGCTAATACTTTTAATTCTAAAATAAATGAACCTTCTGCTTCATCACCACCAGGTTGTGCGTATCTTGGTGATTGATTAGTTGGTGACTTGAAATGAGAGTTTCCTCTACCACCCATACCTCCTTTAACAATTATATGTTCTTGCTCATTTTCAGTGATTTCAAATAATATTTCCCCTGTCTCAGCATTTTTTCCGATCGTACCTAAGGGTACATCAATATAGCTGCTTTTCCCGTCTTTTCCAAAACTATGATTTCCAGTTCCGTTACCTCCATGTTCTGCAAAAATATGTCTTTTGTATCTTAGGTGGAGTAGAGTCCACATTTGTTCATTCCCCTTAATGACGACACTACCACCATAACCGCCATCTCCTCCGTCAGGCCCCCCTTTTGAAGTATTTTTATCTCTTAAGAAATGGGAAGACCCCGCACCTCCCTTGCCTGAACGACAAAAGATTTTCACATAATCGACAAAATTTGAATTTTTAACTCTCATTTAAATACTGTCAATAACAGAGTTTAATTTCAGAGCAATATCCTCAATTGAACCTGCGCCCTCAATTTCAGATAATTTATTTTGGGCTGCATAAAATTCTTTGAGTGGTGCCGTTTTATTATTATATTCGTTAATTCTGTTTGTAATAATATCTTTATTTTGATCATCAGCTCTTCCAGAATCCTCTCCTCTAGCAAGTAATCTTTTTATTAATTCTTCATCCTCTACTTTTAAGGAAAGCATTGCTGAGATAGAAGTTCTTTTCTCTTCTAATAAATCATCCAAAGCAGTGGCTTGTGCAGTAGTTCTTGGGAAGCCATCAAAAATAAAACCATTAGCATTTGGGTTGTTATCCAATTTGGCAGAAATCATAGCAATAACTATTTCATCCGAGACTAAATCACCTCTATCCATTATTGCTTTTGCTTCCATTCCAAGATTTGTTCCTGCAATTATTTCTCCCCTTAGGATATCGCCAGTAGATAAATGAACCAAATTAAATTTGTCAATTAATCGGTTCGATTGCGTCCCTTTGCCAGCACCTGGAGGGCCAAATAAAACTAAATTTAACATTGTTTAATTTTTTAGTTTGTAAATATGTGGCAAATTACGGCCAATTTCATCATAATCCAAGCCATAACCAACAACAAAATCATTAGCAATTGATTTCCCAATATAATCAATAGAAATATCTTTTGTGTAAGCATCAGGTTTAAATAATAATGCAGCAATTTTGATATCTGCTACATTCTCTTTTTCGAGTAAGGAGATAATTTTTTCTAAAGTAATTCCTGTGTCGACAATATCTTCTAGTATTATAATATTTCTGCCAGATATATCATCACTTATTCCAATAAGTTGATTTACCTTTCCTGTAGTTTCAGTGCCTGAATAGGAGGAGAGTTTTATAAAAGAAATCTCCGCATTCGGAATAATAATATTTCTCATTATATCTGCAGCAAACAAAAAAGCTCCATTCATTACAGCAATAAAAAGCGGATCTTTTACTCCAATATTATTAATCTGATTAGCCATTGAATGAACTATGGCTGAAATTTCTGTTTCAGGAATAAAAACTTCAAATGTTTTATTATGTAAAATAACTGTTTTCATTATTTCCAAGTAGACGAATTTATGTCAATTATTACAGTGTCTTGTGCAATAATTTTTACTGATTTATAATTTGTTTGATTTTTCTCATTGTAAGTTCTATGTGTATTATCACAAAAAGGTAAGCTTTTGCTCATTTCACAAGAGCAAATACTATGTTTTTTTCCTTTATGTAATTTTATTTTTTTCATCTTAACTAGACCATATTTTTCTTAAAGCTAATTGTTCATCTGTAGCATCTTCTTTCTTAACTAATTCCCAAAGTTTATAATAATTTCCAATAGCTAAAGATATTGATTTTTCTGAGAATTTCTTTTTTATTGTTAAAGAGACATTCTCTTTACATCCTTTCACGATAGGAAGTTTGATGTTAAGATCTCTAATCCAGATGTCAGAAAGCTTTCCTTCTATTTTTACTCCATTTACTTTTGTAATTTCATCCTCTGGGGCAATTCCATTTTTATCAGTAACCGAATTCGGTTCTACTTTTTTAATAATGATTTTACCATCCTCTTTTACAGCTGCAAATCCAAAATATTGAGCAGAAAGATTAGGGTTTGTCTTTTCTTTTAATTCCAAACCAGCTACTTCCAAAGCCGTTTTTAAAGTTGGGATGTAATCCTGAGTCCCATAAATATGATTTTCAAAAACCTCAGCTACTTTTAGTCCTCCAAATTTCACGCAAATGTTTCTGAAATCATCTTCAGAATATCCTTTTTCTTTAAGCGCAAAATCTTCATAGAGTTCTTTCATTATAGAGTGTAAACTATTCTTTCCTTCCGTATTTCTGATAATTTCTAAATCTACCATTAGCATACAAAGTGCTGCATCTGGATAAATAGATGTTTTCCTATCAGGAGCACCTAATTTATAGCCATCCAGCCAATTATCAAAACCACTATCGGCAACCGAAAGATTTAACCTTCCATAATTCGTTAAATGTCTCTCCAAGTTCTGATTTTGGGTTTTTGCAAATTCTTCCCAAGTAAAAACTCCAGAATTATAAAGCATCATATCACCCATATAAGTGGTAACCCCTTCTGCTACAAAACCAGTTCTAAAGTAATTTTCTTTTGTATAATCATAAGGGTACATTTCCACTGGCCTGATTGCTTTTATATTCCAAGTATGATACAATTCATGGGAACAAACTCCCAACAAATCTTCATATCTTTTATCCATAATCTCGTTTCCAGGACCTAAAAGTAAAACGGTATTTTTGGTGTGTTCTACTCCATGGTAAGATCTGTAAGGTGTAACCTGAAAGAAGTAATGGTACTCGTCCACAGGAAAACTTCCAAAATATTTTATCTGACTTTTAGTGAAAGCTGTGAAATCTTTTTTTAACTTTTCCCAATCTAGCTTACATGCTCCTTGAAACCACAAATGAAATGTAATTCCATCAACATCATAAGTTTCGTGCTGTAATGTATCCGAACAAATAATTGGTGATTCTGAAAGCATATCATATCCTTTTACTGTGAGTGCATTCCCTTCTTGCTTCATTGATGAGGCAATCTCATAATTTTTAGGAATATTTAATTCAATTTTATATTCTTCTTTCATTCTATCCACAATATAGAACATACAGTGTACAGGGTTTAAATACAGCTGATGTTCATCCAAATAACAAGAGCCAGCATCTAATTGGTTAGCGTAAAAGTTATATGCAATAGTAATTTGCATAACCCCTTCTGTTTGTACTTCCCATAAATCTTTAGTAATTTTTTTAAAAGGCAAAGAGTTATTGTGTTCATCAAAAGCGCCCCATTTTTGTATGTTTTGTGCAAAATCGGCTAATTCATAACGGCCTGGGCGCCATGCAGCTAATTGAAACTGGATGCTTTCCTTTCCATTTGTAGTGGTAGAAAGTTCAAAATCTACATAATGCCTATGAGGATTGTTATATGAAATACTGTAGTTTATCATTGTAAAGATTTAAGTTGCAAACTTACAAATTTTAAGGTGTTTGGTCTCTTATAACAAATGATACATTTTGTTTACATTTGCAGGAAAACTAGAAGAAAGCATGAAGAAAGAAGCAGTGAAATATGATTGCAGCCATTTTGAAGGACATATCCCATGCAAACCAAATAAACAATTTGATGTGCAATGTGATGATTGTTCTCATTATGATGCAAGTCAATCAGCTATTATTTTTTTAGATACTAAGAAAGCTTTATTACAAGAGATTTTTAAGATTTGTAATTTTTCTACACAGGAATTAATAGAAGAAACCCCTAAAATACAAACACAAGCAACTAGAATATTATTTATAAAATTAGGAGCAATTGGTGATGTTATAAGAACAACACCTTTATTAGAAAAATATAAAAAGGAATATGGTAATTGCCATTTTACTTGGATTACCCATAGTCCTCAAGTAGTGCCAAAAGATGAGGTAGATGTAATTTATAAATGGGACGTGTCTTCTGTTTCTGCTGTGGCAGATCAAGAATTTGATATTGCTATAAACCTGGATAAAGACAAAGAAGCGTGTATACTACTTACTCATGTAGATGCTAGAGATAAATTTGGTTTTATATGGAAGGATGGGCATATCAATACTGCTACTGATAAAGCCGAACACAAATTGATTACAGGCTTTTTTGATCATATTTCCAAAAATAATACAAAGAACTATTTGGAAGAGATTTTTGAAATCTGCCATTTTGAGTTCAATAAGGAGGAGTACATGATTAATTTAAATGAAAGTTTAAGTAAAAAATGGAGTGAGGAATTAGCAAAGTTAGCCAAAGATAAAACGATAATTGGGCTTAATACAGGATGTGGAGAACGATGGAAAACACGCCTTTGGCCTAAAGAATATTGGGTGGATCTCATTAAGGATTTAGAAAAAGAAGGTTATTTCTGTTTACTAATGGGCGGCCCTGATGAAGATGAGATGAATAGATATTATCAGTCGCAAACTAAAGCAACTTACTTGGGCACTTTTAGCTTGGAAGAATTCATTGCAATTACTAATAATACAGAAATAATTGTAACGCCAGTAAGCATGATGATGCACATTGCTTTAGCTCTTCAAAAGCAAATGATGTTGTTTCATAACATCTTTAATGTGCATGAATTTGAATTGTATGGAAGAGGGATGATTATTGAACCTAGTTCTGGTTGTGATTGCTATTTTGGAAACTCTTGTAGTAGAGAAAAAAGATGTATGAACGATATATCAGTTCAAGATGTTTTATTTAATATTGCAATCTTAAATAAAAATTTAAAAAAATCGTAAAATGAACTATGATGTTATTGTATTAGGAAGTGGTCCTGGAGGTTATGTAACAGCTATTCGAGCGTCACAATTAGGATTGAAAGTGGCAGTTGTTGAGAAAGAAAGCTTAGGAGGAGTTTGCTTAAACTGGGGATGCATTCCAACCAAAGCGCTTTTAAAATCTGCCCAAGTATTTGAGTACATTAGCCATGCTGAAGATTACGGAATTAATGTAAAAGGTGCAGATGCTGATTTCCCTGCCATTATAAAAAGAAGTAGAGATGTTGCTGATGGAATGAGTAACGGAATTGCGTATTTACTTAAAAAGAATAAAGTGGAGGTTATCTATGGTTTTGGAAAAGTAAAACCAGGAAATAAAGTTTCAGTTACTGCTGATGGAAAATCTGCTGATTATTCTGCTAAACATATTATTATAGCAACAGGCGCTAGAAGTAGAGCATTGCCAAATTTACCACAAGATGGCAAAAAAGTAATTGCTTACCGTGATGCACTTTCCTTATCTATTGCACCTAAAAAAATGGTAATTGTTGGTTCAGGAGCGATTGGTGTAGAGTTTGCTTATTTCTACAATGCAATGGGGGTGGATGTAACAGTAGTTGAGTTTATGCCAAATATTGTTCCTGTTGAGGATGTTGATATCTCTAAACAATTACAAAAATCATTCAAAAAGTCAGGGATTAAGGTAATGACTAACTCATCAGTGGAGAAAGTAGACACTAAAGGCGCTGGATGTAAAGTGCTTATAAAAACTAAAGCTGGGGAAGAAACTATTGAGTGTGATGTCGTTCTTTCTGCTGTTGGAATTGTCGCAAATATTGAGAATATTGGATTGGAAGAAGTAGGGATTAAAACAGATAAAGGAAAAATCTTAGTAGATGATTACTACAACACAAATGTAAATGGCTATTATGCGATTGGCGATGTATTGTCAACTCAAGCTCTTGCTCATGTTGCTTCTGCTGAGGGAATTACTTGTGTAGAGAAAATTGCAGGGCACAATCCTGAACCAATTGATTATGGTAATATTCCTGGATGTACTTATTCTAGCCCAGAGATTGCATCAGTAGGAATGACTGAGGCAGCAGCCAAAGAAGCGGGACATGAAATTAAAGTAGGGAAATTCCCTTTTACTGCATCTGGTAAAGCATCTGCTGCAGGGCATAAAGATGGCTTTGTAAAAGTTATTTTTGATGCTAAATATGGCGAATGGTTAGGTTGCCATATGATAGGATATAATGTTACGGAATTGATCGCTGAAGCAGTAGTTGCTCGTAAATTAGAAACTACTGGACATGAGATATTAAAAGCTATTCATCCGCATCCAACTATGAGTGAAGCTGTGATGGAAGCTGTTGCTGATGCTTATGATGAAGTGATCCACATTTAGACTACTAAATGATATAAATATAATGAGAAAGCCAAGTATTTGCTTGGCTTTTTTTATTTACTGAAGAATCAATTTCCTTTGCTCAGTTTTTCTACCACTTTTCAGTTTTACAAAATAAATTCCTTTTGCATGACTACTAAGGTTAACTTGTTGTAATCCATTTCTAACTATTCTACTAGTTGTAAGTCCTCCCATTAGGTTATATATCTCAACTTCTAGTTTATTTGCATCAGTTCTGATGTTAAAAACACCTTTAGTTGGGTTAGGGTAAATAGAAGTATGGAAAGTATTGCTTTCTCCTTCTTCAATCACCAAGATATTTTGTCCATTAATGTTTACATTATCCATGAAAAAGCGATTTCCATAATCATTAATAGCTACAAAACCTACCATAATGGTATCTCCATTATATCCAAAAGAAGTTAAATCCAAACTATCAGTTTTCCAAGAACCACACGTAGGATACCAAGGACTATTTACATAGCTTGTGGTTTGCAAGGCCGTTCCGCTTGCTCCATAAATAGAATCCCAAGTTGCCCCACAATCAGTAGAAATTTCAATCCGAAAACCATCTGCATAGCCGCTAAATCCGCAATAAGCATAATCATAAGTCAGCCAATTTTGAGCAGAATTACCTCCCCCTAGTTTTATTTTTTTTGAAATTAAGGAAGCTTCTTCTCCTCTTTCATTAATCCAGTAATGGTTGACATACGCAACTGTATTTGGTTGACAATTCATACCTGTATCAATATCAATACTTTGCCATGAAAAAATAGCAGGAGGGGTTTCCCAAGCTATAGGAGGGAAGTTTCCTGAATCAAAACCTTCATACAATGAAGTTGTATTTGTGATCGGAAAAACAGAATCTGTATAAGTAATAAAATTGTTAATGGTTTGCATATTTGTCCCAAAAACATCCGTAACAGTTAAGCTTACATCATAAGTTCCTGGCTGAGTGTACACCACTATTGGATCTTCCAAAGACGAACTACTTGGCGTTCCTCCAGGAAAAGACCATTGCCAAGTAGCACTGCTTAGCCTTATAGCCGAATGATCTACAAAACGAACGGTATCATTCATGCAATTAATTTCTAATCTGTTAGCAGCAATTTGTGCTGATGGAGGTGTGTCTTCATAGAAGTCGATTTCGAATGCACTTCTGTTGGTTCCATTTCGTAAAAGCCCTTCACGATAATAAGGGATTAACTGAGTAGATGTAGTGCTTTTAGGCAAGTTATTATCGTAAATATCCCAATCATTCATGCTATTATTTCGGTAATAAACAGCATCTCTCGTACCAAGATATACACCTCCATTACTTCCTCTTTGATGTTCAATATTGGTAGCATTTATATTGTCAAGTGCTGGGGTACTCCAGTTTATCCAATTCTGCCCACCACTTATTGATTTAAATACTTCCTCTCCTTGAGCATCTTGTACGCCACCATACATAGAACACCTAGCAATCCAAAGCGTATTTTCATCATAACTACTTATGGTGATATCATACGGAATCCAAGCTTGCCCGCTTATATTAGTAGGAGTGATGTCCACCCAAGTTTGCCCAGCATCATTAGTTCTATAGATTTTTTTATTTCCCCACCAGCTTTCCCAAGTGGCTACATAGATAACATCTGGGTTACTCCAAGCTACCTCCACTGCCGTTATTTTTTCGTTAAAATGATGAACTGCCGAATAAGAAGCTCCATTGTTTTTAGATAACCAAAGGCTAGTGTCATTACCAATATAGCTCCAATTATGACATCTTGGGTCAAATTCCATTTGGGATGATTCTCCAATAATATAGGAGGCATTTGGTTTTTTATCTAAAGGTAAGGAGGCAATGTTAACCGTTCTGTCTCCTGAAAGTGTTTTGCCTCCATAATCACTATAAGCTATTCTAGGGTTGCCGAAATTTACAAACCCTCTTATTCCATCACCGCCATCTGTACAAATCCAATCGTTTATATATGTGTTGTTATCTTTTAGAAGAGTACCATTATGATAAGCTCCACCAAGCATTACATTTCCATCCTTGAATCCTGCACCAAAACCCCAAAAGTCTGTTCCTGCAATTCCATACTGCTTTTTGTAAGTACTATCGCCTGCATTATCGGAATAGAATATTCCTCCATCACAAGCAAACCATAAGTCATTTCCAAAGTAGTTGATATCATGAATGTCTGCATGAACATATCCTTTTTTATGTGGTTCGCTCCATTTCGCAGGACAAGTGAAAGTTATACCATTATCTGCAGATATCCATTGATTCACACCTGCTACATGAATACTATCCGCATTATTTGGGTTTACTGCAAGCGCTAAATCGTAATAATATTGACCTCCATCATCTAGGCCACTTGGTTGCCACCCCATCATATTAATATTTGTTGCAGATGGCACTCCGGCTGGTTGTGAGCCGCAACACTGGAAAGACCAATTTTCTCCTTTATCATAACTTATATAAATTCCATAAAGACCACTTCCTCCATTTGCAGAACCTGTTGCTAATGCAACAATTTTATTTGGTGCTGCAGGGCTAACTGCAATTTCTGTTCTTTTTTGATCATCTCCAGTTCCAGGATTAGGCCAGCCATTTGTGAAATTGATTAATGTAATTCCTCCATCATCAGAGCGATAAAATTCAGTTTTATCTCCACTTTTTCTTATAAAATACATGGTGTCAGCTGAGTTAGGATGAAACTCAATTTCTAAAAATTCACCACTCATTACTTGAGTAAAATTTAGCCCTCCATCCAATGAATGATATAATCCTTCATCAGAGGCCACAAAGAGCTCCATATTATTTGTTGGTTTTAGTTTTATGTCTTTAGTAGAATGGGAAAGGTTGGTAAAAGATGCATCTCCAATAACTGTCCAGTTTACTCCTCCATCATATGATTTGTAAATTCCTCCATTGCCACTAATGTAGATAATTTCTGGGTTAGTAAAATCTATTTCAATTGCATATACTCCATTTAGCGCTAAATTACTAGTTATTAAGTTCCAGTTAGCGCCTTTGTCGATAGTTTTCCAAGCCCCAGCAGTTGCACTTCCTGCATATAAAATATTCGGATTACTGACTGATTGTTCCACTGTATAAACATGTGCTGAACCGGGGGCGTAACTTCTACTTGCCGCATCTTTATCAAAATCCCAAGGACCTACACATTCCCATTGGTTACTGCTTTTTGAATTTGTCAGGGTTTGAGGAACAGTAGTAGTTCTACTTAGATTTCGGACCCATCTTTTATAGTATTGAGTATGTTTATTTTTTACTAATTTATGGCTTTTATAATAACTTCTGTAGGCTTGAATGACAGCTCCTTCATCTGGATTTTCTGCATATATTAGTTGTACCCAATTTGGTAAACCTTCAGTATTAGTATTGTATTGCATTTCCACTTGTGAAAACACTGAGAACTGGAAAGTGATAAAAAGAAGGAATAGTATTTTTCTCATAAATTACGTAATAAAAAAGGCCGCATAAATGCGACCTTAAAAATAATATTTTTTTCCTATAAACTAAAAGCAGTTTTTACTTCAGCTTGACAATCTAGTTTTTCCCAAGTAAATGTTTCTACCTCAAATTCTTTTTCATTTTTCCCAATGGTAAACGTAACAGTTTTTGTTTCAGATTTTCTCCCCATGTGCCCGTAAGCAGCAGTTTCAGAATAAATAGGTTGTTTTAATTTTAATCGGCTTATAATAGAAGCTGGTTTAAGGTTAAAACAAGCCATTCCTTTTGCGATTTCAGCAATTTTCCCATCTGATAGGTTGACTTTTGCAGTGCCATAAGTGTCTACAAAAATACCCATTGGCTCAGCTACTCCAATAGCATAACTTACTTGTACTAATATTCTTTCTGCCACTCCTGCTGCAACTAAGTTTTTAGCAATATGTCTTGTTGCATAAGCTGCTGAACGATCTACTTTACTTGGGTCTTTGCCTGAAAAAGCACCACCACCATGCGCACCTTTCCCACCATAAGTATCAACAATAATTTTTCTACCTGTAAGTCCTGTGTCACCATGTGGCCCTCCAATTACAAATTTTCCTGTAGGATTAACATGGTATTTTTCAGTGCCAAAAAGCGCTCTATTTATTTCAGATAATTGGCTTTTAATTCTAGGGATTAATATATTTTTTACATCTTTTTCAATTTGTTCCTGCATAGGTTTTTCATCTGCAAAATCATCATGCTGAGTAGATACTACAATATCCGTAATCCTTTTTGGTGTATGATCGTCATTGTACTCCAAAGTAACCTGCGATTTTGAATCTGGACGTAGGTAAGTCATTTCTTTACCTGCTTTTCTGACATCCGCTAATTCAATCAGTAGTTTATGAGAAATATCTAAGGCTAAGGGCATTAGGTTTTCTGTTTCATTTGTAGCATAGCCAAACATCATTCCTTGATCTCCAGCGCCTTGCTCTTTATTTAATCCTTCTCCTTCAGTTACCCCTTGCCTAATGTCTGCTGATTGTTCATGAATAGCAGAAATTACTCCGCAGCTATCAGCATCAAATTGGTATTCTGATTTTACATAACCAATTTTACGAATTACCTCCCGCGCTACTTTTTGTACATCAATATAGCCTTCTGTTTTCACCTCTCCACTTAATATAGTTAGCCCTGTAGTTACTAAAGTCTCACAAGCTACCTTTGAATTAGGGTCTTGGGCTAAAAAATTATCTAATAATGCATCTGAAATTTGATCGGCTACTTTGTCTGGATGTCCTTCTGAAACGGACTCTGACGTGAAATAATATGACATCTTCTTAAATTTATAAATTAATTTTAAAGGAAGATTTGGCTAAGATATGCTAAAGAGATACTTTTTAGCATTTTTTTTAGTGGTTGCAATAGGCCAAATCTATCCACTTATTTTCGGCAAATTTATAAATTTTTTTAAAATTGTCATTATTTTTAATTTTTTTGTTTTTATTTGTAACTTACTTATCAAGAAAGACTGAGGGATGGGCCCTATGATGTCTTGGCAACCTTGAAAATGCAAGGTGCCAAATCCCACTCCATTTAATGGAGGAAGATGAGAGGAATTATAAAATTCTCCACCCCAATCTTTCTTAATAAGCCTTATAAACTAAATTTATGAGTAAGACAATAGAAGAAATATTAGCAGAACGTATTTTAGTGCTTGATGGCGCAATGGGAACTATGATTCAGAGGTATAGTCTTACTGAAGAAGATTTCAGGGGAGAGGAGTTTAAAAATCATTCTCATGATTTAAAAGGTAATAATGATTTGCTTTCCATAACTCGTCCTGATGTTATTAAAGCAATTCATAAAGAGTATTTAGATGCTGGAGCTGATATAATTGAAACAAATACTTTTAGTGGAACCTCAATTGCACAAGCAGATTATAAATTAGAAACAGAAGTTTATGAATTAAATTTTCAATCAGCTAAAATTGCAAAGGAGGTAGCTACTGAATGTTCAACTAGCGAAAAATCAAGATTTGTTGCAGGTGCAATTGGGCCAACTAATCGAACAGCATCCATCTCTCCTGATGTAGAAAACCCTGCATTTAGACATATTACTTTTGATCAATTGAAAGAGGCATATACCGAGCAGATAAATGGATTGCTAGATGGCAGAGTAGATTTGTTATTAGTAGAAACTGTATTTGATACTTTGAATTGTAAGGCTGCATTAGTTGCAATAGAGGATGTTTTTGAAGTAAAGGGGATAAGAATTCCTATTATGGTTTCAGGGACAATTACGGATGAAAGCGGAAGAACATTGTCTGGGCAAACGGCTGAAGCCTTTTTAAATTCTATTTCACATATTCCACTATTAAGTGTAGGTTTTAATTGTGCTTTGGGCACTAAGGCTATGCGACCTTATATACGAGAATTAGCAAAAAAAGCTCCTTTTTATGTAAGCGCTTATCCAAATGCAGGTTTACCTAATGAAATGGGAGAATATGATGAAAGTCCAGCAGAAATGGGAGCTCAATTAGAAGATTTTATGCAAAGTGCTTTGGTTAATATTGTAGGGGGTTGTTGCGGAACAACACCTGATCATATTTCGGAATTTGCGCGCATTGCAAGTAAATATACCCCCCGAGTAATTCCAGTACTTAGCAAGGCTATGCGCTTGAGCGGTTTGGAAGCGGTTACTATTTCACAAGAGAGTAATTTTGCAAATATTGGGGAGCGTACAAATGTGATGGGTTCGCTAAAATTTAAGAGATTAATAAAGGAGGATAATTTGGAGGCGGCTTTGGAAGTGGCATTGCATCAAGTACAAGGAGGAGCGCAAGCTATTGACATTAATATGGATGATGGGATGTTGGAAGGACAGGAGTGCATGACTCATTTCTTAAATTTGATAGGATCTGATCCCGATATTTCCAAAGTGCCAATTATGGTAGATTCTTCAAAATGGCATATTATTGAGGCAGGACTTAAGTGCATACAAGGAAAAGGAATTGTGAATTCTATTTCTTTAAAAGAAGGCGAGGATGTATTTAGACAACACGCAGAAACCATATTAAAATATGGGGCTGCTGTGGTGGTGATGGCTTTTGATGAAAAAGGACAGGCTGTTGATTATAAGGAGAAAATCAGAATTTGCGAAAGAGCTTATCGTATTTTAGTAGATGAAATTGGTTTTCCTGCTGAGGATATCATTTTTGATCCTAATATTTTAACAGTAGCCACTGGAATTGAAGAGCATAATAATTATGCAGTTGATTTTTTTAAGGCTACAAAGTGGATAAAAGAAAACCTTCCTTATGCTAAAGTGAGTGGCGGGGTGAGTAATGTTTCTTTTTCATTTAGAGGAAATAATATTGTCCGTGAAGCCATGCATTCTTCATTTTTATACCATGCTATTAATAACGGGATGGATATGGGAATTGTAAATGCAGGAATGATTGAAGTATATGAAGATGTCCCAAAATATTTACTCAAAGCAGTGGAAGATGTAATACTTAATAAAGATGATGGGGCAACTGAACGCTTGGTGGATTTAGCTGACAATATTAAGGGAGAAGGGAAAAAAAGAGTAGAAGATTTATCTTGGCGTGAACAGTCGGTTGAGGGGAGATTGTCACATGCTTTGGTAAAAGGAATAGTTGCCTTTATTGAGCAAGATACAGAAGAAGCGCGATTAAAATCAGCACGACCTTTAGATGTAATTGAGGGTCCGCTTATGGATGGAATGGGAGTGGTGGGAGATCTTTTTGGTTCAGGAAAAATGTTTTTACCGCAAGTAGTGAAAAGTGCAAGGGTGATGAAAAAAGCAGTGGCGATACTTACGCCTTATATTGAGCAAGGAAAAACAGAAAGTAGCAAGGCAGGAAAAGTGCTTTTAGCAACTGTAAAAGGGGATGTGCATGATATAGGCAAGAATATTCTTGGTGTGGTTTTGGGGTGTAATAATTACGAAATTATTGATTTGGGCGTAATGGTTCCTGCTAATAAAATTTTGGAAGAAGCCAAAAAAAATGAAGTAGATGTTATTGGATTGAGCGGATTGATTACACCTTCTTTGGACGAGATGATTGATGTAGCTAAGGAGATGCAAAGGAATGATTTTAAAGTGCCACTGATGATTGGAGGAGCTACTACTTCCAAGATTCATACGGCTGTAAAAATTAATGAACATTACAATAGCAATACAGTTATACATGTGCTGGATGCTTCAAAGGCAGTTGGCGTTACAGCAAAATTAATTGGAAAAGAACAGCAAAGTTTCAGAGCAGGTGTTGCTGTTGAGTACGATATAATTAAGAGAAATTATTTGAACAGAAAATCAGAAAAAGAATATGTAAGTATTGCTAAGGCAAGAGAAAATGCTGCTGTAACCGATTGGGACAAAGAAAATCTTCCTACTGCAAATCAGCTTGGAGTACAAGTTTTTGAAGACATTGATATAGCAACTATCCGAAATTATATTGATTGGACGCCTTTCTTTTTTACTTGGGAGATGCGTAAAAAATACCCTGCCATTTTGGAGGATAAAATATTTGGCGAACAAGCTAAGCAGTTATTGGAAGACGCTAATGCTATGTTAGATAATATAATTGCGAATAATTGGTTGAAAGCCAAAGCTGTTATTGGGGTTTGGAGTGCAAATTCTGATGGGGATGATGTGTATTTATATGAAAACAAGAAAAAAATAGCAACTTATAATTTCTTGCGTCAGCAAGGTAAAAAGAGTAAAAGTAATAGATGTCTTTCTGATTTTGTTGCTCCGCTTAGTTCAGAAAAAAAGGATTATATAGGTTCTTTTGTATGTACGGCAGGCTTGGGAATTGAAAAGCAATTAGCTGTTTTTGAAAAAGGTCATGATGATTATAATAGTATTATGCTTAAGGCCATTGCAGATAGATTAGCTGAGGCACTGACCGAATATATGCACAAGAAAATTCGCAAAGAAATTTGGGGATATGCATCTGATGAGGTATTTAAAAATGAAGACTTAATTAAAGAGGAGTATAAGGGAATCCGTCCAGCCCCTGGATATACTGCTTGCCCTGATCATACCGAAAAATTAAAGATTTTTGAATTATTAGATGCTGAAAAAAGTATTGCTGTGAGCCTCACTGAAAGCATGGCTATGAAACCAGCATCTACTGTAAGTGGCTATTATTTTGCACATCCTGAAGCTAAGTATTTCAGTGTAGGGAAAGTACAAGATGATCAAATAAAAGATTATGCAAAACGAAAAAATATGAGTATTGAAAATGTGGAGAAATGGCTCCGCTCAAACATATAAAATAAATTTATGAAAGTAACTGAACACATCAAAAACGCAAAGCAAACTTTATTCTCTTTTGAGATTCTACCCCCTTTAAAAGGAACGAGCATAGAATCCATTTATAATTCTTTAGATCCTTTAATGGAGTTTAATCCTCCTTTTATTGATGTAACTTATCACAGAGAAGAGTATGTATATAAAAAAAGAAAAGATGGATTGCTGGAAAGAAGGTCTGTTAGAAAAAGACCAGGAACAGTTGGGATCTGCGCTGCTATTATGAATAAATATAATGTGGACACAGTTCCTCATATTATTTGTGGAGGTTTTAATCAGGAAGAAACTGAAAACGCTTTAATTGATTTGGATTTCTTAGGTGTTGATAATGTTTTGGTATTAAGAGGCGACCCTATAAAATCGGAAACTTATTTTAAACCAAATGAAGGGGGTCATAGTTATGCCTCAGAATTATTACAACAAGTAAATCAGATGAACAAAGGAATCTATTTGGATGATGAATTAAAGAATTCTGCTTCAACTGATTTTTGTGTAGGGGTGGCGGGTTATCCTGAAAAGCATTTTGAAGCATCTAATATGCGTTCGGATATTCATTTTTTGAAAAAGAAAGTAGAGGCAGGAGCTGATTATATTGTTACGCAAATGTTTTTTGACAATCAGCAGTATTTTGATTTTGTAAACTTATGCCGAGAAAACGATATTAATATTCCTATTATTCCAGGATTAAAGCCTATGTCAACGAATAAGCAGTTAACATTACTGCCACAAAGATTTCATTTGAATATACCGAACCCTTTGGTTGATGAGGTGCTAGAATGTAAGACTAATGAACAGATTAGACAAGTAGGAGTGGAGTGGGCGATTCAGCAAACAAAAGAATTGATTGAGTTTGGGGCGCCTTGTATTCACTTCTATACCATGGGAAAATCAGATAATGTGCAGAAAATTGTTGGAGCCTTTGCTTAGGTAGTCAGCTTTCTAAAATGTTCTTCTAGGTTAATATTACCTTTTTGTAAATTGCTGATAAGTTGATCTTCTACAATTTTTCCTTTATTGATGATGATTACACGATTACACATTTTATCCACTTCTTGCATGATGTGAGTAGATAGCAATACGGTTTTTTCTTTCCCAACTTCTTTAATCAAATTTCGGATTTCGACTAACTGATTAGGATCCAAACCTGTGGTAGGCTCATCTAATATAAGCACTTCTGGATTATGAATAAGTGCAGCTGCCAAACCAACTCTTTGCTTGAATCCTTTGGAAAGCTCTTTTATTTTTCTGCTTTGCTCAGTAGTTAATCCAGTTTGCTGAATTATTTCTACAATACGATTTTTAAGATTCTCAATCTTATAAATACTACCTACAAAAGACAGATATTCTTTAATGTACATGTCGGTATAAAGTGGATTGTGCTCTGGAAGATAACCAATTTTGGCTTTTACTAAGATGTCTTTCTCTTGCGTGTCCAAATCACAGACTTTAACTTTACCTGAATCTTGCTGAAAATAACAAGTTATAATTTTCATGAGTGTAGATTTCCCTGCTCCATTTGGGCCTAAGAAAGCGACTATTTCTCCTTTTTTTAACGAAAAGGAAATATCAGCAAGCGCTTGTTGTTTGCCGTAAAACTTATTTACTTTTTCAATAGTAATTGACATAAGGCAAATGTAATAGAATTAGTAGTTTTCTCATAATACAAACTTACTTATTAATTTTCTAAAAAAGCTCGAACTTAGTGTCGTAAGGCCCACCAAAAATAAACCCACTCATTTGAGCGGGTTTTATTTATTCAAGAATTAATTTTTTTTCTACTGTTCCATCATCATAGATGTAAAAGAGTGGGTTATTGTTTGTTGTTTTTGTAGTTCTGCCAAGGATATCTGTAATTTTAACAAGACCTTTTGGCGCTTTGTCTATTTCTTCTAAGATGGTCCCTGTGCAATTTAGAATTAAGCTCACTCCATCCAATTGCCAACCACCATCTATCGGAACGCATAAATGAGTAAGAGCCGTAACAGCAACATCTACAATTCTTGGCGTATTACTATAATCGTACACCCATAGTGAATGAGGGCTATACCAACTTGCATTATTGATATTGCCATTGACATTGCTGGTGGAATAATCTATAACTTGACTTGCATTTGCCCCATCATTTAATCTCCAATATCCTATCAAATTATTAAAATTAGGGTGGGTGTTATCCAAATGACTGCAATTCCAAGATTGGATATTTTGATTATCAACTAAAGTATTCCAAACCCTTACTTCTGCTACGGAACCATTGTATCCATAACTTTGATTGATGTCCATTCCAAAAAATAAACCAGCATTTGTTGTAATGTCTCCAACTGTTGATATATTTGCAGAATCTAAAAGCTGGCCATCTTCATACATTTTCATATATCCATCTCTATCAAAACTTACGCTTAGCGTATGCCATTGGTTGTCAGCAATCAATCCTCCAACATCAATATCTACCCTATTTGTTCCATCACCAATATTTACTTTCCATTCTGGTCCTACAGGGTATTTAAATGAAAAAACAAAACCAGCATTATTTCCTGAACCCCAGTCTTTATTTCCAATAATAGCTACATCTCCAGTTGTATTTGTACGGACTCTGCATTCAATTGTAAAATCTTGGTTGCTACCAAAATTATAAATAGGATTTGAAGGGATCTGCACATAATCATCAACCCCATCAAATTGTAATTCTACTGTATCTGCCAAGCAATTATAGACGCTATCAAAAATCAAACTACTGTCTTTTCGAATAATATTTTGTGTAATAGTATTGCCACTTGCAATTACTACCACATTCTGATGTTCAATACTTGTGCCACCGTGAGAAGTTCCAACTCCACCATGATCACTTGTAATAAGTACAAGCCAATCTTCATTGGCATAATTTGGGCGCTGGGAAATAGTTTGCATAATTGGAGCAAGTAATGCATCTACTGCTTCAATGGCTGTAATATATTGGTTCACATTTGGTGAAAACCCATCAGAATGTCCTGCATGATCCACATCATCAAAATGAAGAAACATCATGTCCGGATCGTTTATGGAAAGATATGTAGAAGCTCCTGAACTTACATCTGCATCTGAAGAGACATTAAGTTTGTAGTCGGCATAATTTTGAACAACATAATCATTGATCGGATTCCAATTACAAATAGAAACCGTATGTAAGTTAGCATCAAAATCCTCAATACGTTTGAAAAGAGGAGGGTAATTGATGTAATCAGTTCCAACAAAACTATTATCAATTGACAAATGTTTGTTGGACCATACCCCACATAATATTGCTGACCAACCAGGTCCGCTAATTGTAATATCATCATTTAGCGCATCTGGGCTGTAAACACCATTTGCTATAAGATTATCAATAGTTGGAGTATTTGCCAATTCCAAAGCATCTGCTCTGCAGCCATCAATACCAATGAGTAATACTTTTTTGGTTGTTTGTGCGTTGATAAAAAAAGGCAAGCAAAGTAAAGCAAGTAGTAGTTTTTCCATAAAGCAAATTTACACAAAATTGGTTTCTTCAAAAAAGTTTGAAATACGGATCGTAGCCTCCTAAAGCAGAATCCATCTCATTTTGAGTTAAGGTTCCGCTTTTTTTGTACTATTGCATATAGCCAATCGTTCACTGTAATTAAAACAATCATGATAAAAGATAAATTTAATAAATTATTCTTTCCCCACGACAATAAACCTGAACACTTTAAATCTCTTGATGGCCTTAGGGGAATAGCAGTACTTTTTGTTATTTTATCTCATGCTAGCAATGCCAAAATGTTTATTCATCCAATAATTAATTTTCATGCAATGGGTAAGGTTGGTGTTTATTTATTTTTTGTTTTATCAGCCTATTTACTTGACAGACAAATTGCTTTAGCTTTTATAGCAAATAAATCTTCCATAGGCTATTGGAAAAATTATTTTTTAAGACGATTTCTAAGAATCTATCCGTTATTTGTAATTGCTTTGATTTTTCATGGATTACTAAATTTAGTAGGAGTAAAAACAGTTATTGACAGTATAATTGATATTCCTTTGCATATGATTTTACTTAAAGGAGAAAGTATATTTTGGTCTATACCTGTTGAATTTAAATATTATTTTATTTCTCCATTAATCATGTGGTTTTGTCATAAGTTCCTTAAATGGAGTGCAGGAAAATTACTGTTTGTTTTTATACTTATTGTTGTTATATCTATTGCGATAGAATTAATTTTTCATTTACCATTAGTTTCAACATTTAGGTATTTTCCAATTTTTCTTGTTGGAACGATTATTTCTATCTATGAGCTTCTATTTAAGAGACAATTACAACAAAATATTAAACCGGAGCTATTTAATCTTATAGGAGTGATTGCTTTTGCATTGATCTTCATTACGATCCCTTTTTATTTTGAGAAACTATTTGGTTTTAAAATAAACTTTCACTCATCCATTTTTTATTTTCCATATGCTATTCTGTGGGGCATCATATTGTTATCTGCAAAATATGGTGGAGGATTAATCAAACGTTTTTTGGAATTAAAATTTCTAAGATTTATAGGTGCTATTAGCTTTAGTTTGTATTTGTTCCATAAGCCATTTTTAACCCTTGTAAATCAGATTGGTATAATGCCTCAAATTCAAATTTATGTCTTTTTTCTGTTTTCAATTTTATTTTCAATCATAAGTTATTTGCTAATAGAACTTCCTTTATCTAAAATAAAGATATATCCCAAATACATAACCGAAAAAGATATTGAAAGAAAAACTGCACCCATCAATACCAATGAGTAATACTTTTTTCATTTTACTCAACAACTATCTTTTTTTCTACTGCTCCATCATCATAGATATAGAAAAGAGGTTGATTCTTTGTTCTTTTTGTTGTCCTTCCTAAAACATCAATAATGGTAAGTAATTTTTTACCGGTATTTATTTCAGAAATTGAGGTTGTATTAGGGCAGTAATTTCCATCAGGAGCTAATTGTGGTAATTTGTACACAGGGTTAGTAATTAAGGCATATATTAATGTATCCATACTTTGTAAAAGTGTAGCATTATATGGTTCCCATTCGTTTGCAATTCCAGAAGCAGTTTGAGCATCATCCAAAATACCCATAGTACTTACTTGTGCCCAATAGATATATTCAATCGCCATACACTCATAATCGCAAGTCCAGTCATCATAATGATACCATGCAGAGGCGGGGTAATTGTTAGGAACACTCATAAATTGCCCCCCTCTAGCCACATCCATTGCAGCAGTCAAAAGTGAGGAGTTTGCTTGTAGACTAAAAGCAGTAGGATATACATTGGTGTGTCCTACATGATTAATGGTGTGCATAATTTCTTCCACTGAGGCGTCATCTCCCCAATGTCCTGTTTGAGTTGGATCAATTTCATTTTTATAAAGTACAGCACTTACTCCATCACCGCTATAGTTATTAGAAAATATGTTTTCTGCTGACGAACCCTCTGAGGAGAAAATAGGCATTAGTGCACTTTCACTTATAAGTTGCGCTTCAATTAAAGGATTGTCGACTATTCCATCTTCATTGTTGTCCAATAATTCGGCAGCAACTGCTGCTGCATGTAAAACTTTTACATCCGATATTGTGCTTTCCGCATAAATACTAAAGCACCCTAACACATCCACATACTTTGTAAAAGGAGTAAGCGCTGGGTCATTAATGTTTGGGTTAGGGTCAATTGTAAAACAAACTGTGTTCTGTTGTGCATTAACTAGTAATGGAAAGATAATCAATAAAGAAAGTAAGAATTTCATAGTTTTTTATTTTGCCAAATATAAGCAAAATCTAATCGTATATTTGCATTCATGAATGGAGTTGTAATAAAAGCCACAGGCAAACGCTATACAGTAAAAATTACTGATGGTGAAATTGTGCAATGTCGCTTGAAAGGAAAATTCCGAATAAAAGGCATTAAAAGCACCAATCCAATTGTGGTAGGAGATAAGGTAGAGCTGGAACAAGAATCAGAATTATGGATGATTATAAAACTTCATGAAAGAAAAAATAACATCCTCAGAAAGTCAGTAAACCTGAGTAAACAAACCCATATTATTGCCGCTAATATTGATCAGGCAATACTCATGATAACCTTAGATAGTCCAGTGACTACAACTGGTTTTATTGATCGTTTTTTAGTGTCAGCAAATGCTTATGGAGTAGAAGTGATTTTATTGTTAAATAAAATTGATTTGTTAGATGATGCCATGCAGAAAAATAAAAATAATTTGCAAGAAATTTATGAAAAAATAGGCTATCAATTCTTTGCCTTTTCAGTTCTGAATGATGATTTATCAGTAATTAAAACGCTAATGAAAGGTAAGGTTAATATGATTTCTGGCCATTCTGGAGTAGGGAAATCTACTTTGATAAATAAGTTTCAACCTAATTTGAATATTAATACTAAACAGGTTTCTGACACTCACAATCAAGGGCAGCATACCACTACCTTTTCTGAATTGTATGATTTGGATTTTGGAGCATCTATTATTGACACCCCAGGAATTAGAGGTTTTGGTTTGGTAGAATTAACTCCTAATGAAATCGGAAATTATTTCCCTGAATTTTTCGTCATTAAACAAAAATGCAAATATCATAATTGTATTCATAAAAATGAACCAGATTGTGCTGTTAAAACTGCTTTGGGAAATGGGGAAATTGCTGAAAGCAGGTATAAAAATTACTTAAATATGCTTTTGGAAGAAAAAGGTAATTTTAGAACAAATGACTATTAATGAGAGCGGTAATCCAAAGAGTAAGTGAAGCCTTAGTTGTAATTGGTGAGCAAAAAGTTGCAGATATTAATCAAGGATTATTAATCTTTTTGGGTATTGAAATTGATGATGCAAAAGAAGATGCTATTTGGCTCGCTAATAAGATTGTTCAGCTCCGTATTTTTCAAGATGAAAAGGGAGTAATGAATAAATCCATTACGGTTGTGGACGGGGAAATAATTGTGGTAAGTCAGTTTACTTTGCATGCCAAAACTAAAAAAGGGAATAGACCTTCTTATATAAAAGCAGCTAGGCCAGTGCAAGCAATCCCTTTATACGAACAATTTAAAAAGGATTTATCTGAATCAATTGGAAGTCAAGTGCAATCAGGAACATTTGGTGCGGATATGAAAGTTTCTTTAATAAATGATGGGCCAGTAACCATTATTATAGATACCAAAAATAAGGAGTAATTATTTTTTCATCCCATCTGGAATTCCGTAAAAATGTACTATTTCAATCTTATCAGATAACGACATAATTCCAGGATTAATTCCTAATTTGTTTTGCGGTATCTCAACCTTTAAGTCAGAATAGTATTCCTTCCATATTGATAAAGTGTCTTTAGTTTCAGGATGGAGAAAAGTCATTGGTTGTAGCCTGAAAATACTGTCTTTTTCAAAGGCTTCATAAATAAGTTCTGAGCAATAATAGGAGTTGTTGTCTATCAAAAAGACGTCATCATATCTTACTCCTAATCGCTCTTTTGTAAAATTAATAGCAGCGGGAATTGAGCTCTTGTAATGATTTTCTAATCTAGCTACAATTACTTTCGAGTTTCCATCTTTATCAAAAGAACGATTTAAAAAATTATCAATTTCTGTTAGGATTACTTTTGGAGGGATTGCTTCTAATACTTTAAGTTTTCCATTATCAAAAACAACTAATCCGATATGAGAGAAGTTAGCTCCTTTATAGCCAGGAGTTACTAATTCAATTGCATCACAAAGAGGAGAAGAGTCTAGATCTTGAAATAATAAATCTCCTTCTTCTAATTGAAAATTAGTATTACAAGAAAGGATTGAAATAAAAAGTAAATAATAGTATTTTTTCATTTTTCAAACATAAAAAAGAGGACTGATATTAGTCCTCTTTTTTGATAATTTATTTTAATAAAATTAATCTGCTAAAACAATAATGTTATTGTTTTGCATTTCAATTACTCCACCATTAATGTCAAAATTTTCAGTATTGTTTTCAGATGTTATCACTCTAATTACACCACTTGTTAAGGTAGAGATAATTGGAGCGTGATTATTTAGCACTTCAAACTCTCCTAATATTCCAGGAAATTTTATAGAAGTAACTTCTCCTTTGAAAACTTCTTTTTCTGTTGTTATTATTTCTAATCTCATTATTTAATTATTTTACGGCAGCTAACATTTTCTCTCCTTTCTCAATTGCTTCTTCAATTGAGCCTACAAGGTTAAATGCTGCTTCAGGATATTGATCAACCTTTCCATCCATAATCATATTGAATCCTTTAATAGTATCTTGAATATCAACTAACACTCCTTTAAGTCCTGTAAATTGCTCCGCAACATGGAAGGGTTGAGATAAGAATCTTTGCACTCTTCTTGCTCGGTGTACTGCTAATTTATCTTCATCAGATAATTCGTCCATACCCAAAATTGCAATAATATCTTGTAATTCTTTATATCTCTGTAATAGCTCTTTTACATCTTGCGCACATTTATAATGTTCTTCTCCTACTACATCAGGAGTTAAAATTCTTGAAGTAGAATCCAAAGGATCAACTGCAGGATAAATACCTAGCTCAGCAATTTTTCTTGAAAGTACTGTTGTAGCATCTAGGTGAGAAAATGTTGTAGCAGGAGCAGGGTCAGTTAAATCATCGGCAGGAACATATACTGCCTGAACAGATGTAATTGAGCCATTTTTAGTAGAAGTAATACGCTCTTGCATTGTTCCCATTTCAGTGGCTAATGTCGGTTGATAACCTACGGCTGATGGCATTCTCCCAAGTAGCGCAGACACCTCAGATCCTGCTTGTGTAAAACGGAAAATATTATCTACAAAGAAAAGTACATCTTTCCCTTTTCCGTCTCCTTCACCGTCTCTAAAGTATTCAGCAATTGTTAATCCTGAAAGTGCAACTCTTGCTCTTGCTCCAGGAGGTTCGTTCATTTGTCCAAAAACAAATGTTGCTTTTGATTCTGCTAATTTCTCTCTATCAATTTTAGATAAATCCCATCCTCCTTCTTCCATAGAATGATTAAAGTCCTCACCATAATTGATAATTCCTGACTCTATCATCTCTCTTAACAAATCATTTCCCTCTCTTGTTCTTTCTCCTACTCCAGCAAATACTGAAAGTCCACCATGTCCTTTTGCAATATTATTAATAAGTTCCTGAATAAGCACTGTTTTCCCTACACCAGCACCACCAAATAATCCAATTTTACCTCCTTTTGCATAAGGTTCAATTAAATCAATTACTTTAATCCCTGTAAATAATACTTCAGTAGCTGTTGATAGATCTTCAAATCTAGGTGCGTCTCTGTGAATTGGCAGTCCGTTAGTTCGGTCTAAGCTTTCCATTCCGTCAATTGCATCCCCAATTACATTAAAAACCCTCCCTTTAATAAGTTCCCCTGCCGGCATTTTGATTGGAGATCCTGTTGCAGTAACTGCAGTTCCTCTACTGATTCCGTCAGTAGTTTCCATGGCAATTGCTCTTACGGTATCTTCACCAACATGTTGTTGGCATTCTAATACTAATTTAGTTCCATCATTTCTAGTGATCTCTAATGAATCATAGATGTTTGGTAATCCAGCCTCATTATTTTCGAATGTAACATCAATTACAGGCCCAATAATTTGTAATACTTTTCCAGTGTTTGTTGACATGTTTATATCTTTTAAAATCGTTAAAATACTTACTTAAATCGGCTGCAAATTTACTGTTTTTAAATTGGGTAGTACTTATCTTTATAGGATAAAATTAATTGTTAATTTTGAACACTTTTTCAACATAAATAAAATCAAAATAATTAAGTGAAAGTATACCATTCCATTGAAGATTTTCCTTCAGAAATAAATACAATAATTACTACAGGTACTTTTGATGGAGTACATAAAGGGCATAAACAGGTAATTAAAAGGCTAAATGATATTGCAAAAAAGCAAGGGTTCGAAAGCGTTTTGCTTACTTTTTACCCGCATCCAAGGCATGTTTTGTATCCGGATGATCAGCAACTTAAATTACTTAATACCATTGATGAAAAAACTGAAGAATTGAAAAAATCAGGATTACAACACTTTGTTGTGCACGAATTTACAAAAGAATTCTCAAGAACGAAATCAGTTAATTTTATCAGAGACTTATTAGTAAATAAGTTAAAAATGAAGCACATGGTTGTAGGGTATAATCATCATTTTGGGAGGAACAGAGAAGGGTCATATAATGATTTGAAAGAGCTTGCCGAATTATATAATTTTGAATTGGAAAAAATACTACCGCAAAATGAAGGAGATGTTACTATAAGCTCTACAAAAGTAAGAGAGTTATTGCTTGTTGGTGATGTTGAAAAAGCAGCTACTTATTTAGGGTATTTCTATCCAGTTAATGGAAAAGTAGTAAAAGGAAATGCAAGGGGTAGAACAATTGGTTTTCCTACTGCAAATATTTTAGTAGAAAATAAGTGGAAATTAATTCCTGCTGATGGGGTGTATGCTGTTAAGGTAAAGTTGGGTGAGAAACAATTTTATGGAATGCTAAATATAGGTAAAAGACCAACACTATCAGATAATGAACATAAAATAGAAGTACATATTTTTGATTTTTTATCTGATATTTATGGTACTGATATAAAAGTACAATTTGTAAAAAGAATTAGAGAAGAAAAGCGATTTGGCAATTTAGAACTTTTGAAGAAACAGTTGCAGATTGATGAAAGTAATTGCAAATTTTTTTTTAGAATCTAAATAAAAAAGAGGGCGGAACAAGTATTGAAACCACCCTCTTTCAAAACCCAGTATTCTGTCTTTTTACAAAACATGTACTGAACGAAAAGTCTACATTAAGATCACTATTACTAGCGATAATCAAATAAGAATAATCAAATAAAATACTTCTGTTTTATCCACTAAGAATTATTCTTTTCTACTGTTGATGGTAAAAATAATGAGGCCACCCCTAATACTAATATCATTTTTAAAATCATAGTGCAATTATATGAATATTGTTTGGTCTATTTTATGCGTAATTACCCCTAAGGGAATTACGTAGGCGTGAATTATTTAATCTATTAGAAGTCAGAGTCTTTATAGCATTATTCTTGAGAAAATACAAATTATTAGATTTCAAATAATTTATTTTTTATGGCGATTTTTGCGAGTCCGATATTATTTTTAACTCCTAATTTTAGAAAAGTATTTTTTTTGTGGGTTTCAACTGTTCGTTTGCTAATTACTAAAAGTGTACTTATTTCTTGGTTGCTTTTTTCTTGAAGTATTAGTTGAAGTATTTCTCTTTCCCTTAAAGTTAGTTTGTATTGTAATATAAAATCATCTTGATTTTCTAATATTTTTTGCTTGTTTGTCACCAATTTTTTATGTACATATTTCTTTTCCTTTAAACAGTTTTTGATAGCAGTTATAATTTCTTTTTTGTCTGTATTTTTACTCACATAAGCATTGGCGCCATTCGTAAATACTTCCTTTATTATGTTAGCATCTTCATACATACTAACTATAATTACTTTAGTAGTTATTTTTTCTTCTTTTAGTTGTTTGCAAAGCTGAATGCCATTCATCTCTGGCATATTAATATCCGAAAAAATAAGATCTATTTCATTATTTCTAATGTAACTCATGGCATCTTTTCCGTTTTCAAAAGTTGCGACTATTTTTAATCCTATGCTTTCAAGAATTGAAGATAATCCGTTTGCAAATAACTTATGGTCATCAATAACAATAGTCCTTAATCCTAATATTTCTTTTGTGCTCATATTTTAGTGTTTTTATAAGGAATATCAATTGTGATTGTTGTCCCTTTTTCTTTTTGTGAATCTATTTCTATTTCTCCGTCAAATAAAAGCACTCTTTTCTTTGCGAGCTGTAGCCCTATACCATTATTTTCTTTGTCTTTGTCAAAACCAATACCATCATCTTCTATTAATAAACTAAGATAATCTTTATGTCCAACTACATGAATATTTACATTTTTTGCTTTTGAATGGACGATTGTATTTGAAGATAAACATTGTAAAACACGATAAATATTAAATTTCATATCAGTACTAATATTATTTAACTCATCTTTAGGGTATAATTGAAAAGAAAAATTAATTGATTGTGGGAATAAGTTTGATATTTTTTCCTCTAGTAAATTTTGAAATAATTGATTTTCAAAAGAAATAGGAGCAAGATAGTGGGATAATTTTCGAATTTTATCAGTGACATTCCCAAGATTTTTAATTTCTTTTTTTAATGCAGTATTTAAAACCTTATATTTTGACATGTCCATACCTATTCTATCGGCATCTTGTGATAGCTGTTTGTGAGCATCTTGTGAAAAAGACAATATTCCTAATGTAATAGCTTCTTCTATTGCTGATATATTGAGTTTTACTGCTGATATTGAGCCTCCAATATCATCATGTAATTCACTTGCGAACCAGCTGTCAATTTTCTCATATTCATCTATAATTTCTTTTGCAGCTTTCGTTTTCTGAATATATAATAAACTCTCAATGTCTCTTTTTTGTGATCTTCTAAATAATTTAATAGTGATTATCAAACCAACAATAGGCAGTAATGCGTAAATTAAGAGCCATTGTGTTTGTAATAGGGAAATATTAATTAAAATCTGTAACATTAAATTTTTATTGAGTAGTTTTTAGCGTTTATAAAGTTAGTGTATTTATTAAAGAAATAATAAATATATTATTGTTTAACAAAAATATAGCATGAAAAAGTAAATACTATGCGTAGCATAGCTTCTGAGATTTTACTAGATTTATATGTTCTGAAAATTCATTGATTATTTTAGCAATTCTAATTTTGCGAATTTAAGAAGAAGCTGTTTTTGTCCTATTCCTGTAAAAAACACCATGGCTTTTTTGTTAGAGCCCTCTCCAGAAATACTTAGCACTTTCCCATTCCCAAAGCTAGCGTGTTTAACTTGCATTCCTGTTTGTATTTCACTAAGGTCACTCGCATTAATAGGAATATTTTTTACTCTATTTATATTGGTTAAATTTTTTGGAGCTATAAATTTTTTAGTAGGCGCTGAGATTGGTTTTTTAGCGTATTTTGTTTTTGCATAAATTTTATGTGGGCTAAATTCTTTTTTCTTTTTAGGTTCTAATTCGTGTTTTTCTAAAAAGCTATCGTCCAGTTCACTTATAAATCGGCTAGGTTCACAATCAATGAATTGTCCCCACTTGAATCGGCTTGTTGCAAATGATAAGAAAAGCCGTTTTTCAGCACGAGTAATTGCCACATAGAATAATCGCCTTTCTTCTTCTAAGTTTTCTTGGCTTTCGCCACTAATCATAGAGGGGAATAGCTGTTCTTCCAGTCCAACAACAAAAACATAAGGAAACTCCAGTCCTTTTGCAGCATGCACAGTCATTAATGTTACTTTGTTAAAATCATCTTCAGTTTCTTTGTCCTGATCAGTAAGTAGCGCTACATCTTGCATGAAATCAGGCAATTTATTCAGCCCCTTTTCGGCTGTTTTGCTAAAATCTTTTATGCCATTTAATAGCTCTTGAATGTTCTCAAATCTACTTACTCCTTCAGGAGATTTGTCAGTATATAAATCATTAAACAAGCCAGTTGATTTGGTGATTTCTTCAGCAACAGTGTAAGCATCTTTTTGTTTGGCGTTGATGATGAAATTATTAATCATTATAGCAAATTCTTTCAACTTGCTTCGCGTTCCTTTATTAATATTAATTTCAATTTCTCCTAAATGAGCAATAACTTCCCAAATACTTTTGTTGTATTCGTTTGCAAAAATGTTTAATCTTTGAATGGTAGTGGCTCCAATTCCTCTTGTTGGATAATTGATGATTCGCTTAAAAGCTTCCTCATCATTAGGGTTAATGGCTAGGCGATAATAGGCGAGTAAATCTTTAATCTCTTTTCTTTGATAAAATGAAAGCCCACCGTATATTTTATAAGGTATATTTCTTTTTCTGAGAGATTCTTCTAAAGCTCTTGATTGTGCATTTGTTCTGTACAGTATTGCAAAATCTTTATTGTGAACTTGCTCTCGCATCTGTATATCTGTAATCGTATTGGCAACCAGCCGTCCTTCATCATTGTCAGATCCAGTTTTACAAACAATTATTTTATCTCCTTCAGTATTATCTGTCCAAATATTTTTTTCAATCTGCTTTTCGTTGTGTTTGATAATGCTATTTGCCGCCTTAACAATAGTGGATGTAGAGCGATAATTTTGTTCGAGCTTATAGGTTTTATAATCTGGGTAGTCAACCTTAAAGTTTAGGATATTTTGAATATTTGCACCCCTAAAAGCGTAAATACTTTGGGCATCATCTCCAACAATACAAATGTTCTCATTTAGTGTAGCAAGTTTTTTAATGATCAGGTATTGTATATGATTTGTGTCTTGATACTCATCAATCAAAATGTATTTAAATTTCTCTTGATATTTTAATAGTACATCTGAATGATTTTCCAGTAATTGATAGGTTTTCAATAATAAATCATCAAAATCCATTGCGGATGCTTTTTTGCATCTTTGTTCATACATTTGATAAATTCTGCCAAATTCTGTTCGCTTTGTAATTTTATCACTTTGCACTAATTCAGCCTCATTGTTATATCCATTAGGAGTGATAAAATTGTTTTTAAGGGAAGAAATCCTATTTCTAATAAACCCAACTTTATAAACATCTTTATCCAGATTCAATTCTTTAATAATACTTCTCACCAAACTTTTGGAGTCATCAGTATCGTAAATTGTAAAGCTGGAAGGGTAGTTTAATTTTTCGGCTTCAAAGCGTAATATTTTAGAGAAAACTGAATGAAAAGTTCCCATCCACAAGCTTCTTGCTTCAGGATCTCCTACAATTTTTTCAATCCTATTGCGCATTTCTTTGGACGCTTTGTTGGTAAAGGTAAGTGACAAAATATTATGCGGACTAACACCTGATTTTAATAAATGCACAATACGACATGTAAGCACTCTTGTTTTTCCTGACCCAGCACCGGCTATTACCATTAAAGGACCTTTGGTGTGTTCCGCTGCTTTTTTTTGTTCAGGATTTAACTGTTTTAGGTAATCAATCATATTAAGAAATAGGTGTTCAAAAGTACATCTTTAAAGCTTACATGTATAGTAGGTCTTGATAAATTTTCGTATGTTTGCGAACTAGAGGAGGTACTCTAATAAAAAAATTTTTAAGAAAATAGATTATATATGAGAAAATACTTACTATTTACGACTCTTTTCTTGTCGTTATTTCTTACTCAAAACATAAGCGCTCAGATTACTAATCTAGGAAACACTTTTACTCCAGATACAATTACTATTACTACTGGAACTGCAATTACTTTTAGTCTTATTGCGACGCATAATGCGGTTGAAGTTGATCAAGCTACTTGGATTGCTAATGGAATGACTTCAAATGGGGGATTTAATATCCCTTTTGGAGGAGGATCTTTTACTCCAGTAATCGCTCAAACATATTATTATGTTTGTCAGCCTCATGCTGGAATGGGAATGAAAGGAGTTATCATTGTTAATCCTCTACTTCCAGTAACTCTTGATTCGGTTGTTACAACTACTCCTATTATGTGTTATGGCGACATTGATACTGTTACAGTTTATATGACACAAACAACTCCAGGAACTCCAGTAAAACTATTGAATTATAAATATACAGGAGCTTTATTGTTTGCATTTGGCTCGTCAGGCATCACTACAGGTGAAACTCAGCCTTTTTCGTCGCTAGGATGGCAGCAACCTCTAGTAGCTAACTATAGGGTATTTATTGTAGATTCTGCTTTAGTTTATGCTGCATATCCTCCACAAACACAAAATCCAAATGCCGCTCCTAATATACAACAAGCTCAACTACAAAATCCTACTGATCCACTACTTTCTGAATATATGGATTTTATGGTTGATTCATCACCTCCACAATTAATTGTATCGGGTAATATTGTGCCGCCTCCTCCTGCTGTCGGTAATAGTATAAATATATTTACAAGTGGTGGAGCGCCAGGATATACTTATTCCTGGACAGGGCCTAATGCATTTGGTTCATCTTCAGCAAATATTACAAATTTATCTCCAGGTAATTATACGGTGATTGCTACAGATCTTAATGGTTGTGATGATGATTCTATATTTACAATTCCGCCCCCTCCACCTTCTTGGGATTGTAATCCTGGAAATGGTTGTTCTGATCCAGGAACAGGACTTGGATCATATAATGATTCTCTTGTTTGTGCGCAGATTTGCCCAATGTGCGATCATGGTAATTCTAGCGCTGTAAATGTTACTTGTTTTCCTGCTTTAGATGGTCAGATACAGATCAATAATGCTTTTGGAGCTCCTCCATTTACCTATAGTTTAGATACTGTTCCTTTCTTATCTCCATTATACCCCACACAACTATCTACTAACTCTACATGGACTACAAATGATACCTCTCACACCTTTTCAAGTTCAACACCCAATAGTAGTGGAAATTATCAATTAGGAAAAGCCACTTATTATTATACGTTTGAGGATAGCAATGGCTGTGACTCCACAGTAACCATTTTTGTAAATAGAGATGGAGAGCCTTTTGTAGTCGATACCCTTATAGCTTTTGTTTCTGATACGATTAATCTTAATGGTGCTTTTACAATTAATTTAGCGCTAGGCAGTGGTTATCCAGATACATTAAATCCTTCCTATAATTATGTTTGGTATAATTCATTAGGCAATGTGTTGCAAAACTCATCATCTAATACCTTATCTTCAATTGATACTGGATTATATTCAGTTGTAATTACTGATAATGGCCCTTATACATGTAGCTCATATCCTATAATTTTACAAATGAACCTTGCGCCTACTTGTTTTGTTGATAATTTTCTGCTTCATAACATTTGCCCTGGGGCTAGTGAAGGTCAGGTTAGTCTGAATTTAGGAAGTGGCTGGTCAGGTTCGCAATTTTTTGATTTATCTTTTGATAGTATTGGGTTGCCAAATCGTGATACAATTGGAGGTTTGAATGCTGGTATATATAATTTTATTTTAACTCCTGATACTACATCAACTTGCACAATAGATACTGTTACTATTGAGATTCTAGAACCTGAACTTTACCTAATAACGAGATTAAATACAGTTTCAGGAGATATTCTTTGTTCAAATGATAGCACTCAAATAATAGTAGAGTTTGATAATCCAGATCCTTCCATTAGTTACACTTATCAGATTCGAGATGTATTTGGCAATCCTCTTATTCCAGCAAATCCTGTAGGAGACACCTCATTCCAATACTTAATCGCTGGAGATTATTCAATACGATTATATCAAAATAATGCTTGGTGTGTTCCTAGTTCATATCCTTTTATTATTGACGAATATCAGTTGGATATTGTAGATGTTGTCCCTTTCCCTGACGTATGTGGTAGTCAATTTGATGGATCGATAACAGTTCAGATCGATCTGTCTCCTTCTAATCCTCCTATTTCATATTTTATTAATGGTGCTAGTATTTTGTCCTCTAGTAATCTTTCAGAGACCTTTTTCCCAGTTACACATGGTTTCTATGATAGTATCTATGTAAAGGACAATCTGGGGTGTGAAGTATATTGGGATATACTAGTGGAGGTTAAAGATAGTATTAGTACTAATATTAGTCCACCAATAGTTATAAAAGAAACTTGTCGCGAGAATGATGGGATAATTTCATTTATCCCTTCTGGAGGGGCTTCGCCTTATACAGTACTTATAAATAGTGTTTTGTCAGCTACAGTTGATGAGCCAGATACTGTTTTTATTATTGGATTAACAGCCGGCACCTATATCATTTCGGTAATAGATTCTGACAGTTGTGCTGTACCAGATTTTGAAGTAATTGTAGAAAAAGTTGTGCCACTAGAACTGCTTTCAATAGACAAAATAAAAGAAAGTTGTTGTGGTTTTGATGGTTCTATATTTACTAATATTCTTAAAGGTGACGGGGATACAGTAGAGTATAGAATTAGTTTTGATAACATAGCAATTGCTATTGACAGTAATGTAGGTGTATATCCTTTTATGGATGGTCTTAATGTATGGCCTTCCCAATCATTTATTACAGATTTCAATAATGATCCTGCTCATATTCAGGATTCTGCAAATTTTGTAAATCTTACCAGGGGGTATTATAAAATAAATATAAGTGATGAATTTGGTTGTCAGGATAGTGTAGATTATATTAGTTACCTAGCAACTACATCTTCGGTTAACACAAAATTAGGTATAGATACATCACTAGCATCTCAATTAGATATGCAAATATCATTCACTAATATGTTGTGTTATGATTCCATAAATGCAACTGTACAAGTTTTATACCCTAATGTATGTTATGATTATCAGTTATGGTTATATAATGACACCCTTAATCCTAACTTAATTACAACAGACTCATCTAGTAGTATAGATAGTTTGATTTACTACGATTATTTATATAAAGGTATTTATGGAGTACAAGCAATATCTTATTCCAAATATCCAGGATGTGTAGTGAGATCCGATACATTTGAGATTTTAGAACCTGAAGTAATTTCGTATGACTCTCCATTAAGTTCAGCGGTTTATTGTACTAATCCTGGGACATGTGATGGTGAGGTATGGCTACCTAATTCACCAGTTGGTGGTATTCCAGACACATCATCCTTTGCAGGATATTCTGTATACAAATACTATATCAATAGAGTAAATACATCTGTTAATTATTTTAGTGGTCCAATTCTTTCTGATAGTATGTTTAGTGGTTTGTGTGTTGGAGAATATGAAGTGCAAGTATTAGATGGGAATAATTGTATTATTAGAGATACGGTTTCCGTACTTGATTCATCACTTTATATTGATAGTTTCTTAGTAACAACCATCTCATGTTATGATAGTTCTGATGCCGTAATGGAAGTTTATGTACATGGCGGAAAAGGGCCTATTTATACTTATGTTTGGAAAGATTCTACAAATACTATTGTTGACTCTTTATTAATCTCACAAACAGATAGTTTAACTGAAGGTATGTATTTTGTTACTGTTTATGATTCTGTAGGATGTTTTGCTATGGACTCTGCTAGTGTGCTTCCGGCACCTAATCAATTAGCACTTGCAGCAAAAAGAGAAGACTACAGCTTACCAGAATCTTGTTTGGGTGAATCGTATGATGGAAGTATAGCATTTGAAATAAGAGGAGGCACTAAGCCGTATACCTTTAACTGGGAGTTATATAATAATCCTGCTGTTAATGGGTCTTATACAGCTAATGCAATTTATTGTGATACTTGCACATCTTATCAGTGGGATCATATACAATTTGACTCAATTTATGTATTAGATGGCTTAACTGCTGATCTTTACAGAATTAGTATAACTGACGCAAATGGTTGTTCTGATACTTTGTGGTTACCAATAGATTCTTTTAGGGTATTAGCTTTAAATCAGAATCATCCATTAATCATTGATACTATTCTTTACCCCGATTCTGTTTGCTATGGAACTTCTACCGGAGAAATAATTATAAACGTTAATGATTCGGCTACTTGGCCACTAATTTATTCTATTGATTCTGGGTTGACTTCTCAAGCTGATAGTTTTTTTCTATATCTATATGCTGATACATTTAATATTGTTGTGACAGATGTCTATGGATGTACAATAGATACAACAGTAATTATTAATCAATATGATTCTCTTGGTATTTTTGATGAAAAGATAAATGTAAGTTGTTATAATGGAAATGATGGATCAATAGAAGTAAGTGCTTTTGGAGGAGTGGGTCCATATGATTGGCAGTGGGATAATACAATATCTATACCAGTAGGTCATCCACAACAATTAGATCCTTTAATAGAGAATCTACAGATAGGAACCTATACTGTTACTGTTACTGATAGCAAAGGGTGTGTAGCGGTTGCGGATAGTATAGAAATTATACAGCCATCACCTGTGCAGTTATTTGATACAGTTATACAAGATGTGAGCTGCAATGGAGGGGATGATGGGCAGGCAGAAGTTAGTGTTTTAGGAGGTACTCCAGGCTATACTTATCTTTGGGATAATGGAGGAACAGATTCTATTAACTATTCATTAGAAGCGGTTCTCAATACATGTACTGTAACTGACGCTAATGAATGCACGGCATCTATCACTGTTGATATTAGTGAGCCAACACAATTAGAGTTGACATTACAGATTACAAACAATTTATGTGCTGGTGAGGCCAATGGAGTGATTACAATCATGGCAACTGGAGGAACTCCATCATATCAATACAGTTTAAATAATGACACACCTCAGCCTAACTCAACTTTTTCAAATTTAAGCTCTAATGATTATCTGTTGTCAGTTTTTGATATAAATGACTGCCCGCTTGACAGTTCTAATGTACTTGTAACAGATTCTGGAGAAATTATATTAACAGCAACAGTTACCTCTTTAAGTTGTTATCAGAGTGAGGACGGGAAATTAGAAATAATCTTTACTGGTGGTGTTGCTCCTTATGAGTATACAATTAATAGATCAGGAAGTTTCTTTGATAATGGAATTGTTTTTGAGCAGATGGATGCACTAGAAGCAAATAATCTAAATGTAGGAAATTACTCTATAGTAGTGACAGATCATCATGGATGTAAAGATACTTTAAGTGGAATGCTTGTTGACCAACCTGATGAAATTATTGCAGATTTTATTTTATCAGAGATATTAATAAACAAAGGCAAAACAGTATATCTTACTAATCTTAGTTCGCCATTATCAGGAAACAATCCTGTCAACCAGTTTATCTGGGACTTTGGGGATGGCAGTCAGGAGGACTATGCCTTTGAACCTACACATCAATATATTACTCAGGGATCTTATATAATATCATTAACTGCTAATAATTTAGATCTTTCAGATGATTGTAGCAGCACATTCACTTCTTCTATTGATGTAGAGGGTTATGATGTAAATAATGTCTTTACTCCAAATGGAGATAAATATAATGAGGTATTTCATTTTAATGATGAGATGTTAAGCAAATTATATGTTCGTATCTATAATAGATGGGGCGTTAAGGTGTATCATTGGGAGACCCCACAAGGATCTTGGGATGGAAAAGGGTATAATGGAGAATTATTACCTGAAGGAGTGTATTTCTTCACTATGGAAGCTACTGGGGAAAAGGGAAATTCCTATATAGAAAAAGGAAGTATAACCTTAATCAGATAATGTATATAACTCAACTTTAATTATGAAAAAAATATTTATTTTTTGTTTTTTATTAATTTCTTCTGTACCATTACATGCTACTCATATGATGGGAGGTGAAATTACTTGGAAATGCATTAAAGATCCTTTGGATCCTAATGTAGGGAAGTATATTTTTACTATGAAAATGTATAGAGATTGTGATGGAACTACACTCCCTACTTCTGCACAAACCATTTATGTATGGGATCATCCAACAGTTACTCAACTATCTGTGAATTTTATTATCAGCACTGACATTTCTCCTATTGGAAATTCTATAAATAGTGGAAATGCTTGCTTAGATTGTAGTAGCAATCCTGTTGGGGCAGTTGAAGAATATATTTACATTTCACAACCTGTTACTTTGCCAGGATTACCTTCAGCTACAGGCTGGCATTTTACTTGGGATTCTTGTTGTAGAAATGGAGCGACCTCTAATTTAGTGCTTTCTAGTACAATTTCTCCTGGAGAAGGATTTACCTTGAGGGCTTCAATGTTTCCTTATTTTGATCCTTTAACTGGATTACAAATTCCAGCAGATCCTTGTTTTGATTCTTCACCTATTTTTAATGAGAGTCCAAAAACAATTATTTGCACAGGATATCCTTTTGCCTATTCTCATAATGCTTCAGATGAAGAGTTAGATGCTATTACATATGCTTGGGATGAGCCATTAGATGATTTTATTGCTCCATTTAATCCAGCAGGAGGGAATCCTCCCTCTGTGCCATGGTTAGCGCCATATACTGTCAATGCACCTTTGCCTGGAAATGTAAATCTAGATCCTGTTACAGGAGAAATTTCATATAATTCTAATATTTCAGGAAATTTTGCTACTGTAGTTAGGGTAGATGCTTATAAGTGTGCTCAAAAAGTAGCCTCTATCTATCGTGAAATACAAGCGGTGCTGATTGCTTGCCCTACAATGTCAAATGGACTAGTTAATAATCCGCCAACAATTACAGCTCCAGTAGGCACTCAACTTTGGACAACAACACTTAATCCTGCAGGTTTACCTTCTTATTCTACAACTGTAAATGCAGGAGCATTTATTACTTTTGATATTGTTGGTAATGATCTGGATCAGTATGCTGCTGGCGTAATGCAAGATATTACTATGGAAATTTCAGGAGGGCAAATGGCAGCCGATTATATCACTACTTCTGCTTGCGATAATCCTCCTTGCGCAACCTTTACTGATTTATCAGGAACCCCCCCCCCCAATAGTTGCTCCTTCTGTCGTTTCAGGAGTTTTTGAATGGCAAACGGATTGTAATCAAATTTTGTCAGATGCTGGCTGTGGGGCAACTACTAATATTTTCACCTTTTTAGTAAAAGTGTATGATGATTTCTGTCCTGCGAATGCAATTACTATTGCAACAATGAAAATTACAATATTACCTGCCCTTACACAGCCTGCTCCAGATTTTCGGTGTGTCACTGAAAATAGTGAGGGTGATATTACAATAAGTTGGAATCACTCGCTCTCTGCTAATAACTCAACTTCTTACCAAATTTTAGGAGCACCTAATTTAGGAGGCCCTTATTCTCAATTAGTTGATATTATTTATCCTAATGATAGTTATACTATTGATTCTTCTAATGTACCACAAGGCGTTCATTATTATTATTTAACATTAAATTCATTATGCGCTAGCATCTCTGGACCATCTGACACAATGGTTCCAATTCGTTATAATATTAATTCTTCTAATGTAAACTGTTACGGGGGAGATGATGGTAGAATTGCTATTGAAATGCTGTCCAATTTGACAAATCCATTTTACTATTCTTTAAATGGTGTATTAAATATAAATCCAGTAGATTCGGTATTTGATAATCTAACTCAAGGAACATATCTAGTCTCTTTAACAGACAATATGAGTTGTTATATTGAAGAAGAAATTTTTATAAATGTACCACTTTTCCCTTTACAGGTTCTGACTCTTGATACAATAACTGTATGTCATCAGGATAGTACAGCATGGTCTATAGCAATAGGAGCTGGGGGTACTCCTGGTTATTTATATAATTGGTATAGTGGTGTTGTTGGGCCAAACAATCCTACAATATCTACTAATGATACGGCATTTAATTTAGCTGCTGGCATTTATTATGTGAGGATAACTGACGCAAATGGTTGCGATACAGTTTCTTCGGTTCAGATTCTTTCACCGAGTACTGCTTTGTTCAGTACTACTCAGATTTCACCTGTAGTTTGTAAAGGTGATAGCAGTGGTTTTATTATAGGTGATGCTGGTGGAGGTTTTGCTCCATATACTTATACTTGGTCTACTTCTCTAGGAGGTGTTATACAGCAACATCCTGGATTATCTAATACGGATACATTATATAATATGCCGGCGGATGTTTATTTGTTAGATATAATAGATCATAGGGGTTGTACCGCTTCTCAAACCAGTATCACTATTAACGAACCTTTAGATGCATTAAAAGTTGATACGATCGTATTGGTTGATTCTATTGATTGTTTTGGAGATAATAGTGGAAGAGCCATAGCTTATTATAGCGGGGGCGATTCTTCATATTCTTATTTATGGGATAGTGGAGAGAATACTCTTTTGGCCGAACACCTAACTTCTGGTTATCATACCTTTGGTGTAACTGACGGAAGAGGTTGTGAGGTGAGTGATAGTATCTTTATACCTGAGAGTCCAGAAATCATTTCTACTTTAGTGATTGATTCTACAATCAATTGTTATGGAAGTACTAATGGAATAGTATCTGTGAGTACTGTAGGAGGGTATCCATTATACATTTACTCATGGAGTAATAATCAACCCCTAGATACAGGGGTAGTAGATACTGCATTTTATTTAAGTTATGGGGCTTATGCTTTAACAACAGAGGATTCTTTAGGCTGCTCAGTTGTAGATAGTATTTATTTAACAGAGCCTAATTTGTTAACAATGGAGGCATCAGAATTAGCTTGGATATCATGCAAGGATTCATCTGACGGTTTAGCTTTTTCAACTGCATGGGGAGGAACAATGCCGTATGTTTTTAGTTGGAATGGTAATCAGATAGGTGATACTGTGAATACTTTATCTCCAGGAGTTCATTTAGTTACAGTAACAGATGCTAAGGGGTGTACAGCTAGTGATACCGTAGAAATACATGAACCTCCTTATCTTACAGTAAGTATTATTGACATAATACCAGTGTATTGTAATGGAATGAGTACAGGAAGTTTAACAGCATCAGCATCAGGTGGAACGCCAGGATACTCATATTTATGGGATGATAATCAAGGATTACCACAAACTACTGCAACAGCTGTAAATTTAGAGGCAGATATTTATACAGTTACTGCAACAGATTCTAGAGGTTGTCAGGCTTTTGCTACAGAGGATATTTCAGTTGTTGTAGCGACTATGGAATTAGATAGCACATTTACTGCTGTAAGTTGTAATGGGGCTATGGACGGAACAGCATCTGTAACCGCATTTGGCGGACATACTCCATATATGTATTCATGGGTAGGGCCAAATGGTGTTGTATTAAGCTCATTGACCGCAATTAGCAATCTTGCTGCTGGAACTTATTCAGTAACAGTTACTGATACTAATAATTGCACACAAAATACAAGTGTAGATATATATGAGCCATTACCTATTATGTATAATATTTCTACTTCAACAGATGAGCTTTGTTTAGGAGCTTGTAATGGACAGATATTTATTGACTCCATAACAGGGGGCACATTACCTTATACTGGAGTAGTAATAGATAATTTTAGTTTAGATACTACTTATTTGCCTATGACAACAGATAGTATTATTCCTAATGTATGCTCTGGAGACTATACGGTAGGCTTAACTGATATAAATGGATGTGATGGGATAGTAATACCTAGTGGAAATGATCAAGCTATAGTTACTTCTATAAACTCTCAACTACCTGCGCCGCAAATAAATATAACAGATAATATAGATTGTTACGGAGATAATACTGGGATGATTGTTTTAGTTGGAAGCCCAAATGTTAATTATATTTATACTTGGTACAACATAAACGGAAATTCAGTAGGCATCGGCAATTCAGCAAATACTCTAAGTGCAGGCGACTATTATGTAATGGCACAATTTCAAACTTCTAATGGTAGTGTTATTACTACTTGTTCAATAACATCAGGGATATTAACCATTACACAACCTTCAGAAATCACTTTAGATACATCAATAGTTCATGTAGATTGTAATAGCGGAAGTACAGGAAGCTTAACAGCATTAGCATCAGGTGGAACGCCAGGATCAGGATACTCATATTTATGGTCAAATGGAGCTACAACAGCATCTATCTCTGGCTTAAGTGCTGGTATGTATGGTTATACTGTTGAAGATGCAAATGGTTGTGAGAGTACGTTGCAAAACATATCGGTTAATGAACCAGATGCTCTGACTGTAGATATCTCAAGAACATCATCTTCCCCTTGTGCTATTGGCTATTATGAATTAAAGGTTGATTTGCCTTCTACAGGAGGAACTCTACCTTATAGTTATTCTTGGATAAGAGATTTGTCAGGAACACAAATAAATGTAGGTGTAGGCTCAACTTATACGGTATATGATTATGGAACCTATCATGTATTAATTACTGATGTTAACGGATGTTCTTCTGAATCTAATGGAATTGATTTTATTGAATCTTGGAATTGTGATCCTGTAGATGGCTGTATTGATCCTTGTAATGGAAGTGGAACATACACTGGTGCTACAGCCTTAACGGATTGTCAAGCAATATGCGCTACTACAGTAATTAATGAAGTTGGTTTATCAGGTATATCAATATATCCAAATCCTTTTAAAGAAGAAACAACTGTTGATTTTGGAAGGGTCCTAAAAGATGTAGAGCTTAGAATATTTGATGTTCTAGGAAAACTACTTGCAGAACATGACCTTAAAGATGTAGATAAATTTATAATAGAAAGAGAGGATAAAGTAAATGGCATATACTTTATTGAAGTTGAAATTGAAGGAATTAATTGGTTTAATAAAATAATATTAGAATAAATAATCCAACTAGATATTTTTAAAAGGCGCTCAATTTTTAGCGTCTTTTTTTGCTCAATTTTTAATGTGTTTTATTAGAATAAAAATTAGAATAAAAATAAATGAGTACAATTTCAATTTAAATTAATAAATTACTACATTTGCCGCCCATTTTAGTAAAGAAATAATATGCCAACAATACAACAATTAGTAAGAAAAGGTAGGACTTCTATCAATAAAAAGAGTAAGTCGTTAGCTCTAAAAAGCTGCCCTCAAAGAAGAGGAGTCTGTACTAGAGTTTATACAACAACTCCTAAAAAACCAAATTCAGCATTAAGAAAAGTTGCAAGAGTAAGATTAACAAATGGTAATGAGGTAAATGCTTATATTGGAGGAGAAGGGCATAATCTTCAAGAATATTCTGTAGTATTAGTAAGAGGAGGAAGGGTAAAAGATTTGCCAGGGGTTAGGTACCATATTATCAGAGGTGCTTTGGATACTTCAGGTGTGAATGAAAGAACTCAAAGAAGGTCAAAGTATGGCACTAAAAAACCTAAGAAATAATATATAATGAGAAAGAAAAGCGCCAAGAAAAGAATATTGTTGCCGGATCCAAGATTTGGCAGCTCTTTAGTTACAAGATTTGTAAATAATCTAATGTTAGGCGGAAAAAAGAATACTGCATTTAAAGTATTCTATACTGCTCTGGATAATATTGCGACTAAAATTGATGAAGAAGAAGCTTTAGTTGTTTTTGAAAAGGCATTAGAAAATGTGAGTCCTCATGTTGAAGTAAGATCAAGAAGAATTGGCGGGGCAACTTTCCAAATTCCTCATCCAGTAAGAGAGGATAGAAGAGTTTCTTTAGGGGTTAAATGGATGATTACTGCTGCAAGAAAAAGAAATGAAAAAACTATGGATGCTAAATTATCGGCTGAATTAATTGCCGCTTATAAAGAAGAAGGTACAGCTTATAAAAAGAAGCAAGATGTACATAGAATGGCAGAAGCTAATAAAGCATTTTCACACTTTAGATTTTAATTAGAAATGGCAAGAGATTTAAAATATACTAGAAATATTGGTATAGCAGCTCATATTGATGCTGGAAAAACCACTACTACTGAAAGAATCCTTTACTATGGAGGAGTTTCTCATAAAATTGGAGAGGTGCATGATGGTGCCGCTACAATGGACTGGATGGAGCAAGAGCAAGAGAGAGGGATTACAATTACTTCTGCAGCCACTACTTTAACTTGGGACTATAGAGGGACGGATTACCATGTGAATATTATTGATACTCCAGGTCATGTTGATTTTACGGTTGAAGTAAATAGATCATTAAGAGTCTTGGATGGTTTAGTTTTCTTATTTTCTGCTGTTGATGGTGTTGAACCGCAATCAGAAACAAACTGGAGATTGGCGGATAATTACAATGTACCAAGAATTGGTTTTGTAAATAAAATGGATCGACAAGGTGCTGACTTTTTAAATGTCTGTCGTCAAGTAAAAGAGATGTTAGGCTCTCATGCATTACCATTACAGATTCCGATTGGAGCTGAAGATGAATTTAAGGGTGTTGTTGATTTAATAAATTTTAAAGGTATTGTTTGGAATGAAGATGATCAAGGAATGACTTTTAAGGAAATTGAGATTCCTGCGGATATTATTGATGAAGCAAGAGAATATAGGGGAAAATTATTAGAGGCTGTAGCTGAGTTTGATGATTCCTTGATGGAAAAATATTTTGAAGATGAAAACTCTTTAACTGAAAAAGAAATTTTAAATGCATTAAGACAGGCTACTATTTCTGGGAAAGTTGTTCCTATGATGTGTGGTTCTGCTTTTAAAAATAAAGGGGTGCAAGCAATGTTGGATATGGTAATGGAAATTTTACCATCTCCACTGGATGTTGAAGCTATAATAGGTAAAAATCCAGACACTGATGCTGAAGAAAGTAGAAAGCCTTCTTTTGAAGAGCCTTTTTCGGCTTTGGCATTTAAGATTGCTACGGATCCTTATGTTGGAAGGTTATGTTTTACTAGAGCTTATTCAGGAGCGTTGGAGCAAGGTAATTTTATCTTAAATACCAGAACTGGTAAAAAAGAGAGGATCTCTCGTATTTATCAAATGCATGCAAATAAGCAAAATCAAATTGATAGTTTAGAGGCTGGAGATATTGCAGCTTTAGTTGGGTTTAAAGATATTAGAACTGGAGATACTTTATGTGATTTAAAACATCCTATCGTCTTGGAGGCAATGGATTTTCCAGATCCGGTAATTGGTATTGCTATTGAGCCAAAAACGCAGAAAGATTTAGATAAATTAGGAGTTGCTTTAGGGAAATTATCAGAAGAAGATCCTACATTTACAGTTAAAACTGATGACGATTCAGGGCAAACTATTGTTTCGGGAATGGGTGAGTTGCACTTGGAAATCATTATGGATAGATTGAAAAGAGAATTTGGAGTAGAATGTAATGAGGGGGCTCCTCAAGTAGCGTATAGGGAGGCAATTACTACTTCTGTTGATCATAAAGAAGTATATAAGAAGCAATCAGGAGGGAGGGGTAAGTTTGCTGATATTAGATTTGAATTATCACCAGTAGATGCTGATTTTGAAGGAACAGGACTGCAATTTGTTAATGCGATTAAGGGGGGTAATATTCCTAAAGAATTTATTCCTTCTGTGGAAAAAGGATTTAAAATGGCTATGGTTAATGGTGTTTTGGCTGGGTTCCCTTTGGATTCTATGAAGGTTAGATTATATGATGGCTCTTATCATGATGTAGATTCTGATGCATTATCATTTGAGATATGTGCACAGATTGCATTTAAAGCCGCATCAAGACAAGCAAATCCAAAAATCCTTGAACCAATCATGAAATTAACAGTTATTACTCCTGAACTAAATATGGGGGATGTAATTGGAGATTTGAATAGAAGAAGGGGACAGGTTGAAGGTATGGATGATAAGGGAGGGGCTAAAGTTGTAAATGCTAAAGTTCCATTATCAGAAATGTTTGGATACATTACAGATTTAAGAACAATTACTTCAGGTCGCGCAACCTCAACAATGGAATTCTTTAGTTTTGTTGAGGCACCAAAAAATGTATCAGAAGAAGTAATTAAGAAAATTAAAGGAGAATAATATTAATATAGCTATACATGGCACAGAAAGTTAGAATAAAAATAAAATCATTTGATCACTCTTTAGTGGATCAATCAGCTGAGAAGATTGTCAAGACTGTAAGGAATTCAGGAGCAATTGTTGTTGGGCCAATTCCATTACCAACGCACAAGAGAATTTTTACAGTTTTGCGTTCGCCTCACGTAAACAAAAAAGCTAGAGAACAATTCCAATTAGCCAATCATAAAAGATTAATGGATATCTATAGCTCGTCATCAAAAACAATTGATGCTTTGATGAAGTTAGAGTTACCTAGTGGTGTTCATGTTGAAATTAAAGTAATTTAAAAAAGAAAAAGATGCCAGGTTTAATAGGTAAAAAAATAGGAATGACATCCATCTTCTCTGAAGAAGGTAAAAATATTCCATGTACAATATTAGAGGTGGGGCCATGTAAGGTTACTCAAGTTAAAACAGAAGAAGTGGATGGTTATGATGCTATCCAATTAGGTTTTTCTCAACAAAAAGAAAGCAGAGTGTCTAAAGCTGCTTTAGGTCATTTCAAAAAAGCAGATTCTACTCCTTTGAGAAAATTAGTTGAATTTCCAGTAGATACTGATGTTGTTTTAGGTGATGTTGTTAATGTTGAAATTTTTGAAGAAGGAGATTTTGTAACTGTAGTAGGAACTTCTAAGGGTAAAGGGTTTCAGGGAGTAGTTAAGCGCTATAACTTTAAGGGTGTAGGTGATGCAACGCATGGGCAACACAACAGATTAAGAGCCCCAGGTTCTATTGGTGCGGCTTCATATCCAGCAAGAGTATTTAAAGGAATGAGAATGGCTGGTCAAATGGGAGATGCTAGAGTTAAGATTGAAAACTTAGAAGTATTAAAAGTTTTATCAGAGAGAAATATGATAGTAGTAAAAGGAGCTGTTCCTGGCGCAAAAAACTCATACATAATAATAGAGAAATAATGAAAGTAGCAGTACATAATATTACAGGAAAAGAAACTACTAAAAAAGTAGATCTCAGTAAGGGTGTATTTGGTGTTGAACCAAACGATCATGCAATTTATTTAGATGTAAAACAACACTTAGCAGCCCAAAGGTCTGGTACGCATAAAGCGAAAGAGAGAGGGGATGTAAAAGGGAGTAGAAGAAAGCTTAGAAAACAAAAGGGAAGCGGTGCTGCCAGAGTGGGTGATATCAAAAACCCATTGTTTAGAGGTGGAGGTAGGGTGTTTGGCCCTTCACCAAGAAACTATGATTTTAAAATAAATAAAAAAGTAAAGCGTTTAGCACGTAAATCTGCCCTATCTTACATGGCTAAGGATCAAAATATCATTGTGTTAGAGGATTTTACTTTTGATGCTCCTAAAACAAAATCATATACTGAGTTATTATCTAATTTTGATCTACTAGATAATAAAACTGTTTTAGTGCTTGCTGATTCAAATAAAAATATATTTTTGTCATCCTGTAATTTGCAGAAGGCGAGAGTGGTATTAGCTTCAGAATTAAATACTTATGATGTTATGAATGCTAATAAATTGATATTGATGGAGTCATCAATTAACATAATAGAGAAGAATTTTTAATATTTAAGTGATGAGTATTATAAAAAAACCGGTAATAACCGAAAAAATGACAAGTGCAAGCGAGAAGTATAATCGTTTTGCTTTTGTTGTGGATATAAAAGCAAATAAGATTGAAATCAAAAAAGCTGTTGAACAGATGTATGATGTAGCAGTTGATTCAGTTAGGACTATGGTGTGTATAGGAAAGAAGAGGGTGAGAGGAACAAAATCTGGTATGATTGTTGGAAAAACATCTACGTACAAAAAGGCAATTGTAACTTTAGCTGAAGGAGATTCTATAGATTTTTATAGTAATATTTAATTAAAAGAGATGGCATTAAGAAAATTTAACCCAATAACTCCAGGTCAAAGGCATAAAGTAGCAATTACTTTTGATGAGATTACTGTATCAAGACCAGAGAAAAGTTTATTAGCGAAAAAGAAGAATTCAGGAGGTAGAAATGATACGGGTAAGATGACTATCGAGAATATCGGTGGAGGTCATAAACAGAGATATAGAATTATTGATTTCAAAAGAGATAAATTTGGAATTCCTGCTAAAGTTTCTACTATTGAATATGATCCAAACAGAACTGCTAATATTGCTTTATTATTTTATGTTGATGGTGAAAAAAGATATATGCTTGCTCCTGCAGGATTAGAAGTGGGTATGGAAGTGATTTCTGCAAAAGAAGCGCCCATTAAAGTAGGAAATACTTTACCTTTAAGCGAACTTCCTTTAGGTACAGTAATTCATAATATTGAATTAAAGCCAGGTCAAGGAGCTATCTTAGTAAGGAGTGCGGGTTCTTATGGGCAGCTTATGGCAAAAGACGGTAAATATGCTGCTATTAAATTAGCTTCAGGTGAAATTAGAAGAATTTTAGTTACTTGTTTAGCGACTATTGGTTCAGTTTCTAACCCTCAACATCAATTAGAAGTTCATGGTAAAGCAGGAAGAAGAAGATGGTTGGGAAGAAGGCCGAACGTAAGAGCAACAATTAAAAATCCAGTTGATCATCCAATGGGCGGGGGTGAAGGAAAACACTCAGGAGGTTTGCCAAGGAATAAGAATGGGGTGCCTGCTAAAGGATTTAAGACAAGAGATAAGAAGAAGGCTTCTGATAAGTATATAATTGAGAGAAGAAAAAAGAAATAATTTATGCCTAGATCATTAAAAAAAGGACCATTTATTCATTATAAATTGCAGAAAAAAATTGATGCAATGAATGAGTCAGCAAAAAAATCAGTAATCAAAACATGGTCAAGAGCATCTATGATATCTCCTGATTTTGTTGGAAAAACATTTGCAGTGCATAATGGCAAACAATTTATTCCTGTTTTTGTAACTGAAAATATGGTAGGTCATAAATTAGGTGAATTCTCTCCAACAAGGACTTTTAGAGGTCATGGACATAATAGAAAATAGTAAATAAATGGGATCTAGAAAAAGAATAAAAGCAGATGAAATGAAGGAAGTGAGAAAGAAAATTGCTTTCGCAAAATTGAATAATTGTCCAACTTCACCAAGAAAAATGAGGTTGATAGCTGATTTAATTAGAGGGTTAGATGCTGATAGAGCGTTGGCTGAATTAAAGTTAAATCCGAAAGAAGCTTCAGGTAGAATGGAAAAACTTTTATTATCAGCTTTAGCGAATTGGGAAGCTAAAAATGAAGGAAAAAGAATGGATGAAAATAACCTTTATGTTTCTGAGGTAAGAGTAGATAGTGGCAGAATGCTTAAAAGAGTTCAGCCAGCTCCACAAGGTAGAGCGCATAGAATTAGAAAAAGGTCTAACCATGTTACTTTAGTGGTAGATAATAGACAAATAGATATAATAGAATAGTATGGGACAAAAGACAAATCCAATTGCGAATAGACTAGGTATAATCAGAGGATGGGAATCAAACTGGTATGGCGGTAACGATTTTGGTAATAAATTAGCAGATGATGCTAAAATTAGAAAATACTTAAGAGCTAGATTAGCAAAAGCAAGTGTTTCTAAAATTGCAATCGAAAGAACACTTAAGTTAGTCACCATTACCATTCACACTGCTCGGCCTGGCATTATTATTGGTAAAGGAGGGCAAGAAGTCGAGACCTTAAAACAAGAAATTAAGAAAATTACAAATAATGATATTCAGATTAATATTTTTGAAGTTAAAAGACCTGAATTAGAAGCGACATTAGTAGCTGATAGTATTGCCTCACAAATTCAAGGAAGAGTTTCTTATAAAAGAGCTACAAAGATGGCTATTGCATCTACAATGAGAATGGGAGCTGAAGGAATTAAAGTTCAGATTTCTGGTAGATTGAATGGAGCTGAGATGGCAAGATCTGAAATGATGAAAGATGGTAGAACACCATTACATACATTTAGAGCTGATATTGATTATTGTTTGTCTGAAGCTTTAACACAATATGGTTTAATTGGCGTGAAGGTTTGGATATGTAGAGGTGAGGTTTATGGTAAACGTGATTTAATGCTACATTTCAAAGCTCCTAAGAAAAAATTAGGAGGAGGAGATAAGTCAAATAATAGAAGAAGATAGTTTTTAGAACTTAGAAAAGAATTAAGAAATGTTACAGCCAAAGAAAACAAAATTCAGAAAGATGCAAAAAGGCAAGATGAAGGGTAATGCCGAAAGAGGTCATCAATTGGCTTTTGGTTCTTTTGGAATTAAAGCACTTGAAGAATGTTGGATGACTGCTCGTCAGATTGAAGCGGCTCGTATTGCAGTTACTCGTCATATGAAAAGACAAGGTCAAGTTTGGATTAGAATTTTCCCAGACAAACCAGTCACTAAAAAACCTGCAGAGGTAAGGATGGGTAAGGGTAAAGGAGGTGTAGAATATTGGGCAGCAACTGTAAGTCCAGGAAGAATCCTTTTTGAATGTGATGGTATAGATCTAAAAACTGCAAAAGAAGCATTACGTTTAGCAGCACAAAAATTACCAATCAAAACTAAATTTGTAATCAGAAGAGATTTACAAAACGAATAAAAGATGAAAGCACAAGTATTAATAGATATGCCCGAAAACGAACTTAATGACCTGTTAATTGCAGAAAAAGATAGGCTAGTTAAAATGAAAATGAGTCATGCAGTTTCTCCAATGGAGAACCCATTGCAAATCAAGTTTACAAGAAAAACGATTGCAAGAGTGATGACAGAAATTTCAAAAAGAAGAAATACATCAAAATAAGAAAAGATGGAAAGAAATTTAAGAAAAGAAAGAATTGGCGTGGTTACCTCAAACAAAATGGAGAAATCTATTCTTGTGTCTATTGAAAGAAAGGTAAAACATGCACTTTATGGGAAGTTCCTTAAAAAGACTTCAAAGTTTTTTGCTCATGATGAAGAGAACTCTTGTAATGAGGGGGATACAGTGAGGATTATGGAAACAAGACCATTAAGCAAGAATAAGAATTGGAGATTAGTAGAAATAATCGAAAGAGCTAAATAAGATGATACAACAAGAATCAAGATTAAAAGTAGCTGATAATAGCGGAGCGAAAGAAATCCTTTGTATTAGAGTGTTAGGAGGAACGAAAAAACGCTACGCTTCAGTTGGTGATAAAATTGTAGGTACAGTAAAACAGGCTATGCCTTCAGCAAATATTAAAAAAGGACAGGTTGTAAAAGCTGTTGTAATAAGAACTAGAAAAGAGGTAAGAAGACCTGATGGATCGTATATTTGTTTTGATGATAACGCTTGTGTTATTATTGATGAAAACGAACAAATGAAAGGCACTCGTGTTTTCGGACCAGTCGCTAGAGAATTACGTGACAATAATTTTCTGAAGATTGTTTCATTAGCACCAGAAGTATTATAAACCAATGAAAATGGAAAAAATTAAGATAAAAAAGAATGATATAGTTTTAGTAACTACTGGTAATTCCAAAGGAACAAAAGGTAAGGTTATTAAAATATTTTCTAAGGAAAACAGAGCAATGGTTGAAGGCGCTAATTTAGTGTCAAAGCATTCAAAACCTAATGCAGAAAACCCTCAAGGAGGAATCATAAAGCAAGAGGCTAAGATTCATATTTCAAACTTAGTAATGATTGATCCTAAATCAGGTGATGCCACTAAATTAGGCAGAAAGATGGATGAGAAGTCAGGCAAAATAGTTAGATATTCTAAAAAATCAGGAGAAGTAATTAAATAATGAAATACACACCAAGATTAAAACAAAAGTACCAAACTGAGGTTGTAGACAGCCTTAAAGGGAACTATAAGTCGGTAATGCAAGTGCCAAAACTAGTTAAGATTTGTCTTAATCAAGGTCTTGGCAGTGCTGCATCTGATAAAAAACAAATTGAAGCAGCCCAAAATGAAATGACTATGATTACCGGTCAGAAGTCTATGCTTACTAAATCCACTAAAGATATCTCTAACTTTAAGTTAAGAAAAGGAATGCCAGTTGGAGTTATGGTAACTTTAAGAGGAAATCAAATGTATGAATTCTTAGATAGATTTATTACCTCCACTTTGCCAAGGGTTCGTGATTTCTCAGGATTGCCGATTAAAGGGTTTGATGGAAGCGGAAATTATACTATGGGTATTAAAGAACAAATCGCTTTCCAAGAAATTAGTATTGATAAAATTAACAAGATAACAGGTATGGATATAACTTTTGTTACGGATACAGACTCTGATAAGGATTCTTTATTATTATTGAAAGCATTGGGTTTTCCGTTTCAAAGAAATGATGATAATGAAAAGCAGAGAGAGGCGCAAATAGAAAAAGACAGAGAAGAAAGAAGAAGAGAGGCTGAAGAATCTGCAAGAGCAGAGGCATCAGAAGAAGAGGATAAAAAAGAAGCAGATAGAAGAGCTAAACTTTCTCAAGAAGAACGAGACAAAGAAGATGCAGGTTCAGAAGAAAATAAAGATAATAATGAGGTGTCGGCTGAGGCTGATCATTCAGAAAATAAATAATTTATGGCAAAAGAATCAATGAAAGCCCGAGAGGTGAAAAGAGCAAAATGTGTCGCAAAATATGTTGAAAAAAGAGCTGCATTAAAAGCTGCTGGTGATTATGAAGGATTACAAAAGTTACCTAAAGATGCTTCTCCAGTGCGTATGCACAACAGATGTAAGCTTACAGGAAGACCTAGGGGGTATATGAGACAATTTGGACTCTCTCGTGTTACGTTTAGAGAAATGGCAAGTTATGGATTAATTCCAGGGGTGAAAAAAGCAAGTTGGTAATTTAATAAAGAATAAAAAAAGATGTTTACAGATCCAATAGCAGATTATTTAACTAGAGTTAGAAATGCTCAGATGGCAGGACATAAAGTTGTTGACATTCCTGCATCTAATGTAAAAAAAGCGATTACGCAAATTCTTCAGGATAAAGGGTATATCCTTAATTTTAAATTTGAAGACACTGCTAATAATCAAGGTAATATTAAAGTTGCATTAAAATACAATGGACAAACTAAATTACCTGCAATTAAAAAGATAACAAGAATCAGTAAGCCTGGTTTAAGAAAATATGCTGATGCTAAAACATTACCAAGAGTAATTAATGGTTTAGGCATTGCTATTCTTTCTACTTCAAAAGGTGTTATTACTGATAAAGAAGCAAGAGATTTAAAGGTTGGTGGTGAAGTAATTTGTCACGTTTATTAAAGTAAGATAAAGAATTAGGAATAATGTCAAGAATAGGAAAAAGTCCAATAACAATTACTGAAGGAGTTGCTGTAACTCTAGAAGGCACTATTGTAACGGTAAAAGGAAAATTAGGTGAGCTTTCTCAAGATATTGATGCAAGTATAACTGTAACAATTACTGATAATTTAATTGCCTTATCAAGAGAATCTGACGATAAAGAGTATAGATCTAAGCATGGTTTATATAGAGCTTTAATTGCCAATATGATTGAAGGTGTTAGTAATGGATTCACAAAAAAATTAGAATTAAGAGGTGTCGGATATAGAGCTGTTACTGAAGGTAATGGTTTAGATATTTCAGCAGGTTATTCTCATAATATTGTATTTGAGATTCCAACTGAATTAAAGGTTACTGCTGAAACAGAAAAAGGTAAAGCTCCAACTGTAACTATTTTTGGAAATGACAAACAATTGGTTGGTGCATATGCGGCAAGAGTTAGAGCTGAAAGAAAACCTGAACCTTACAAAGGCAAAGGGATTAGATATGTAGATGAATATGTTAGAAAGAAAGCGGGTAAAACAGCTGCTGCAAAATAAAAATAGATAGAAGATGAAAAAAATAGACTCTAGACAAAAAGTAAGATATGCTATTAGAAAGAAAGTTTCTGGTACTACTGAAAGACCTAGATTAGCCGTGTTTAGATCTAATAAACAGATTTACGTACAATTAATTGATGATATTGCCGGTAATACATTAGCAGCTGCTTCTTCATCAGATAAATCATTAGAAGGTAAAAAAGCAACTAAGATTGAACAAGCTTCAGCGGTAGGTAAATTAATTGCTGTTAATGCTAAAGCTGCAGGAATTGATACTGTGGTATTTGATAGAGGTGGTTTTTTATATCACGGAAGAGTTAAGGCATTGGCTGATTCAGCTCGTGAGGAAGGATTAAAATTTTAAGAATTAGATATGTTAAAATTAGCACAAAATAAAAAAGTAAATATTTCTGGTGATATCGAGTTGAAAGACAGATTAGTTGGAATACAAAGAGTAGTAAAAGTTACTAAAGGTGGTAGAGCTTTTGGATTTTCAGCTATTGTTGTAGTTGGTGATGAAAAAAGTATTGTTGGTATTGGTTTAGGAAAATCGAAAGATGTTGCTACTGCTATTGCTAAAGGAATTGAGGCTGCCAAAAAGAATTTAGTAAAAATACCTATTTATAAAGGAACAATTCCTCATGAACAAGCATCTAAGTTCAGTGGCTCTCAAGTTTTAATTAAGCCCGCATCACCTGGTACAGGAGTAAAAGCTGGGGGTGCAATGCGTGCGGTTTTGGAGAGTGCTGGAGTAAAAGATGTATTGGCAAAATCTAAAGGTTCATCAAATCCGCATAACTTAGTAAAAGCAACTTTAAAAGCTTTATTAGAATTGAGAGATGCAAGAACTATTGCAATGCAAAGAGGAATAACAATGGATCAAGTATTTAACGGATAATATATTCATCATGGATAAGATTAAGATTAAACAAGTTAGAAGTAGAATTGGAAGACCAAAAGATCAAAAGAGAACGTTGGATGCATTGGGATTAAGAAAGATGCAGTCAGTGGTAGAGCATACTGCAACGCCACAAATTTTAGGAATGGTTGCTAAAATTAAACACTTAATAACTGTAGTAGAATAATATCAGATATGGAATTACATAATTTAAAACCTGCAGAAGGGTCAATTAAGAGTACTAAAAGAGTAGGTAGAGGAGAAGGCTCTAAGAGAGGAGGTACTTCTACAAGAGGACATAATGGTCAAAAATCTCGTTCAGGATATTCAAAGAAAATTGGATTTGAGGGAGGACAACAACCTTTACAAAGAAGAGTGCCTAAGTTTGGCTTTACTAACCCGAATAGAGTAGAATATAATGGTGTGAATTTGGATACTATTCAAGCTTTAGTAGATACAAAAAAATTGAAGGGAACTATTTTAAAACAGGATTTGATCGATAATGGTCTTGTACAAAAAAATGATTTAGTAAAAGTTTTAGGAAGAGGAGAATTAACTGCAAAATTAGATATTATAGTTAATGCATTTTCTGCAACTGCAAAAGCAGCAATTGAAAAAGCAGGCGGAACTACAAGTGTTATAGAAAAGTAAAATGAGAAAATTAATAGAAACAATAAAGAATATTTGGAATATTGAAGATTTGAGAAATCGAATTTTAGTAACTTTAGGTATTCTAGCTATTTATAGATTAGGTTCTTTTGTTGTTTTGCCAGGGATTAATGCTGCCGCACTCTCAGTTGCTAATGCAGATCCTAATAATGCGCCTGATGGATTATTAGGATTGTTGAATATGTTTACAGGTGGAGCATTTTCTCAGGCATCTATTTTTGCTTTAGGGATTATGCCTTACATCTCAGCTTCTATTGTAATTCAGTTATTAGGAATGGCCGTTCCTTATTTCCAAAAACTACAAAAAGAAGGAGAGAGTGGAAGAAGAAAGATTAACAACATTACAAGGTGGTTAACTATCGTCATCACAGGAGGTCAAGCTCCTGCTTTTATTGCTAATTTAAAAAGTAAATGGATAAATAATCCAATTGATATGACACCTGACATTCTAGATGAGGATTTTGCTTTTGTTTTTGCAAATAATGAGATTACAAGTACTTTTTGGCTTATGTCAGTAATTACTTTGATTACAGGAACAATGTTTGTAATGTGGTTAGGTGAAAAAATTACAGATAGAGGAATTGGTAACGGAATTTCATTAATAATTATGATTGGTATTATTGCAAGCTTACCACAATCATTAGGGCTAGAATTTGTTTCTGCTTTAGGTGCAGCAGGAGGTGGTTTAATTGTTTTCCTTGTAGAGATGTTAGTTTTGTTATTTGTAATTTTAGTAACGATCCTTTTGGTTCAAGGCACAAGAAGAATTCCTGTGCAGTATGCTAAAAGAGTAGTTGGAAATAAACAATATGGAGGAGTAAGACAATTCATTCCTTTGAAAGTAAATGCCGCAGGAGTTATGCCAATCATCTTTGCACAAGCGATCATGTTTGTGCCTATTACTTTGATGGGTTTTTCTGACAATGAAAGCTTAACTGGCATTAAATTTGCACTACAGGATTTTGGAGGATTCTGGTATAACTTTTTATTCTTTGTAATGATTGTAGCGTTTACTTATTTTTACACAGCCATGACAGTTAATCCTAACCAAATGGCTGATGATATGAAAAAGAATGGAGGATTTATTCCAGGTATAAAGCCAGGAAGATCTACAGCTGATTATTTAGATACCGTAATGTCAAGAATTACATTGCCAGGATCTATGTTTTTAGGTTTAGTAGCTATTTTGCCAGCATTTGCAATGGCAGCAGGAGTTAACATGCAGTTTGCCCAATTTTATGGTGGTACTTCATTATTAATTTTAGTAGGTGTAGTGTTAGATACATTACAACAAATTGAGAGTCATTTATTAATGCGTCATTATGATGGGTTAATGGACTCAGGAAGGATTAAAGGAAAGTCTTCTGGAAATATGATGTAATCATATTGGCTTATGATTTATTATAAGACAGAAGAAGAGATAGAGTTAGTAAGAAAAAGTTCTTTACTTGTTGCAAAAACCCATGCTGAAATAGCAGGGCTGATAAAACCAGGGATTACTACCCTAGCATTAGATAAAATTGCTGAAGAGTTTATCAGGGATAATGGAGGAGCTCCCGCCTTTAAGGGCTATGGAGGCTTTCCAAATACCTTATGTATGTCGCCAAATGAACAGGTGGTGCATGGTATCCCAAATGATAAAGTACTTGAAGATGGCGAAATTTTATCGGTTGATTGTGGAGTAGTGATGAACGACTATTATGGAGATTCTGCTTTTACTTATGAAGTTGGTGAAGAAGTAGATGCTGAAACAAAACAATTACTGAAAGTAACAAAAGAGTCGCTTTATAAGGGGATTGAACAAGCATTTGCCGGAAATAGAATTGGTGATATTGGTTATGCCGTACAGCAACATGCTGAAAGCTTTGGATATGGGGTGGTAAGGGAATTGGTAGGGCATGGTGTAGGTCAAAACTTACACGAATCACCTGAGGTTCCAAATTATGGCAGAAAAGGAAAAGGCATACTGCTTAAAGAGGGGTTAGTAATTGCGATAGAACCTATGATTAATATGGGAACTAAGCGTATTATGCAACATAATGATGGATGGACAATAACAACTATTGATAATAAACCATCTGCACATTTTGAACATACAATTGTAGTTCGAAAGGGAAAAGCAGAAATATTATCAAGTTTTGAAGAAATAGAAAAAAAGATAAATGGCTAAACAAGCTAACATAGAATTGGACGGAACGATAAAACAAGCATTGTCAAATGCTATGTTTCGTGTTGAATTGGAAAATGGGCATGAAGTAGTTGCGCATATTTCAGGCAAGATGAGAAAATTTTATATTAAATTGTTGCCTGGCGATAAAGTAAAGATGGAGATGTCACCATATGATTTAACAAAAGGAAGAATAACATATAGGTACTAATAAAATTAAAAGAAAATGAAAGTACGAGCATCAGTAAAAAAAAGAAGTGAAGATTGCAAGATCGTCAAAAGAAAAGGACGAGTTTATGTAATCAATAAGAAGAACCCAAGATATAAACAAAGACAAGGATAATAATGGCAAGAATTAGAGGTATTGATTTACCAAAAAATAAAAGAGGAGTTATTGGATTAACTTATATTTACGGAATTGGCCCATCTTTTGCAGCATCAATTTTAGATGAGGCAAATATTTCTCATGATATTAAAATTCAAGACTGGACGGATGACCAAGCAAATGCTATTAGAGCAATTATTGGAAATAAACATACTGTTGAAGGTGAGCTGAGAGCTGAAACAAAAATGAACATTAAGAGATTAATGGACATTGGGTGCTACAGAGGTATTCGTCATAGAATGGGCTTGCCCTTAAGAGGACAAAAAACAAAAAACAATTCTAGAACAAGAAAAGGAAAACGAAAAACGGTTGCTAATAAAAAAGTAGCTGCTAAATAATTATTAAGTATGGCAAAAACAACAAAAAAAAACACAGTAAGAGTTGAGGTAGAAGGTGAAGCTCACATTCAAGCAACTTTTAATAATATTATTATCTCCCTTACCAATAAAGGAGGACAAGTTATTTCTTGGTCTTCAGCTGGTAAAATGGGATTCAGAGGTTCAAAAAAGAACACTCCTTATGCAGCACAAATGGCCGCAGAGGATTGTTCAAAAGTAGCTCTTGAGAAAGGGTTGAAAAAAGTAAAAGTTTATGTAAAAGGACCTGGTCAAGGTAGAGAGTCAGCTATCAGAACGCTTCATAATTCTGGTATCATTGTTACTGAGATTGTAGATGTTACTCCATTGCCACACAATGGATGTCGTCCACCAAAAAAGCGAAGAGTTTAATTTATATATTAAGATAAAGATATGGCAAGATATACAGGTCCAACATCAAGAATTGCAAGAAGATTTGGAGAACCAATTTTTGGTCCAGATAAAGCATTATCTAAAAAAGCTTACGGTCCGGGGCAGCACGGCAACCAAAGAAGGAGAGGTAAACAATCCGAATATGGGGTGCAATTAATGGAAAAACAAAAAGCTAAGTTTACTTACGGAATTTTAGAAAAGCAATTTTCTAATTTATTTAAAGAAGCACTTAGAAGAAAAGGAGTTACAGGTGAAAACTTATTACAAATATGTGAAATGCGTTTGGACAATGTTGTGTACCGTTTGGGTATTGCTCCTACAAGAAGAGCTGCTCGTCAGTTAGTTACTCATAGACATATTACAGTTAATGGTGAAAATATTAATATTCCATCATACGCTTTAAGAGTGGGTGATCAAGTTACTGTGCGTACGCGTTCAAAATCCTTAGAAACAATTACAAATTCAATTACTTCTAGTACTAGTCAAATGGAATGGTTGGAATGGAATGGAGAAACTCAATTAGGTAAAGTTATTGCCGCACCTGAAAGAATTCAGATTCCTGAAAACATTAAGGAGCAGTTAATTGTTGAATTGTACTCCAAATAAGAATAATTAAAAAAATAAAAAATATGCCAATTTTAGATTTTCAAAAACCGGATGAAGTAGTAATGATTAAGGAAAAAGCTAATCAAGGAAACTTTGAGTTTCGCCCTTTAGAGCCTGGTTATGGTTTAACAGTAGGAAATGCGTTAAGAAGAGTCTTATTATCTTCACTTGAAGGCTATGCCATTACATCAATTAGAATTCAAGGTGTTGATCATGAGTTTTCAACCATTGAAGGTATTGTACAGGATGTTACTGAAATTATATTGAACCTTAAACAAATTAGATTTAAACAACAAATTGATTCAATTGAAGTGGAAGTCGCTACTTTAAAAGTAAGTAAAAGGGATGTTATAACTGCTACTGATTTAGCAAGTAGTTTATCTAATTTTCAAGTATTAAATCCTGAGCAAATTATTTGCGCGTTGGATAAAAAAGCAACATTTGAAATGGAATTTACTATTGCTAAAGGTAGAGGGTATGTGCCAGCTGAAGCTAATGAAATAGAAGATGCTCCAATAGGTACAATTGCTATTGACTCTATCTTTACACCTATCAAGAATGTAAATTATAATGTTGAGGATTACAGAGTTGGACAAAAAACTGATTTTGAGAAGTTAAACTTAAATATTACTACTGATGGTTCAATTGATCCAAAACAAGCTTTGACTGAAGCTTCAAAAATATTAATTCAACACTTCATGTTATTTTCTGATGAGAAAATTAGTCTAGAAGAAGATGCCGTTGAAGAATTTGATGAAGACACTTTGCATATGCGTCAGTTATTGAAAACTGACCTTACTGAGTTTGGTTTATCAGTTAGAGCGTTAAATTGCTTAAAAACCGCAGAAGTATATACATTAGGTGAATTAGTTTCTTTCAAAAAATCGGATATGTTAAAATTTAGAAATTTTGGAAAAAAGTCACTTTCTGAATTAGAAGATTTAATAAAGGATAAAAGATTAACTTTTGGCTTTGATATTAGAAAGTATAATTTAGATAACGACTAGAAAAATGAGACACGGAAAGAAATTCAATCATTTAGGAAGAAAAGCTGCTCATAGAAAATCAATGCTTGCTAATATGGCATGTTCATTAATTGAGCACAAAAGAATTAAAACGACTTTAGCAAAAGCTAAAGCTTTAAGAGTATATATTGAACCTTTGATTACAAAATCAAAAGACGACACTACGCACTCAAGACGAACTGTATTTTCTTACTTAAAGCAAAAACAGGCAATTACTGAATTATTTAGTGATATTGCTACTAAGGTTGCTGACAGACCAGGAGGATACACTAGGATTTTGAAATTAAGCAACAGATTAGGTGATAATGCACAAATGGCATTTATTGAATTAGTTGATTATAATGAAGAATATACAACTGACAAACCTAAGCGTAAAAAAGCTAGAAGAGCGAAAAAGAAAAGTGGAGAAGCTATAGCGCCTACTGTTGAGGATGCGGTTGTAGTGGAAGAATCAAAATCTGAGGAAACTACTGAAGTTGCTGTTGAAGAAGTAGTAGAAGAATCAAAATCTGAGGAAACTACTGAAGTTGCTGTTGAAGAAGTAGTAGAAGAATCAAAAGATGAGGAAGAAACTAAAGAAGAAGCAAATAACTCTGAAGAAAAAAAAGAAGAAGGAGAGTAGTATATAACTTCTTTTTAAGATTTTAAGAAAGGGTAAAGCTTAGGTTTTATCCTTTTTTTATAAATAAATTTGAGAATGAAATACAATAAGAAAAAAGCAGCAGTTTTATTATTAGCAGACGGCACTATATTTCATGGTAAATCTGTTGGCGTGGAAGGAGTAGCCACAGGTGAACTTTGCTTTAATACAGGTATGACAGGCTATGAGGAAGTATTTACCGACCCTTCCTATTTTGGGCAATTAATGATTACTACTAACGCACATATTGGTAATTACGGTGTGCATAATGCTGAAGTTGAATCAGAAGACATGAAAATTGCAGGTCTAATCTGTAAAAATTTCAATTCTGGTTTTTCTCGTGAAGGTGGAGATGGTGATTTGCAAGATTATTTTATAAATCAAAATAAAGTAGTGATTTCTGATGTAGACACCAGAGCTGTTGTAAGGCATATTCGAGATAAAGGAGCAATGAATGCTATTATTTCAACTTCTGGCACTGATATTGCTGAGTTAAATCAATTATTAACTGAAGTGCCTTCTATGGAAGGTTTAGAATTATCATCATCCGTATGTACTAAAGTGCCTTATTTTGTTGGTAATGAAAAGGCACCTAATAAGGTTGCAGTTTTAGATTTAGGGGTGAAGCGTAATATCTTAAGGTGTTTGATAGGCAGAGATTGTTATTTGCAAGTTTTTCCAATGCAGACTTCTTATCAAGAAATGAATGCTTGGAATCCTGATGGTTTCTTGTTGTCCAATGGACCTGGAGACCCTTCCGCAATGCCGAGTGTTATTAAAGAGGTAAAGAAAGTAACTGCTGATGGTAAACCTGTATTTGGGATTTGTTTAGGACATCAAGCGCTGGCACTCTCTGAAGGAATCTCAACTTATAAAATGCATAATGGGCATAGGGGTATTAATCATCCTGTATTGAACCTCAGTACTAAAAAAGCAGAGGTTACTTCACAAAATCATGGTTTTGGAATTTCTGAAGAAGATATCAAAAACAACCCAAATGTTGAAGTAACTCATGTAAATTTAAATGATGATACGGTTGAAGGAATTAGATTAACAAATAAAAATTGTTTTTCAGTACAATATCACCCTGAAGCATCACCAGGACCACATGATTCTAGGTATTTGTTTGATGAATTTGTGAAGAATATTAATAGTTATAAAAACTAAATTAATGGGAAGAATAGTAAATATACATGCACGACAAATTTTAGATTCAAGGGGAAATCCTACGGCTGAGGCAGAAGTGACAACTGAAAATGGAGTGATGGGAAGAGCAGCTGTTCCTTCAGGAGCATCAACAGGAAAACATGAAGCTGTAGAACTAAGAGATGGAGATAAAGGAGTGTACTTAGGAAAAGGTGTGCTTAAGGCCGTGCAAAATATCAAGACTGCAATTAATGAGGAATTGAAAGGTATTGATGTATCTGAACAAGCTTTAATTGATCAGAAAATGATTGATTTGGATGGTACGCCTAATAAAGCAAATTTAGGAGCAAATGCAATGCTTGCCGTTTCTTTAGCTTGCGCAAAAACTGCTGCTCAGGAATGCGGAAAGCCACTTTATAATTATATTGGAGGCGCCAATGCAAGAGTATTACCAATTCCTATGATGAATATTTTGAATGGAGGATCGCATGCGGATAACAGTATTGATATTCAGGAGTTTATGGTAATGCCAGTAGGTGCAATTTCATTTGCTAAAGCTTTGCAAATGGGGACAGAAGTTTTTCATCATCTGAAAGCGGAATTAAAAGCTCAAGGGCATTCTACAAATGTGGGGGATGAAGGAGGTTTTGCACCTAACTTAGGCTCAAATGAGGAAGCAATTCAAGTAGTGCTAAAAGCGATTGAATTAGCAGGATATACTCCAGGAGTAGATGTGTATATTGCAATTGATGCAGCTGCATCAGAATTTTATAATGCAGAAGAAGATGTTTATCACTTCCACCAATCAACAGATGAAAAATTAACCTCTGCTGAGATGGTTAACTTTTGGGCAGATTGGGCAGAAAAATATCCAATCCTTTCTATTGAAGATGGTTTAGATGAAGACGATTGGGCCGGATGGAAAAGCCTAACCGATAAAATCGGAGATAAAGTACAATTGGTCGGGGATGATTTATTCGTAACCAATGTTGATCGTTTAGGTAGGGGTATTGATAATGGAATTGCTAATTCTATTTTGATTAAAGTAAACCAAATTGGAACATTAACAGAAACAATAAATGCAGTAGAATTAGCTCAAAAAAACTCTTATACTTCTGTAATGAGTCATAGGTCTGGGGAGACGGAGGATACTACTATTGCAGATTTGTCAGTAGCCTTTAATTGTGGTCAAATTAAAACAGGCTCTGCTTCTCGTTCGGATAGAATGGCAAAGTATAATCAGTTATTAAGAATTGAAGAAATGTTGGGCGACCAAGCAATTTATACAGGCAAAGATTTTAAGTTTATTAAAAAATAAAAGATTATATTAGCGATTAAATAAAAAGATAGAAAATGGGTAAGAAAGCAGAGCTACATTATGACGGAAAAGTATTTGATATTCCAGTAGTAACAGGAACAGAAAATGAAAATGCGCTAGATATAAGTAAATTAAGAGAAGAATCAGGACTGATTACTTTGGACAGAGGGTTTAAAAATACAGGCTCAACTGAAAGTGCAATTACTTTTTTGAATGGTGAAAAAGGGATTTTGCGTTACAGAGGCTATTCTATTGAAGAGTTAGCAGAAAAATCTTCTTTCTTAGAAGTATCTTGGTTATTAATATATGGCGAATTACCAACTGCTGAAGAATTAGAGAAATTTACTAAAGAGATTTCAGAACATTCATTAGTACATGAAGATGTAAAATCAATCTTAGATGGTTATCCTTCGAAGGCACACCCTATGGGAGTTCTTGCTTCATTAGTTTCGGCTTTAACTGCTTTCTATCCAAAGTCCTTAGACCCTAATCGGTCCAAAGAACAGATTAATGGTACGATTATTCGTTTTATCGCTAAACTTCCAACCTTAGCTGCTTGGAGTTTTAAAAATAGAATGCGTCAACCAATTATGTATCCTAAAAATAAGTTGAATTATACAGCAAACTTTTTACACATGATGTTTGGTTTGCCAACATATGATGTTGAGATAAATCCTGTAGTTACAAAAGCTTTGGATAAGTTATTAATCTTACATGCTGACCATGAGCAAAATTGTTCAGCTTCAACAGTAAGGATTGTAGGTTCTTCTCACGCTAGTTTATATGCATCTGTTTCGGCAGGGATAGCGGCACTTTGGGGTCCATTACACGGTGGCGCTAACCAAGCGGTAATTGAAATGCTAGAAAAAATTAAAGCTGATGGTGGAGATGTAGATAAGTATGTTGCGAAAGCAAAAGATAAAACCGATTCATTTCGTCTAATGGGATTCGGACATAGAGTATATAAGAATTTTGATCCAAGAGCACTTATTATCAAAAAAGCTGCAGATGATGTGTTAACTGCACTAGGAATTGAAGACCCGATATTGGATATTGCTATGAAATTAGAGCAAGTCGCCTTAAATGATAAATACTTTAAGGAAAGAAGTTTGTACCCGAATGTAGATTTCTACTCAGGAATTATTTATAGAGCTTTAGGTATTCCTACAGATATGTTTACGGTAATGTTTGCAATTGGAAGATTACCAGGTTGGATTGCTCAATGGAAAGAGATGAGGGAAAATGGCGAGCCAATTGGTAGGCCAAGACAGGTATATATTGGCGCTACTGAAAGAGCATATGTGAGTATGGAGAATAGATAATTTATTGTTTAGATCTTAGACAAAAAGATTTAGCTATTAGCTGAGTTTTTTTTTATTTTTGGGCTATGGCTTACAAATCCTTACAGCAGTGTATTTCTGATCTTGAAAAGAAAGGAGAGCTCCTTAAAATTACCAAGGAAACTAATCCTGATTTGGAAATGCCATCTATTCATTTGGAGGAATTTGCAAAAGCAGGAAAAGCCATTTTATTTGAAAAAGTTAAGGGAAGTAAATTTAGAGCTGTTTCTAATTTATTTGGGACGCTAGAGAGAAGTAAATTTATCTTTCGTGATAGTTTGGAAAAAGTAAAGCAATTAATTGAGCTAAAAACAAATCCTATTTCAGCTTTTAAAAATCCATTTAAAGCAATTTTTACTGCTTTGCATGGAATTTATTCCATTCCTCAAAAAGTGAGATTTCCAAGAAGCTTTAAGGAAATACAAATTGAAGATATTCCACAGATAAAATGCTGGAAAGAGGATGGTGGAGCATTCATTACTTTACCTCAAGTATATTCGGAAGATGTAGAAAATCCGGGAGTTATGAATTCAAATTTAGGCATGTATCGCATTCAGCTTTCAGGGAATGATTATGAGCAAAATAAAGAAGTGGGTATGCACTATCAAATTCACAGAGGAATTGGTGTTCATCAGAAAAAAGCAAATGAAAAAGGAGAGCCTTTAAAGGTTTCTGTTTTTGTAGGAGGGCCACCTGCTCATACTTTTGCAGCTGTGATGCCATTGCCAGAAGGTATGTCAGAAATTTCTTTTGCAGGAATCTTAGGAAAAAGAAGATTCCGATATGCAAAAAAAGAGGGCTTTAATATTTCAGTAGATGCTGATTTTGTAATTTGTGGGGAATTGCATCCTAATGAGTTAAAGCCTGAGGGTCCTTTTGGTGATCATTTGGGTTATTATAGTTTAAGACATGATTTCCCAGTAATGAGAGTGAAAAAGGTATATGCTAAAGAAAATGCTATTTGGCCTTTTACGGTTGTGGGACGTCCTCCTCAAGAGGATTCTCAATTTGGCGCCTTGATTCATGAGATAAGCGGCAAAGCCATTGAAAAAGAGATTCCAGGATTGAAAACCGTTAATGCAGTAGATGCTGCAGGTGTTCATCCTCTATTATTAGCGGTAGGGAGTGAACGTTATACTCCTTATAATCCAATTAGAAAACCACAAGAATTATTGACCATTGCTAATCATATTTTAGGAACAGGACAAATGTCCTTAGCAAAATATGTATTTATTTGTGATGAGGAGTATTCTCCCAATGTAAATAATGAGAGAGAATTCTTTACACACTTTTTGGAGCGAGTAAATTGGCAGAGAGATTTACATTTTCAAACTAAAACAACTATTGACACTTTGGATTACAGTGGAGACGGTCTGAATGAAGGTTCAAAATTGGTGATAGCTGCTGCAGGAGAAATAAAACGAATATTATCTGAAAAAGTAGATGACATAAGTTTGTCAGATGATTTCACAAATCCTAAATTAATAAGTAAAGGAAACTTAGTTATTGAAGGAAAAGGTGAAATAATGGAGTTAATCTCATCTTTAGAAAAACAGAATTTGGATGGGATTGGACTTGTCACTTTAGTCGATGATTCTACTTTTACAAGTAAGAATTTTTCTAATTGGTTGTGGGTTACTTTCACTCGTTCTAATCCTGCAAATGATATTTATGGCTTAAATTCAGAGTACAGAAATAAACATTTTTCTTGTACTGTCCCAATTATTGACGCTAGAATAAAACCTCATCATGCCCCTGTTCTGGAGCGATAAATTAATTATTATATAATTTTAATCTTGAGTTGAGCATTTTACTAAACCTTTCAGCTCCTTTTTTGTTTAAGTGATCAGGATTAAAAAACTCCTCCTTAATAAAATCATTCTTGACAGAGTAATCCCAGAATTCCATATTATAGATCTTGCATAATTCTTCAATAACTAGGTTATTATGAGTTATAATATCTGGTTCTAATATTTTGTTATAGTCTTTGAAAGTTGGGGTAGAGAAGAATATAGCAGTAATTCCTTTGCTATGTAACTTGGTAATAAGTTCATCTAATTCATTGAGGACCATTTCTTCTTCAGTTGAATTATTTATTAAATAATCATGCCCATTCATTCTTTCTTGATAATAATTATTTTTAAAATCACTAGTGTTTGTTCCTGAAAATGAGACAAACCCTTTAACTAATACGTCTGTTTTAATTACGCCTACCTCTGTATTAAAATCAAGATATTGAGCATGGTTTCTGAATTTCCATTTAGCAAGAAGATCTTTTCTCAGAAATGAAAAAGAAACTCTTGGGTAGTATCCTAAAAGAAAAGGAGAAATATCAGCTTTATTATAATCTTCACTAGGGTGCTTAATACCATGTCCATAATATGACCAAATATTTCTTTCACCTCTTTGACTTGAAAAATAAAGAGAATGATAATCTAAACTAATAAAAACATATTTTAATCTTTTAAGAGATTCCAAATTTTGCAGAGTTAATTCCTTATCAAAATAAATGGACTGACCAGGATGAGCAATATTAAAAGCATAATCAGTAAAATAATTTGGATTAACACCATAGGATGCATGAGAATTACCTAAAATTAAGATTTCAATTTCATTAGCATGCTCTATAATGCCACTTAACTTTTCTTTATATAATGAATTCATATTTCTTAAATAGAAGCCCATTCCTACTACAAGAAGAAAAAGTGGAAATACAAAAACTAGTATTTTTTTGAAAAATAGTTTCATCAAAATTGAAAGTAAATAAATTCTTGTTGATTTTTACAGTATATAAGAATAGCAAGTAAAATAAGGTAATAAAAGCCCCATCTTTGCCCCCTATTCCATTTTCTGCTATATTTTTCAATTGCATATTTCCCCTCTCTGCCCATCCATTCAATAGCTGTAAAAATTAGTATCAAGATACAAGTTATAAATATATGCCATTTTCCAATGCCTGATATATTAGGAATTTCAATATAGAAGTTTATAAATAAATGTTTAATAAATGATAGGGCATGAGTTACATTGTCTGCTCTAAAAAATATCCAGGCAAAAACAGTTAAGCCAAATGTGAAAAGTATATTTATGGTTTCCTTTATAGTTGGTAAAACCTTTCCTTCTGCTGCAATATTTAAGTTAGTTCGATTTCTATTTAATAATAATAATGGAATGAAATAAAGAGCGTTAAGCGCCCCCCAAATAATAAAGGTCCAGTTTGCACCATGCCAAAAGCCACTAACAATAAAAATAATGAATATGTTCCTGATTTTTTTATTTGTACTTCCTCTGCTTCCACCAAGTGGAATGTACAGATAATCTCTAAACCAAGTGGACAATGAGATGTGCCATCTTCTCCAAAACTCAGCTATATCTCGTGAAAAATAAGGAAATGCAAAATTTTGCATTAAATTAAACCCAAATAATCTAGCGGTTCCGATAGCAATATCAGAATAACCTGAAAAGTCCCCATAAATTTGAAAAGCAAAAAAGATAGCTCCAAGTATTAAAGTACTGCCAGAATAGGATGCATAATTTATAAAAATATCATTTACTATAATAGCGCAATTATCAGCAATCACTACTTTTTTAAATAATCCCCATAAAATTTGTTTTAATCCATCAACGGCATTTAGGTAATCAAAATTTCGTTTTTTATAAAATTGAGGCAATAAGTTGGTCGCCCTTTCAATTGGCCCAGCAACTAATTGAGGGAAAAAACTAACAAAAGAGAAAAAGGCAATAATATCTTTAGTGGGAGCCATCTTTCTTCTATATACATCAATAGAGTAGCTTAGTGTCTGAAAGGTGTAAAAGCTAATACCTATAGGTAAAATAATATTTAATCTTGATGCTTCAAATGGTTGTCCTAAAAGAGTAAAGGCCTGAGCAAAACTCTCACTAAAAAAATTGAAATACTTAAAGAATCCTAAAAATCCAATATTTATAAAAATGCTAGTAAGCAATAAAATTTTTCGTTTACTTTCATTTGTAGTACTTGATAATTTTAAACCGACAATATAATCGATCGTTGAGCTAAATACTATAAGTGAAAGAAAGCGCCAATCCCACCAGCCATAGAAAAAATAACTAGCAAATAATAAAAGTAGGTTTTGTAGCTTTAGATTTTTATTTGTTACAAACCAATATAAAACAAAAACAATAGGCAAAAATATTGCAAATTCTATAGAATTAAATAACATTACTTATTTCGTTCGTTTCATTTTCTTTGCCAAGAATTTTTGCGATTTTTTTTATTCTTTGGCGCTATTGTATATTTAGGTGCTTTTTCAAAACCCTTAGGAAGCTCTAATTTTGGAACTTCTTTTTCAATCAGTTTTTCAATATCTTTAAAGTTGCGGACTTGTTTCTGATTAATAAGAGTAATCGCTTCTCCAGTCCTGTCAGCTCTAGCTGTTCTTCCTATTCTATGAACATAATCTTCAGCATCATGAGGGACTTCATAGTTTATTACCAATTCTATTTCTTTAATATCAATACCCCTGGATAAAATATCGGTTGCAACCAATATTCTTATCTTTTTGTTTTTAAAATCTCGGATGGTGTCTTCCCTTTCACTTTGATCTAATCCAGAATGCATTTCAGAGGCTCTCATTCCTGCTTTATTAAGTGTTTTTTTTATTTCTCTGACACTCTTTATGCTAGAAGCAAAAATCAGGACATGACTCAAATCTTTTCCTTTTGCCTTTAAAAGTTCTCTTACCAAATTCACTTTCTGACTATCATGTGCCATATAAGCGGACTGTGTAATTCCTGCAGCTGGTTTGGAAATAGCCAAACTAATGCTTTCAGGATTAGTCAATAATTTATTAGCTAGGGTTCTAATTTTGGGTGGCATAGTTGCCGAAAACAATAGATTTTGTCTTTTTTCAGGTAAGCGTTTTGCAATAATCATGATGTCATCATAAAAACCCATATCTAACATTCTATCCGCCTCATCCAATATAAAATGTTCCACTTCAGAAGCATCAAAGTAATCAAATTTTAAGTGCGCCAACAATCTTCCCGGAGTACAAATAATAATATCCGTTCCTTTTACTAAAGCTTGTTTTTGATTCTCAAATTCAGGACCTGTTCCTCCACCATAAATAGGGTAGGAAGATGAATTGGTAAAGTAAGAAAACCCTTCAATTTCCATGTCAATCTGCTTGGCTAGCTCTCTAGTTGGTGCAACAATAATTACTTTTACTTTATTAGTCTGTTTTACTTTTGTGAGTTTATCCAAAATTGGTAAAACAAAAGCAGCTGTTTTTCCTGTTCCTGTTTGTGCGCAGGCAATTAAATCTTTCCCATCTTGTATTATAGGTATTGCTTGTTCTTGTATAGGGGTGGCCTTTTCAAATCCCATCCCATCAAGCCCTTCTTGAAGTTCGTTTCCGAACTTAAATGTTGTAAAATTCATTTGGTAAAGATACTAAAAGTGTTGTTCTTAGAATTTTTGACACCTACTTACTCTAAAAGAAATTCAAGAAGTTTTATTTTTAGTACTTATTATCTGCAATTAATTTTTCCGCAACACGTCTTCTTAAATTTTTTGGGTTAATGGTATATCCTTTAGTAAATCGTTTTAATCCCATTAACAACATTCTTAGTTCGTCTCCTTCTGCAAAAGATAAAATAACTTCTTCACCTGATTTCTGACAATTTTTAATGGCAGAATACAAGAATAATTTGCTCATAGTAATTTGGTGTTCTGCCTGCTTTTCTCCATTTCTAAGCGCTAATTTCTCTGCTCTTAAAATAGCAGATTCTGCAGCATAAACCTCCATCACCATATCGGCTAGGTTCATCAAAACTTCTTGTTCTTTTTCAATGTCCATAGCGTATTGTTGTGCTGCTTTTCCTGCTGACATCAAAATAGCCTTTTTCAGTTTTTTAATTTGCTCTTTTTCTATGGCAAATAATTTGCTTTCATCTGGCCTTTCAAAAGAAGGAATACTCATTAAATCTTCTGCAACTTTCATAGCAGGAGTCATAATATCTAATTCTCCTTTCATGGCTTTTTTAAGAATCATTCCAACTAAAAGCATTCTGTTTATTTCATTCGTTCCTTCATAAATTCTGGCAATTCTGGCATCACGGTAAGCCGCTTCCATTGGTGTATCTGCTGAATACCCCATTCCTCCATAAATTTGGATTCCTTCATCTGAGCAAAACTGGATTGTTTCAGAGCCCAACACTTTGACAATGGAACACTCAATTGCATATTCTTCAATTCCTTTTAAGTGAGCTTCTTGATGCTCCATACCATCACTTTCCAATCTTGCAATATTCTTTTCAATTTCTGCGCCAGCACGATAAGTTGCTGATTCAATCGCAAAAGTCCTTGTAGCCATATCGGCCAATTTATGTTGTATTGCTCCAAATTTAGCAATTGGATTTCCAAACTGAACACGCTCATTTGCATAATTTGCAGAAAGTCCAATTACTCTCCTGCAGGCATCTAATATTGCTGCCGAGAGTTTGATTCTTCCTACATTTAGTGCATTCATAGCAATTTTAAAGCCATTTTCTCTCCCCCCTAGTAAACTTCCGATAGGAACTTTTACTTCATTAAAAAATACTTGACGAGTAGAAGAGGAGTGAAGTCCTAATTTATGCTCTTCTTCTCCTAAAGTAATTCCTTCCATTCCTTTTTCCAAGATGAAACCAGTAATGTTTTTATCATCTTCTATGCGTGCAAAAACTATAAATATATCTGCAAATCCTGCATTAGAAATCCACATTTTTTGTCCTGTAATAAGGTAATGCTTTCCGTCTTCTGTCAAAACTGCTGTTGTTTTTCCTGAGTTTGCATCTGATCCTGCGCCTGGCTCTGTTAAACAATAACAGCTCATCCATTCTCCTGTGGCTAATTTGGGTAAGTATTTTTTTCTTTGTTCATCATCTCCATAGAGTAAAATTGGTAATGTTCCAATTCCAGTATGAGCACCAAATGCAGTTGAAAAAGAGCCGTTTGCCCCAGAAATTTTATCACAAATAAGTGCAGATGTATTAAAAGGCATACCCATTCCTCCGTATTCTTCAGGAATACTAATTCCTAATAGCCCTAGTTCTCCTGCTTTTTTCATGCAGTCCTCCGTTAGTTTATAGTCCTTTTTCTCAAATCTTTCTCTGTGTGGATCCAATTCTTTTTCTACAAACTCTTTTGTTGCAGATGCCATCATCAATTGATCTTCACTAAAATCTTCCATGATGAATATGTCATTTGCTTCTTGATCTTTAGTTAAAAATTCTCCTCCTTTTATCATAATATTATTTTTTTGTTTCTATTTTATGTATTGCTTTTATTGTTTTTAACATGGAATCTGGAGTTACGGAAATAGTGTCGATCCCTTCCTCTACTAAGAATTGTGCAAAATCTGGGTAGTCAGAAGGTCCTTGTCCACAAATTCCAACTTTTGTTTTTGTTTTTTTAGCAACTTTTATCAAGTTTGTAATAGAGCGTTTTACAGCAGGATTTCTTTCATCATAAATATGAGCAACTAATGACGAATCTCTGTCTAATCCTAAAGTAAGTTGCGTTAAATCGTTTGATCCAATAGAGAAACCATCAATATGCTGAGCAAATTCTTCTGCCATTAAAATATTAGAAGGAAGTTCTGCCATTAAGTAAACTTGTAGTCCATCTTTCCCTCTTTCCAAACCATACTTTTTCATCACTTTGTACACTTTTTGTAATTCCTCTACCGTTCTACAAAAAGGAATCATAATAGTTACATTGCTGAGTCCCATTTTTTCTCTTACTCTTTTGATGGCTTTACATTCCATACCAAAAGCGGATTCGTATTGCTTAGAATAATAACGAGAAGCTCCTCTCCAACCTATCATAGGGTTTTCCTCAGTCGGTTCAAAATAACTTCCTCCTAGCAAATTGTAATATTCATTTGATTTAAAATCAGACAATCTTACAATAGCTTGTTTTGGGTAAAATGCTGATGCAATTTTTGCCACGCCATACGAAAGCCGTTTGATGAAAAAAGTTTCTTCATCTTCAAACCCTCTTGTTAGTACTCGTATTTTTTCTGAAAGCTGTTCATCTGCTAATTCTTTATGTTTCAAAAGGGCTAAAGGATGAGCTTGTATATAGTTATTGATAATAAACTCCTCTCTAGCAAGTCCAACCCCTGCATTAGGGATTTGTGCAAATTTGAAAGCTAAATCAGGAGAAGCTACATTCAACATAATTGGCGTTTTGGTTTGTGGTAAATTATCCAATTTTGTCTTTTTCAATTTGAAAGGAACTATCCCCTCATACACCTTTCCAACATCTCCTTCTGCACAGGAAACTGTAAATTTTTCTTCATTAAAAAGTACTTCTGTTCCGTTTCTTGTTCCAACTATTGCAGGTACTCCCATCTCACGAGCAACAATTGCTGCATGGCAAGTTCTCCCTCCCTTATTAGTAATAATTGCAGATGCTTTTTTCATGATTGGTTCCCAATCTGGATCGGTCATTTCAGTAACTAAAATATCTCCTTCCTTAAAGTTAGAGCCATCAAATGTTCCATCTCTACCATCTAGAGAATACATTTTTTGCACTTTCCCTTGACCGATTTTATTGCCCACAGCAATGCCTGTTAATCGAACTGCTTGGTTTTCAGAATTATCAATTTTATATTCCACTAAATCATTGTCTTTTTTTCTGGAATGTATAGTTTCTGGCCTAGCTTGAACGATAAATAATTTTCCTGTAAGTCCGTCAATAGCCCATTCAGTATCCATTGGACACCAATGTCCTTTTAGTTTAGTATAGTAATCCTCAATAATGCAAACCCACTTTGCTAATTGAATGGCTTGTTTATCAGAAATACAGAATTCATCTTGTTGTGTATTCCCAACATGAACGGTTTTCACCAATTGTCCTGGGTCAGTAGAATATATCATTTTATTTTCTTTCTCCCCTATTTTTTTTTCTATAATAGCAGAGAACCCATCTTTTAATGTAGGTTTAAAAATCAAGAATTCATCTGGAGAAACTGTTCCTTGTACTACACTCTCTCCCAGTCCGTATGATCCATTAATCAACACTACATCTTTAAATCCACTTTCTGTATCTAAGGAAAAGGCAACTCCTGAAGATGCTAAGTCCGAACGCACCATTTTTTGCACACAAACGGACAGCCCTACATCAAAATGATCAAAACCAAAATTATCACGATAGGAAATTGCTCTGTCGGTAAATAGGGAAGCAAAACAATTTCTGACAGAAATGAGAATTTGCTCTGGCCCTCTTACATTCAAATAAGTTTCTTGTTGCCCTGCAAAAGATGCTTCAGGCAAATCTTCAGCAGTTGCAGAAGATCGAACGGCTACATCAGTAATGTCCTGCCCATATTCTTGAGAAAGAAGATGATACCTTTCTTTAATTTCTTCTCTCAAATCTTCAGGCCATTCACCATTTCTGATGATTTGCCTGATTTCTAATCCAGTTCTTCTTAGGGAAACCAAATCATTTTTTTTTATTTTCTTAATAAGAGATCTAATTTTTTTATCTAATTTATTAAAGTTTATAAATTCCCAATAAGCTTCTACAGTAAGTGCGAATCCTCCAGGAATATTGACTCCTAATCCTCTTAAATTCTGAATCATTTCCCCTAAGGAAGCATTTTTACCTCCTACTAATTCAAGATCACTTAATTCTACTTCTGATAAATCAACAATATAATGGTGTGTTTCTTCTTTATTTCGATTGACCTTTTTTTTCTTTGGAGTAGTGTATTCCTTTACCTGTCGGTATTCGTTTAAGGATCTTTTTTTGGTCATAATTTAAGTGGTTTTTGGTTTTAAGTTTCTTATAGAATTTCAAATACTCCGGCTGCACCTTGTCCTGCACCTACACACATAGTTACCATTCCGTATTTTTGATTTCTTCTTTTCATTTCATTGATTAATTGAACCGTAAGTTTTCCTCCAGTACAACCCAATGGATGACCTAATGCAATTGCTCCTCCATTTACATTTACAATCTCTGTGTTTAATCCTAACTCACGGATAACAGCTAAGGATTGGGATGCAAAGGCTTCATTCAATTCAATTTGTTCAATATCTTCTAGTTTTAATCCTGCTTTTTCCAATGCCATTGGTATTGCCTCAACAGGACCTATTCCCATGTGCTTTGGTTCCACCCCTGCTACCGAATAACTCAATAATTTTGCTCTTGGTTTTACACCTAATTTGTTTACCATTTTTTCTGACATTAAAATAACAAAGGCTGCTCCATCAGAAGTTTGAGATGCATTTGCAGCCGTTACTGTTCCATCTTGAGCAAATACAGTTCTTAACTTTCCTAATGCTTCAGCAGAACCTCCTTTTCTTGGTCCTTCATCTGAATCTACAATGTATTCTCTTTCTTGTCTTTTTTCATTTTTGTCAAGATAAGTTTCTTTTACTGTGACAGGAACAATTCCGCTTTTAAAGTATCCTTTCTCCATTGCGTTTAATGCTTTTTGGTGCGAGTTAAAAGCAAATTCATCTTGATCTTCCCTGCTAATATTCCATTTATTAGCAACTGCTTCTGCAGTAAGCCCCATATTCCAATACCAGTCCGAATTATTTTTTGCAACATCATAATTTGGTATAATTCTCCAACCTCCAAATGGGATAGGAGACATACACTCCACACCTCCTGCAATGATGCAATCTGCCATTCCACTTTGTATTTTTGCATTGGCTATGGCAATAGTCTCTAATCCTGACGAACAGTATCTGTTCACAGTCATTCCTGGAACTTTTATGGTGTCTAATCCCATTAAGGAAATCATTCTACCAATATTTAATCCTTGTTCTGCTTCAGGAGTTGCGTTTCCACAAATTACATCATCAATTTTATCTTTATCTAATTCAGGTACGGAGGCTACTAAATGTTTAATTACATCTGCTGCTAAGTCATCAGGGCGAGTGAATTTAAAAACGCCTTTTCCTGATTTTCCTACTGCGGACCTGTATCCTGCTACTATATATGCTGTATTCATAATTTTAATTTCTTAATGGTTTCCCTTTCTTTAACATGTGTTCTATTCTTTCTAAAGTTTTTCTTTCACTACATAATGATAAAAAAGCTTCTCTTTCAAGGTCTAATAAATATTGCTCAGAAACTAAAGTAGGTGCTGATAAATCTCCTCCACAAATTACGTAAGCTAATTTTTCTGACATTAATTTTTCATGTTCTGTAATGTATCCTCCTGAATGCATGGAGTGTGCTCCAACCATAAACATACCTAAGCCTGCTTTTCCTAAAGCCTTTATTTTTTCAGGTACTGGTTGAGTATATCCTTGTTTTGCCAAGTTTAAGGCTGCTGCTTTTGCATCCGTAATAAGATTGTTAAATCCTAATGTTACTTTATCTCTATTCTTTAATAATAAATCTAACTCTATGGCTTCCTGTGCTGAGGTAGCTACTTTTGCCATTCCTATATTTAAGTACCTTTCTTTTAAAGTAGGTAATTCTATATCTCCTGAAAAGTAAGCTTTTGAAGCTCTTCTGGCCATTTCTTTTGTTCCGCCACCACCAGGAATAACACCAACACCCATTTCAACTAAACCAATATAAGTTTCTGCTGAAGCTTGTACATGATCGGCATGTAAAGCAATTTCACATCCTCCACCTAAAGTCATTCCGTGTGTAGCTACTACAACAGGGATTGAAGAGTTTCTGATTTTTCCAGTTGTATTTTGGAAAGCACGCACTGCAAAGTCAATTTCTTCATATTCTTGTTCAATTGCCATCATAAATATCATAGCGATATTTGCGCCAACTGAAAAGTTAGTTCCTTGGTTGGCTATTACTAATCCTTTGTAATTTTTTTCTGCAATCTGAATGGATTTTTGAATTCCTTCTAATACTTCCCCTCCAATAGAATTCATTTTTGTTCTCCATTCCAAGTTCACTATTCCATCTCCAATATCGGTAAGGTTACACCCAGAATTACTCCAAATGGTATTATTCTCACGAATATGATCTAACACGATAAAGTTCTCCATTCCTGCTACTTCCTCTTTTGATTTTGCTGGAATATTATAATAGTTTAAAGTGCCGTTATCGGTTGTGTAGAATGTGGTGTTTCCTGATCTCACCATTTCATATACCCAAGGAGCTGCTTTATATCCTGCTTCTTCCATTTTGGATAATGTTTTTACAACATCTAAAGCATCCCACATTTGAAACGGCCCAATTTCCCATCCAAAACCAGCACAAAGCGCTCTGTCAATTTTGTAAAGATCGTCTGTTATTTCAGGGATTCTGTGCGAAACATAGGCAAATGCTGAATAAAATGATTTTCTGTAAAATTCGCCTGCTTTATCTTTTCCTTTTACAAGAATCTTTAATCTTTTTAATAAATCATCTTCTTGTTTTGCTGTTGTTATTGTTGCGAATTTAGTTCTTTGTTTCGGAGCATATTGCATAGTATTAAGGTTAAGAGCCTCAATAATTCTTTTTCCTTTTTCATCTTTTGATTTTTTATAGAATCCTTGTTTAGTTTTGTCTCCTAGCCAGTTGTTTTCACTCATCTTGGTAATAAAATCAGGTAATTCAAAATTACTTCTCATCTCATCATCAGGACAGTTTTCGTAAACTCCATCTGCTACATGAACTAAGGTGTCTAATCCTACTAAATCACAAGTGCGAAAAGTAGCTGATTTCGGACGACCAATAATTGGCCCACTTAAAGAATCCACTTCCTCCACAGTTAAATTCAATTCTTTCACCAAATGAAATAGTGATAAGATATTGGCTACTCCAATTCTATTGGCAATAAATGCAGGTGTATCTTTACAAAGCACCATATCTTTTCCAAGAAATTTATCTCCATAATTCATTAAAAAATCAGTAATTTGAGTGTCCGTTTTTGTGGTTGGAATAATCTCCAATAATTTCAAATATCTAGGCGGATTAAAAAAGTGTGTTCCGCAAAAGTGTTTTTGAAAATCTCCCGATCTTCCTTCTAACATACTTTCAATAGGTATTCCGGAAGTGTTAGAGGAAATTAAAGTCCCTTCTTTTCTGAACTTTTCTATTTTTTCAAAAACTTGTTTTTTAATATTGATTCTCTCTACAACTACCTCAATAATCCAGTCGGCATCTGCAATTTTATGCAAATCGTCATCCAAGTTTCCTGTTGTAATTCTGCTTACAAACTCTTTACTATATATAGCAGAAGGTGTGCTTTTTAGTGTGCTTTTTAAAGCATCATTTACAATGGAGTTTCTTATTGCTTTGTCTTGTTTTTGTTCTTCTGTTAAATCAAAAGGAATAATATCTAAGAGTAAAACCTCTACTCCAATATTTGCAAAATGACAAGCAATTCGCGATCCCATAATTCCGGAACCAATTACTGCTACTTTATTTATATGTCTATTTATCTTCATCTATAATTTTATTTATCTTTTTTAGT
>CAJQRK010000006.1 GCA_905612305.1 uncultured Flavobacteriales bacterium | reverse complement strand
GGATGGACTAATGTACCGCTTACTTCTTCTTTTGCCAATACAACACTTGTCTGGACGCTTTGTGTGCCAGATACAAATTGTTATACTTTTACAATGTTGGATGCGTATGGCGATGGTATTTGTTGTGCTTGGGGTTCAGGGTCATATAATATAAGTTATGATGGTATTGCTGTTGGAAGTGGAGGTTCTTTTGCTTTTGCACAGGAACATTGTGGTATTGGGTTGTGTACACCTAATTGTCAGATTGTAATTCCGCCTACAGCAATAAATGAAGGAGAACCTTGCGCTACAGATGCTAATCATGGTTGTGATGACAACTGGAGAATATCTAACTTTACGATTCAGAATGCTGATGATTGTGCCTGGGGACATATTGGTAGTTTTAATGGTTTCCTTCCATGTGGACCAGAATTTAATCCAGACTTATTTGTTTTTATGACAAAAAACTCTAATTATTTTTATTATTCTGATTATTATTTAGACACATGGTACCCTAATAGTTTTTCAATGTATGCAGGGCAAACTACGCCTGCTTTAGAAATCCCTCAAAATCTTTTTACAGCTCCATATGTTTCTGGTCAAACTAATACATATGAGTTTAATGTTGGTGATAATGATGGAGGGTTTGTTCAAACTTTAGGCTGGAATAATAATGATTATTTAGGATCTTATACATTGCCAAGCCCCTTAACAGTAGGAATAAATTCTATTACAACATCTACTGGTGATGCTAATGTAGATTATACTGCTGTAGCTCCAGTAAATAATTATACTCCATTAACTAACAATAATATCGTACATGGTAATTTCTGGGCAGAGAATAATATTAGAGATACAGATTGGTATTCTTTTTCACTTTCTGATAGCAGTACATTTACTGTAAATGCAATTTCCGAAACTCCTTTTAATGTAATGTTGTTTGATGCAGCTAATGGTTGTGGTGGGGCAACTGTAATTGATTCTGCTTTTGCTTTAGGGTGTGATACAATAAATATTCAGCAGAGTTTGCTAGCAGGAGACTATTGGTTACTTACTTTCCCTACTACATATTCTTGCATGCCTTGTTCGGATTCTATTGATTATTTGTTAGAGATTGCTTGGACTGATGATTGTAATTTGGATGTGACAGCTTTTGCAACTGATGCTGATTGTTCTGGCAATAATGCTCAAATTAATTTAGCAATTAATGGAGGGACAGCCCCTTTTATTTACAGCTGGAATAATGGTGATTCTACTCAAGATCTACAGAATATATCAATAGGAAGTTATGATGTTTTAGTAACGGATGATAAAGGATGTACAGATACAGTAAATAATATTGTTGTCAATCCTGGTGTATTGATTCATGATTTTTATGCGACTGATTATGTTATGACTTTTGAGCCTGCTCAAGATTTTAGTGGCTGGCTAATTGATGATGCAAATAATGATGGTTATTCCTGGAGTGTTAATCAATATACAGGAGTAAATAGTTCTTATGGAGCTATCTATAATTATAATACAAATGGTACAACTGCTGCTGATGACTGGTTGTTCTCTCAATGTTTTGTGTTAGATAGTACTGAAAATTATTATCTGAGTTTCTTGTCAAGAGTAGCAAGCGCATCCTTTGCTGAAGATATGAGTGTATTTATTGGTAGTGCGCAAGCATCAACTTTTATGAGTAATCAGATCATGCAACTCAATAACATGACAAATGTTATTTATGATTCTTTAGGAGTCTTATTTACAGTTCCAGCTTCAGGCGTTTATTATCTGGGCTGGCATGCTGAAAGTAGTGCAAATAGTTGGCGTATAGATTTGGATAATATTAATTTGGGTTTATTTGTTCAGCAAGTTGGATGTACAGATTCCTTGGCAATGAATTATGATTCTCAAGCAGTAGTTGATGACAGTAGCTGTATTTATCCTTTTTATGGTTGTACTAATCCAACCGCAGTTAATTATAATCTTCTAGCAAATATAGATGACGGCAGTTGTATAGCACTGGTTTATGGTTGCACGGATAGTACTGCAATTAATTATTATGCTGGAGCCTCAATTGATGATGGTACTTGTATGTATAATTTATTTGGGTGTACAGATCCCTTAGCTATAAATTACGATTCTACTGTATTGATTGATGATGGCTCTTGTATTTATCCGTTTTATGGTTGTACCGATTCAACCGCAGTTAATTATAATCCTCTGGCAAATATAGATGACAGTAGTTGTGTGTACTGTTTATATGGCTGTACAGACATTACAGCTTGTAACTATGACGCAACAGCTACTTGTGATGATGGTTCATGTATTTTACCTGATGGTTGTATTGACTCAACTGCATTAAATTATGATTCATCAGCTACTTGTGATGATGGCTCTTGTATTGCTTGTGCTTACGGTTGTATAGACAATACAATGCTTAACTATAATCCATTAGCTACTTGTGATGATGGTTCTTGTATTGCGCTTGTGTACGGTTGTACGGATTCGACAGCCCTTAACTACTATGCTGGTGCAAATATTGATGATAGTAGCTGTATCTATGTAATATACGGATGTACTGATCCATGTAATAGTTGTAATTATAATTTTTTAGCAAATATGGATGATGGTAGTTGTTTATATAGTACAGCTTGCATGGCTACTGGATGTATCGATCCTATTGCCTTGAATTATGATTCTTCTGCATGCTATGATGATAGTTCGTGTGTGTATTGCGTTTATGGATGTATGGATTCAACGGACTTAAATTATGATTCATTAGCTACTTGTGATGATGGTTCTTGTATTGTTCCTCAGCCTATCTTAGGTTGTACT
>CAJQRK010000005.1 GCA_905612305.1 uncultured Flavobacteriales bacterium | reverse complement strand
AAGACATACTATTTACACGCTTAACCCTTCTGACACTAGCTTTAATTTAACCAATTACTCTCATGATGTAGATAGTATATATATCATTAAATTAACTGTAGGAGATCCTGGAACAGGATGTTATCATTCTTATATCTCAGATACTATTACTGTATTCCCTATTCCAATACCTTTAATTAGCACAACAAATACTTGTGACAATGATAGTGTCTTATTTACAGATGCTTCAAATCCTTCATATAGTCCACTTAACTCTTGGGAATGGGATTTTGGTGATATAAATGCAGGCAATGATACAAGCAGTTCTCAAGGTCCACATGAATATGTGTATGTTTCCTCAGGAATATGGGATGTTAGTCTAACCATTATAGATCAGAATGGATGTGAGGATTCTATAATTCTACCAATAACAATATGGCCAAATCCAGTTGCTGCTTTTAATTATGATTATGCTTGTTATCCAGATTCTTTATGTACTAATTCAATAATATACTTTAGTGACACAGCATCAACTCTTGATACTTTGGGTGGTCAATTAGATAGTTCTTTCTGGGTGATTGATAATACGATATATCCAGAATTATATAGTTATACTACTAGTAACTTTAACACATCTTGGCCAACCGCAGGTTCTCATACGATTGGCCATATAGTTATGTCAAATAATGGATGTCTAGACACTAGTATGAATCAAGTGATTAATGTAGTAGAGATACCTGTAAGTTCTTTTCAAACTGTAGATACTATTTGTATTACTGATCCTCCGTTTTATGTTGATACCACTATTGGAAATGCAAGTTCAGGATATATACTGGATTATACATGGCAAATACTTGATACAACAGGAACTATCATTTGGAGTACTGTATTAGATAATGATAGTATACCAGTATTCCCTTCTATATCTAGTATTTCTACACTATTAACAGGAAATCAAGGACAATTAGACCCAATAGGGTATCTTGATTATTATATAAAATTAATTGTAGAGAATTGCTGTGGGAATGATACGCTTACAGATACAGTATCAGTAAGGCCTAGTCCAAGAGTTGAATTTACATTAGAACAATCAAACACCTTGATATCATGTGACACTTCAAGTGGTGCTTATGGGATTTCCATGTTTCCCCTAGAAATGAATCTAAATGCATTTGTATTTCCAGTGAATACCGACTCTCTTGTTATTGATTGGGGAGATGGTGGGCAAACTATTCTAACTCCTTTCTCCTATTGGCTCTCAACTACATCATCACCTCCATATAACACACCTTGGTCAGATCCAACTCACCCTGTTGAACATACATACATAGGTACTGGTTTATTTGATATTTGTGTAACTGGATATAATGATTGTGATTCAGCACAATATTGTTGCCTACTTTATATTATAACTAATGAGGTTACTTCTGATTTTGTTAAGATAGCCCCAGGTAATATATGTTTAGGTGATTCCGTGTGCTTTTTTGATCAATCAAATTCTCCATTTCCAACTACTTATACCAATTGGTGGTTTGATTGGGATGGTGTAACTCCAAATAACTTATTAGGGACTCCAGATCGTACACTTATTCATACTCCAAGCTTTGATACCAATACTGTATGCTGGGAATACACACAACCTGGTGCTTATCTTGTAAAACATCAAATTATTGGGGTTTCTTCACTTGGTCCTGATCCTCAAGATTTTTCTAGTAGCGCACCTGATACAATCTATGTCTTTCATACCCCTGTTGCTTCATTCACATCTGATGATGTCTGTTTAGGCGATACCACTACTTTTGAGGATTTATCTACACTTCAACAAATACCAAATCAATTACGTTATATTAATAGTAGTCTAACAAGGTGGTCTATTAATAATAACGTTGTACAAGTAGGATTAAATAGTGTGAATACAACTGACTTAACTCATATATTTACAATACCTGGACAATATCAAATAAAATTAGAAATATGGAGCACAATCGACGAGTGTTATGACAGTTTAACAAAGACTATTACAGTACACGATCCTCCTATAGCTGATTTTACAGTTGACTCCATAGTCTGCTTAGGAGATGGCATTACAGTATTTAATGGAAATAGTTCGCAACCAGGACAACAAGGAGGTGGAGTAATTGCCACTTGGTATTGGGATTTTGACGATAATAATGATACACTTTTAAATATAGGGGGTATAGGTCATACATTCCAAACTTCAGGTAATTTTGATGTTTACTTAACAGTAACGGATGCAAATGATTGTATATCCTTCACTCATCAAGAGATAATGGTAGTACCTGGTGCTGTTGCGGAATTTGTAGCTGATCCTGTATGTTTTGGAGATTCGATGAAATTTGATGCTACAATAGGAGCAAATGCATTAACTATTGATTCAGTTATATGGACTTTTCCTCCTAATGGAATTACATCAAATGACCCTATTACATGGCATACATTTGGATTTGCAGGAAGCCATTCTGTTACACTACAAGTAGTAAATATTATTAGTCCTACTATTAGCTGTGAGGGAGATACAACCATAAATGTAATCGTTTATGATTTACCAAATCCAGACTTTCTAACAGATACTACTTGTCTTGATGAAACAACAACGCTAATAAATACTTCATCTCCTGGAAATGGAGGTCATCCAATTCTAGATTGGTGGTGGTATTTTGATAATCCAAATTATATTATGCAAACCCAATTGTTGTCAGAAAATGGGACACATGTTTACAATACAGCAGGTTATTGGTGGGTTACTTTAATTGCAGAGGACAATAAAGGATGTGTAGATAGTATCAAACATCAGGTGCTTGTAACACCAATCCCTGTGGCTGAATATACAGTAAATAATGATTGTGATGGAAATGCTATTTATTATACCAACACTTCTTTTACAACCACTCCACAAGCTTCAATAGATAGTTGCCTATGGGACATGCATGACCTAGGACAATTTGTCAATTCAAATTCAGGATCTACAGACATAGGATTTATCTACAATACTTTTGGAATTAAAACTGAATCCCTTATTGTTGGAGATAATTTTGGATGTTTCTCTCTTCCATTCAGCATAACGCCTCCTGTACAGGTATATACTAACCCATCCATTGTAAACTTAACTGCTGATACAATCTGTGATAACACTCCTACCACTTTTGAGTTCAATAGATATTATGGGAGTGACACTAATTTAACTTATGCATGGGATTATGGGGATTTACAAATATCAGACAGCTCTAACTCACCCCATCAACATGAATATATAGTGTGTAATACATATTCTGTCTCACTAACTGTAGAAGACGGAAATACATGTCAAGATAATTCTACAACTAATGCTATAGTTAGATGTAATCCTCTTGCTGATTTCTGGGTTGAAAATGAGTGTATAAATGATTCCGTTGAATTTGTGAATCAAAGCAATTTATTCCCTGGGAGCAGTGCTACATGGCTATGGAATTTTGGTAATATACCTCCTCAAGGTGATACAGCAGAGTCTCCAATATATTTATATGATTCTGTAGCTACATATACAGTTATACTTACTGTGATTGATAATCAAATCACCTCTGGATTAAGAGGTTGCATTGATACTCACCAAGAAAGTGTTGAGATCTATGCATTACCTAAACCAAGTTTTGAGACAAACACTGTGTGTGAAGGAGATATCACAGCATTTACTAATACATCAATAATTATTAATTCTCCTCCTAATCCAACATACCATTGGAATCTTGACAACTTTACAGGTGTATGGATAAACCCATCGGATTCTAGTAGTACGAATCCTAATTTTAGGTTTGATGATTGTAATGATAATTATGAAGTAAAACTTACTGCTACAGATCATTATGGGTGTGTAGATAGCATTATTAATTATGTAGAAGTATATTGTAATCCTATTGCTGATTTCTCTTTAGGAGATGTCAAATGTCAAAACGACTCCTTATATATAATGAACCAGTCGTATGGTAATGGATCTCCATTATATATATGGAATTGGAATTTTAATGATATAGGCAATACTGCTAGCCCTCAAAGTTATTGGCATGGAGGAATAACCTGGCCAGGATTTCCTCCTCACCCAGATACTGTCTCAACACTCTACTATCCAGGTGGATGGAAAAGTATTTCTCTAACTGTTGTAGATGAAAATTCGTGTTCTAATTTTAAAACTGATTCTATATTTATTTATGATCAACCAAATGTAGAATTTGAGTGGGATAATGCTTGTGCTAATGAATATGTTCAATTCAATAACCTATCTACAGCAGCGGATACTGGTTTATGGTATTGGAATTGGCAATTTAGTCACGGAACTAATTCTGCCAACTCAGTAGATTGGAATCCTATGTATAATTATCCAACAGTAATTGATACAATTGGGGCATATGTTTCTGCAACATTAATTGTAGTTGACTCAGCTTATTGTACAGATACATTCCGATCTCCAGATGTTGGTGTGCCAGCAATAGAGATTCATCCTTTACCTATTGTAGATTTTGTCGTACCTCCAATCTGTGAATTTGATTTTCTAAAAGCATCTGACTTTAATAACTCACACTTTGCTATAGGTAGTATGTTTAATGATAATCTTGTTGGTGAAAACCCTAATGATACTGCATGGATCATTAATAACAATCCTTTAAATAGTAGCACCGCTTTACCAGAATGGATATTCTATGCACAAAGTCCTGAATGGTCTCCTGGATTATATAATATTAGTCTAACAAGAAAGACTAGTTTTGGATGTAAGGCTTCTAAAGAAGATACCTTTAGAATATATCCAATACCAAGAATGAGCTTTATATCTGAAACATTTGATCCTGTAAATCAATGTGGAGAAAATGTATCTTATCAATTTGAAGCGCAGCATACTGATGTGAATTCTTGGCAATATATAATATTAGATAATTTTGGTGGAGATACTGTAAATCCTCCAAATATAAATTATGAACCTCCATATAATTTCAAGTATCCGGGAATTTACGACCTTATGATTCATCTAGAGAACAAGCGCTGCGAATCTGATTCTATTTATAAATTACATATATATCCTAACCCGGTAGCTCAATTTGTTGCTGATATATATTCTGGATGTGAGCCAGTAGATGTAAACTTTACAGATCAATCTACTATACCTAATGATATGCTATATGATGGAGGGTCATCATATATTGAGAGTTATAGTTGGATATTTGGTGATGGGGATACTTATGGAACAATAGACATCCCACTTGTACCTCCTACTCATACGTATGTTACTCAAAATGGAATAATAACAAATTATGGTCCGATCTTATCAGTTGTCACTGATAACTTATGTTATGATGAATTTACCATTAGAGATAGTATTACTATATACCCCACTCCTGTTGCTGATATATTCTTTCCTCCAGAACAAATTGATTTTGGATTATACTTATTTGATGGAACGGGTTCAATAGCAAGCGAATATAGCCCTAATGTATTTGCTACGGTAGATGATTTCTGGTTTACATGGATTCCTGGAGAAGGAGATACCATAGGGCCACAAGGGCCACAGTTTCATGAGAATGTAGATCTTTTTGAATATCAATATCAATCAAACTCTCTTAATCAAGGAGGGAAAGATTTTACTGTCTGTCTAATCTTAGAAGAGAAATTATATGGATGTGTTGACACAACCTGTATAACTCATGATGTTGATTATTTCAGAGGGCTTTATATCCCTAATGCACTAACTCCTGATGTTAATGGTGGGGAGGCTTCAATATTCTTACCAAAAGGAAGGTCCCTAAAAGAATATAGAATGCAAATATTTGATACATGGGGAAATTTATTATTTGAAACTGATCAATTAAATGAGTATGGTTCTCCAGCAATAGGTTGGGATGGAAAAGTAAATGAGATACCTGTTCAGCAAGGCACATATATCTGGAAGATTCAAGGTAGATTCTCAGACAAAACATTATGGCAAGGTATTGACAATAAAAAGAGTGGCCCTATATACTTAATACGATAATGAGGAGAAGATTAATTCTTGGAATATTATTTATTTGCACTACAACATTTGCTCAAGACCCTTCTTTCTCACAGATCGATTTAAATATGATGTATATGAATCCAGCATTTGCTGGCTTTGATAACAATAATAGGTTTCTTATACTTAGAAGAAACCAATGGAATGGCATAACAGAATATTTTAACTCAAATATTATTGAATTTAATGCAAGCAAAACTATAAGGAAGAGAAAAATAGGAGGAGGAGAAATAGTGTGGAGTGGAGGGTTTTATTTAATAGATCAGACAGAAAACCAGGTATTTAAATCTTATGATGTAGGGGTAGTGCCATTTTCTTTTCATTTTCAATTTAAAAAAAACATGTTCTTAAGTATGGCCTTACAGAATGTCATGAGCTTTAATAGGCTGAATAATTATAATCTGATCTTTTCTGATCAATGGGATGGCTATGGTCATTACTTTGAACAAACAGGAGCTATTCTACCAATTAACCGTACTGATGACAGATTCTTTGATGCTTCTGCAGGTTTTATATTAACAAAACATGGTCGCACTCTAAAAAGCAAAGGAAATATGACATTACTAGGTCTAGCCTTTCATCATCTGAACGAGCCTATAGAATCTTTCTATAATAACCAATATGCATCATCTAAACTGCCTTTTAAATACACTATTCATACAGAACACATTGGTATGCTTCCTGATTTTGTTTCTAAATCTATAAAATTCTGGAAAGTGTTTGCTAAACATGAAAGACAAGGGAATAATATGACACAAAAAGATGAAATAGGTTTTACTACAGCATTTGCCAATAAAATACAATTAGAGGTAGGGGGTATTTACCGGTTAGGTAGATACAGCAATGAAAAAAAGGTTAAATTTCAGAATGAATCAATCATTCCTATAATAAGATTCCGACTAATGACAAGTAGAAGTATAGGATTAGAATTTAGTTATAGTTATGACTATACTATTTCAAAACTAAATTACACTAATGCAGGATCGACTAATGAAATATCTCTTAACTTCTATTTTATCAAAAGTAAACCTAGGGTTTGTCCTGCGCAAGGAAAATGGGGAAATAACAAAAAATGGCAAGATGTAATCTATAATACCGGTAATTATAACCGATTTAACAAGAAAGGAAAATCAAACTGGTAAGGCAATTTCTATTTATCTTTCTTGCCAGAATAATCAAAAACTGAAAAATCTTTACTGCTATTAGGGTAATCAGGAAACGCATCTACATCCCAACTTTTAGTTGCCCACTGATCACAAGTTCCATCACCAAAATCAATTGAGGCAACCCAATTATTCTCTGTATCATAATACTCAAAAAAACCAGACACTGGAGTCATTATTATTTTGTCCCATTGCACAAAATAACATGATGTTTTTACAATTGGGCTAACTTCAATCTCAATATATGCTTTATCAGTATATGCTTTACGCGCTTGTTGCGCATCATTACTTACAATGGCATTATTATCTGCTTTTTCACATGAAGTAAAGACAAATACCAACCCAAAAAGGAGAGCATAGTAATAACTTTTGTTTATTAATGTTTTCATTTTTAAATATAATTAGACTCTAAATATACAGTATTTTTTATTTGAAAGATGCTTTACTATTACTTAATAATTACCCTTTTCTCCACCGTTCCGTCATCATAAATATAGAATAAAGGAGTATTTGTTAATGATTTAGGATTAGTAATTGTCCTTCCTAATAAATCAGTAATCCCTATAAGTTGTTTGTGCGTAGTTGATGGCGCTTCAAAAAGACCAGAGACAAGAGAATAAGTATAAAATTCATATTCGGCTCTTTCGGGCAATAGAGCCATGGCGTCATTATTTTGAGCTCTAATATAAAACTTGATATCAAGCCCACTAGATTGAAATGGTAATGTTGATGAATAAATGCCATCATTCGCCATTACATCACCATTAGTGCCATCATCTAACATTACAAAGGGTTGAAATTTTGAATGATACTCACTTGTGGTTGCCATTAACTCCAAAGTTGATGCGCTAATAGCATTTACTGTAACTAAATTATTAGTAATATTTAACCCATAAATAGTAGGGGGTGATAAAGCAATCTCTGGATGAGATAATAAATATTGTTTTCTGGCGTCAATAGTCGACATAATTCCTCCAAAACCCCAGTTCGTCCAAATAGCAGATTCTACATTACTATAATATTGAGCCATAGAGAATCCTTTCCATTGATCACCATCAGCAGCATTATGAGCTAAAGATTGTAATTGGTTGATTTGATTTCTAATTACAGCAGTATCTAATGCTTCGTTTATTATTGTCCGCATATGAGCCGTGTATTGTTTTCTGTAAAAAGGATCATTAAGCAGTTTCTCAGCGAGAGGTCTATCACCTGGAACTCCATAATGATAAGGATCATATTCATAGATATTAGATTGATTAAAATAATCGAATCCCATAATAGCTCCTGAAAAACTATTGTCTAAATCCCATGGAATCATTTGGAATAAACCATCTTTAGTTTGGTACAAATAATAATTATGGATATAATATCCGTTATAAGTATCTAAATTAGAAATTACACTATTTACAGCAAATGCCCAAAGAGTTCTATCGACATTTAGGACGCTATCTATATTTTGAAAATCTAAATCAAGAACTTTTATTAGGTTAACTAGCTGCTCCCATCCATTATCTGATTTCATGTCATAGCTATTATAATATAAAGCACTATCATTTCCAAGATATATTAAGCTAGGAGGATATGAGGAAGGGGCATTTGCAGTATCACAAAATCGATCAATATTATCACATTTAAAAAGTGGCCCTGATTTCTCATCAAAGTGTTTTTTTGTGAATTGTTTATTAATTGATTCTGTATTTACATAAAGACCAAGATAATTACCTTGCAAATGAAGTTTTACTAAATTTGCTTCACCAGAAGGCAGGTAATTTCTATAAATATTACTTGCTGTAATATCTTTGACAAAAGTAGGGTCCATCCACGCATTAGCTAACTTCATCTTTTTATATCCCAATACTTTTTGACTATCTATAAAATAATTGAAATCAATATTATAGGGTACTTTATGATTAGAATTATCATTAGGTAAACAAAATGTGGAATTACCTTTATATCTTACCCCTACACTATCATAAACAGTACCATTTAATGTTAATGTGGCAGGAATCCTTTCATCTGGAGAATAATACCATGAATTGACCAAATATAAATGGTAATTTGGATTATTAAAATTTAAATGAATATTTCTAATAGAATCTTCATCAAAAAGGCCTCCTGAACTGTCATATAAATCTTGAGGATTGTATAAGCTTTGAGCGGATATAACAATAGGGAAATATACTAGTATAAATAGCCATCTTTTCATTTTGCGAATTTAAGAAAATAAATCAATATACTTACTTGATAAAATATAGAGACTTATATTCATGTTTCTTTCCTTACTTTTACTGCAAATAAAATTATGAAACAATAATTACGTTCCTATAAAAACTTCTTTAGCTGATTTGTTTAACTTCTCAAATACTTTTTCAACTGCTTTTCTTCCCTCAACCCCTAGGGAGACAGAAAAATCATTCACATACAGATTAATATGTGCATCCACCACTTCCTTTTCCATTTCCTGAGCATTGAATTGCACATAATCAGTAGAACTATTTGGGTTTTCAAAAGCATATTCCACACTTTTTCTCAGCACTCTTTCTAGTTTTTTCTGAATTGCCAAGGGCAGTGCTCTTTTAACAACAATTCCTCCTAAAGGGATAGGAAGCTGATTTTCTTCTTCCCAAAACTCCCCTAAATCTTTTATCTTTTCTAACCCTTTATCTTCATAAGTAAATCTATTTTCATGAATGATAAGTCCTGCATCTACCTTTCCTTTAATCACATCATTTTCAATATCTGAAAAAAGGGCTTCTACTTTATTTTGATATTCCGGGAAAGCTATACCAAGCAACATATTTGCTGTAGTATATTTTCCTGGAATTGCGATCTTACTTTCAGAAGTTAAAATCGTTTCTGGTTTTTTAATCAGCAGTGGCCCACAATTATTCCCTAAAGCTGAACCGCTATCTAAAAGAGCGTAATTATTTACACAATAAGTAAATGCGTGATAGGATAGTTTGGTAACATCCAATCTTTGCTGAAAAGCCCACTGATTAAGTTGTTCAACATCTGCAAAAACTATTTCAAATTCTAAGCCTTCTGTGTCAATTTTATGATGAACTAATGCGTCAAAAATAAAAGTATCGTTTGGACAGGGTGAAAAACCTAAAGTTAGTTTCATCAGCAATCGATAATTTTTTCTACTTCAGTATTTAAGTTTAAAATTGCCAAATCTAAATCCCAATTTTCTGGATTGCGTTTTTCTACTTTATTAGAAATAGCTCTAATCTGAATACAAGGAATTTTAAACTTTTTACACACCATAAAACAAGCTGCACCTTCCATGCTTTCCACATCTGGGTTTAATCTGCTAATAATTTCAGTAATTGTCTTTTTATTTCCATGAACAGTATTTACAGTAATTCCTTTTGCTTTTTTAAAATTTGTTTTTTTGTCAACCTTGAAGGAATTTTCAATCCCAAAGTTAGTGAATTTAGAAAAATTATTACCATCTTCAAAACCAATTTCTGAAAAATTATCTTCTATAACTTCAACCACATCTCCTATTTTTATTTCATCAGAAAAAGAACCGGCAACACCCATGTTTATCACTAAATCATAAGATCTTTTACTCAACCTCTTGGTTAAAAAGAAAGTAGTGTTCACCATTCCTACACCGGTAACCATCACATCACAATGCTTGAATTTATCTTCAAAAATTTCTGATTTTGTAGCCACAACCAATAGTATCTTCATTTGGCAAATATACCAAAAGAAAAGGTAGTATATTTGCCCCATATTTATAAAAAAATGAGTGATACTTACAATAAACACCTAGCTGATAATATCAAATCGGTTTTATCTGAACTTGGCGAAAATCCTGATAGAGAAGGTCTTTTAAAAACTCCTGAACGTGTAGCCAAATCTATGGATTTTCTGACCAATGGCTACAAACAAAATCCTGCTGAAATTTTAAAATCAGCCATGTTTTCAGAAGATTATAGCCAGATGGTTGTAGTAAAAGATATTGAGCTATACTCCTTATGCGAGCACCACATGTTACCTTTTTTTGGAAAAGCACACATTGCCTATATCCCAAATGGGTGCATTGTAGGTTTAAGTAAAATACCAAGAATTGTAGATGTATTTGCCAGAAGATTACAAGTGCAAGAGCGATTGACAGATCAAATAAAAGATTGTTTGCAAGACGTCTTAAACCCAAGAGGAGTAGCGGTTGTAATAGAAGCACAACACCTTTGCATGCAAATGAGAGGCGTGCAAAAACAACATTCCTCAACTACAACTTCAGCTTTTTCCGGCATCTTTTTAAAAGATGAAAAAACGCGTTCAGAATTTATGAATTTGATAAAATAAAACAGGCTAGTTATTAGTTACTCAAAACTATATTTTATATGAAAGCATATGTATTTCCTGGTCAAGGAGCGCAATTTCCTGGAATGGGAAAAGACCTTTATGAAGCATCAGCAAGAGCTAAACAATTATTTGATAAAGCAAACAAAATTTTAGGATTCTCAATTACAGATGTTATGTTTGGAGGAGATACTGAAGCTCTAAAAAAAACAAAAGTAACGCAACCTGCTATCTTTTTACATTCTGTAATTTTAGCAAAATTATTAGGAGCTTCTTTTGTGCCAAAAATGGTTGCTGGGCATTCCTTGGGCGAATTTTCAGCCTTAGTTTCTGCTGGCTTTTTATCATTTGAAGATGGATTAAAATTGGTGTCAAAAAGGGCTATAGCTATGCAAAAAGCATGCGAACAAAATCCTTCAACTATGGCCGCTATCCTAGGATTAGAAAATGAAGTTGTCGAAAATATCTGTTCAGCAATTGATGAAATTGTAGTGCCTGCTAACTATAATTGCCCTGGGCAATTGGTAATTTCTGGGAGTAATGAGGGGATTGATATTGCTTGCGTAAAACTTACTGAAGCTGGTGCCAGAAGAGCGCTTAAACTTCCTGTTGGCGGTGCGTTTCACTCACCACTTATGGAACCAGCACAAGCAGAATTAGAGCAAGCCATTGACTCAACTAATTTTTCAGAAGGAAGTTGTCCTGTTTACCAAAACGTAACAGCAAAACCTATTACTAATGCTAAAGAAATTAAAGAAAACTTAAAAAAGCAATTAACAGCACCAGTATTATGGACGCAAATAATGCAACAAATGATAGCTGATGGATTAACTTCAGTTACTGAGGTAGGTCCTGGAAAAGTATTACAAGGTTTGTTTAACAAAGTAGATCGTCAACTTGAAACGCAAAGTGCAAGTTTATAAAGTAGCGTTTAATAGTTTTCCGCTATTTACCAAATCATGCCAGTCTTTTTGAGTCTGGCATTTTTCGTATAATGCTGCATGGCTCATATTATGGCAATCTGTACCAACAAAACTCACTTGATTTTCAGCAATTAGTCCTTTTGTTTTTTGTTGTATTTTAGGAGAGTAGTACCCAATTAATGAAAGTAAATTAATTTGCAAAAGCACTCCTCTTGCCACTAATTCTTCATAATCCTTTTCTACATAATAAGCATAGCGCTCTGGGTGTGCCAGCACTACTTTATAATCCTCCATTTGGAGTTTAAATATAATGTCAAATAAGTTGTTTGGTGCTTGCATAAATGAAAGTTCTACCAAAATATAATTATCCCCAAAAGTTAAGAATTTCTCCTTGCCTATTTTCTGTTCAAAATCAAAATCAATATAATATTCTGCAGCTGCTTCAATGTCCATATTGATGTTTTGCCTTTTCAGCTCTGCACGCACATCAGTAAGTCCTTCTAATATTATTTCAGGAGTGTTTTTGTAAAAATCACTCATCACATGTGGGCTGGTAATTACTTTTTTGTAGCCTAATTCCTGCATTTTTTTAATAAGATAAATTGAGGCTTCTAAGTCAGGAGCGCCATCATCTATTCCTGGAATAAAATGGGAATGAATATCTGTTTTCAATACTGAAAAATCAAGAGGAGTGCAGTCCTCTTCTTTCTTTTTTGAAAACCATTTTAACATTAACTGTATTGTTGTTTGTAGTAATTTTGATAATCACCTGAAGTAATATTATCCATCCATTCTTTATTCCCTAAATACCAAGCAATAGTTTTTACCAATCCTTCTTCAAATTGTAAAGATGGTTCCCAGCCTAATTCATTTTTCAATTTATTGGCATCAATAGCATAACGTTTATCATGCCCTGGTCGGTCTTTTACATAGGAGATAAGATTTTCAGCAGTTCCAGCAGCATTGCCTAAAGCAATATCCATTTGCTTGCACAATACTTTTATCAAATCGATATTTGTCCATTCGTTAAACCCGCCAATATTATAGGTTTCTCCATTTCTGCCTTCATGATAAATTTTATCAATCGCAATGGCATGATCTACTACATACAGCCAATCACGCGTGAATTTTCCATCACCATAAACGGGCAATGCTTTTCCATTTCGGATATTATTTATAAAAAGAGGTAATAGTTTTTCAGGAAACTGATTTGGCCCATAATTGTTGGAGCAATTTGAAATTACAAAAGGCATGCCATAAGTATTTCCATAAGCACGCACAAAATGGTCAGAACTAGCTTTTGAAGATGAATATGGTGATTGAGGGTCGTATGATGTCGTTTCTAAAAACAATCCTGTATCTCCTAAACTTCCATACACTTCATCAGTTGAAACATGATAAAATAATTTCCCGTCCTCATTTCCTTTCCATGCATCTTTAGCTGCATTCAACAGATTAACCGTTCCCACTACATTGGTCATAATAAACTCCATTGGGTTTGTAATTGAACGGTCAACATGACTTTCGGCAGCTAAATGTACTACTCCATCAAAATTATATTTTGAAAATAAATCCTTAATGTATCTTTCATCTACTATATCGCCTTTTTCAAAAATATAATTAGCATGATTCTCAATATCTCTAAGGTTTTCTAAGTTCCCAGCATAGGTTAATTTATCCAAGTTTACTATTTTGTAATCAGGATATTTATTTGAAAATAATCGCACTACATGCGAGCCAATAAAACCAGCACCTCCTGTTATTAAAATTGTTTTACTCATCTTTTCTTTTCCTTAGTTTGAAATGGGGAGCAAATATAGACAATTATTAGCCAATGATTTGCGTTTATTAGCCACTGAAAATGTATTTTAGCACGAAAATCTGAAAAAAATAAATGAGGGGCCTGTTTACACTATTTCTAACTATAATTATTTCAACTTCTTTTGCGCAAGAAAATAAACAAAGTATATTTACTTTTGGATATACTCATCAATTACCAATTGGTGATTTAGCGAAATACTTTGGTGACAACTCGTCCATTGGGTTCTCTTTTTTAATTGAGAAAGAAAACAATATGTTTTACGGAATTGAAGGGGATTATCTTTTTGGAGATAATATAAAAGACAGTACTATTTTTAAAAACATAACTACATCAACTGGCGCTTTAATAGGAGCTGATGGTCATTATGCAAATATAAACCTGATGGAACGAGGTCTTTCTTCATATATTTTTATTGGCTATGCAATTCATGCGCACAACGCAAAAACACGATATTTCCCATATCTACATAATCTTAATCACAACAATTTAAGTGGCTTTTATCTATCAACTGGGCTAGGTTTTTTGCAACATCAAATTTTTATTGACACTAAAGACCAAAATATACCTCAGCTTAATGAGGAAATGAAGAAAGGTTATGATCGTTTTACTAATGGTCTTAGCAGTAAGTTCTCTGCAGATTATAAATATTATAGCAAAAACGGAAAATTCCAGATGAGCGCCGGTATAAATTATACTATGGCTTATACTAAAAACCAAAGAGACTATAATTTTAAAGAAAATGAATATTACCCAGATTCTAAATCATGGGGCAAATTACTTGGCTTTAAAGTAGAAATAATTATCCCTATTCACCGAAAAAATGAAGAGGAATTTCATTACTTTTAATGCGTATTTTGTACAAAATAAGCATCTATTTATATCTATTCGGTATATATCTTGCATTACTTTTTAATGTCAAAGCCAAACTATGGGTTAAGGGCAGAAGACATATTTTTAAGCGATTATCAAAAGCTATAAAAGAAGAACAAAATATTGTGTGGTTTCATTGTGCATCACTTGGGGAATTTGAACAAGGGAAACCTATTATTAAAGCCTACAAACAAAAATACCCTAAACATAAAATATTACTGACTTTCTTCTCACCTTCTGGATATGAAATCCGTAAAAATTACAAAGTTGCTGATTGGATATTTTACCTTCCGGTTGACACTAAAGCAAATGCAACAAGGTTCATCAGTATTGTAAAACCCATAAAAGTAGTATTTATAAAATATGAGTTTTGGTTCAATTATATGACTGAGCTTAAAAAGAAAAATATCCCTTTTTATAGTGTATCTGCTATCTTCCGAAAGGAACAATTTTTTTTCAGACACAAATGGTTTGCAAAGCAACTTAATAACGTAAGTCACTTTTTTGTTCAGGATAACAACTCAAAAGAATTATTGAAAAATATTGGCTTTTCCAACTGCACTGTTGCAGGCGACACCCGTTTTGATAGCGTTATTACCAATACTCAAAATGCAATAAGAATTCCTTTAATTGAAGGATTTTCCAAAAACAAAACCACCATTATTTGCGGTAGTACCTGGCCTAAAGATGAAGTCCTTTTAGTAAAATATATTAAGGAAAATCCTAATTACAATTACATTATTGCTCCACATGAGCTAAAACATATTAGCGCATTACAAAGGAATACTAATGCTTTATTATTTTCAAAAGCAAACAATACAAATATCAGTAATAGTAATGTGCTTATTATTGACAGTATTGGTATCCTATCTAATATCTATCAGTATGGAAATACTGCTTATATTGGAGGTGGTTTTGGAGTTGGAATACACAATATTTTAGAAGCAGTTGCTTTTGGGTTACCTGTTATTTTTGGGCCTAACTACCTAAAGTTCAATGAAGCAATAGAATTGACAAAGCAGAAAGGAGCTATCTCAATTTCTAATTATACAGAACTAATTTCAGCTATTGACTTTTTTAGAACTTTTGATAAATCGATTGGAATTAATTATATACAAGAAAATAGTGGAGCTACAACAAAAATATTAAATTCTATCATTACGTAAAAACTCAGAAACAAAAACGAGAGGCTATCTTTCAATAACCTCCCGCTATGTACCCGGGACGGGACTTGAACCCGTACGAACTTACGTTCATTGGATTTTAAGTCCAACGTGTCTACCAATTCCACCACCCGGGCTGGGTTGTTTAAATGGCTTTTCTTGAGCGAGTGATGAGATTCGAACTCACGACCCCCACCTTGGCAAGGTGATGCTCTACCCCTGAGCTACACTCGCATTAAGGACAGCAAATTTAACTAAATATTCAATACAGCAAAATCAAAAACTACTTTCCTAATAGTTTTTTTATTTCATTCAATTTCATAAGTGCTTCAACAGGTGTTAACGTGTTGATATCCAAATTAGTTATGTCATCTCTGATTTCTTCCAAAATAGGATCATCCAGCTTAAAAAAACTCAATTGCATATCATCCTCCTCAGTAATTACTTTTGTGTTTTTTGAGGCTCCTCTCAATGCTTCTAATTGTTTCAAAATTTTCTCTGCTTTTTTTACAATTTGCTTTGGCATCCCTGCCATTTTCGCAACATGTATTCCAAAACTATGCTCACTCCCTCCCTCTTTTAAGATTCTAATAAAAATGATATTTTTTCCACTTTCTTTTACCGATACATTATAATTCTTTATCCTATCAAACAGCTCCGTCATCTCATTCAGCTCATGATAATGGGTTGCAAATAATGTCTTTGATTTTGTTGGGTGCTCATGCAAATATTCAGCAATTGCCCATGCAATAGAGACTCCGTCATAAGTACTTGTCCCTCTTCCTATCTCATCAAGAAGTATTAAACTATTTTCCGATAAATTATTCAATATACTAGCCGTTTCGTTCATCTCTACCATAAAAGTAGATTCTCCCATTGAAATATTATCAGAGGCCCCTACCCGCGTAAATATCTTATCTACCAAACCAATTTCTGCTGACTTTGCAGGAACAAAACTACCTATTTGTGCCATCAAAACAATAAGAGCAGTTTGTCTTAAAAGGGCTGATTTACCCGACATATTCGGTCCAGTAATCATCATTATTTGTTGCTTTTCTCTATTTAAAGTTACATCATTAGGAATGTAAGGCTCGCCCATTTCCAATTGCTGTTCTATTACTGGGTGCCTAGATTGTTTTATCACTAAATCTGCGCTATTATTTACACTAGGTTTGGCATAATTATTCTTTTTTGCAATACTTGAAAATGATAATAAGCAATCCAATTGCGACACCACAAAAGCATTTAATTGTATGGATTCAATATGTACTGAAATAGCCTCAATTAAGTCAGCAAACAAACGAGTTTCAATCTCCGAAATTTTTCCTTGAGCACTTAATATCTTATGTTCGTATTCTTTTAATTCTTCCGTAATATAACGCTCAGCACTTACTAAGGTTTGCTTTCTTATCCACTGTTCTGGCACCTGATCTTTAAAGCGATTACGCACTTCCAAATAATAGCCAAACACATTATTAAATGATATTTTTAAAGAAGTAATCCCTGTTCTTTCAATCTCTCGTTTCAACATTTCATCCAGATATTCTTTTCCTAAATTTTGGATAGACCGTAAGTCATCTAATTCAGCATTTACCCCCTGTTTTATCACATTTCCTTTATGCATAAGCATAGGAGGATTATCACTTAGTTCTCTTTCAATTCTATCTTTTATAAAGTCACAAGTATTTATTTTATTAGTAAGATTCTTTAATGCCTTTCCTGATGTAATACAAATTTCTTTTATTGGTTTCAAAGCAATTAAAGCATCTTTCAATCGGGAGCATTCTCTTGGGTTTATCCGAAAAGTTGCTACTTTTGAAATCAATCTTTCTAAATCTCCTATCTTGCTTATTTCATCTGAAAGTACAGCTGATAATTCTTCGTCAGTAAGAATTTGTTCTACTATATTATGACGTTCACTTATTTGATTTTTGTTTTTAAGAGGTAGGGCTAACCACCTTTTTAGCATCCTACTTCCCATTGACGATTTTGTGTCATCTAATACATCAATCAATGTTTTTGCCCCTTCATTTGGCGAGTAAAATAATTCCAAATTTCTGATAGTAAAACGATCCATCCACACATATTTATCTTCTTCAATGCGTGATACTCCCAATATGTGCTTGGTTTGATTATGCTGTGTTTCATTTAAATAATGCAAGGCAACTCCAGCTGCAATAATTCCTGCTTCTAATTCAGAAATACCAAAACCTTTTAAGGATTTTGTATCAAATTGTTTATGCAATAATTCATTGGTATAATCTGCAGAAAACGCCCAATCATCTAAGCGATATGTATAAAATGAAGTACCAAAATCTTCTTCAAATTTTCGTCTTTTATTTTTCTGATATATCACCTCAGAAGGACTCAAACTTTGCAATAGCTTATCTATATAGCCAACACAACCTTGCGCAACTAAAAACTCTCCAGTTGAAATATCCAAGAAAGAAACCCCAACATTTTTCTTGCCATAAAAAATAGCTGCCAAAAAGTTATTCTTTTTTGTTTCCAGAGTTAATTCATTGTAAGAAACTCCTGGCGTAACCAATTCAGTCACACCTCTTTTTACAATTCCTTTTGCTGATTTCGGATCTTCTAACTGATCACAAATAGCAACTCGTTCTCCTGCCCTAACCAACTTAGGTAAATAAGTATCTAAGGAATGATGTGGAAAACCTGCTAACTCAATCTTTGAATCACCATTATTTCTAGCAGTGAGCACTACGCCTAATATCCTTGATGCTTTTATAGCATCCTGACCAAAAGTTTCATAAAAATCGCCAACCCTAAACAACAACAACGCCCCTGGATGCTTAGTTTTTATTGCATTATACTGCCCCATCAAGGGAGTAATTTTTTTTTCTTTTTTATTCTTTAATGCCAAAAATTTATTCTTTAATTTCGCAACAAATATAAGAGATGAGAAAGTTAAAAAACAATGAATTAGAAAGAATAAATATTGAAGAGTTTAAGCGTGCTACAAAAACACCCATCACTATTGTCCTTGACAATGTAAGAAGTGCCATAAATGTAGGTTCAATATTCCGTACTTCTGATGCGTTTTTAATTGAAAATATTATCTTATGTGGAATTACAGCAACTCCTCCTGACAAAGAAATTCGTAAATCTGCACTAGGAGCAACTGCTTCTGTTAAATGGGAATTTTCTAAAAATACTATTGATGCTGTAAAAAAATTAAAAACTGAAGGCTATCACGTTATTGGCGTTGAACAAGCTGATAAATCGACCATGCTGAATGATATTAGCTTACCAAAAAAACAAATTGCAATTATTATGGGTAATGAAGTTAATGGAGTTGCTCAAGAAGTTATAAATATGTGTAATGAGGTGATTGAAATACCCCAATTCGGAACCAAACATTCCTTAAATATTTCAGTTACTTTCGGAATTGTTATCTGGGAATTATGGAAGAAAATTAACTCTCATTAATATTCAAACATCTAGAATGCATAATCTAAACCCAAAGAGATATGACGAAACTTATCATTTTGCTGATTCATTAAAGATGAATCTAAAAAATCTGTATCAGCTAATTTTCCTAAAAAAAGTAATTTACATTTTATTCTAGAATTTATCAAATAACTAACACTATAACCATAACTTATAACTCTTGCTTTTGGTCTCTCAAAAAAAGCTTTAGCACTTTCGTATTCTTCTTCTAAATCTTTATATCCATAACCATATATATAAGTATTAGATTCATTATTTCGTTTAATACTCTTAAAAGATGTAATACCCAGCCCAATATTATAACAAATATCAAAACGATTATTGTCTGAGTATTTAGAATAATAATGCTTTAAGACACTCTCTAGATTAATGCTTGTGATTAAATCAAGCTCAAAAAAATCAGCAGTAAAGTCTTCTCCTAATTTTTCATAGCGATCATACGGATCATATGCTTCAGTAGATTGTGTCTCGGAAATTAAATAACTTTCATTTTTTTTGCTTCCATTCAAAACTCCAAATAAAACTTCTGAAGAAATAGAAATTAAATTATTTATTTTCTTAGTAAGTCGAAAATTGTATGCGATATTCATGTTATCAGGATTACTAAATCCATCCTGCTTAATATCTCCTTTAAATTCACTAATTCCATAACTAACACCTAAACTTAAATTATTTAAAAAAAACTTTGAAATAGATTTTTTCTTTATGTGTGTAAATGTTACTAAATTATTATTCAATGCCTCAGATGTTGAAATATCTAATGCAGAAGAAGTGTCAATAATTTGCTTTTCTTTAATTGCATCATATATTGAATTCTCTTGTCCAATAATAGTATTTGAACAAAATATCAAAAGAAAAAATAAGCTGATTGTCGTTTTCATGAGGTTCATTAATAATTTAGCAAATCTAATCAATTGTTTTCTTTTTTATTTAATTACTAATAATTAATATGAAAAAAGAACCCGTTTTCATCTATTAAGCTTTAATATTTTTTACATTTGCGACAATTATAGACCAATCAAAAAAACAAAATAAATGAGGAATTCAAAAATCTTTTATGTAATAGTAGCAGTACTTATGTTAAGTGGTTGCGGGCTAGATCAAATGGCTGGTAAATACGAGACAGTTAATTTTACAACTACTCCGCCAACTTTACAAGCACATGGTGGTAAAGTTGCATTATCATTAGATGCTTCATTTGCAGCAAAATACTTCGCGAAACAAGTAACTGTTGATTTTACTCCTGTACTTGTATATAATAATGGAGAAACTGCTTTTAAAACAATAACAATACAAGGTGAAGAAGCGACTGGAGGAGAGGCAACTATCTTTTATTCTACAGGTGGGAATTTTAAATATCAAGATGCTATTGAATATAATAGCGATATGATGAATTCTACTTTAGAATTAAGAGCTACTGCTAAAGAAAAGGGGAAAGAAAAAGTATTAGGGCCAAAAACAATTGCTAATGGAGTGCTTGCTACGGCAACAAGAGTATTAGATAATGAAAATATTGCTAACACCAATCACGGATACGAGCATGAAACAATTTTGGAAGAGACTGCTACTATCTACTTTTTAGTTAATCAATCTAACATCAGAACAACTGAAAAAAGTGATGCTAATATCAGAAAATTAAAAGAATTCGTAAAAAATGGATACATAACTCATTCTATTGAAATTAAATCTTTTGCTTCTCCAGAAGGATCAGTAAACACAAATGATAATGTGTCTGATAACAGAATGAAAAGCACATTAAGCTATACAAAAACATTATTACGTTCTTTAAAAGTTGATGGTGCAGGCAACAATGAACTATATACTGAAACTTCATTAGGTGAAGACTGGGAGGGATTCGAATCTTTAGTTCAAGCTTCTGGCATTAAGGACAAAAGAAGAATTAATAATATTGTAAATGCAGTAGAAGATGTAGAAATACGAGAACAACAAATTAGAGACTTAGCTGAAATTTATGATGCCCTTGAGGATGATATATTACCACAACTAAGAAAGGCAGTTATTATAATTCGTTCATTTGAATCAAAAAGAACTGACGTAGAAATTGCTGCTTTATCAACTACTACGCCTGAAGTATTAGATGTAAAAGAATTATTATTTTCAGCAACTTTAGCTACTAACACAACTATAAAAGAAGGAATCTACAATAAAGTAGTTGAATTGCATAATGATTGGAGGGGATATAATAATATCGCTAGCATGCATTTGGCGGACGGGGATTTAAGCGAAACTATGCTTTATCTTGAAAAAGCAGAAGCTTTAGGAGGTGCGCAAGCTGATATTCTTAACAACAAAGGTATTGTTGCTGCAAGAAGAGGGCAATTAGCAAAAGCACAAAAATTATTTGATCAAGCTAATGCTTCTGAATTGAATCAAGCTACTTTAGATATCAGACAAGGTGAATATAAAAAAGCGGCAAGATTCTTTAAAAATGGCAAATCGCACAATGCGGCTTTAGCTCAGTTGATGAATGGAAAAAACAACATCAATTGTAATGAGGGCACTGCAGCTTGTCATTACTTAAATGCAATTGCCGCTGCCAGATCAGAAAATAATGATAATGCAATTGGCTACTTAAAAAATGCTATTACTGCAAATGCAAACTACAAAGCAGAAGCTAGTATTGATTTAGAATTTGTAAGCCTACGAACAAATAAATCTTTTATTGCTTTAACAAAATAAAAAAGGCTCTTAACATATAACTACAATAAGCTCTTCCAAAAGAAGAGCTTATTTTTTTATCATGAAACAAAAAACCCATCCTAACTTTATTATTATCGGTGCTATGAAGGCAGCAACTACTTCATTATACACCTACTTAAAGCAACATCCAGATATCTTTATGACTGCTAATAAAGAACCAATGTTTTTTAATAATTTTCAAAAAGCTAATGATTTTAAAGTCCATGGCAGGAAAACAAAAAAAATAACTACTTTTGATCAGTACTACGCTCTTTTTGATGCTGTAAAAAATGAAAAAGCGATTGGAGAGGCTTCTCCGTCTTATATTTCTAATGAAGATTGCCCACAATTAATTCGCAAATATCTTCCTGAGACAAAAATTATTGCTGTACTCAGACAGCCTGTTGAGCGTGCTTATTCTAATTTTTTACATGCTAGAAGAGCTGACCGAGAACCAATTTCTGATTTTGAGATTGCTTTCAACAAGCAAGAAGAACGCAAAGCTGAAAATTGGAGTACGCTATACTACTATAAGAACAAAGGTTATTATTCCGAGCAATTGGAACGCTACTATAGTTTATTCCCAAAAGACAATATAAAAATTTTATTATTTGAAGAGCTTGTAAGAAATCCTATTGAAACATCTCAGGAGATTTTTGAATTCCTAAATGTAGATAACACTTTTATTCCTGACACAAGTAAAAAAGCAAATGTTTCAGGAACGCCTAAAGGAATATTTGGGTGGCTAATAATGAAACTCAGGTATTATAATTTAATCCCAAACATTCAATTCAGCAGTTATCTACCTGCTTTTATTATTCAATTCTTATTTAAATCAGCTTATAAAAAAGCCGAACCTTTAAGTAAAGAAGTATCCAAACAACTTACTCAAAAAATTTATAAAGAAGATATATTAACGCTAGAAAAGCTTATCGGAAAAGATTTACAACATTGGCTCAGCTAAGTTGAATTGATGCACACCTATCACATAAGTTTTGTCTAGCAAGACACTAATTGTTTCATAAACTCTTTCATCTTCTTTAAAATCAACATTAGATATATCAAGAAGTAAAACTGGAAAATAGGTTTGCTTTCTCAAATAATCCAAATATCTATCTTGAATATTTTGTAAATATTCATTTGTAATTTTCTGTTCAAAGCATCTTCCTCTTTTTTTAATGTTCAATTGTAAACGACTAACATCAGCATACAAGTACACCAACAAATCAGGTTTTGGCAAAGAAGAAAGCATAATATCAAACAAGCTATTAAACAACTGTTTTTCATCTTTCTGCAAATTGTTTTGGGCAAATAACTTTGACTTTACAAAGAAATAATCAGCAATGGAAATCGGCTGAAATAAATCTTGCTCTTTTTGTTTTTTGAGTTGATGATACCTTTCTGCCATAAAAAAAAGTTCCAATGGAAAGGCATGTTTTTCAGGGTCCTTATAAAATTTGGGCAAAAAAGGATTCTCCTTAAAATTTTCCAATACTAAGCGTGCATTATAGTCCTTTGCCAGCATAGTGGCCAAAGTAGTTTTACCTGCACCAATATTCCCTTCTATAACTACAAATTTATACTGCATATTCTATTACCAGCTCTTTATCCGTACAGATTTGAAATAATTCATCTACCGTTTTATTATATTTTGGGTGCATCATTTCAGGCGCAATATTATGTAGTGGAGTCAATACAAACATGCGTTCATGCATGTGCTTATGCGGAACACATAATTCTGCAGTTTCAATAATAGAATCATTATAAAAAATAATATCAATATCAATTAAGCGTTCGCCCCATTTTTCCAGTCTTAGCCTGCCTAAATTCTTTTCAATATCCAATATAATCGATAACACATCATCCGCCTGAAGTTCAGTTTTTACTTTTAAAATCTGATTTAAATAGTTTTCTTGCCCCTCCACTCTCCAAGGCACACTTTCATACACTTTTGATTTTATAACCAATCCCCCTACTCTTTCCTCAATAGCAACAATGGCGCCCTGCAATAACAACTCTCTATCTCCCAAATTACTTCCTAATTGTAAAAAAACTATATTCATATTTAACTTTAAAGTCATCAAATATAGGAAGAAACTATAAAATGTCTCTTTAAAATTTCTTATTTTTGTCAATTCTAAAAATACCTATATGAAATCCTTTTTTAAAAATGTATTGTCTACCATTATTGGAATGGTATTATCAGTAATTGTAATTACGTTACTCTTTATTGGAATTATTAGCCTAAGTATTTCCTCAATAAATAATGAAGATGAAGTTATCGTTAAGGAAAATAGTATTTTAAATATCAATCTTTCTGAGACATCAGTAGTAGAAAGAACCTCAGAAAATCCATTTGATGGCCTAAACTTCTCAGGAGATATTGCTAAAACTATCTCTTTAAAACAAGTGTTAGATAACATTGAAAAAGCAAAAACAGACGAGAAAATTAAAGCTATATATATCAACACCTCTTTTGTAAATGCAGGCATATCACAAACAGAAGAGATTAGAAATAAACTACTAGAATTTAAACAAACTGGAAAGCCCATAATTGCTTACTCAGAAGTATATAGTCAAGCGGCTTATTATCTCTCATCAGTAGCAAATAAGATATATTTAAACCCTAAAGGCATAATAGAAATAAAAGGATTATCCGCAAGTATTATGTTCTATAAAGGTTTACTAGAGAAATTAGATGTAGATGTCCAGATAATACGTCATGGGAAATTCAAAGGTGCCGTTGAACCCTTTATCTTAGATAAAATAAGTGTTGCTAATAGAGAACAAATGCAATTATTGCTCAATTCTTTTGCAGACAATATTATGGATAGTATTGCTAATCAAAGGGGATTAACTTTAACAGAGGTACAGCAACATGCTAATACTTTAATTCTTGAAAATGCAAAATCTTGTGTTGACTATAAGTATGTAGATGCGCTTTTGTATCAAGATCAATTAGAAAACAACTTAAAAGCTTTAACGGGATCAGAAAAATTATCGATTATAACTTTAAGCAAATACACACACGTAAAAGGCAAAAAGAAAGAAATTAGTAGAAATAAAATTGCTATTATTTACGCAACAGGCTCTATTAACTCAGGGAGAGGTGATGAGAAAAGTATAGGTTCAATAAGTACTTCTGCAGCAATAAAAAAAGCCAGAGAAGATAAAAATGTAAAAGCCATTGTCCTTAGAATAAACTCTCCAGGTGGAAGTGCCTTAGCATCAGATGTAATTTGGCGAGAAACTATTTTAGCAAAAGCTGAAAAACCCTTAGTTGTTTCAATGGGTGATTATGCTGCAAGTGGAGGGTATTATATTGCCTGTGCTGCTGACAGTATAGTGGCTAATCCGACAACACTAACAGGATCAATCGGTGTATTTGGGATGATTCCTAACCTAAGTAAATTTTATAAAAATAAATTAGGCATTACCATTGATACGGTTAATACAGGTAAATATGCTGATATGGGTATAAACAGGCCACTATCAACTTTTGAGAAAAATAAATTACAAAAAGGTGTATCTGATATGTATATTGGCTTCATTACTAAGGTCGGAGAAGGCAGGGGCATGAATACTAGTGCTGTAGATGAAATTGGGCAAGGGAGAATATGGGCTGGTTATGATGCTAAAGAAATTGGATTAATTGATTCCTATGGGGGTATTGAAAAAGCAATTAATATTGCTGCTTCTTTAGCAAAGATTGAAAATTATAGAATTATATCTTTACCTAAAAAGAAAGATCCTTTTACTGAGCTAGCTTTAAAACTGAGTGGAGAGGCTAGTATTTCTGATCTAATTCTATCTAAGTTCGGCTTCACAACTCAAATGACTGAGCCAATTAAAGAATTACTTAAAGGAGATCGAATTCAGGCGAGAGTTCCTTTTATTATGGAATTAAAATAACAAGCCTTGCTGAGCAATTTCTTGATGCGAAAAGGTTGAGATAAACCCTTCATGCGATCGGATATTAAATACTCTATCCTCATCCAACAATAAGTATTGCCCTTTGATGCCCAACAATTCTCCTTCAATAATAGGGGTCCTTTCTAATTTCACACTCTTTATTTTTTTTGGATATTGTGTTACTGGGTATCTAATCTCAGTTACTGTATTATTAGGCAAGATATATTGTTTCAACTCTTTAGGGACATGTACGGCAAGTTCCCCCTTCATTTTTACTAAATCAACTGATTCAGGAATTCCTGAAAGCATTTTCCTCCAATTGGTTACATCAGCAACAAAGCGCTTTAGAGAGACTTCAATATCTCCTGAAAACCTTCTATTAGGCACTTCAGCTAATAATATTGCTTGACTTGCTCCTTGATCCATCCACCTCACTACTCCCTGAGACCCTCTAGTAATACCAACTTTAATACCACTTGAGTTTGCTAAATACACATAATGAGGAGCAATTTGAAATTCTTTTTCCCATTCCAAGTCTCTCTCTTCAATTCCCAAATGTGCAGTACATAATTCTGGTTTAAAAATACTTTGTGAGGCTAAAGGCGATTCCCAATAACATTTATAGCAATATCCGGAACGATAAAACTTATCCGCTTTTTTTCCACATTGACAAATTACAACACCACTCCAATGTATCTTTATTTGCGTGCCAATATAATTATTCATCTTATGAGAAATCCCGTGAATATCTAAGGTGTATTGCACCTCCTTCTTAAGCTCTGTATCCATTTTTTTAAGCGTATCTCTCAACATAATTTTTTGTATTTTTCAAACCCTAAATATACCAAAATTGAACAAGCTTTCTCTTAAAAATTCTATTCTTTCATTTATGATGCAAAAACGCATTAAAAATATTGATGAGTTTTGCAAAAAGCCAATTAAGACACAGGAAAAAGTATTTAACTTTCTTATTTCAAAAGGTAGAAATACTGCTTTTGGCCAAGCGCATCATTTTAGCACCATTAATGATTACGCTCATTTTTCAAAGAATATCCCAATTAGAACCTATGAAGAGTTTTCTGGATTTGTTGAAAGAGCAAGAAAAGGAGAGCGAAATGTACTTTGGCCAGGAAAAATAAAATGGTTTGCAAGATCATCAGGGACAACAAATGCACAAAGCAAATTCATCCCTATTACTCAAGATTCTCTCAAAAATTGTCATTTTAAGGGCGGAAAAGATATGCTCTCATTGTACGGAAACAACTTTAGCAATTTGGATGTCTATAATGGAAAGGGGTTGATGTTAGGAGGGAGTCTTAAAAAATCATTAACCGGGAATTATAAAGATGGTGATTTATCGGCAATCCTTTTAGATGAATTTCCTTTTTGGGTAAATTATCATAGAATCCCTGATATTGAAACTGCATTAATGGAAGATTGGGAAGGTAAATTGGAACGCATAGCTAGGCAAGCTGTGAAAGCTAATATTACAAATTTGACAGGGGTTCCCTCCTGGATGTTAATCCTATTAAAGCGTATTTTAACCATAAGTGGTAAAAAAAATATTAGTGAAGTTTGGCCAAACCTAGAGCTCTATATGCATGGTGGAATAAATTTTGAGCCTTACAAATCTCAATTTAAAACGCTTATTCCTTCTGAAAAAATGAATTATTTGGAAGGCTACAATGCATCAGAAGGATTCATTGGAATACAAGACAAAAATCCATCAGAAGGTTTATTATTAATGTTGGACTATGGCATCTTCTATGAATTTATCCCTATGAAAAAATACAAAAAAGGAATTCGTGAAGCAATACCCTTAAAAGATGTACAGCTAAATATTGATTACGCCTTAGTAATAAGCACCAACGGAGGGCTTTGGCGGTATTTAATTGGAGATGTAGTTCGTTTTACAGCAACCAATCCGTATCGGATAAAAATTATAGGGCGCACCAAAAGTTTCTTAAATACTTTTGGGGAAGAATTAGTGGTTGAAAATACGGATAGTGCTTTATTGGCTGCATGTAGCAAATATAACGCTTCAATTAAAGATTATACTGTAGCTCCTATTTTTATTGATAATGATTCTGGAGGACATCAATGGTTGATTGAATTTACTAAACCGCCAAAAGATATGCGGCTTTTCAAACAAGAACTCGATAATAAATTAAAAGAGCTAAACTCAGACTATGCAGCAAAAAGAACTAAAAACTTAATCCTAAATCCACCCGAAATCATACTCATTCAAAATAATAAATTTTATAAATGGTTGAAACAAAATAACCGATTAGGCGGACAGTACAAAGTGCCAAGACTAAGTAATGACCGTAAAATTGCAGATGAAATTCTAGCGCTCCTATAGAAGTTTTCAACAAATTAGTTTGCTAAATTGCATTTTACACATACGGTAGGATATCTTTTTTTACTTTAGACGAAAATTTTAAATATGCACATAGCAATTGCTGGAAATATTGGTTCTGGAAAAACAACCTTAACAACTAAACTTTCTAAACATTACAAATGGGAAGCGCATTATGAAGATGTGGAAAACAACCCTTACTTAAATGATTTTTATAAAGACATGCAAAGGTGGTCGTTCAACCTACAAGTTTATTTTTTAAACAGCAGATTTAGACAAATTATTAATATAAGGGAAAGTGGGGAAAAATATGTTCAGGACAGAACAATATATGAAGATGCATTTATTTTCGCACCCAACTTACATGCTATGGGATTAATGAGCTCAAGAGATTTTGATAATTATATGGAATTTTTTAATTTAATGGATGGATTTATTAAATCTCCTGATTTACTTATTTATTTAAGAGCTTCAGTACCTACCCTTGTAGGGCAAATCCAAAAAAGAGGGAGAGAATATGAAACTAGTATTCGTTTAGATTACCTAACAAGACTTAATGAAAGATATGAGGCGTGGATTGGAGAATACACGAAAGGTAAGATTTTGATTATTGATGTTGATGATATGAATTTTGCAGATGAGGAAGAAGATTTAGGAAAAATTATTGAAAAGATAGATGCTGAAATAAATGGATTATTCTAATTATCTAATAATAAGTAATAAAAAAAAAGCCGCTCATCTGAGGGGCTTTTTTTATTATAATTTGAAATTATTTCTTCCCTTTTATTTCGATTATTAATGGCTCCCCTTTTAGTGATTTTATTGCAGGTAATTCGAAAATTAACTTGCCATAAAACCATGCTGATACTTTATTACTCCCGTCTCCATTATAATATAGAGTTCCGCCATAAGTATTATCATTAATCTCAATAGTTCCTTTTTGCATCATTCTATATTCGGGTGATTCTTCCTCTCTTAAAGCATATTCCTCTGAAGAACTAAAAACTAATTTATTGCCTCCAATAAAGCTAGATATTTCTTCACATAACTTAGCCTCTGCAGTACAATTCATATCTGCAGATACAACAATCATTGTAATATTGAATTTCTTAAAATTATCTCCTTTTGAGAAATTAAAGTCAAAACTCTCTGCTTTTCCATAAAGTGCAGATTTTTTCTCTAGACTTTCTGTAATTTTACTATCTTTAACTAATGCATTTTCAAGCTTAGGACCATCAGTAGTTTTATCATTTCCTCCACAACTTACTAGTAATACAGTAATTATAACTGCATATAATAATTTTAATATAGTCTTCATAATATTTATTTATTGTTCAGTGTATTATTTATAAAGATGATGCAATTACAAGAGCTACAACTGAGATTAATTTTAATAATATATTTAATGAAGGGCCAGATGTGTCTTTAAATGGATCTCCAACAGTATCACCAACAACTGACGCTTTATGAGCTTCAGTTCCTTTACCTCCTTTTTCTTCAATTGTTTTTTTAGCATTATCCCAAGCCCCACCTGCATTGGATTGGAAAATTGCCATAAGCACACCACAAGATGTAACTCCTGCAAGTAAACCTCCTAGCATTTCAGCTCCACCACCAAAACCTATAGCAACAGGAACAATAATTGCAAGCAACCCTGGCATTACCATTTCTTTAATAGATGCTTTTGTAGAAATATCAACACATTTATCGTATTCTGCAACTCCATCAGCAGCATCAAATATAGCTCTGTCTTCTGGAGTAGCTTTGCTCATGTCAGAATCATATTTTCTCATTACTTCTAAGGCTGCTTTAAGTGCAGGAATATCTCTAAATTGCCTTCTCACTTCTTCAATCATTGCCATTGCAGCTCTACCAACTGCATTCATTGCCATTGCAGAGAATACAAATGGCAGCATTGCCCCAATTAATAAACCAGCCATTACAACTGGGTTAGCTACATCAATTGTTGTAATTCCAGCAGTTTTCATAAATGCAGCAAATAAAGCAAGTGCTGTAAGTGCAGCGGATGCAATTGCAAATCCTTTACCAATTGCAGCAGTTGTATTTCCTACAGCATCTAATTTGTCAGTTCTTTCTCTAACTTCAGAAGGAAGTTCTGCCATTTCAGCAATACCACCAGCATTATCAGAAATTGGTCCATAAGCATCTATAGCCAATTGAATACCAGTATTAGCAAGCATTCCTACTGCAGCAATTGCAATACCATACATTCCAGCAAAATGGTGAGACACTATAATAGCTGTAGCAATTAATAAAATAGGAATAGCTGTTGACATCATGCCAACACCTAAACCAGCAATAATAGTTGTCGCTGATCCTGTTTCAGATTGTTTTACAATAGAATTTACAGCTTTTGTACCTGTACCCGTGTACATTTCAGTTGCTTTACCTACTAATAATCCTGCTACCAAACCAGTAATAGTTGCATAAAATACTCCCATGTTAGTATAAGAAGTTTCTCCATCCATAAATGTGTCTGGTAACATAGCATTAATAATAAACCAAGAAGCCACAATCATAAGTGCGGCTGATCCGAACTCGCCAATATTTAAAGCTCTGTGAGGAGATCCTCCATCTTTAACTTTTACAAAAAATGTTCCAATAATTGACATTATAATTCCGGCAGCAGCCAATACTAATGGTAAGTAAACGGCCCCCATCCCATCATGAAATGTAACTCCAGTTAAAGTAGCGCCAAGTACCATAGTTGCAATAATTGAACCAACATATGATTCAAATAAATCAGCTCCCATTCCGGCAACATCACCTACATTATCACCTACATTATCAGCAATTGTTGCTGGGTTTAAGGGATGATCTTCTGGAATTCCCGCTTCTACTTTACCAACAAGGTCAGCACCAACATCTGCAGCTTTAGTATAGATACCGCCACCAACTCTTGCAAATAATGCAATGGAAGAAGCTCCCAATGAGAATCCTGCTAATATATTTAATACTTTTTCTAAATTAGAGTGATTTACAGAACCGTCTATAACCATTTGGTATGTGTCTCCATAAAACCATAATAAAGAACTTAATCCTAATACTCCTAATCCTACAACTCCAAGTCCCATTACAGCACCTCCAGAAAATGCTACTTCCAAAGCTTTTCCTAATGAAGTTTTGGCAGCCTGCGTAGTTCTAACATTTGCTTTTGTTGCAACTTTCATTCCAATAAAACCAGCAAGAGCAGAACAAATAGCACCCACAACAAAAGACAATGCAACCATTCCACTTGAAATATGTATGATTTCTCCTTCAATTTCTTTTACATCACTTTTACCTTTAAAATATAAAAGGATTGCAACAGCAAATACAAATACAGATAGCACTTTGTATTCTGCTTTTAAGAAAGACATTGCTCCGTCAGCAATATTCTTTGCTATCCTTTTCATTTTCTCATCCCCTTCATCTTGCTTAGATACCCACGCATTTTTCCAGATTACAAAGCTTAAGGCAAGTAACCCAAAAAAAGGTAAGTAGTCAATAATGTGACTTAAAATCTCTTCCATTTTTTTATTTTTTGTTAATTAATTTTTGTTTTTAAAATGTGTGCAAAAATAGTATTTTTATACAAATCTCATAAGATCCTGCCTTAATTAATATAGTCACTTGTTTTTACTCATAAAAACTGGTCCGTTTTATTGCATTTTATTAAATTTGCTCATATTTAATAAAATCAAAAAAAGATGAATATTGTAGTTTGCATAAGTAGTGTTCCTGATACTACTTCAAAAATTAATTTTACTCAAAATAATACAAAATTTGATAATAGTGGAATCCAATTTGTAATAAACCCTAATGATGAATTTGGCTTAACAAAAGCCATGCTATTGAAAGAAGCTAGCGGAGGTAATGTCAAAGTAATTACAGTTGGTGATGCTACTGCCGAACCTGTGATTAGAAAAGCATTAGCTATTGGTGCCGATAGTGCCATAAGAATTAATAAAGTAGCTACTGATAGTTATTCAACAGCTGCTTTAATTGCAAGCTACTTAAAAGAAAATCCTGCTGATTTAATTATTGCTGGCAAAGAATCCTTGGACTATAACGGAGGCGCAGTACCCGCTATGATTGCTGAAATTTTAGGATTAGCATTTGTAAATGCTTGTAATGGCATGGACATCTCAGGAGTATCTGCAACTTTAACTAGAGAAATTGATGGAGGAAAAGAAACTTTAGCCGCTGATTTACCTTTAGTAATAGGAGGTCAAAAAGGATTAGTTGAAGAGTCTGACTTACGAATTCCTAACATGAGAGGGATTATGCAGGCAAGAACAAAGCCCTTGGAGATTATCGAAGCGGAGGAAGCTGAGGAATTAACAACTTCAGTTAGCTTTGAGAGACCAGCAGAAAAAGGAGCTTGTAAATTAGTAGAATCCGATAATGTTGCAGAATTAGTAAGTTTATTGCACAATGAAGCAAAAGTTATTTAATTAAATAGAAATTAGAAAAATGTCAGTATTAGTATATACCGAAAGTTGGGGCGGAAATTTTAGAAAAAGTAGTTTTGAAGCGGTTTCTTATGCAAGCGAAACCGCTAAACTATTAGGAACAGATGTTATTGCTATTTCTTTAGGACAGGTAAGTGATGAGCAGTTGAATAAATTAGGGGGCTATGGTGCTTCAAAAGTTATTACTTGTGCTGGAATAGAAAAAGGAGATAGCCAGGCCGCTACAAATGCAATAGCTACTGCAGCTAATAATGCTAGTGTTATTGTATTTTCGAATACAAACACAGCAACAATGATTGCTCCAAGGCTTTCAGCAAAACTAAAAGCGGGAGCAATAAGTAATGTAATTACATTAGCAGAAAGTACTACCCCCATTACAGTTAAGCGAAAAGCATTCTCATCAAAAGCAATTGAATTAATTACAATAAATACTGAAAAAGCTATCCTTTGCTTTACCCCTAACTCTTATCAGTTAATTGAAACCGGTGGCAGTTGCAGTATTGAAACTTCATCTGCTAATGAAAAAGGAGCTATCACTATTCAAGGACAAGAAACAGCAAGCGGTAAAATTTCCCTCTCGGAAGCTGAAATAGTAATTTCAGGTGGCAGAGGTTTGAAAGGGCCTGAAAATTGGGGAATGATTGAAGAATTAGCAGAAGTTTTAGGAGCGGCAACAGCCTGTTCCAAGCCAGTAGCAGATATTGGATGGAGACCACATGCTGAACATGTTGGGCAAACCGGAAAGGTAGTAACTGCTGATCTTTATATTGCTATTGGAATTTCAGGAGCTATACAGCATTTGGCTGGCGTAAATTCATCAAAAGTAATGGTAGCCATTAACACCGACCCAGAAGCACCATTCTTTAAAGCGGCTGATTATGGAATTATAGGAGATGCTTTTGAAGTTGTACCAAAATTAATTCAGGAAATTAAAAAACTAAATAGCTAAATTTGGATCTTGTTCAATTAAATATAGCGGCTATTCGCCAAAGTGATTCACAAAACAATGTCTATGTACTATTGTTGAACGAAACTGTAGGAAAGCGACAATTGCCCATTGTGATTGGCTGGTGTGAAGCTCGTTCTATTGCTATTGCATTAGACGGCACCGAAGAACCTGGCCGTCCGTTAACGCATGATTTATTCAAAACTTTTGGGGATAGCTATAATATCACAATTCAGAAAGTTGTTATTCACACTTTGATTGAAGGAATTTTTCATGCTGCTTTCCATTGCAAACATAAAGTTACCGAAGAGGAAGTAAAAATAGATGCAAGAACTTCTGATGCAATTGCTCTTGCAATTCGTTATTCTTGTCCTGTATTTACTTATGAGGATATTCTTGCCAGAGCCGGAATTATTGTAAATAGCTCCCGTGAGGAAGACGATCTATTTTCACTTGATGAAGAAGATGATAAAATGGATGAACCGCAAGGGGTCCATACTTTCAGTTTGGATAAACTAAAGAAAATGTTGGTTATTGCCATTGAAGAGGAGGATTATGAAAACGCCTCTGAATTAAGAGATGAAATAAAAAAACGAAATGAGAATTAAATGAGAAAAATATTCTTACTGATTACTTTTTTCACACTGTCTATTTTCTCTTATTCGCAAGAAATTATTGGGAAATGGAATTATGATTACATCCTTCCAGATACAGTTAAATCTGGCAAAAATCTGAAGACAATATCTGAGGGGGATTTCATGCAAATAAATGAAGACGGAACTTTTTCATATGAGTTAAAAAAAGAAAAGATAAAAGAAAAAGGAAGATGGGAATTTGATGCGGTAGTATTATCATTAACTTTTCATTACGGCCCACCTAATACTGAGGAATTACATTATCATAAAATACGAGTTTATAAAGTTAAATTACAAGATAATAAATTAGTTTTAAATGACGATAATAGAAATTATGCTTTTAAGAAATATATTGAGCCCACTACAATAGCAACTTCCGGATTTTCTATTACTTCACTTTTAAGAGGAATTCTTGGAATAATTTCTCTTTTACTTATCGCATTTTTATTTAGCAGAAATAGAAAGGGAATTGACTGGGTATTAGTTGGCAAAGGATTAGGAATTCAAATAGTATTTGCCATACTTATTCTGAAAGTGCCATTTGTTTTTAATTTATTTAATTTTATTGCAAAGGGATTTGCAAAAATAATATATTTTACAAATAAGGGATCTGAATTTCTATTTGGAGGCCTAATGGATAAGTCAGATTCTTTTGGATATGTATTTGCATTTCAGGTTTTGCCGACAATAATTTTCTTTTCGGCTCTTACTTCTTTATTTTATTATTGGAAAATTTTACCAAGAATTGTTTACGGATTTGCTTGGCTAATGAAAAAAACTTTAAAACTTTCAGGACCAGAAAGTGTGGCTGCTGCAGGCAATATTTTTCTCGGTCAAACAGAAGCCCCTTTATTAGTGAAACCTTATTTAGATAAGATGACTATGTCGGAAATGTTGTGCCTGATGAGTGGAGGAATGGCAACAATTGCCGGAGGAGTGTTAGCTGCTTTTATTGGAATGTTAGGGGAAGAATTTGCTGTTCACCTTATAATGGCTTCTGTAATGTCGGCGCCAGCAGCTATTGTGGCAGCAAAAATGTTGTTGCCAGAAAAAGAAAAATTTGAAACGAAATTAGAAGTTAATAGTGGAGATGTGGTTTGCAATGAATTAGAAGCAATTTCTCAAGGAACAACTGATGGGCTCAGATTAGCGGTAAATGTTGGAGCTATGCTACTGGTGTTCATTGCACTGATGTCTATGGCAAATTTTATACTTTTTAAAGTTGGAGATTGGACTACATTAAATGATTGGATTGCTATAAACACTAGATATCCTGAACTTTCATTTAACATGATTTTAGGATACATTGGAGCTCCTATTGCTTGGCTTATGGGAGTCTGCAAGGAGGATATGTTTTTAGTAGGCGAACTATTAGGACAGAAAACCGTGTTGAACGAATTTTTTGGATATATGTCCTTAGGGGAAATGAAAAATGCAGGAGATTTCGCAGAGCAAAGATCCATTATAATTGCCACATATATATTGTGTGGTTTTGCCAACTTTGCTTCTATTGGAATACAGATTGGAGGAATTGGAGCCCTGGCTCCAAAAAGAAGAGGGGATTTATCTAAACTTGGAGTTTTGGCTTTAATTGGAGGAACCCTTGCCTCTTTATTTACAGCTGTAATTGTAGGAATGTTAATTTAAGAAAACTATAAACTAAACAATGCGGCAATATTTAGATTTGATGACACGCGTGATGAAAGAAGGCACGCTAAAAAAAGATAGAACAGGAACAGGCACTAAAAGTGTTTTTGGCCACCAAATGCGTTTCGATTTATCAGAAGGGTTTCCGTGTATAACAACAAAGAAGCTACACTTAAAATCTATCATTCACGAGCTACTTTGGTTTTTAAAGGGAGATACCAATATTAAATATCTCAAAGAAAATGGAGTTCGTATTTGGGATGAATGGGCAGATGAAGATGGGAATTTAGGTCATGTCTACGGTTACCAATGGAGAAGTTGGCCAGCACCTGATGGAAAACACATTGATCAAATTACTCAAGTAGTAGATACACTAAAAAACAACCCTGATAGTAGAAGAATTATTGTAAGTGCTTGGAATGTAGGGGAAATTGAGTTAATGGCTTTACCTCCTTGTCATGCTTTCTTTCAGTTTTATGTAGCAGACGGCAAACTTTCTTGTCAACTCTACCAAAGAAGTGCGGACATCTTCTTGGGAGTTCCTTTCAATATTGCATCTTATGCCCTTTTAACAATGATGATAGCCCAAGTCTGTAATTTAGAAGTTGGAGATTTTATTCATACTTTGGGTGATGCACATATTTATACGAATCATTTTGAACAAACAGAATTACAATTAAGTAGAGATTGCAAGAAATTACCTGATATGAAAATTAACCCAAATGTGAAAAGTATTTTTGATTTCACTATTGATGATTTTGAGTTAATCGATTATGAATTTCACCCACACATTAAAGGAAAAGTAGCAATATAATGGCGAATATTATTGTTTTAGGAGCAGGATTAGTTGGTGGAGTGATGGCAAAAGATTTGGCTAAGAATCATAATGTAACCTCAGTAGATATTTTACAGAAAAACTTAGATAAGTTAGCCGGCATCAATACCGTTTGTGCTGATATTTCCAATACTGCAACTTTACACAAGCTTATAAAAGAGTTTAATTTGGTAGTTGGAGCTGTGCCTGGTTTTATGGGGTATAAAATGATGAAGGATGTAATTGAAGCTGGAAAAAACATTGTAGATATTTCTTTTTATCCAGAAGATCCTTTTGGTTTGGATGAATTAGCAAAAGAAAAAGGAGTGGTTGCTGTAATGGATTGTGGAGTGGCGCCAGGAATGGGGAATATTATTTTCGGTCATCATGATTTAAAAATGGAAATTAACGATTATGAATGTTTGGTGGGTGGCTTGCCTGAAAAGAGAGAATGGCCTTACGAGTATCAAGCCGTTTTTTCTCCAATTGATGTAATTGAAGAATACATTCGCCCCGCTCGTTATGTGCAAAATAGCCACACTATTACTAAAGAAGCTTTATCAGACACAGAGCTAATTGAATTTGATGAAATAGGAACTTTGGAAAGCTGGAATTCGGATGGATTAAGAAGTCTGATAAAAACTATGGCTCATGTGCCAAATATGATTGAAAAAACTTTACGTTACCCAGGTTGCGTGGAGTATTTGAAAGTATTGCGCGAAAGTGGTTTTTTCTCTTATAATGAAGTTGAAATAAATGGAACTATGATTCGCCCAGTGGATATGACTGCTAAATTATTATTTCCAAAATGGGAAATGAAAAAAGGAGATAAGGATTTTACCATAATGCGTATTATCATCAAAGGAACGGAAAATGGAAAGGCAGTAACCTATCAATATAATCTATTGGATCGTTTTCAAGATGATATAATTTCCATGGCGCGCACAACAGGATTCACCTGTACCGCAGTTGCTAATCTGGTTGTAAATGGAGAATATGATAAAATTGGGATTTCTCCTCCGGAATATTTAGGAGAACATTTTAACTTTGTAAAAGATTATTTGGAAGAAAGAGGAGTTATATATAAAGTAAAGACAAGTTAAAATGATAGTTTCACTAATAGTAGCAGTATCCGAAAATGGTGTGATTGGAAAAGACAATGACCTCATTTGGCATTTACCAAAAGATATGAAGTTTTTCAAAGAAACTACTTTAGGACATCATGTAATAATGGGGCGAAAAAACTTTGAATCTATTCCGCATAAATACAGCCCATTACCCAACAGAACCAATGTGGTAATTACAAGACAAGCTAATTATATAGCTGAAGGTTGTGTGGTAGTTAATTCCGTAGAGACTGCCCTAGAAATTGCAAAGCAAAATGGAGATACAGAACCTTTCATTATTGGTGGAGGTCAGATTTACAAAATTGCTCTTGAGAAAAATTTAGTAGATAAAATTTATCTTACGGAAATACATCATTCTTTTGAGGGCGACACTTTTTTCCCTAACTTAAATTCTGATTGGAAAGAGGTAAATAAAACAGAACACAAAGCTGATGAGAAACATAAGTACAATTATGATTTTATCACTTATGAGAAAATTAACTAAATTTACAAAAAAAAATTAAAATGAAGAAAATACTATATGCCCTTAGCTTTTTAACAATACTACTATACGCTTGTAAAGATGAAGATGTAATTAATACTACAGAATTAACTAGTACACAAGCCTCAAAAGATCATCTGATGGCTGAAAAAATTTTTAATGACATTGGAAGAATTGTAGAGGATGGTTTTATGGATAATGACATAAATAAAAATTGCCCAAGCTATACTCTAATAAATATAAATACTACGGATCAAGATACTATGATAATTGATTATGGCAATGGTAATCCTGACTGTCTTAGTTACAGTAATCTCAAAAGAGGAAAGATAATTGTTATTTATACCGGAAAATACCGTGATTCTTTATCAGTAATGACTGCTACTTTTGATAATTATCATGTAAACAACAATTTAGTACAAGGAGAAAGAATTGTTACAAATCAAGGGAGAGATATTGTCTCTAAAAATATGCGGTTTACTATTAATGTAAATAATGCAAGTATTAATACTTCAGACGGTACAATTAATTGGGAGTCAGAAAGATTTAGAGAATGGACTGAAGGCAGTAAAACCTTTTTTAACATATTTGATGATAAGTACAAGGTAACAGGAACTGCAAGTGGTAACGCTGTTAATGGAAATGCTTTTACTATGGAAATTACTGATACGCTTAATGTTGATTTTAGATGTTTACCGTCTTGTGTAATTAAGAGCGGGAAAGCGAAAATAACGCCAAATGGTTATACAGATAGAATCATTAATTATAGTGATTCATTGTGTGATTGCAATTTTGATGTTACAATAAACGGAAACACTTATCATATAGTAGTTCCTTAAGCTACCATTAATTTAGTAAATGAAATTTTATTCAGCTGTGCTTTTACATAAGCAGCTGTAATCTTCAGCTCTTTCTTGCTTTTATCTGAAGGAAACTCAAACATAGCATCTAACATAATTGCCTCACAAATTGAACGCAGACCTCTTGCGCCTAACTTGAATTCCATTGCTTTATCAACAATAATATCAATTGCTTTTTTATCAAAACTAAGCCCAACACCATCCATGTCAAATAGTTTCTGATACTGTTTAGTTAATGCATTCTTAGGTTCAGTCAAGATTAATTTTAAGGCATCTCTATCTAAAGGGTTTAAGTGTGTAACCACTGGCATTCTCCCAATCAATTCAGGAATTAATCCAAATGATTTCAAATCCTGCGGAGAAATATATTGCAATAAGTTTTCTTTATCAATATCATGTTCTTGTTCTGACCTAAAACCAATTGAACGCGTATTCATTCTGCTGGATATATGTTGTTCGATGCCATCAAAAGCCCCACCGCTAATAAATAAAATATCTTTAGTGTCCAATGCAATCATTTTTTGGTCAGGATGCTTACGCCCACCTTGTGGTGGGACATTAACAATCGTACCTTCTAATAATTTTAACATTGCTTGTTGCACTCCCTCTCCGCTTACATCACGGGTAATAGATGGGTTATCGCTTTTACGCGCTACTTTATCAATCTCATCAATAAAAACAATACCTCTTTTGGCTTGTTCTACATCATAATCGGCTGCTTGTAAAAGGCGTGTTAAAATATTTTCCACATCCTCACCAACATAACCCGCTTCAGTAAGCACAGTAGCGTCAGCAATACAAAAAGGTACTTTTAATAGCTTTGCAATGGAACGCGCAAGTAAAGTTTTCCCAGTACCGGTACGCCCCACCATAATAATATTTGACTTTTCAACTTCAATATCATCTTCAGTAGTGTCAGGTTGTAAAATTCTTTTGTAATGGTTATAAACCGCAACCGATATTACTTTTTTAGCATCGTCCTGACCTATGACAAAATCATCCAAATGAGCTTTAATTTCCTTTGGCTTTAAAAGTGTAAAATCTTGTAAAAGTGTAGTTTCAGAAATACTATCTTCTTTAACTATATCATGTGCTTGCTCAATACAAGCATCACAAATATGTGCAGATGTACCAGCAATTAGGATATTTGTGTCTTGCTTATTTTTCCCACAAAAAGAACATACTACTTTTTCGTTTTCTGACATTTACTATTTTTTTCTTTCCAACACCTCATCAATCATACCATATGCTTTTGCCTCTTCTGCTGTCATCCAATAATCTCTATCACTGTCTTTCCAAACTTCATCGTATGATTTTCCAGAATGAGCAGAAATAATTTCATAAAGTTCCTTTTTCAACTTTTGAATTTCCTTTGCAGTAATTTCAATATCAGAAGCTTGCCCTTGCGCACCTCCTAAAGGCTGGTGAATCATTACACGAGAATGCTTTAAAGCTGTACGCTTTCCTGCTGCACCAGCACAAAGTAATACTGCACCCATTGAAGCAGCCATCCCTGTACAAATGGTAGAAACATCAGGAGTAATGTATTGTATAGTATCGTAAATTCCTAGCCCTGCATACACCCCTCCTCCTGGGGAGTTTAAATAAATCAAAATATCTTTTTGAGCATCTACTGATTCCAAAAACAACAATTGTGCTTGAATAACATTTGCTACATAATCATTAATAGGCACTCCTAAAAAGATGATTCTATCCATCATCAAACGAGAAAAAACATCCATACTTGCAACATTCATCTGTCTTTCTTCAATAATGGTAGGTGAAATATAATTGCCGTGCATTGAAGAAAATTCGTTAAGGTGTAAACTACTTATCCCTCTATGTTTTGTTGCGTATTTTTGAAATTCTTTTCCGTAATCCATGGTTCTATTTTTTAATTATTTTTCTGATGCTAATTTAACAAAATCATCATAAGAAATGCTTTTCTCAGTTAATTTGAAGTTTTCTTTGTAAACGGCTAAAGTTCTTTCGTCAAAAATTTTATCGTAAATCTTCTTTCTTTCTTCCTCATTTTTAAGGATATTAGTAGCAATCTCGGTCAATTGAGCATCATCACCTTCGGGCTGTCCATATTGCTTCATTTGCATCCCAATTAGTTTTTTAGCATGTGCAACTACATCATCCTGAGTTACTTTAATCTCGTAATTTTCTAAGATTTTATTCTCAATTAACTGCCATTGCAAACTTTTTGAATACATATCATATTCATTATTAAGCATTTCCATGGTAATAGGCTGCTCTGAAGTTTGAACCAACCATCTTTTCAAAAAATCATTTGGCATTTGTAGTTTTAGTTTTTCAATAAAATAAGTAACTACATCATTCTTAAGCATTCTGTCGCTTTCTCCTACAAACTGCCCCTCAGCCTCTGCTTGAACTTTTGCTTTGAATTCTTTTACATCCTTCACAACAGCTGCTCCGTATACTTTGTCAAACAATTCAGTATTCAAATCAGCAGGCTGCAAACGATTAATATTTTTTACCGTAAACTGAAATTCTTCTGATGTTAAATTATGAATTACTTCATGAGAAACACTTAACATAGCTGCTAAATCCGCATGATTTGTAAATGCCTTCATTATATTTACAGTAATAACATGATCTGATTTCACGCCAACAAATTGTTTTTGTATTTTTTTATCAGCAATATGGTCCATGGATACAGTTGCTTCATTTTGTAATCCCTTTTTCATTACATTGCCTTCAATATCTAGTTGGTTAATTGCACAAAAAATCAAATCACCCTCCTCTGAAACTTCAGGATTGCTCATTTTACCATATTTTTTTGCAATATCAATACAGTAGCCATCTACTAATTTAGCATCTGCTTTAATCTTGTAAATATTTAATTTATCCTTATTTGTAATTTTTACGTCAAATTCTGGCGCTAAAGCAATTTCATATTCAAATTTAAACTCAACTTGATTTCCCCAGTCAATTTCACTTGTTTTCAAGGGCATTGGTGACCCCAACACTCTTACTTTTTGTTCAGTGATGTGTTTGTACAATTCATCTTGAATTAATTTGTTTACCTCTTCAACAACAACAGAAGTTCTATGTTTTTTATTGATAATTCCCATTGGTGTTTTTCCTTTTCTGAATCCAGGAATTACAGCCGTTTTACGGTAATCTTTCAATGCCTTATCAACTTTTTCAGTGTAATCATTTTCCACTACATCAATTGTAATTGTGGCCATTAAATCTTTTGCTTTGCTTTGTATTAAATTCATCTTTTATTTATTGTTTTAAAAAGGGTTGCAAAAATACACTTATTTATCTGATAATTAAAAAGAATATTTCAACAAAAAAGCAAGCGAAAACGCTTGCTTAATTTTGTGCGGGTAAAGGGACTCGAACCCCCACGCCTTACGGCACTAGATCCTAAGTCTAGCACGTCTACCAATTCCGCCATACCCGCTAAAAAGGGAGGCAAAGATATTATTTTTTAACATTCATACATAAAAGGGGCTTTAAAGATTTTTTACTAAATTTTTTATTTAAATTTGTACACCTAATTTAAAATATAAAAGATGAGTTTATCAGTAAAAGGAAAGTTAAGCAGAAAATTAAGTGTAGAAAGCGGAACATCAAAAGCAGGCAAAGAATGGAAAAAACAATCATTTTTGATTGATACAGGCGCACAATATAATCCAGAAGTTTGTTTTCAGTTATTTGGAGAAGACAAAATTGAAATGTTAAACCATCATAATGAAGGAGATCAAGTTGAAGTTTCCTTTAACTTATCATCCAGAGAATATAACGGAAAATACTTCCATAACATTGACGCGTGGAGAATTGAAGGTCAAGGAGGTGGAAGCTCTGAAATGGAAGCTGCTCCAGTATTTAATGCTCCGGAAACAAAAGAAGACGATTTGCCATTTTAAAAATGTCAATTGCAAAAAAGTTTGAAAAGATATTTAAGGGGCTTTTGCCAGCACCTTTTAGTATAGCCGTTTTACTTACTTTTTTCACATTTATTTTAGCACTATTTATTACGCAGCCAAAAGCCGAAGAATCTCATATTCTTCAGCTTTTATCTTATTGGGAAGAAGGTATTTGGCATCCTCCCTTACTGGTTTTTGCTATTCAAATGATGCTGATGCTGGTTCTTGGCCATGTATTAGCACTAACAAAACCAATTAACTCACTTATTGAAAAAGGAACTAGTTTTTGTAAAAATACGGCCAATGCTGCTGCTATTGTTACTTTTTTTACACTAATCGTTTCTCTCTTTAACTGGGGTTTAGGCCTTATTTTTGGTGCAATTTTTGCTAGGAAAGTTGGAGAACATGCAAACAAAAATAATATCCCAATCAACTACCCACTAATTGGTGCTTCAGGTTATTCGGGGCTTATGGTTTGGCATGGCGGAATCTCTGGCTCTGCACCTATAAAAATTGCTGAAGAAGGCCACTTTTTGGCAGAAAAAATGGGCGTTATCTCTCAGGCAGAAACCATCTTTTCTACTATGAATATTAGCGTAAGTATTGTGCTTTTAATTGTTTTGCCGCTAACCATGTATTATTTAGGAAAGAAAAGTAAAGGTAGCGCTTTACCTATGCAAACTTTATTAGAGAATGAGACTGTAGAGATAAAAGGAGCAGAGAAAATAGATCATTCCAAAATTATGGCCTATATTTTTGGTGGTATTATCTTAGCTTTTACTTTTTACAAAGCATTTATACTTCCTGAAAACATCTCACTAAATATTATTACCCCAAACTACATTAACCTTGTTTTATTAGGGCTAGCAATTATGATGCACAGTAGTTTTTATAATTTTTTGAAAGGAGTAGACAAAGCTATTAGTGGCGCTTCAGGGATACTAATACAGTTTCCGCTTTATTTTGGGATTATGGGAATTATGAACCATTCTGGCATGGTACAGATTATGTCTGACTTTTTTGTAAGTATCTCTAATCAAACTACATTTCCAATATTTACTTTTATAAGTGCCGCTATTGTAAATATCTTTGTTCCTAGTGGCGGTGGTCAATGGGCGGTACAAGGACCAATAATTGTTGAAGCAGCAACACAATTAGGCGTAAGTATTCCAAAAAGTGTAATGGCATTGGCTTATGGCGACCAAATCACTAATATGCTACAGCCCTTTTGGGCATTACCATTATTGGCGATTACAGGATTAAAAGTCAAAGAAATATTACCTTATACTTTAATACTCCTACTAATTGGAGTGGTTATTTTTATTGGAGGATTATTGGTTTTTTAATTACTTCTTCAAAGAAGTTGGGTTCGCTAAATCTGTAGTAATATAAGCTTTAGGGTTTATTTCCTCAATCATCTTAAGTACTGATTTTAACTTTCTCCTTTGAATAATGCACAAATAAACTTTAACGGGACCATCTTTACCTTGTCCATCAATTACAGTAACTCCATGGCCATTATCTCTTAATTTTTCTGCCACTGAAGGTAAATTAGCCGGGGAAAAAACGCGTACCACAATATTCCCCACTCCTACAATACGCTCAATATATGAGCCCAAAATAGTTCCAGCTGCAAAACCTGAAGCATAAGCAACAATAAGTACGGGATCATCAATATCCTTTATTACTTGTGAGATAGCAACTATCCAAATTGCAGATTCTACTAAGCCAATAAGAGCCGCATAAATTGGTTTATTCTTTGCAACTAATAATGCTCTCATTGTTCCCAAACTCTGGTCGGCCAATCTAAGAGAAAAAATTATAAGTGCCGAAAATATCAATTCCATAATTTTAATTTTTAACATCAAACGCATCCCGCAAACCATTGCCCAACAACATAAAAGCTAATACCAAACTCATAATTGCCACGCCTGGGATAATTGCTAAATACGCTTTATCCATAATGATATAAGCATAATGGTCTTTAATCATTCCTCCCCAACTCGGCATTGGAGGTTGAGCGCCAATACCTAAAAAGGAAAGCCCCGCCTCAATTAAAATTGCTGCTGCAAAATTAGCTGCCGAAATAACAATAACAGGTCCAATTACATTGGGCAATATATGCTTAAAAATTATTCTAAACGATTTGTACGCCAATGCCTTTCCTGCCTCTACATATTCCAGTTCTCTGATAACTAAAACTTGGCCTCTAACAATTCGGGCTACTTCCACCCACATTGTTAAACCAACAGCAATAAACACTTGCCAAAAACCTTTTCCAAGCGCTAAGGTAATGGCAATCACCATAAGCAAAGTAGGAATAGACCACATTACATTTACAAACCACATGACAACATCATCAGTTCTCCCTCTAAAATAACCAGCAGTTAGCCCTAAAGTAATCCCTATTATTAATGATATGAAAACAGCAATAAAACCAACAGACAAAGATATTCGGATGCCATACAACATTCGGCTAAGTAAATCCCTTCCGAACTTATCTGTTCCGAGCCAAAAAGTTTGAGTTGTGATTTTATAATCACCACTATGGGTTTTTGCTAGCTCTGATTGAAAAGGAAAATATAAAAGTCCTGTTTCTGTTATTGTATATTTTTCAATTGGGATTCTTTTAAATCCTGAAGATTTTCCAAAAAACAGACCTTCAAAAAAAGGGGTTTCATTTATTACTTGCTTAGGAATTTCCAGAAAAGTAATCTTTGTTAAAGGTTTTTTGGTTGCCAATTCAATGTGCATTTGATTTGCCATTGGCGAATCATCAGGGCTGAGCGCCACAGCAAAAACCCCTACAAAAACACAAAATATAATAAAAACCAAAGCAGAAAAAGACAACTTATTTTGTTTCAACTTTTGCCAAGCTAATGTATTTAATGAGGTTGGTTTCATTTATTTTTTATGCGTTCTTCCTTTCCATTCAAATGATTTTGTAAAAGACAAAGCAACAGTCAAAACTATGTAAAAAGAATAGAATAACTCAAATGGAAGAATCCATTTTATTAAATCTTTACGCTTGAAAAACCTAAGCACTGGATACAACAAAAATAAATCAGCTAAGAATTTTATTCCAAAATAAAAGATGAAATAATAAAGATAATGTAAATCAAAAAAAAGTAATCCCACTAAAAACAAGCCAATTAAATTTGTAACCAACACCAAAAAACTAGTGTAAATACTTGCACAATCTTTGTAGCCACTACTCTTAGCAGTCCATCTTTTTCTCTGGTTAATAAAAGCTTTTATGCTTTGCGTTCCCTCAGTAATAACAATAGCATTTTCATCTTTTGCAAAAGCAATAGCCTTAGGGTATTTTTCTTTCACATTATGCAATAAAAAAACATCATCACCACTAACTACCGTATCATTTTCAAAATTATTTACCTCCAAAAAAACATCTTTTCGATAAGCCATATTTGCCCCATTACAAAAGATTGCGCTATCCATTCCAATTGCACCAGCACCACTACCAATTAATGAAGTAAACTCTAGCGCCTGTAAGCTTTGAAAAACCCCTTTCTGTTTGTAAAATCCTACAGGGCCAGACACTAATTTTATGCTTGAATTAGAAAAACAGGAAGCCATTATTTGCACCCAAGTTGCCGAAAAACTACAATCTGCATCAGTAGCCAATATAATTTCTCCCACTGATAAGGCTACGGCTTTTTTAATTGCATTCTTTTTGCCAAACTCCCCGTCAGGCATATTTACAATTCGTAAATTATCCATTGTAGATTGTTGTAACAATTCCCATGTTGCGTCAGAGGAATGATCGTTTACTAAAATAAACTCCAATTTATCAGTAGGGTAAATTTGTTTTTTAAGATCCTTGATTAATCGTATTATTTCTGATTCTTCATTGCGCATAGCAATCACAACACTCACTTTTGGCGTGTATACTTGCCTATTTAGAGGTTTTATTTTATCCCAACCAATACGGTATTTTAAGATTTGAAATCCATACAGCATAGCAATGAAAACAATGATTGTAATAAAAAATAGCATTATTTACGAAAGAATTTAAGCGTGAAAATAAATACCGTTCCTATAAGTGCAGGCAATAAAAGGTTAATAACCCACATAATAAAAGTAGCTGAAAATATTTCAACCTCTTGACCAACTACAACCAAACTAAAAAGAGAAATAGCGACAAGACCTCTTTGGGCAATTTCAAAAATAGGAAAATAATTAGGGATTATTGAAATAACAAAAAGCATTGTCATGTTTAAGACAATTGCATCAACATAGACAATGTCAACCTCAAACAATTGCAATAAAATAAAAAACTGAGTAGTAAATACGGCATATCTTACAACGGAATACAAAAGTACTTTTGCTAATTCAACTGAAGTATAAAAAGAAAAGACTTCATTGTATTTCTCATATTTGCTTAAAAATTTAATCTTAGAAAGTATCGTGGAAAATAGAGATACGTTTAGAAATAGAAATACAATCAATACACTCAGTAACACCAATAAAAATACTAAAATAGGATAACCAAACTCTATAGAGTTTACTATGTTATAAAACTCAGGCTTATATTTTGGCAAAAACAATAAGCCAATACAGCCAAAAACAATAGTAGTTACTAATTGTGCCATAGACCCAATTATAGTAATCAAAACGGCTTGCCCCCTGTCTGCTTTTTCCAAACAAAAAACTCTACCTCCATATTCTCCAACTCTATTGGGCGTAAAAGCCGAAACCGTAATACCCGAAAAAATTGCTCTAATGGAACGCTTAATGGATATGTCCTCAATCTTTGAAATTAAAAATCGCCACTTTAATGCTTCCAAAAACCAATTCAAGAACATCATAAGTAAAATAACTACAAGTACACCATAGTGCTGCTTAATCTGCTGTAAAATTGCATCACTATTAAATTGTTCTACACTACTTTTAGCAGTAAGTTGCTCATACAAAAAGAAAAGGGCAAAAGCCACAATTCCAATTTTTAATAGAAAGCCAATCGTTTTTCTGCTTAGCATTGCTTAGTTTTGTTGTACAATTATTCAAAACAAAGATAACAATTGCAGACTGATAAAATCATATTAGGAATAGATCCTGGGACCACAATAATGGGATATGGACTTATTCATATTAAAGAAAATCAAATGGAGCTTATTCAAATGGGGGTTTTGCATCTTTCAAAACTAAGTTCTCATGAATTAAAGTTAAAACGAATCTTTGAACGCACATTGCAATTAGTTGATGAGTACAAACCAGACGAATTGGCTGTTGAGGCTCCTTTTTTTGGTAAGAATGTACAATCCATGTTAAAGTTAGGAAGAGCACAAGGAGTAGCCATGTCAGCAGCCCTTTACCGTGATGTTCCTATATTTGAATACGCACCAAAAAAAATAAAGATGGCTATTACTGGAAAGGGAACTGCCAGTAAAGAACAGGTTGCAGCCATGTTGAAATCTCTTTTAAACATTAATGAAATGCCTAAACACTTGGATGCAACAGATGGATTGGCTGCTGCAGTTTGTCATTATTTTCAAAGAAATCCTAGCGGAACAGGTAAGAAGTATACTGGTTGGGGATCCTTTCTAAAAGATAACCCTGATAAACTTAAATAGCTGATTTAATTAAATCGGAAATGACTTTCATTTCATCTTCAGAAAACTTCAGTTTTGGTCGCTCAAAATTAATATCAGACACATTATTGAGAGGCACTAGATGAATGTGAGCATGAGGGACTTCAATACCAATGACAGCTACTCCAATTCTTTCACATTCAATTACTTTATCCATACCCTTAGCTACTTTTTGTGCAAATTTCCAAAGTTCTAAATAGTCGTCTGAAGTAATATCAAAAATATAATCTATTTCCTTTTTAGGAATAACTAAAACGTGCCCTTTTGCTAAAGGAAAAATATCCAAAAATGCTAAGTGATTCTCATTCTCGGCAACCTTATATGCAGGAATATCATCACTCACTATTTTAGAGAAAATACTTGACACTATAGTCTTTCTATTTTGATAATCTCAAAATGCATAATACCATTTGGCACTTCAATATCAGTAATCTCCCCAACAGATTTCCCTAATAAGCCTTTACCTATAGGGGAGGTAGCCGAAATCTTTTTTGCAGCCAAATCAGCTTCAGTTTCAGAGACAATAGCATAGGTCATTTCCATGCCATTTGCCATATTCTTAATGGTAACTTTTGTTAATAAATGTACGGATGATGTGTCCATTTCTGATTTATCTAATACACGTGCATTTGACACATCATTCTCTAATTTAGCAATCCTAGCTTCCAATAACCCTTGCGCTTCTTTAGCTGCATCATATTCTGCGTTTTCTGACAAATCCCCCTTATCTCTTGCTTCCGCAATTTGATTAATTATTCTTGGGCGATCTACAGATTTTAAAGCGTTTAATTCTACTTTTAAGTTATTGTATCCTTCTTGCGATAAATATATTGTACTCATAATTCTTATGCTTATAAATGCCAAAAAAAGAAGTTGCCTTCCTTTCTGAACATAATATGTTTTGTTTTTATTTTATAAATTAATAGTAGCCCCAATAGTATGTGAGCCTTGGAAAGGATCAGTATGACGGTAAGAATAATCCAAACCGAAAGTTGTACCATTGCTACCCATTGGAAGCTCAACAGTAAATCCAGCTGAAGGACCTCTTAAAGCAGTTGTTCTTGTTGATGGATCTGTGACTCCCTCTTGATAAGTATAGCCGGTTCGTAGCATAAACAATTCTTTGTAGGAATACTCACACCCTAAACGATATTGATCCTTTTGAAAAGAGTTTGATGTAAAAGTTCCAGCTCCTGTTATTCTGTGTTTTAATACATTAATATCGTATGATATACCAATATTTAATAATGCTGGTAATTCAACTTCAGAAGACCTTTGCTCAACCGTCATTTTATAATCATCTGCATCGCCTACAATACCTCTAAAAGAAAGTCCATCACCAGAGAATGACATCCTTGGCCCTACATTCTTTAATGAAATACCGAACTTCAAATTATCTTTTTCTCCTGTGACATATTGAATACCTGCGTCCAAAGCGACACCATTAGCCCCTACGTTAGAAATTTGCTCAGAAATCATTTTAATAGTCATTCCTCCGTAAATACTGTTAGAGAAAATCTTAGCATATGAGAGTGCTATGTTCATAAATTTAGGAGCAAATGTTCCTAGACCACCATCAGGAGAACCAGTAGTAGTAATTTCAATCTTGCCAAAATCCATACTCATTACAGAAAAACCAAGTACTCCTGATTCTCCTACTTTTTGTGAGAAACCAAAAGAACTAATATTACTTACAGCATCATCACCTATCTTTAACCATTGAGTTTGCGAGAAAATTAATTCTGTTTTTTCAGTAAATGCCAAGCCAGCAACATTAGAATAAATTCCTTCCAGTCCTCTTACACCTGCTATATTTGCACCTGCCCATCCAGAAGTTCTAGCCCATGGGTTGATTAACAATTCGGAAGCCCCAGCTTGTCCTGCTCTTTGCGGATTTCCTGCAAATATAGTATTAAGAGGAAGCAATATTAATGCAATAAGTCCTATTACTTTTATCCTGTTATTAATTTGTTTCATATCTATAATATTTATAATCGTCTAATCTTTTTTTATTTTTAGAAAGTATCTAAATCAATCGGGCGTAATGCACCAAACCATTTTATTACTTTTTCTCCTACACCAGGAGCATTTATATGAATAATATATAACCCACTTGCAATTGGAATTCCATAATCATTTTTCAAATCCCAATCAATAGAAGTTACTGCATCATCCTTTTTCATTTTACGCACCAAAGTACCACTCACGGTAAAAATAGAAATTGTTGCTCGCTGTGGTAAATTAGTAATCTTAACTCTGTTGTCTAACTGATTCACCTCATAAGAAGAATAACCATAATAAGGGTTAGGCACGGCTTTAATCGTTTCCATTGCCCCCTTAGCTACCTGAAGATTACCTTTATTAGCAACAATATCATCCGTATTAAAACGATAAATTGGGCTAAACGCATTTAAGGCAGTATGTTCAATTACTCTAGATTTAGTGCTACCCGTGAAGGATGTTGTTGTTGCTATAAATTCATCTCCAGGTGCATATGTAGTTCCATCATGAGTTACTGTTTGTCCGCCCCATGATCCTTGCGGATTTGTCAAGGATGAGTTGAAATATGCTACAACATAAGTATTCCCTGCAGTCAGAGCCATGTTTTTATTAAAAAACTTGTCATCATCAACTGTCTCATATTGTTTATATGGTTTTGTAACTCTTAACTTAACTGTAGCATCATTTCGTATCCCATTAGGGTCCGTTCGTAAAGTTCTACCTGGAGCTAATAACGGAACTCCTACCCAAGTTATATTTTCAAATACATCAAATTGAGCAACTAAAAGTGGTGTATAATTAGCCAGTTTTTCATAAACCCATGCACATTCATCATAATTTGGTGAATTTCCAACATCTATTAAATTTCCGTTAACATAATCTTCAATACCTTTTACCCAAGATTCTCCTTTGACTATATAGATAAAATGTTTGCCTCCTAATAAATAATTACCTCCTGAAAATTGTTCTCCAGGATCTGCACTTGGATCGTATTGCGGAAACTGATCGGTGACAATTTTATCAGTAGGGTTCCAAAGCATATCATTTCCGTTTTCGGAAGTTGACCAAGAATCTTCTGAAAAAATGATATTTAGACGCTCTCCTGTTTCTACATCAATTGCGTAACCTGGGAAATAGCTCATTCCCATAGTGCCATCATTTGCAAGAGCTCCATTAATATCTAATGAAGGACTTTGTCTTAATCCCATTTTTACTTGGTTCCCAATTGCTAGTGCAGGATCATCCTGAGCCTCAACTACACATACTTTTGACCAATTTGACATATCATTTGTAAATACAATATCAACTGAATTGGTGTTTTCAAACTTTGAATAACTATTTGTTACGGTACTGCTAAAACCAGGACCGTCATTCATATTTGAGGCAAAAGAATAAGGTGCCCACGTACCTCCTGTACTTTCCAGTCCTCCAAAAAGAACATTAGTTTGTACAACAGCTCCTTCATAGACGCCATTTGGATCATCATTCTGATTGTAATCACTCATTTTTGCGTCATCGTCATTAGTCTGAGACCCCGCTCTTATCCAATTTAAACCCCACAAAAATCCATTATCATCATCTCTATCAGCCACACCACTTAGCCATCTATCATTTTGATCTTCAAACTCAATAGTCCCAGAAATCAAACCGTTTTCAGCAATATTATCTGGATCAGTACCAGGGTTTAATGCTTGTTTTATTTTTATATTTAATCCTAAAGCTGTAATATACTTTTCCGAACCTAAAACAATATTCTGATTTGCAGAAGCTACTGTTACCCCAGTTGCTTCATCAAGTAAAGTCCATTTACCGTATGATGTAATTGCAGTTCCTGTAAAAATAGGATCCTCAAGTTTTAAGCCATAATCCCCCTCAGGTATTTTAACTGGGTCAACAACAGTTATTTCAATTGGTCCTTGTCCTGCTTTATAGACTGGGTACAAACTCCTATGATCATTTGAGGCAAGAATTTCGTCAACCGTTGTTTTTGTTAATTCTAAACTATTACCTCCATTACCTTGCCCTTCAACTCTTGTGATTTTCACTCCATCACCATAAGAAGCATTTAATGTTGTACCTCCAGCTTCAGGCTCTGTAAAATGAGGAATAGCAGAATATGTCTGAATATTTTTTCTTCCTGAAATATACGGCTGATTTCTTCCATCATAATCTGGTGCATTTACATCATAAGGAGATGCATTTTCCTCCGCCATATTGTAGCCGTAAGCCATAGACATATAATAATAGGTATTATGATTTACTAATCGTGTGTTTCCTGCAGCAAACCTATCATCTGAAACTTGGAAAGAGAATTGTATGCCTTTATCCACAGAACCAACAACTCCAGAGTTTAATATAGAAGACACTTCTTCAATTGGGGTGTACACTCCTAATGAAGGATCTAAATACTGGTTAACTATTCCTGTTACATCATCATTAATATCACTTCTATAAATTAATCGAGCTAAGTCAGGATCAGTCAAATCAGTTGCTGATACAGTAGCGTTTGCCAACTGATACACTAAATACCCTTGAAATTCATAATATTGACTATTTGCATTTATTGACTTTTTAATATAAGGGTCTTTCTCTGAGTAAGACTCATTAATGTTATTAGAAATTCCACTATTAGATAACGTGAATACAAGTTGCTTGTCTAATTCTTGTATTTGTAAATCAGGAGCATCTGGCCCGTTAAGAATGTTAAAATTATTATCAAATAACGCTTGCGCCTCTCTATCGTAAGTTTTCACTAAAGCAATAGATGCTGTTTGGCCACCAGATTTAGCTCTAGCCCAAACTACACCAGTAGTAATTTCATTTACTGCGCCTGGCTCTAAAGTGAAAGGGCCTGCAGATTGAATAAACCTTCTGTCTGCAGGGACATTACCAGCAGTAACTTCTGTCCATTCTTGCCCTGTGAATTGATCATCTGATGTTCCAGGGAACATAAAATTACATTCAGTTGGTGTTGTGCCTTGTCCTCCACCATGCCCATCACCACCAAAAGTCATTGGTACATTATCTTTCCAGATACCTCTTAAATAGTTATATATATGTGTTCCGTTTTCAGGATTTCCAGTAACAGTGAAGTCATTGTTATAATATACAAATTTTGACATTATAATTTGCTCCCTCTCATCTAATTCATCAATTAGACCATCATTATCATCATCTATTCCATTTGTTCCTTCATCAATAATAGGAAAACCAAGAGTATCAAAATCGTTATCATTATTAATCCCATCAAATTTATCTGCAAGTGGCCCTTGGAAAAAATCTACTCCAATTGCAGGTGGGTTAAATCCATATCCTGCAGCCCCCTCATCTTCTGCATCACCATTATAACAAAAACCAAGTCCTAAACCTACATCACAACCTACATAATCATCCAAATAAAATCCTAAATCAGCATCTACCCATTGCCCAAAATATGTGTCATTTAGTGGTGTGGTAGAACGGTTAATAATTTTATAATTGTAAAAAGTCATATCATTCACTTCATTGTCAGATGTAAAACCAAAGGCCTGCGCATGAATCTCCAGTCCTAATGGCTCTGCTTCAGTTTCTGTATGAATATTTCCTTTATCATTAAATACCCACCAAAGTGTTTGATCGCCAAATAGTGAAGCGTTATCATTAGTGCCTGTAATATTATAATCAGGATAATCACCACTCTCTGGGTCATAATCAATATTGCCGGTTGGGGAATAAAAGGGGGCAAGATTTCTAAAACCAACAAAAGGATTATTATAATTTCCGTGAGCTGGCCAGTTTTTAATTGATGCTGGCATTGTATAATTAGGGTCTAAATAATTATCGACATGGAATTCCACTTCTTCTCGTGTTATTTTAAAATGCTTATCCCATAGAGCACACTCGCTAGCAGTAATTAGTGCAGTCACTTCATCCAAAGGGCCTGGCCAAAAATCATTACCGCCTTGCCTGTAGGTCATAGCTGCAACCTTTAATTGACCTCCATCATCAACACCTCCAATCCAAAGTGCTCCAGCAAATAAAGAATGTCTATTTCCATCTTTTGGAATTTCATACCTTGCATCAGATAAGTTCCACCACATATCTCCACCACCCATTATTGTAGTTCTAACATTATTTACATCTAAATCTGTTTGTGAGGAAGAGGGATCACAGCCCGCAGCAACTTTAGTGTTTACTACAGAGGTTGCGCCTGGGCTGTATACATTTTCTTTTGCCATAACACTAACTGCTAGCAGTACTAACGAAAGGCTTACGATTTGTTTTATTTTATTATTCATATAAAATCTGTTTTCTTGTCTTACTTTTATTAAAATTTAATACTCAATCCGGCTCTCCACATTCGTGGTAAACTATAATGTTCAGGATTATTAACTGCTAATGAGTATAAATACCTAAACGCATTTTCATCATTTCTAGATTCTATTGAATTTTGAGAAGCTGCTGCTGTTAAATATCCATCATCCTCTGGGTTTCCTGTAGCACGATAAACATTAATAATATTCCGAGCATCAAATAAATTTTGAACTTGCACATATACATTAATATGTGAGCTCTTTTTATCACTCCATTTAATTTCGAACTCTTTGTTTATTTTAGCATTTACACGGAATTGCCATGGTAAGCGAGATCCATTTAGGCTTCCTTCTAAAGTAGAGCGATCATTAATTCCTGAAGCAGCCTCTTGAGTGATATTTGATTGCCTTGAATAAGGAACTCCTGAACCTGCTGACATCATTACATTAGCCCCAGAATTCTGGAATACTTTGGAATTAAACCATACGGGACCATTATAGTCTTTACCATTACCATAATGATAATCAACTGATGCTGAAATTGCATGTCGCTGATCGTATGCAAGTGGAATTGTAGTTCTTAGATTTGGTTGACCTGTATTCACTAAATCCTGCCCTGATGTTGCATTAGAACCTGTACCATCCGCAAATTGCAAAGTATAATTTGCGGTCATTTGCACATTATTAGTTCTTCTTAAATCATAATTAACTGACATCCCTTTTACTGTACTAAAATCAATATTACCATAAGTATAGTATTGTGCAGGATAAGCCGACAATACATTTGTTATTTGAATCATGTCTCTTAATTCTTTATAAAATGCAGAAATTTTTAAAGCAGAGCGTAATGACAATGTTTTAGCAAAGCCTAGCTCATAATCAACTGTTCTCTCAGGTTTTAGATCAGGATTATTTAAAGTTGCCCCCACTCTATCTTCCATAAATAAATAATCAACTGGTTCTATTCTATTTCCTTCTGGAGGTCTTTGTGTTAATACGTCATAATGCGCAAAGAACTGTGCCTCATCCGAAATTGGGAAAGAGAAAGCAATCCTTGGCATAAAAATTGTTTCGGGCTTATAATCTTTAAATGCAGAAATATTAACTCTTCCAAGACTATCATCAATAATCGATTGATCAGTTAAGTAAGGTGCAATTTTTCCGCCAGCAGCCTCAGCCAATAAAGATGGATCAGAAATTTCTAATCCATCTGCATTGTACCAATTACTTCCATTTCTATAGCCAACAATTGTTGATGCATTAGAAATGTCATCAACATACACCACATAATCATCACCAATAGTGGATGGAATATTTGTAGAGTTAATTAGATCTGTGTTTGCTGATGCATCATGTGCATTATAAAGTAAAAATTTATCTTTTAACGCCTTTTGGTTTGCATCAAAACGATCTACTCTTACTCCAATATTAAAAATTAAATCTTCAATAGCAAATTTATCTTGTATATATCCTGCTTGGTATATAGGATTGTATGGCGCTATATTTCTTGTATTGTTACCATTATTATCCTCATAATTAAAGAAGTCTTTTAAAGTATTGTGAGTATTCGTCTTGTTACCGTAAATATCATATCCATAATAATAAACTATTGACGAACCACTGTTTAATAATTCATCAGCATTAAACATATCTAAACTGAAAGTTGATGGATCATAGGAATCAATATCTATAAACTCTACTCCATTTGGGTCTTTATCTAATGAGATCCTTAATTCTCTATCAAACCAAGATTGAAATTCTCCAGTTGGGTTGCCAGTTTTTGGATCTAAATCAGCATTTAAACGATCGTAATTAACCGTATCTTGATATGTACCGTGAATATCAAAAACAGGATGAGGATTGGCTAAATCCAATTCCATTATATGCTTGTTGGCTTGTTGTCTCATTAATGTCCATATAGATGGGGATGTGCTATTTGATACTGCATTAAATCGCCAATAGTAATCTTTTCTTTCTTCAAACTCAAACCCAAAAGAGAACTCATGTGATTTTATATCAGCTGAACCAGATGCCTTAAAAGCAAATTGGGTATTTTCTTGTTTAACAGAATAGCCATACCATGATCCGTGATTACTAAAAAGAGAATATACCGAGGCTGGAGAGCCTCCATTCGTCAACCCTTGTCCTTGTAAATCTGCTGCTGTTCTTATTACTCCATCATTTGCATCTCCAATACCAAACGGAGCCATATAGGAGGTCATCCCATAATCCGAAAACATATCATAATAAGCATTTGTATAATTTTCTAGGCCTATATTTAACCCTCCAGGAGCATATTCATACAAAGTATCAGCCCAACCACCTAACACTCTACCCGTATATATAGTTCCAGAAGTAGAATCAACAGCGCTACCATTCTCATAAGTTGGCGCTTTATGAGTTGTGAATTTGCCTACATAGCCATAATTAAATATGTTATCTTTATGGTTTGCGTCTCCAAAAGTATATTTGTTATTTGTATAGTCTGCTTGTAAAGTAAAAAAGGCATTTTTAATAGTCGAACTACTATTTTCCTCATTCGATTCTGCTGAGCCAAATTTTTGTGTTAGCTTCCCAAATAAACGATAAGTTTGTTCGCTCGTCTCTCTATTATCTTCCCATGAAAACATTGAGCGAGAAGCTGAAAAATCACGAGATTTTTTTGTATAGTAATTACCTCCTAAAGACAAAAAAGTATTCTTTCCTGGTTTAAAATCTAATTTCCCTGATATGTTAAATTTGTTGTTGTGTGCATTTTGTTTTGCTTGCGTATTCTCAAAATCTGTTGCTGTTAAAAAATCAGAAGTACTTAAGAATCCTGCTGTTGCATTTGGGGCTACTTGAAAAGGATTATCTTTTAACCACTCTAGCTTATCGTTTTTTACCTTCCACCTTCCAATTGCTGAAGGGTCAGTATCGTCAACGGATCTGAATTCTCCTGCTAAGAAATAACCAATTATTGAACTTCCTTTTGAGCCATCTGTATTACGCTTTTTCAAAATAGGGCCAGAAAGTGCAAATCCTAATAAATTGTAGTTGTAACCATCAAATAATGAAGAGGATTCAAACTCAATACCTCCAAACATTTTATTAGAAGGCCCTTTAGTGGTTACCGAGATAATACCCCCAGTTGCATCCCCATATTGTGCAGGTAAACCACCAGTAATTACAGTGATTTGTTCAATACCTGAAGTTGGCACTCCCATACTTCCTCTCACCTTAATTCCATCAACATAGTATTCAGTTGCGTCTCCTCTTGATCCCCTGACATTTACCTCAGACCCTTCATCTTGCTGGTAAATCCCAGCAGTTGTAGCTGCAATTGAATTTATAGATCTTGTTGGCAAAGCAACAATTTCTTCAGCTGTTTTTGTTTCTCCTGAAAGATTATCCTGATCCAATAACGGTTTTTTATACGCAATAATCTTTACTTCTCCAATTGCAATACCCTCTTGCAATTTTACGTCCTGAAAAGTAATTTTATTTGCGGAAACAATAACCCCAGTAACCTCAACCGTACCATAACCAACAAATGTAGCTTTAATGGTATAATTCCCTGGCTCAACTGGTTTAATAATATAGTTTCCATCAAAATCAGTAGTAGTTCCTGCTGATTGATTTCCATTCTTTTCAATGATAATATTTGCAAACGGGATAGGCTCTCCACTCATTGCGTCTGATATCACTCCTTTCAAGGTTCCTGTTTGTGCAAAAGCAAGGGTTGATATTAATGCTAATGCCGCTATCAAGTAAATTTTTCTCAACATGGTATACTGTTTCGTTTAAATGTAAATTCTGATTTTAGAAGGTCGTAAAGATATAAATATTTTCATACCTCGAGGAATGATAAATCCATTTCTTTTTTGTAAAATTGCAATCATGAAATCAAGTATTTACATCTTTAGTATTAGCCTATTAATTGCAAGTTGTAATTCAAAAGACAATTACATTGAAGAGGTTTATGTAAATATTCTTATAGATTTGAGCTTGCCAGAATATAGCGATTTGCAAGTTTCCGGCAACTCCATTTTTGATGTACCTCTATTAAATGAAGAAGGAGTTGAAGGAATCATCATTTATCACGGGGTGGGAGACGACTATAAAGTATATGATAGAAATTGTAGTTACGAGCCTTCACTAGCTTGTTCACATATTGATTCTGTTAATGCAGGAATTGCTTATTGTGGCTGTTGCACTTCTGCGTTTTTACTAGAACAAGATGGTGCTGCCGCAAATGCTCCTGCCTTACTTCCTCTTAAGCAGTATCATTCGAGCTTGCAGGGAAGTCAAATGCATATTTATAATTAAAAAAGTTCAATTGCCAGGGCTTTAGACTCTGCCATTTTATATAAACACTAAATATCTAAAATTAGTATCTATAGTATTCTGGCTTGTAAGGACCTCCTACTTTTACTCCAATATATTCCGCTTGATCAGAACGTAAAGTTTCTAACTCAACACCAATTTTTGCAAGATGCAATCTAGCAACTTTTTCATCTAAATGCTTAGGCAACATATAAACTTCATTTTTATAATTATTAGTATTATTCCACAATTCTAATTGTGCCAATACTTGGTTAGTAAAAGAATTTGACATCACAAAAGAAGGATGCCCAGTTGCACAACCTAAATTTACCAATCTACCTTCTGCAAGCAGAATAATATCTTTACCGTCAATCGTATATATGTCAACCTGAGGTTTTACGGTATCCTTAGTATGTCCCCAATTATCATTTAACCAAGTTACATCAATTTCATTGTCAAAATGACCGATATTACACACAATTGTTTTGTCTTTCATTGTTTCAAAATGACGCGCTTGAATAATGTCTTTATTTCCTGTAGTTGTTACAATAATATCTGCATTTTTACACGCATCATCCATTCTTTTTACTGCAAAACCATCCATAGCAGCTTGTAGTGCACAGATAGGATCAATTTCAGTTACGACAACTCTTGCGCCTGCGCCTCTTAAAGAAGCGGCAGAACCCTTGCCTACATCACCGTAACCCGCAACAATAGCAACTTTTCCTGCCATCATCACATCAGTAGCTCTACGGATAGCATCTACTAAAGATTCTTTACAGCCGTATTTATTATCAAATTTTGATTTGGTAACCGAATCGTTAATATTAATAGCAGGCATTAAAAGTGTTCCTTTTTTCATTCTTTCATATAGTCTGTGTACTCCAGTAGTAGTTTCTTCTGAAAGCCCTTTAATATCAGTAACCATTTCCGGAAATCTATCAAAGACCATATTGGTTAAATCACCACCATCATCCAAGATCATATTCAAAGATTTTCCACCTTCAAATGCAGTAAGGGTTTGCAAAATACACCAATCAAATTCTTCTTCACTTAAACCTTTCCAGGCAAAGACAGGAACACCTTTTACTGCAATTGCAGCTGCCGCTTGATCCTGAGTAGAAAATATATTACAAGACGACCAAGTAACCTCAGCCCCTAAATGAACTAACGTTTCAATTAATACAGCAGTCTGAATAGTCATGTGCAAACAACCTGCAATTCTAGCTCCAGCCAACGGTTTACTATCACCAAACTCTTCTCTTATTGACATTAATCCTGGCATTTCGGCCTCAGCCAAAGTCATTTCTTTTCTTCCCCATTCTGCTAATGAGATATCTTTTACTTTGTAGTTCATAGTTTCCGTTTCCATTTTTAATTTTTTAAGGTTTGCAAAGATAACCAATATTATTATTTTAGCCCCCAATTATTTAAGATATGGGAGTTATTTGCAACACAACTACACAAAACTGCATTATTGCTATTTGGAAAATCACAGAAACCCTAGAAGAATTACTGCAATTATCTAACACAATAAATACAGCTAATTTCAATACTGAAAAACGAAAAAAAGAATGGGAGGCAAGCCGTTTATTGCTGAATGAAATTAATCCTAACTATTCAATTTCTTACAATGCATTTGGCGCTCCTGAATTAAATAATGGGGGCTATATCTCAATTTCTCACTCCAAAGGATTAGTCGCTATCATTATAAGCCAACAACAAGTAGGTATAGATATTGAAGAAATATCAGAAAAAGCACTAAGAGTTTCTTCAAAATTTGTTTCAACAAATAACTTGAAAGGCTTAACGGCTGAAAAAGCAACACTTATTTGGTGCTGCAAGGAGGCTGTTTTTAAATGGTACCAAAAAGGAGAAGTCGATTTTATTGCTGACATAAAACTTCATCCATTTAAAAGCTTGGAAAAAGGGGAAATTACGGCTGAATTCAGAAACACCCAATTAATCTTGAATTATCAAAAAATACATAATCACTATTTAGTGTATGTTTGCAAACAGAAATGACATTATGAATATTTACAATCACATAATTGAAAGCAAAAAAGCTGGAAAGAAACTTTTTGCTATTTTAGTTGACCCAGATAAGCAAGATGCCAATACTTTAATTAGTACTATTGAAAAAGCAAAATTAGCACACACTGATTTCTTTTTTGTAGGAGGCTCTTTACTTACCAATGACAGTTTAGACTCTTGCATCTCTACTATAAAATCCAATTGCGATATTCCTGTAGTATTATTTCCTGGAGATACAATGCAAGTAAACAACAAAGCAGATGGAATACTTTTCCTATCCTTAATTTCTGGAAGAAATGCAGATATGTTAATTGGAAAGCAAGTAATTACAGCCCCTATTCTAAAACAATCCTCATTGGAAGTACTGCCTACTGGATATATGCTGATTGATAGCGGAAAACCTACTACTGCATCTTATATGAGTAACACTATTCCAATCCCGGCTGATAAAAATGCAGTGGCAGCTTGTACCGCCATGGCTGGAGAAATGCTGGGGCTAAAGCTTATCTTTATGGATGGGGGAAGTGGAGCTAAAAATCCAATTTCAGTAGAAATGATAGCAAACGTTAGGAACTCAGTGGACTGCCCAATAATTATTGGAGGTGGGATTGGCAGTGGTAAAAAAGCAATTGCTAATTGCAAAGCAGGAGCTGATATTATTGTTGTAGGTAATGCTATTGAAAAAGATGAGAGTCTGATTATAGAAATAGCTGCCGCAGTACATAATTGCTAAGTATTTTCACAAAGAGATGATTTATGAGTGAAATAGCTCTTTTCTTAAATAACCTAAATCTCAATTGTAGCATTATTGAGTGTGTTGCAGTTTTTTTTTCCATCCTATATATAATACTGGCAGCAAAGGAAAATATTTGGTGTTGGGGTGCTGGCGTAATTAGCGCATCACTTTATATTTATATTTGTCTTTTCGCACAACTATACTCGCAAACTGGCTTGCAAATATTTTATTTATTTATGGCTTTTTACGGCTATTATCATTGGAACAAAAAAGAACAATCTTTACAAATTATCGAGTGGAGTATTAGTAAACATCTTTTTATTTTAGTAACAGGAACAATATTAACTTTTTTAATGGGCTTCTATTTTGCTACTTATACTAATGCTAAAATGCCTATTGTTGATTCCTTCAATGCCATATTTAGTGTATTTGCAACATATATGATTGCAAAAAAAATATTAGGGAATTGGCTTTATTGGATTGTGATTGATGCAGTTGCATCATACCTCTATTTTAATATGGGGCTTCACCTTACATCTTTACTGTTTATAAGCTACGCCATTATTGCAATTTTCGGATATTTCTCTTGGATGAAGAGACTAAAAATAGATGCTTAAAGTAATTATAACTGGCCCTGAAAGTAGTGGAAAAACTACTCTTTGCAAAGCATTATCTAAGCATTTCAATATTCCATTTACTAAAGAATTTGCTCGAGCCTATATTGATACATTAGATAGAGGTTACATCAAAGATGATTTACTATCCATTGCACAAGGACAATTAGAATCAGAAGTCAGCTCTCAATTATTAGACACAGATTTAATCACAATTAAAATTTGGAGTAAGTACAAATACGGAGGTTGTGATAAATGGATTTTAACCCAAATTGAAAAACAAAAAATAGAAAAACGCTTTTATCTTTTATGCAAACCTGACATTCCTTGGCAGGCAGACAAGCAAAGAGAAAACCCAAATGATAGACAGGAGTTTTTTAAAATTTACAAACAGGAGTTAGAAAATTTAGGCCATGATTATTTTATAGTAGAGGGAGAAAATAGAACGGAAAATTCTATCTTAAAAATATCTTCTCTTATATCTATTATCTAAAATCTATTTATATTTTTGTTAAATCTTAAAAGGGGTGCCGAAAGGCTGAGATCACACCCATTGAACCTGATGTGGTAATTCACAATAGGAAAATGAGTAACATTAAATAAAACAGATAAAACCCCATCTTATCTGATAATGTTAACAAAAATAAAAATGTTTAACACAGAAGCTTTTATGACCGTGCTGCTTGCTTTGCCTTTTATAGGCTTTGCTCAGCAGCCTAGCGACAGTATTTCACTGCGAAAAGTATTGGATGAGGTAAATGTAAATGCACTAAGAGCAAATGAAAAAACGCCAATGACCTTTACTAATATAAGTAAATCAGAAATTGAAAAAGGAAATCTTGGGCAAGATTTACCTTACTTAATTTCACTCACCCCTTCAGTCGTTACTACTTCTGATGCTGGAGCTGGAGTGGGCTATACAGGGTTTCGTATAAGAGGCGCTGACCCAACACGGATTAATGTAACAGTAAACGGCATTCCATTGAACGATTCAGAAAGTCAAGGTGTTTGGTGGGTAAATATGCCTGATTTCTCATCCTCTATTGAAAATATCCAAATTCAAAGAGGAGTAGGAACCTCAACAAATGGAGCTGCTGCATTTGGAGCATCTGTAAATTTAAAAACAGATGGACTAAACAAAAAGGCATACGCGATAACAAATAATTCTGTTGGCAGCTTTTCAACTCTAAAAAATAATATCGAATTTGGCACTGGCTTATTAAATGATAACTTTGTATTTGATGGTCGTTTATCAAAAATATCTTCTGACGGCTATATAGATAGAGCAACATCTAATCTAAAATCTTTGTACTTGCAAGGAACTTATTTTGGGGCTAATTCGGTATTAAAAGGAATTGTATTTTCAGGCCACGAACGCACTTACCAAGCATGGAATGGCGTTCCTTTAAATTACTTAGATAGTAATCGAACTTTCAATTCTTACACTTATGAAAATGAGGTTGACAATTACGGACAAACTCATTATCAATTGCATTACAGCAAACAAATGAGAAATAAAACTAATTTCAATCTTGCTTGGCACTACACACATGGTGAAGGCTATTACGAGCAAGAAAAATTAGGAGAAGATTTAACAGATTATGGCATTAACAACATTACATTAACGAATGATACAATTAGTGCAACTGATTTAATTAGAAGAAAATGGCTGAATAATGATTTTGGTGGTTTTATTTATTCCTTAAATCATAAAATGGGGAGTATTGATTTAACCATTGGAGGAGCAATCAACCGTTATTCTGGTCAGCATTACGGAAATGTAATTTGGGCTCAATATGCTAGCAATGCCGATTACAATCATCAGTATTACTGGAACAAAGCAGAAAAATTAGATCATAATATTTATGGAAAAGCTAACTATGCTTATAGTGATGCAACTAATATTTATGTTGATTTACAAAGAAGAAGAATTGATTATATTTTTGAAGGCTTAGACGTAGAAGGGAGTTCTGCTGAGCAAGAAATAAATTTAGCATTTTTTAATCCAAAATTTGGATTCTACCACGCTTTAAACAACAATCAATCTTTATATGCTTCTTTTGGTGTGGCTAATAAAGAGCCCAACAGAAGTGATTACATAGAAAGCACACCTGAATCTCGCCCAACACACGAAACGCTTTATGACACAGAGATTGGCTACAAAAAAACTGGAAATAAAATAATATTTGGAGCTAATCTGTATTTTATGAATTACAAAAATCAGTTGGTAATGACAGGGAAATTGAATGATGTAGGAGAAAGAACACATGTAAATGTTACTGAATCATTCCGAAAAGGAATTGAAATTGAGGGAACCTATAAGTTAACGGGAAAACTTACTTGGGCGGCAAACATGACTTTGAGTGAAAACAAGATTACTACTCCTTTTATTGAACATATTGACAATTGGGATACTTGGGGAACTGAAGAGGTTTCTTATGAAAATACAGACTTAGCATTTTCACCTAATGTAATCTGGGCTTCACAATTCAATTACAAATTAGGCAATAATACAAGTATTGACTTTAGTAGTAAATATATTGGCAAACACTTTATCGATAATACTTCATCAGAAAATAGAATGTTAGAAGGTTATTTAGTCAATAATTTACGTTTATCATATCAGTGTGATAGCAAAGTATTTAAAACTTCAAAATTAACATTACAAATCAATAATTTATTAAATAATGAGTATGTAAGCAATGGTTGGGTCTACCGTTTCATATCTGATGGTTGGGATCCAAGGGGAAGTAATCATTATGTAAATCCGGATAACGAAAGAGGATACAATATGGCAGGATACTACCCACAAGCTACTCGTAATTATTTATTAGGCCTTACTTTCGGTTTTTAACATTTAATCTAAGTTATAAATATCTTGTTTTAATAAAATATTGTTAGTATTTTACTACTTTTGCAACTAAATAAATTTTAATGGAATACAATACTGAGCGCGAACAACTTATCATTCCTGAGTACGGAAGACATGTACAAAAGATGATTAACCATGCCACTACTCTTGGCGATAAAGCCGATCAACAAAAATGTGTAGATGCAATTATTGCATTTATGGGACAAATGAATCCACACTTGAGAGATGTAAAAGAATTTACTCATAAATTATGGGATCATTTACATATTATGTCCAATTTTAAATTGGATATTGAATCGCCTTATACAAAACCAGAGGAAGCAAAACTAGAAGAGCGTCCTGAAAAGATGACGTATCCTGGGAATAACATCCGATTCTCATATTATGGACATACCATTGAAACCATGATTGCAACTGCAATAAATATGGAAGATGAGAAAAAAGAAATCCTGACAGGAATGATTGCCAATCAGATGAAGAAATCATACATTCTTTTTAATGAAAGTTCGGTAGACAATAATATGATACGTTTACACCTTAAGCAAATGTCCAACAGCCAACTTACTTTAGCAGATGATTTTGAGTTTATTCGTTCTGCATCCATAAGGCCAGATGGCGGAAATTCAAAAAAGAAACCTTATAAAAAGAAACCTTATAAAAAGAAAAACTAAATGGCTACATTTAAGGTAAAAGGAGGATTCAAATTAAAAGGAGACTTACACCCGCAAGGAGCTAAAAACGAAGCCCTACAGGTCCTTTGTGCCGTCTTACTTACGCCAGAGGAAGTATTCATGGAAAATGTACCAAAAATTCGTGATGTAAATATCCTCATTGACCTTTTAAGAGACTTAAATGTCAGTGTAAATCAGATTAACGAAAGTACTTATGGCTTTAAAGCTGACAATGTTGATATTGACTACTTATCATCTGATGATTATAAAGTAAAAAGTAGCCGTATCAGGGGGTCAATCATGATTGTAGGCCCTTTACTTGCCCGTTACGGAAAAGGATATATTCCAAAGCCAGGGGGAGATAAAATAGGAAGAAGAAGATTAGATACTCATTTTATTGGTTTTGAAAAATTAGGCGCTAAGTTTGTTTATGATAGCAAAGAGGAGTTTTATCGAGTTACTGCTGATCAGTTAAAAGGAGTAGATATGCACCTAGAAGAGGCATCTGTAACCGGTACTGCCAATATTATAATGACAGCTGTAATGGCAAAAGGGAAAACAAGCATTTACAATGCAGCTTGCGAACCTTATTTACAACAACTCTGCAAAATGCTAAATAGTATGGGGGCTAAAATTACAGGAGTAGGCTCTAACCTTTTACACATTGAAGGAGTTGAATCCTTAAATGGATGTAAACACAGGGTTCTTCCTGACATGATAGAAATTGGGTCCTTTATTGGGCTTGCGGCAATTACAAAATCAGAAATTACAATTAAAAATGTAAGTTATGAAAACTTAGGGTTGATTCCTTCTGTTTTTGCCAAATTAGGAATTAAAATGGAACGACAAGGAGATGATATTTATATTCCATCTCAGGAAAGTTATGAAATACAATCCTTTATTGATGGATCTATTTTAACCATTTCTGATGCGCCATGGCCAGGATTTACTCCTGATTTATTAAGCATTATTTTAGTAGTGGCCTCACAAGCAAAAGGAAGTGTACTTATCCACCAAAAGATGTTTGAATCCCGCCTTTTCTTTGTAGATAAATTAATTGACATGGGAGCGCAAATTATTTTATGCGACCCACACAGAGCTACCGTAATTGGGCTCAACCATCAATTCCAATTTAAGGCGACTACTATGACTTCTCCTGACATTAGAGCTGGGGTTTCCCTTTTATTAGCTGCACTTGCTGCTGATGGCGAAAGCACAATACATAATGTAGAGCAAATTGACAGAGGTTATCAAAATATAGACAAACGACTAAACGCAATTGGCGCACAAATTACTAGAATTGACTAAAAATGAACAAATTACTTTCAATAATACTGCTATTACTAGCCATTAACTTTGCTTCAGCACAAGAAATAGGTTTAAAAATTGGTAATATTGCTCCTGAATTAGCATATAACAACCCTAAAGGAAAGGAACTAAAACTCTCTAACCTTAAAGGAAAATTAGTGTTAATTGATTTCTGGGCTTCTTGGTGTGGACCATGCAGAAAGGAAAACCCTAATTTGGTGGATGCCTACCAAAAATACACCAAGTCAAATTTCAAAAACGGAAAAGGATTTGAAATTTTTAGTTTATCGCTTGATAAAAACAATGGAGCATGGGTAAAAGCTATTAATAAAGATGAACTTTTCTGGGAATATCATGTATCTGATTTAGGAGGGTGGCAATCTGCAGGTTCACAAAAATATGGAATCAGGTCAATACCATCAAATGTACTAATTGATGGGGATGGAATTATTATTGCTCATAATCTAAAAGGAGCTGCACTTAATAGATTCCTTGAATCTCAAAAAAAATAAACTGCCAAATTGTCCTTTTTATCACTCTGGCAAAATACTTGCACTAGTATTCTAGCATAAAACAAATATACAATGAGCAAGAAAAAAAATCATGAGCAAGAAATTGCTAAAAAAGAAATAACATCTGAAGAAATAACATCTGAAGAAATAGCCGCTTCACCAGATACAGAAAAGGAAGATGAAGTAAAAATACCACCTACAACTGAGGAATTATTAGCACTAGAAAAAGACAAAAATTTACGCATTTTTGCTGAATTTGATAACTTTCGTAAAAGAACTGCCAAAGAACGAATAGAACTGTACGGTACAGCTAATAAAGACATAATGACTTCATTACTGCCAATTTTGGATAATTTTGAGCGTTCAATAAAAGCCAATAATTATACAGATGAAGATGGACCTGTGCTCATCTACAAACAACTAAAAGCAGAACTAGAAAAGAAAGGGTTAAATGAAATGAAAGATCCTATTGGCAAAAAACTCGATACTGATTTTCATGAAGCCATTACAAATATTCCTGCTCCTTCTAAAAAAGAAAAAGGCAAAGTAATTGATGTTATTGAAAAAGGATATTTACTTTCAGATAAAGTATTACGTTACGCAAAAGTTGTAGTAGGAAATTAATTTTAAGCTATGTCAAAAAGAGATTATTACGAAACATTAGGCGTTAGCAAAAGTGCTGACACCAAAGAAATAAAAAAGGCCTACAGAAAGCTTGCGGTTAAATATCACCCAGATAAAAACCCTGAAAACAAAGCAGCTGAAGAAAAATTTAAAGAAGCCGCTGAAGCTTATGATGTATTAAGTTCTGCTGAAAAGAAACAAAAGTATGACCAATTTGGACATGCTGGAATGGGAGGCGCTGCAGGAGGAGGGTTTGGCGGTGGGGGCATGAATATGGATGATATTTTCAGTCAGTTTGGAGACGTCTTTGGAGGAGGTGGCAGAAGCAGAGGAAGAAGAGTGGTAAAAGGAAGTGATCTAAGAATTCGCTTATCCTTAAACCTAAAAGAAGTAGCGGAAGGGGTAGATAAAAAAATAAAAGTAAGCCGATTGGTAAATGCTGAAGGAGTAACTTACACCACTTGTAATACTTGTCATGGTAGCGGACAAATTACACGAATAAGCAATACTATATTGGGGCAAATGCAGACAGCAAGCCCTTGTCCTAATTGTAACGGAAACGGAAAAAGCATTGACAAACGGCCTCAAGGTACAGATGCTAATGGGATGCTAAAAGAAACTGAAACCGTAAAAATCACTATCCCTGCTGGGGTAGAAAATGACATGCAACTTAAAGTTAGTGGAAAAGGAAATGCCGCTCCTTTTGAAGGCATCAATGGGGATTTAATTGTACTTATACAGGTAGAAGAACACGAGCAGCTAATAAGAGATGGGCAGAATTTGCACTTTGATCATTATATCAGTTTTGCTGATGCTGCTTTAGGAACAACTACCGAAATTCCTACAGTAAACGGAAAAGTTAAAATAAAACTTGAAGAAGGAGTGCAATCAGGAAAAATTTTGCGATTAAAAGGAAAGGGGCTTCCTTCAGTAAATAGTTATGGTGTTGGTGACTTACTTATCCATATAAATGTCTGGACCCCTCAAAGTTTATCTAAAGACGAGAAAATATTTTTTGAAGCAAGTAAAAAATCTAAATCCTTTACCCCAAATCCTACTCACAAAGACAAATCCTTTTTTGACAGAGTAAAAGAAATGTTTGGCTAAAATTATGCAAGAAAATCTCCTAATAGTAAAAGATGTTGTAAAACAATATGGAGACTATCTAGCTTTAAACAAAGTAAGTATTTCAGTACCCAAAGGAAGTATTTATGGGTTGTTAGGGCCAAATGGTGCCGGTAAAACCACCTTAATGCGCATTATCAATCAAATCACAGCCCCTGATAGTGGAAGCTTACTTTTTAATGGAGTTCCTTTAACAAAACATCATATTGCAGAAATTGGATACTTGCCAGAGGAAAGAGGCTTATACAATAAAATGAAAGTAGGAGAGCAAGCCCTTTACTTAGCTCAACTTAAAGGAATGTCTTATGCTGAGGCCTTGGACAAATTGAAATTTTGGTTCGAAAAGCTAGACATTATATCATGGTGGAATAAAACAGTGGAGGAACTCAGTAAAGGAATGGCTCAAAAAATTCAGTTTATAGTAACCGTAATCCATGAACCAAAGCTGCTTATTTTTGATGAGCCTTTCAGTGGATTTGACCCTATTAATGCAGCTATTATTCGTCAAGAAATTTTAGAACTTAGTAAAAAAGGGACAACTATTATTTTTTCTACCCATAGAATGGAATCTGTTGAAGAGATTTGTAGTCATATTGCACTTATCAGTAAATCACAAACTATTTTGGAAGGACCAATTGAGGAAATAAAAAAACAATTCACTAATAGTACCTATGAAATAATTACTGCTAATAAGGAATTAATGGAAACCGATTGTTTTACAATCATCAATAAAAAGGGAAACACCTTCCAGATACTATTAAAAGAAGGGAAAAGCCAACAAGAAGTATTGCAAAGTATCATTAAGGATATCGAAATTACTTCTTTTAAAAAAGAAACTCCATCCATGGAAGAAATCTTTATAAAAGCGGTGAGCAATGCGTAAAATTTGGCTCATCATAAAAAGAGAATATCTAGTTAGGGTGCGCAAAAAATCCTTTATTGTAATGACAATTGTTGGGCCTTTACTCATGGCTGCCCTTCTAATAGTCCCTTCCTACTTAGCCTATGAAAGTCAAGAAATAAGAATTATTGCTATTGAGGAAGATGGTTTTGAATTTTCCAATCAGATTGAGGATACTGAATTTTTGAATTTTAGCAAAATTACTAGTGAAGAATCTTCATTTCTAAAAACAAATTTTGAAGAAAGTGCCTATTATGCAATCTTATATATAGAAAAAGAAAATTTTACTCTTTTTTCCAATCATCAAATTAGTTTATCCGTTAGTAGTGATATTGAAAACCAATTGGAGAAAATTATTGAACATCAAAAACTAAAAGCTGCAGGAATTGATCTTACAATACTAGAAGAAGCTGAAAGCACAGTGAAAATTGTCACTAAAATAATTTCAGAAAAAGGAAACACAAGTAATTCACAGGCAGAGGCAAGTATGGGGATAGGATTTATTTGCGGTATACTAATCTATATGTTTATTTTCATGTATGGCACTATGGTAATGCGTGGAGTGATTGAAGAAAAGACAAGTCGTATTGTTGAAGTTATTATTTCTTCAGTAAAACCTTTTCAATTGATGATGGGCAAAATACTAGGAGTTGCCTTGGTGGGACTTACTCAATTTGCGCTTTGGATACTACTTACTTTTGTGCTTGCTGGAATTGTTGAATTTGCATTTATGGATATAAATAGTATAACTACTGAATTGAACCCAGAACAACAATCTATTATTCTTAGTGAAATTAGCAACTTCATGGGAGGAATTAACCTATTACAGATATTTATATCCTTTATTTTTTACTTTTTAGCGGGCTACCTTATGTATAGCGCTTTATTTGCAGCTGTAGGCTCTGCTGTTGATGCAGAAGCCGATACTCAACAATTTGTACTTCCTATTACCATTCCGTTACTTCTTTCCTTTATCTTAATACAACCTATAATGGAAAACCCTGATGGGCCGCTTGCTTTTTGGATGAGTATCATCCCCTTTACCTCTCCAGTAATTATGATGGTGCGCTTGCCTTTTGGAGTTGCTAATTGGGAATTATTCCTTTCGGTAGGGATATTAATTTTATCATTCATACTTACTGCATGGCTAGCGGGAAAAATATACCGTACAGGAATATTGATGTATGGCAAAAAAGCCAGCTATAAGGAGCTGTGGAAGTGGCTAACTTACAAGCAATAGCAAGCTTAAAACCTATTTTTTACCTTTTTTTGCAACAATTAATACTTTTAAATGCATTTTTTTAGAAATTATTTCACATGCTAAACAATTGATTTTCAGAATATTGATATCCATACAAACAATTAATTGTTAAAAATATGCGGTTTTTTTAGGTGTTAATTGTTAAAGAGGTTTATCTTTGCCCCGTATTAATCAAAAAAAAATAAAATGAAAAAAAATTTACGTAACATATTAGTCTTAGCAATGGGATTAATGACAACGGTATCTTTTGCTCAAGACTGGAACGTGGATTCTAGAACGAGAATAGATATGAGTGGAGACAACAGCATGAACACTGCAGACCAGAGAGCTACTATGGGAGCTACTTGGGGTGGATCTGATTGGGGTATTCACGTATCATCTGATGTAAACTATACAATAGGTGGTGGTGAAGATGTATCAATGAGTATCTATGAAGCTCATGCTTCTACTGATCTTTTTGGAATGGCAAGCATGACAATTGGTCGTCAAGCGCTTAGCTATGGTTCAGGAGCTTTAATGTCTACTAATGACTGGTCAGCAAACAGAACTACTTGGGATGGAATGTCATTCGGCTTAGGCTTGTCTGATATGGCTGACATTACTATAGGATACCATGCACAGAATGCTGGTGGTGTTGATGAAGAAAGTACTGGTAACATGCATGTAAACGTTGCTGGTGAATTTTCAGGATGGAATGTGAATGTATTATACATGACTGATGAAGGTACAGATGATGCTGCTACAGGTATTGATATCTCTGGTGCATTAATGGGAGCTACTATTTCTGCTTCTATGAACACTGATTTTGAAGGAGATGAAATGACTTCTTATGGACTTGCTTATGCTGTAAATGATGACATGTCTGTAAGTATTGGTATGGCTTCTTATGGAGACGATGCTGGCTTTAACATGGCAGGAACAAACATGGATGGGTCATGGGCTACTACAGGAGGTATTGGTTATTTAGGTGCTAATGCTGAAGACTTATCTTATGGTTTAACTTACAACATGGGAGGAATTTCTTTATCAGCTACTATGCATAATATAACTGATGCGCAAGATGATACTGTTGAAAGAGATGTAACTCAAATAGGTCTTGGTTACGCTTTAGGAGATAATGCTTCTTTAGGTATATCATATGCTACTGATAATAATGGTACTAGTGATGACAAGTATACTTGGGTAACTTTAAATGTTACTCCGTAATTACTAACTCAGTAAATAAATTTAAAGGGCTGCTTTTTGCAGCCCTTTTTTTATATCATGTACTCTAGCAATTAACATATAAATGTGCATAAGTGTTAAAAAAAACGGCCTAATATCTAATAAGCTTATGTATCTTGCGCCCATTATTAACCTTTAAATATTTAAAAAAATGAAAAAACTATTATTAACAGCAGTTGTAGCATTTTGCACATTATTTGCTTCTGCACAAATTATGGTAGTAACTACTTATGACGGAGATCTTGAGGGAGCTGAACAAATTACTAGTAATATGGGTATTGGCTACCAAGCTACTGATGCAATCACTGCTGGTGTACAAAAATCTGGTGAGGAGTATGCTGTATTTGTTCGTTATGCTGTAAAAGATGACATATACGCAACTTTTAATATGCCTACAAAAGATGGAAGTGATAAAATGCAACTTGGACTTGGGTATTCTATGAATGTATGGAATGGCCTTTATTTTGAGCCAAGCTACACTATGCCCGTGAAAGAAGATGCTGTAACTGGAGACAGAGAAGGTTCGTTTAATTTTGGATTAGCGTACAGATTCTAGGCCCAACTTTTAAAACAATAAAAAAGCCAGCTATTAGCTGGCTTTTTTTATGCTATAAATGTTTTGGCCTTTATTAGAGCGCTTGCTATTCCTTCAGGATTAGTTCCTCCAGCAGTAGCAAAGAATGGCTGACCACCTCCGCTACCTTTTATCTCTTTAGCTATTTCTTGTGTCATAGTAACGGCATGTAATCCTGTTCGCACCAAATCATCAGTAAGCATTACGGTAAGCATAGCTTTTTCACCTACCGTAGAGCCCAACACCATGGCTAATTTCTCTTCTTTTCTGAGTGCAAAAGAGATAGCCTTCATATCATCAGCATCCATTTCAACCTCTTGTGCAATAAAACGCACTCCATTTACCTGAACTGCTGATTTTAATAAATCATCTTTTACATTACCGAAATTATCCTTCTTAAGGGTTGCTATTTGTTTTTCCAATTGCTTATTGCTAAAAATTAGTTGTTCTAACCCTTTTTTAAGATCGTTGTTTTTAATAAGAAATGCTATTTCAGATAATAAGACCTCCTTATCATTAAGATATTCCATAGCATTAACACCTGTAGTCGCTTCAATTCTTCTAATGCCTGATGAAGTAGACCCTTCTGATAAAATCTTAAATAAGCCAATTTCTCCAGTAAAGGAAACATGTGTTCCTCCACATAACTCTTTAGAATTATCAAACTGAATCATTCTAACAACATCTTCATATTTTTCACCAAACAACATGAGAGCACCTAAATCTTTTGCTTGGTTTAATGATAAGTTTATGCGCTCATTCAAAGCAATATTTGCTAAAATTTTAGCATTCACATCCTGCTCTATTTTGGTTAGGTCAGCTTTCTTTATTTTAGCAGAATGAGTGAAATCAAAACGCAAATACTTAGGGTTTACTAAAGATCCTTTTTGCTCCACATGATTCCCTAAGATGCTTCTTAAACTTTCATGCAATAAATGAGTGGCTGTATGATTTCTTGCACTCGCTTTCCTCTCAGCCGCATTTACTTTTGCAGTAAAACTAGATTTTAAATCATTTGGAAGATCATCTGAAAAATGAACGATTAGTTTATTTTCCTTTTTAGTATCAACTATTGCAACACTATCAAAAGAATTTTCAATTACACCAGTATCGCCAATTTGACCTCCGCCTTCAGCATAAAAAGGAGTAAGATTAAATACCATCTGATATTGTTCTCCTTGCTTTGAAATAACCTTTCTGTATCTAGTTATTTTTAGATCAATTTCTAAATTATTATAGCCAACAAATTCTTCTAATTCATCATCAATCAATATAGTCCAATCGCCTTTCTCAACCTTTCCTGCTTGTTTTGATCTGTCTTTTTGCTCCTGCATTGCAGTGTCAAAATCAGCTTTATTAAAACTAAGATTTTTTTCACTTAAAATAAGTGCGGTCAAATCAGTCGGAAAACCATAAGTGTCATATAATTCAAACACTTGTTTTCCTGAAATTTCTCCATGGGCATTTTTTGTGATTTTCTCAATTCTTTTAAGCCCATCTTCCAAAGTTCTAAGAAATGACTCTTCCTCTTCTTTCACTACCTTTTGCGTCAAATGTTTTTGTGCTTTTAGTTCAGAAAACTGACCCCCCATTTGACTTGCTAATACCTCAACTAGTTCATACATAAAAGCACTTTTAATATTTAGAAAAGTATACGCATATCGAACGGCTCTTCTTAAAATTCTTCTAATAACATAGCCTGCCTTTACATTTGAAGGCAACTGACCACCAGCAATTGAAAAAGAGATTGCTCTAATATGATCAGCTATAACACGCATGGCAATATCTTTCTTTTCATTATTACCATAAGTGCAATTTGCTTTTTTAGCAATTACACTAATTAGTGGTTGAAAGATATCAGTGTCATAGTTAGATCTAACCCCTTGTATTATCATGGTCAAACGCTCAAAACCCATACCCGTATCCACATGAGAATGAGGCAAAGACTTTAGGCTGCCATCAGTAAAGCGATTGTATTGCATGAATACCAAATTCCAGATTTCAATTACTTGAGGATGATCCTTATTCACCAAATCAGCTCCACTTATTTTTGATCTTTCGGCGTCAGCTCTATTGTCAAAATGAATTTCAGAACAGGGGCCGCAAGGTCCTGTTTCTCCCATTTCCCAAAAATTATCTTTTTTATTTCCATTTAGGATTTTATCTACAGCTAAATGTTTTCTCCAAATATCAAATGCTTCATTATCTTTTTCTAATCCATCTTTTATTGAACCTTCAAAAATAGTTACATACAATCTGTCTTTATCTAATTTGCAAATTTCTGTTAAAAATTCAAAAGCCCAATTTATTGCATCAACTTTAAAATAATCACCAAAACTCCAAGAACCCAACATCTCAAACATAGTGTGGTGATAAGTGTCATGACCCACCTCTTCCAAATCGTTATGTTTACCGGAAACACGCAAACATTTTTGCGAATTAGCAACCCTCAAATCTGTTGCTTTTGAATGTCCTAAAAAGATGTCCTTAAACTGATTCATTCCAGCATTAGTAAACATTAAAGTAGGATCGTTTTTCGCCACCATTGGTGCTGATGCTACAATTGTATGTTGTTTTGATTTAAAAAAATCTAAATATAATTCTCTGAGTTTGTTAGCTTTCATTTTTAATCTTTATTCTTACAATTCACAATAAGTTGTTATAAATCAGTAGCCTTTCATACTTTATCTAATGTTAAATTAGTAAATTTGCCTCAATTATTTTAACATGGCTAAAGTAAAATATTATTACGATACTAAAACACTAAGTTACAAACGAATTGAACTTAGTGAATTAAATAAGTTAAAACGCTTATTTTATTTCCTTACAGGAAGTACTTTTGCTGGATTAATCATGATTAGTATTTTCTTTCAGTTTTTTGACAGCCCAAAGGAAAAAAAACTGAACAGAGAAATAGAGATTTTAACTTCTCAGTATGAAAGCATGGGAAACAAGCTGAATCAAGTGGAGTTGGTTTTAGATGATCTCCAGAATAGAGATGATAATATTTATAGGGTTATTTTTGAAGCTGAACCAATTCCAAAATCTATCAGGAAAGCCGGATATGGAGGCGTCAATCGTTATCAAAACCTTAAAGGATATAGTAACTCAGAACTCATTATTAACACAAATGAGAAAATTGATCAAATTTCAAAACAACTGTACATTCAATCAAAATCATATGATGAGATTATTGAATTAGCCAAAAACAAAGCAGATATGTTAGCTGCCTTGCCAGCAATACAACCGGTGTCCAATAAGAACTTAAGCCGTATAGCTAGCGGTTATGGCTATCGAATTCATCCTATTTACAAAACTAGAAAATTACATACTGGAATGGATTTTTCTGCAAAATCAGGAACTCCAATTTACGCTACTGGCGATGGTAAAATCTCAAAATTAAGAAGAAGCAGGAGGGGCTATGGGAATCATGTAATCATTGATCATGGCTATGGCTACAAAACCCTATACGCCCACATGAAAAAATACATTGTACAAAAAGGACAAAAAGTAAAAAGAGGAGAAGTGATAGGATATGTAGGAAACACAGGAACATCAGTAGCTCCTCATTTACACTATGAGGTAATTAAAGATAGTAAAAAAATAGATCCTGCAAACTTCTACTATAACGACCTAACACCTGACGAGTATGAAAAAATGCTAGAAATTTCATCTCAAAATAATCAATCATTTGACTAATGCCATACAAAGAAAAACTAACTGAAAAGTTATTCTATAAAATTGGTGAAGTTGCTGAAATATTTAAGGTTACTGTTTCACTTATTCGTTTTTGGGAAAAAGAATTCGATATTTTGAAACCCAAAAAAAATAAAAAGGGGAATAGAATGTTTACTAAAAAGGATTTAGACAACCTAACTATTATCTACCACTTAGTGAAGGAAAGGGGGTTTACCCTTGAAGGAGCAAAGAAAAAATTGAAAGAAAACAAAAGTGATACTATTGATAATATCGAGATTGTAAATCACTTAAAAGACATTAGAGGATTCCTAGTAAAACTAAGAGAGGAACTTTAGTAATGCTTTTTATTAAGCAGATAATTCTGCACATAATCCTTTATTCCTAATTCCAAAGTAGTAAAAGATTTTTCATACCCAACAGCTTTTAATTTTCGCATATTCGCCTCAGTAAAATACTGATATTTATCACGAATATCATCAGGTGTATCAACGTAAGAAGTATTATTTGGCAAATCCATTGCTGAAAAAGTAGCCTTTACTAAAGCATTAAACGTTCTAGCTATTCCGCTTCCTAAATTAAATATTCCATTTGATTTTTGATTTTTCATTATAAACGTAAGCACTTCCACTACATCTTTCACATATACAAAGTCACGTAACTGCTCGCCATCTTTATAATCAGTATGATGCGAACGAAATAATTTCATCTCTCCTGTTGTATTAATTTGTTGTACTGCATGAAAAATTACGGATGCCATTCTGCCTTTGTGAGACTCATTAGGCCCATACACATTAAAAAACTTAAATCCTGCCCAAAAAGGGGGTTGATTTTCTTGCTTTAAAACCCATTTATCAAAGTCATTCTTAGATTTTCCATAAGGATTTAATGGACTTAGCTTTTCTACAAGCGCATGACTATCTTCAAAACCAAACTCACCAATCCCATAAGTTGCTGCTGATGACGCATAAATAAATGGGATCTTATATTTTACGCAAATATTCCATAAACTTTTGGAATAGCCCAAATTCAGTTTTTCAAAAATAGCAAGATCAAATTCAGCAGTGTCAGTACGTGCTCCAATATGATATACTTCAGTAACTTCATTTGCATTGATTTCTAGCCACTCTATAAAAAGTCTTCTTTCAATTTGATTTGCAAACTGTTTTCCTTCTAGATTTTTATTCTTTTTATCAAAAGAAAAGTCATCTACAACTACCAAATTAGTTTTTCCTAAACTATTGAGTTTGCTCACCAAACACGAGCCAATAAAACCTGCTGCACCTGTAACAATTATCATAGTCCAAAAGTACATTAAAAAACTATACCTTTGCTCTAATGGATAGAGCACAGTTAAAAGAGATTCAAAAAAAACTATTAAGCGAAATCAAAAGTACGCAACTAAAAGTTGATGAGTACACCAAACTTTGTAAGCCAATAGCCCCTGAAAATGCTATTGGAAGAATCTCGCGCATGGATGCTATCAATAATAAAAGTGTGATAGAAGCTGTGCTTAGAGAAACCAAAAACAAAATGCAACAATTACAAGTTATGCAAAACAAAATTAATGATGCTGACTTTGGAATTTGCATTAAATGCAAACAAATTATTCCTTTTGGAAGACTAATGATTCGTCCACACAGTAAATTTTGTGTACAGTGTGCTCAATAAAATGTATTTTTAAGCCCATGAAAGCATTGCAATTAATCCTACGGTACATTACGTATTTTTTTACTGCTAAAGGGAAACATGCTGCACAGGCACCCTTCTTATATGAATTTATTACACAAGTAATAAATGAAAGCACTGATGATAAAAAATGTGATAGTATTGAGGCTCTCAGAAAAGAATTATGTCAATCAAAAAAAGAAATTCAAATTACAGATTTTGGAGCTGGAAGCACCATAAATAATTCAAAAATCAGAAAAATAAAGGACATTGCAAAGAACTCAGCCAAAAATGCAAAGTTTGGAAGATTGTTGTATCGAATTATTCAATTTTACAAACCCAAAAATATTATCGAACTAGGGACTTCACTAGGTATAAGCACTTCTTATTTAGCCAAAGCAGATACTAATACAAACGTTTTTACATTTGAAGGCTGCCCAGCAACAGCTATAATTGCTCAAGAAAATTTCAACAAACAGAATATCAAAAACACCTCAATCACCTTAGGAGATTTCAACCTCACTTTAGCTAATAAACTAAAAGAAATATTAACTGTTGATTTTGCTTTTATTGATGGAAATCATCAAGAAAAACCAACCATTGATTATTTTAAACAATGTCTAAAATATGCCAATAACAATACAATTTTTATTTTTGATGACATACATTGGTCAAAAGGGATGGAAAATGCTTGGGATTACATAAAAGCGCACCCAAAAACTACACTAACTATTGATTTGTTCTTTATAGGGATTGTATTTATTAAATCAGAATTAAGTAAAGAGAATTTTACAATTCGTTTTTAAAAAAACTATGAAAATATACACTAAAAAAGGAGATAAAGGGAAAACACAATTATTAGGAGGGAGTGTGGTAGATAAAAACCATATAAAATTAGAGTGTTACGGGACCATTGATGAATTAAACTCATTTATTGGTAATATATACGATCAAGGAATCAGTGTATTTCACAAAGAAATTTTATTTAAAATTCAAAATCAACTCTTTAACTTGGGATCAATTATTTCGTTTGACTGGAAAAAAGATAAGATTCAATTACCAAATATAACGATTCAAAATATTAAACTGATAGAAAAGGTAATTGACAAAATGGAAGAAGAATTGCCAATATTAAAGGCTTTTATTCTACCTTCTGGACATCATATAGCATCAAAATGCCATATTGCTCGTACGGTTTGTAGGCGTGCAGAACGCAATTTAGTGGCACTAAGCCAAGAAGAAAAAATTGATAATTTACACATACAATATCTCAACAGACTATCTGATTATTTATTTGTTTTGGCGCGTACAATTTTAAAAGACAATAATGCTAAAGAGATTGAATGGCAAAAAGATTAATAAATTCAGCTCCAAGTTAATAAAAAATATATTTTTGCAAAAGATTTAAAAAATTAAGTAATGTATTGGACTTTAGAATTAGCATCAAAACTAGAAGATGCGCCATGGCCAGCGACTAAGGATGAACTGATTGACTTTTCAATTAGATCAGGAGCCCCAATGGAGGTGGTGGAAAACTTACAGGAATTGGTGGAGGAAGAACCGGGAATGCAATGGGATACTATTGAAGATATTTGGCCTGATTACCCTACAAAAGAAGATTTCTTCTTTAATGAAGATGAGTATTAAATAAAAAGGTCGAATTCGACCTTTTTTTATTTTGCATACTCTTGTAATAAAAGTACATTTGTTTTCCTATACAAATTAGAATACATGGCAGGTTTATTAAATATTATCGGTAAATTATTTGGCAACAAATACGATAAGGATGTAAGGGAAATCACTCCTATAATTGAACAAATTAATACCGAATATAGCAAGTTAAGCATTTTAACTAATGATGAGTTAAGAGCAAAAACTAGCGATTTTAAAAATCAAATAGCTGATTTTATTTTTTCTGACAAACAAAAAATAGAAATCTTAACAAAAGAAGCTAGCCTCTCGGAAACTCCAACAGAAAAGAAGGAGGTACTATACAAAGAGATTGATACTCTTGAAGAGACTGTTATTAGTAAAACTGAGGAAATCTTAAATACCATCCTCCCGCAAGCCTTTGCCGTTATAAAAGAAACTGCCAAACGATTTATAGAAAATGACAATCTAAAAGTTACAGCAACTGAAAACGACAAAGAACTTGCTGCCACAAAAGATTTTGTAAGTATTGAGACGGATAATGCTTCTTACAAAACTACATGGAATGCTGCAGGAATAGACGTTGTTTGGGACATGGTTCATTATGATGTTCAGTTAATTGGAGGAGTTGTGCTTCATCAAGGAAAGATTGCTGAGATGCAAACTGGTGAAGGAAAAACTTTATCTGCCACCCTACCTATTTATTTGAACGCACTTACAGGATTGGGGGTGCATTTGGTAACAGTAAATAATTATTTAGCAAAAAGGGATGCTCAATGGATGGGGCCTTTATTCCAATTTCATGGAATGAGTATTGACTGCATTGACAATCATCAGCCTAATTCTGACCAAAGGAGAAAAGCCTATTTAGCCGATATTACTTATGGCACTAACAATGAGTTTGGTTTTGATTATCTTAGAGATAATATGGCAAAACGAGCAAATGATTTGGTGCAAAGAAAGCTACACTACGCTATTGTTGATGAAGTAGACTCTGTGTTAATTGATGATGCTCGAACGCCTTTAATTATTTCAGGACCAACTCCACAAGGAGATAAGCATGAGTATAATGATTTTAAACACAAGGTTGACCAATTAGTAGCTGCCCAAAAAAAATATGTAACAACAGTACTTTCTGATGCTAAGAAACTAATTACTGAAGGAAACAATAAAGATGGAGGGTTTAATTTACTTAGAGCTTTTAGAGGATTGCCAAGAAACAAAGCCCTGATAAAATACTTGAGTGAAGAAGGGGTTAAAATTCAGTTGCAAAAAACTGAAAACCATTATATGCAAGACCAAAATAAGGAAATGCACCTTGTTGATGAGGAGCTTTATTTTGTGATTGATGAGAAATCAAATTCCATTGAACTTACTGAAAAAGGATTGGAATTGATGACAAGCTCAACTGAAAACAAAGATTTCTTTATCCTTCCTGATGTTGGAGCTGAAATTGCAATCCTTGAAAAATCAAGCGGAAGTGAAAAAGAAAAAGCGGATAAAAAAGAAGTACTATTACGAGATTTTGGAATTAAAAGCGAACGCATACACACCATAAATCAATTACTAAAAGCCTATACCTTATTCGAAAAAGATACTGAATATGTAGTAATGGACAACAAAGTAAAAATTGTTGACGAGCAGACAGGCCGTATAATGGACGGAAGAAGATATTCTGACGGATTACACCAAGCGATTGAAGCAAAAGAAAATGTAAAGATTGAAGCTGCTACCCAAACTTACGCAACAGTAACTTTGCAAAATTATTTCAGAATGTACAACAAGATTGCTGGGATGACAGGTACTGCTGAAACGGAAGCAGGAGAATTTTGGGAAATTTACAAATTGGATGTAGTTGCTATACCGCCTAACCGTCCAATACAAAGAGATGATAAGGAGGATTTAGTATTTAAAACCAATCGTGAAAAATACAATGCTGTAATTGAAGATATTGTAAAACTTACCGAACAGGGAAGACCTATATTGGTAGGAACAACTTCAGTTGAAATTTCTGAATTACTCAGTACTATCCTTAGAAAAAGAGGAATAAAGCACAATGTACTGAATGCAAAGATGCACCAAAAGGAAGCGGATATTGTAGCCGGAGCAGGTAAAGCGGCTGCTGTAACCATTGCCACCAATATGGCTGGTAGAGGTACGGATATTAAACTTTCGGAAGAAGTAAAAAAAGCTGGAGGGTTAGCGATTGTTGGAACAGAAAGGCATGATTCCAGAAGGGTAGACAGGCAATTAAGAGGGCGTTCAGGAAGACAAGGAGATCCAGGCTCTACTCAATTTTATATATCGCTTGAAGATAAATTAATGCGACTATTCGGTTCGGAAAGAATAGCTAAATTAATGGATAGAATGGGACTAGAAGAAGGGGAAGTTATCCAGCACTCTATGGTTAGTAACTCCATTGAAAGAGCACAAAAGAAAGTAGAGGAAAATAACTTTGGGGTTAGAAAAAGACTATTGGAATATGATGATGTAATGAACCAGCAACGAGAAGTTATTTACAAGAAAAGAAGACATGCTTTACATGGCGATCGTTTGTCATTAGATGTAGCAAATATGATATATGATACATGCGAAAATATAGTAGGAGATTTGCATGAGGCAAAAGATTATAATACTTTCAAAATTGAGCTTATTCGCTTGTTGGCTACTCAATCTCCTGTAAATGAACAAGAGTTCAAAGATAGTTCAGTAGATGCACTAACTGAAAAGGTATATGAAAATTGTTACCAAAGCTATCAAACAAAATCAACTGCAATTGCCCAGCAAGCTTACCCTGTAATTAAGGATGTTTTTGAAAATCAATCAGCAACTTACGAAAACATTGTTATCCCTTTCACTGATGGATTAAAAACATTACAAGTAGTTACTAGTCTGAAAGAAGCACACGATTCGGAAGGAGGAAACATTGCAGAAGCTATTGAAAAAAGTGTAACACTTGCAATTATTGACGATATTTGGAAAGAGCATTTACGCGAAATGGATGATTTGAAACAAGCGGTACAAACTGCAAGTTATGAGCAGAAAGATCCACTTTTAATTTACAAATTTGAATCTTTCAATTTGTTTAAAGCATTAATTAACAAAGTAAATAAAGATATTGTTTCTTTCTTAATTAAGGCTGGCTTACCTACACAATCAGCAGTACAAGAAGATAAGCACAGAGCTGAAAATCATCAAACAAGCAGACCGGAAAATTCAGCAAACACACCTCAGCAAGCAGGAAAACAAAAGCCAAAAGCACAACCTATAAGAGCTGAAGAAAAAGTAGAGCGTAATGCTCCCTGCCCATGTGGAAGCGGGAAGAAATTCAAGAAATGTCATGGGAAATAAAAAGTAAGAAAGATGAGATACTTAATTAGAAATCTGCTTTTTATCTTCTTGCTAATAAATGTTACTGCTTGTAAAACTTACAAACTTATTCCTGAGAAGAAGGATACTCCAGAGCATAATTTTGACATAAATTTATCAGGAGATACACCAAACTATTCTGATCTGAAATATTGGGTAGAGCATCCTGAAAAAGAAAATCATTACGCAAGTCTTCCAAAAAATTATATAGATTCTACATACAACTCTAAACCTATAATAGATGTATTTTTTGTACATCCTACTCTTTATTTTAAAGGAAATGGATGGAACGCAGATATAAACGACAAAAAACTAAATAAAGAAATTGGGAGCGCAGCTATAAAAAATCAAGCAAGTGTTTACTTAGGTATTGCAAATATTTATGCTCCACATTATAGGCAGATGCATATTCAATCTTATTACGATTTAGAAAATGGATTACAGGCCTTTGAGGTTGCCTATTCTGATGTGAAAAATGCATTCATTTATTATTGGGGGAATTTTAATAAGGGAAATAAATTTATAATTGCTGGACATAGTCAAGGCACTAATCATACAGAAAGATTATTAAAGGAAATAATTCTTGAAAATGACAGTATGAGAAATAGACTACTTATTAGTTACCTACCAGGAATGCCAATCAAACAGTTCCATAAGGATTTACCCCCGTGCAGCTCGCCTAATCAATTAGATTGCTTTCTTTCTTGGCGAACATTAGCAGAAGGGTATTTCCCCAAAGACTGGGAAGTTTCTGACAGTATTGCATGTGTAAATCCTATTAGTTGGCAAACTAATAATTTACTTTCAAAAAAGGAAGAACATCTAGGTATTCTTTTTAAGAATCATAAAATACATTATCCAAATTCAATAGAAGCATATACGGATAATGGAGTGGTTTGGATTAAACCCATAAAAATTCCTTTTGCTAGTTTTTATAAAATGAAAAACTACCATATAGCAGATTACAATTTATATTGGATAAACATTAGAAATAACCTAAGATATCGATTAAAAGGAAGTGGATACAACTAATAAAAAGAGATGCAACTGGCCGAAAGATGACGAACTCTATATAAAGTACCATGACAAAGAATGGGGAGTTCCTGTTTATGAGGATGCTAAGATATTTGAATTTTTATTATTAGAAACTTTTCAGGCGGGACTAAGTTGGATTACTATTCTCAGAAAAAAAGAAAACTTTCGCACTGCTTTTGATAATTTTGATTTTCAAAAAATTGCTAATTATTCTGATGAAAAACTAGCTGTATTAAAGCTAGATGCTGGAATTATTAGAAATACCTTAAAAATAAAAGCAGCCAAAACAAACGCTATTGCTTTTATAGAAGTACAAAAAGAGTTTGAAACATTTAGCAAATACCTTTGGGACTTTGTAGATGGAAAAGTTGTACAAAACAACTTTACCAATATGAGTGAAATGCCGGTAAACACTCCTTTATCTGATAAAATTTCTAAAGATCTAAAAAGTAGAGGTTTTAAGTTTGTGGGTTCAACTATTGTTTACGCCCACATGCAAGCCATGGGAATGGTAAACGACCATACTGTTGATTGTTTTAGATACAAAGAGGTTAGAAAATAAGAATGTTGTAGTTCTATTTTTCTACAAATTCTTTATTCAATCACAAGTCTCTTCTCAACCGTGCCATCACTGTAAACATAAAAGAGCAAACCTTTTTTATTGAGGCTACTTTCTATTTCTTCTTTTTCATTGCATCCACTGCCAATAAGCTACTTTGAATTTGCATTTGTAAGTCCCCTACATTATCAGGAGAGTAGGGCATAAATATAGTACTCGTATTATTTTCAGAAAGCTTAGCAACCGTTTCATAATGTTGAGTCATAAATAGCATATTCATAACATCTTGACTAGTAACATGGTCCTCCATTGCTAACTTCACCTCAGCAACTGATTCTTTCAATCCGTTAGCAATAGCAATACGCTGTAGGGCAATACCTTCCCCAGCCAAACGCTTACTTTCAGCATCCGCTTCAGCAGCTGCAATTACTCTAATTTTTGCTGCTGCTGCTTCCTCTTTAGCAGCTTCTTTCATTCGCTTAGCCGCATTAATTTCATTCATTGCATGTTTAACTTTTGAGTCAGGATCAATATCAGTAACCAAAGCTTTTATAAAGTCGAAACCAAATTGCTGCATAGTTTCCGAAAGCTCATTCTTAACTGCTATTGCAATTTTATCTTTTTCTGCAAATACTGCATCTAATTCCATCTTTGGCACTTCAGAGCGAATAGAATCAAATACATAAGATTGAATTTGACGTTCAGGATTGTTTAATTTATAAAAAGAATCTTCTATACCGCTAATAGAATCAACAACAAAAAATTGAACAGAGACAATAACCTTAACGAATACATCATCCTTAGTTTTTGTTTCAACCTCAACAGGCAATTCTCTAACTTTCAAATTAATATCTCCTGCGATACTGTCAATTAATGGAATTTTAAACTGCAGTCCTGCCCCAGATACTTTATGAAACTTACCTAAACGCTCAATAACAACTGCCGTTTGTTGCTTCACCATATATAGCGTGCCCTTCAATAAGATGACTACGATAATAATATAGGTAATCATTCCTAAATCTATTCCTGTTTCCATTTTTTATTTTTTAATTAATTGCTCAAATATAATCAAGAAATGAAGCTAATTGGATCTTTCTTAAATTTTATTTCAAATACCTAAAATCATGATTATTTTTAATCTTTTGTAAAGATTCATAAATCAATCGTATTACATCTTCAACATCATCCTTATGTACAGTTTCAACAGTAGTATGCATATACCTTAGCGCAAGCGATATCAAAGAAGAAGCGACTCCGCCCGTTGAATAAGCAAAAGCATCCGTATCCGTACCTGTTGCACGAGAAGCAGCCATTCTTTGGAAAGGAATTTTATTCTTTTCAGCAGTCTTAATAATTAACTCTAATAAATTATTTTGAACTGCAGGGCCGTATGTCAAAACCGGACCATCTCCACATTTTGTATCTCCTTGTTTTATCTTGTCTATCATTGGCGTTCCTGTATCATGGCAAACATCCGTTACAATAGCAACATCAGGTCTTATCGTATCTACAATCATTTGCGCTCCTCTCAAGCCTACTTCCTCTTGTACCGAATTAGTAATGTATAGTCCGAAAGGTAATTTTACTTTATTCTCTTTTAACAAACGCGCCACCTCAGCTATCATAAAGCCACCAATACGGTTATCTAAAGCCCTGCCCAGATAAAAGTTCTTATTCAATATCATAAACTTATCTTCATATGTAACGACACAGCCCACATGAATGCCCATTTTTTCTACTTCTTCTTTAACTTTTGCTCCACAATCCAAAAAGATATTATCCAATTTAGGAGCTTTTTCAGTAGCGCCACTTCTGGTATGGATTGCTGGCCAACCAAACACTGCCTTTACCATTCCTTTCTTAGTGTGTATATTTACTCTTTTGGAAGGAGCTATCTGATGGTCAGAGCCTCCATTTCTTCTTAAGTAGATAAATCCATCTTTTGTTATATAGTGAACAAACCATGATATCTCATCTGCATGAGCTTCAATGACCACCTTATATTTTGCATCAGGATTTATCACCCCAACTACTGTTCCGTAGGTATCTACAAAATGAGTGTCAATGTAGGGTTTAATGTAGTCCAACCACATTTTTTGCCCTTCACTTTCAAACCCTGTTGGAGATGGGTTATTAATATATTTCTCTAAAAAAGCTTCTGATTTTTTAGTAATTATCTTTTTCTTTGCCATAATAATTTAAATTTTAAAGTGCAAATATAAAATTTTTATCCAGCCCAACTCCCTCTGTCCAAGAATCGATATTGGATAGCCTCCCTGAAACAGAATGTATTTTTATAAATTAATATACCTCTATAATATTTTATTCTTAGGAATCCAAATAAAATCATCTGACCAATATTTTTTGAATTCTGAAATGTGTTCTTTAGTAACTGCATGATAGCAAGAATAATGAATCTTTTTTAAGACTTCCCAAACTATTTTTCTTCCTGCTTTTGAGCATTCAATAAAAATTACAGGATGACACTTCTTTATTAACTTTTCCATCCCTAAAACCACATTCCCTTCTGCACCTTCAACATCTATTTTTAAAAAAGATGGAGATAATGAATTAAATCTTAAATCGAAATCTATTACTATTGTTTCAACTTCAATGTTCTTGATGTTTTCCATTTTCTTATGCCAAACCATACTCGCCATTGGGTGATTTTCTCCACCTTCAGGTATTCGAAAAATAACTTTTTCAGCTTTATGTGATACTGCTTTATTTGTTAAAAAAACATTATTGCAAGAATTTAAGTTTAAATTTCTCATACACTTTTGTGCAGTTTCAGGAATAGCCTCAAAAGAATAAACTTTTCCTTTTTTACCAACTAATTTACTCATAGCAATACTTACATATCCGATATTAGCTCCAATATCAAATACTACATCATCTGCTTTTATATTTTTTAAGAATTTCTTGCAAATGAACTTCTGGAAAGCCAAATATAAGAGCAAGTTGGTTTTTTATATTTATTTCAAGAAAAATACCCTTAAATAATCCTTCTCGCATTTTCATAATGCGCAATTTATTTCCAAATAAAAAAATTAGAACATTTTTGAAAAATTTCTTTATCATTGTTTCTTGAATTCATCTAAACCACATTTTAGCCAACTTTCAAATTCACTAATATCTGGAGTATATCCAATAGGGTTAGTTAATAGACCATCTTTTGGACTATAAAGCACATAGTATGGCTGAGATGAGCTTGCGTATGTAACTGCTTGTAAGGTGCTCCATTTATTTCCAATAGTAGTTAGGGTTTTCTTTTTTGTCCCTCCATCAGAAGTCGGAACAACAACCGTTTCTGCATTTTCTAATAATGTTTTTTCATCTACATAAAGTTGGCAAAGCACATATTGCTCTAATAATTCCTCTACATCAGGGAATACATTTTCTTCCATCTTTCTGCAATTCACACAAGCCCAGCCTGTAAAATCTATAAATACAGCCTTACCTTCTTTCTCAGCGTAATCTATCGCTTCCCAATAATCAAAGAATATTTCTTTATCTTCTTGCTCATAAGTATAACTATAACTTAACGGTGGAGGGAAGCCGCTTAACGCCTCATGCTCCCACCAGTTTAAATGCGAACCAAACATCCCCGGAACAAGATAGATGGTAAAAAGTAGAAACGATAAAATAAAACCATACCGCATTTTGGAAATTTTTAATAATTTGGAATCATGGGGAAACTTAATGTTTCCAATTAAATATAATACTGTTAGTGCTCCAATTATAAACCACAGCACAAAGAATGTTTCTCTTTTTATCAATCCCCATTGCTCTACCATATCAGCATTTGAAAGAAACTTAATTGCTAGTGCAACTTCCAAGAATCCTAATATAACTTTTACTGAATTCAACCACCCTCCTGATTGTGGTAGGGCGTTTAATAATTTTGGAAATAACGCAAATACAGCAAATGGGAAGCCCAATGCTAAACCAAAACCTGTCATCCCAACAGTTAATTTAGTGGCAACCATCTTAAATTCCATTCCTAAAATAACAACTGTGCTTACGTCCCCACCTAAAGTTCCTGCCAATAACGAACCTAAAATTGGCCCCGTACAAGAAAAAGAAACAATGGCTAAAGTAAGTGCCATAAAAAATATTCCAATTAACCCTCCAACATTTGAGCCAGAATCAGCTTTATTGCCCCATTTACTCGGCAATGCAAGTTCATAATATCCGAAAAAGGAAAAAGCAAAAGCTATAAAGATGGCGAAAAAGAATAAATTTAACCAACTATTAGTAGAAATCTGATTTAAAATTTCTGGGTCAATATTTGGCATTAAATGAAAAGGAATGCTTAATAAAAAATAGATTAGCATTATAAAAAATCCATACATTACCGCATTAAACATACCCTTACCTTTTTCTGCCTTAGTAAAGAAACTTACCGTGAGCGGTATCATAGGGAACACGCAAGGCGTTATCAGTGCAATTAAACCTCCTAGTAGCCCTAAAATAAAGATAGCCCATAAGGTGTTTTCATGCGTTTTCTTTTCTCCACAATCAGAAGAAGGATTATCCAAATCTACTAATGCATCATTATATTTTTCTGTATTTTCAATATCCTGATTCGTAACTATCTCCTGTTCTTCTGCTTCTTGAATACTACCATCCGAATTGATGTTAAACGAAAAAGAAACGGGCATTGGGAAAACACATTGAGACTCATCACATGACATAAAATTGATTTCTCCTTTTATAGTAAAGGGATTTGAAGTAAGAATCTTTATTTTCTGAGAAAAAGAGACTTCACCTTCAAAATATGGTAGTATAATATTATCAAAGTTCGGGTCAGCTTCTCTAATAGGCTCTGGCTCAATCATACCATCAACTAATTGATAGCCTTCTTTGGTTATGAAAATAAATTCTGTTGGATATGCATCAACTCCTTCATGGAGATGTTGCGAATATAAATGCCAATGGTCTTCAATGCTAGCATTAAATTGTAATTCAATCTCATTATCAGAAAGTTGCTGTTGAGCAAAACTCCAACTTACAGGGTCTAAAATTTGAGCTGATGTTATTACACTGAGTAGTGTGAAAATTGATACTAATATTCTCTTCATTATTAACTTAACTTATTTTGAATCACTCTTGTTAATTCTTCTGATTTTTGGCTTCCAATAAGATAAACCAATCCATCTTTATCAATCAATTCCACGGCATCAGTTCCTCTCGTATAAAAACGAATTGTTCCTTTTAAGTGTAGATTATAAACGGCCCTATTCAAAATATATTTGCTGTATTGTACTTTTTTAACAGAAACAACACTAACAGTATCGATCTTTATTTTTCGTGAAGTCCATAACCCATCCAAAATAATGCTCCCATTTTTTACTTGTGTTTTAAAATGTAAAATAAACAATAGTGAAATTGAAATGACCATAATTGCAATTCCAAGAAAGAAGTATAGCTCTCCTGATTTTTCATGACTTTCGCGCCAATAATACGCTACAAAACAAAAAATCGCCAAAGACATTCTTCTGGTAAGCGACATTTTATTTAGTCCTAAATATTGTTTTTCTATGAAATCAAATTCTAGCATTTACTTATTTAATTTAGATTTGTGCAATGTACAACTTTTTTGTAGTTGACTGTATCC
>CAJQRK010000004.1 GCA_905612305.1 uncultured Flavobacteriales bacterium | reverse complement strand
AAATCAATTATAAAAGCAACTGTTTACAAACATTTTTGCGGAGGAGAGACTATTCAGAAAAGCCAAACTACAATTGATAAATTGTGGCAATCTAGTATTGGAACTATCTTGGATTTTTCAGCAGAAGGAAAAGACTCAGCTAACGATTTCAATATAGCACTTGAGCAAATCCTATCTTCCATTAAAAAGGCTGCAGTTTCTGACAGCATTCCTTTTTCAGTGTTCAAACCTACAGGACTGTGTAAATTTTCTATTCTGGAAAAAATAAATAACAACAGTCCTCTTTCAGCTGATGAGGAAATAGAAAAAAAGGAATATGAAGCAAGAGTAGATGCAATTTGCAAATTAGCATTTGATAAGAATGTAGCTGTTTTTATTGATGCTGAGGAAAGTTGGATTCAGGATGCTATTGACAGCATTGCTGAACAAATGATGGAAAAATACAACCAAAAAAAGGCACTTATCTATAATACTATTCAGCTATATCGAAAGGATAGAATAGCATACTTTAATTCTCTTTTAAAGCGTGCAGAAAACAACTATTTTATTGGAACAAAACTAGTAAGAGGAGCCTATCATGAACAAGAAATTGCAAGAGCAAAAACAAAGAACTATCCTTGCCCAGTACATACGGTAAAAATAAATACTGATACTGATTATAATGCCGCGCTTGAGCTTTGTATTAAAAACATTAAACGTGTTTCAGTTTGTGCGGGAACACACAATGAAGAAAGTGCGCAGTTATTAACTGAATTATTAGAAAATCATAATTTGAATAAAAATGATGAAAGGATTTACTTCTCTCAACTTTTGGGGATGAGTGATCATATTTCCTACAATCTTTCAGAAGCAAATTATAATGTTAGTAAATATGTTCCTTATGGCCCCGTAAGAGATGTATTGCCCTATCTTATAAGAAGAGCAGAAGAGAACACCTCAATTGCTGGGCAAATGGGACGTGAACTTAGTAATATTATTGCAGAAAAACAAAGGAGAAAGAACGCTTAAAAGCTACGAACTTCTTTTTCTTATTAATTTTCTGACCAATAAACTTACTGGAATCATAATTAAGAAGAATATGCCTGTTATGAAGTAGTAACTTTTATATGACCTTTTTGAAAGAGTTATTCCTTTTTTAATTTCCTTAAAAATAGCTTTACTATATCTTTTTCTCTCCAGTTCAACCTTACGCTCTTCTTTATCATAAAAATGAACTGTAAGTCTAGACGGAATTTCTTTTACTAAGTTATCCAAAACAAAAATTTGAGGATAATTTTCTTTATTTGTTAGCTCATGATTTACCCACGATCCCTCTAAAAAATTTGCAATTTCAGAAGAATCATTTTTTGTATAAATAATATCATGCTCTGGAAGTAACAGCTGACTTAAAACTCTTTTCTCAGGGTTGAAATAATCAATATAAGCACAAATAGTTTGCTTCATTCTATTATTATCATCATCTAAAAAATAAAGAGTACTAATACTAATTAATGCGCCACACGCAAAAAACAAAAGCCTTCTTTTCATAATTTTATCGACTTGTCATTATTAAATCTAAATCTACAAAAGGAATATTAAAATTCTTGCTTAGTACTTCATTCGTTAGGTTTCCATGATAAGTATACACTCCCTTTCTTAAATATTCATGCTTTCTAATAGTGTGTTCCACTCCACCCTCTTCAGCTATACGCAACAAAATAGGCGTTAGGATGTTACTGATTGCCATAGATGCCGTACGCGATACTCTTGAAGCAATATTCGGAACACAGTAATGAACAACATCATGCTTAATAAAAGTTGGTTTCTTATGGGACGTGACCTCAGAAGTTTCAAAGCACCCTCCTTGATCAATACTTACATCAACAACTACAGAGCCTTTTTTCATTTTAATAACCATTTCTTCACTTACAACACAAGGTACTTTTCCGTTCCCTATTTGCAAAGCTGCAATTACTACATCTGCTCTCTGCAATGCCTTACCTAATGCTTTAGGCTGTAAAGTTGAAGTGCTAATTCTATTATTTATATTATTTTGTAATCTTCTAAGTTTAGTTACCGAATTATCAAATACAAGTACTGAAGCTCCTAGTCCTAATGAGGCTTTGCAAGCATACTCACCAACAGTACCTGCTCCTATTATAACAACATTAGTTGGTATTAATCCTGAAATACCACCCAACATCAACCCTTTTCCTGCATTGGTATTGGATAAATATTCGCCTGCAATAAGCATTGCTGTATTGCCTGCAATTTCACTCATACTCCTAACAATTGGCAATTTATTTTGTTTGTCTTTGATGAACTCAAAACCAAAAGCACTAATATTCTTTTGATTCAAAGTTTTAAAAAAAGAATCTGATTGCGTACTCATTTGTACAGCTGAAATCAACTCCTGTCCTTTTTGCATTAAAGTAAGCTCTTCTTTTGTTGGTGGTTCAATTTTTAAGATAAAACTTGCTTTAAACACTTCCTCTTTAGAATAAGCAATTTCTGCTCCTTTGTCAGTATATTCACTATCAGAAAAATTGGATGCTAAACCTGCTCCTTTCTCAATAACTACACTATGTCCATTTGCAATTAATAAGCCCACAGAATCAGGAGTTAAACTCACTCTATTTTCTTGAAATGAAGATTCCTTAGGAATTCCTATTTGCAATTGTTTGAAATTTGGCTTTACTTCTAGCATTTCTTCTTTTGGAAGTATTCCAAATGAACTAAATATTTTTTCTTTTGTCATAGTTAAAGTATTACTTCAATTCTTCTTGTAGTTCCTTCAGTGGTCATCTTAACCCTTACCATATCTTCTTCAATCAAATTGGTAATTTTTTCAGGCCATTCAATAAAACAATAAGCATTACTGAAAAAATATTCTTCATATCCCATATCATACGCTTCCTGTTCATTTTCTATCCTAAAAAAATCAAAATGATATACTTTATCACCTTCATCAATAGGATATTCATTTACAATTGAAAAAGTAGGACTACTCACCATATTAGTAACTCCTAAATGCAAAGATAACGATTTTATTAACGCGGTCTTTCCTACTCCCATTTCTCCATAAAATGCAAATTTTTTATGAGGTGCAGTATGTTCAAGGATTTGTTCAGAGACACTATTAAGCTGCTCCAAATTTTCAGCAAAAAGGATTTTGCTCATTTATTTTGACTTTAAAGTAATTACTGGAATTAACATTTCTTCCATTGAAATACCACCATGTTGATAGGTGTTTTTGTAAAATTGAACAAACTGATTATAATTATTTTGGTACACAAAATACATGTCTTCTTTTGCAAAAATGTATTTACTACTCACATTTTGTATAGGTAAATAATAATCTAAAGGATTTGCTATCTCAAATACATCTGATTTTTGATAATCCAAATTTCTACCCTGTTTGTACCTTAAGTTTGCGCTAACATTTCTATCTCCTATTACTTTGGACGGCTTATTCACATTAATTGTGCCATGATCAGTAGTAATAATCAAATTAGCTTTTTGCTTAGCTATTTGTTTCATAATTTCTTTTAAGGGAGAGTGCGTAAACCAAGAAGCAGTAAGCGAACGGTAAGCAGAATCATCATCAGCAAGTTCTTTAATCATCTTCATATCCGTACGGGCATGAGAGAGCATATCTACAAAATTATAAACAATGACATTTAAATCATTATTTTTCATATTAGGAATTTGATTCACCACTTTTCTTCCTGTATAAATATTAGTAATCTTAGTATAAGAATGCTTACAACTTCCTTTGCCTAATCTTTGTAAGTTATCGGCTAAAAATTCTGCCTCAAACATATTTTTACCTCCTTCGTCCTCATCATTTTTCCACATATCTGGGAAACGTTTTTGAATTTCAGACGGCAACATTCCACAGAAAATAGCATTTCGAGCATATTGTGTTGCTGTAGGTAAAATACTAGTGTATATTTCATCCTTTACAATACTAAAATCTTCCAACACAGAAGGTTCAATTATTTTCCATTGATCATACCTTAAATTATCAATTACAATAAGAAAAGTAGGTTTATTGTCTTCCATTTGTGGTATAACCTTTTTCCGAATTAAATTATGTGACATTAAAGGCGATCCATCCCCTTGTATCCAATTCTTATAATTGTTTTTAATAAATCTGAAAAATTGAGTGTTTGCTTCAGATTTTTGCATTTCTAAAATTTGTTCTAAGCTTTGTTCTCCTGAACGTTCAAGCTCCAACTCCCAATATGTCAATTTTTTAAATATTTCATACCATTCTTCTTTATTCAAAGAAGATGCTAAGGACATACTTATATTTCTGAACTCTTGTTGATAGTTACTTGTTGTTTTCTCCTCTACTAATCGGGTGGAGTCAATATTCTTTTTTATGGCCAATAGAATCTGATTGGGATTGACTGGCTTAATCAAATAATCAGCAATTTTAGAACCAATTGCTTCTTCCATAATACTTTCCTCCTCACTCTTAGTTATCATGATTACAGGAGTGTTCATATATTTTTCCTTAATAATAGTTAAGGTCTCTAATCCTGATAGCCCTGGCATATTCTCATCCAAAAATATAAGATCATAGCTATTTGCTTCCAATAAATCTAAAGCTTCATCTCCACTTTTTACTGGTGTAACAGCATGACCTTTTCCTTCTAAATAAATAATGTGTGGCTTTAATAAATCTATCTCATCATCTGCCCAAAGTATTTGTGTCATATTTTATTTGTTTATAGTTTAAAAAAATTAAAAAAAATCCGTTATTTGCCTGTATGCAAAACAGAAAAAAAGATAAAATAATTAACGACCCCATTTATGGCTTTATAAAACTTGATAAAGGTATCATTACTGATTTAATTGACCATCCTTATTTTCAAAGATTAAGAAAAATATCTCAACTGGGTCTTTCTTATCTAGTTTATCCTGGTGCACACCATACTCGTTTTCATCATGCTATTGGCTGTATGTTTTTGATGAATAAAGCCATTAATCAAATCAGGGAAAAAGGCCATGAAATAACTGAAGCTGAAGCTGAAGCTTTGAAAATTACTATTCTTTTACATGATATTGGACATGGACCATTCTCCCATGCTTTGGAACATTCAATTGCTTCTAATGTTTCCCACGAGCATCTTTCCTATCTTTTTATGCAGAGATTAAACGAGCAATTTGAAGGAAAATTATCTTTAGCCATAGAAATATTTAATAACAAACATCCAAAACAGTTTTTACACCAATTAGTGTCATCACAATTGGATATGGATCGATTGGATTATTTAAAAAGAGACAGCTTCTTTTCTGGTGTTACAGAAGGAAATATTGGAACCGAACGAATAATAAACATGTTAGATGTTGTAAATGACAATTTGGTTGTAGAAGAAAAAGGAATTTATTCTATTGAAAAATTCTTAATTGCAAGAAGACTGATGTACTGGCAAGTTTACTTACATAAGACAGTTATTTCAGCTGAAAATATGCTTATAAAAGTACTACAAAGAGCAAAAGATTTAATTACTGACGGAAAAGAAGTCTACTCCCCTGCTAGTCTGTCTGTATTTTTAAATAATAATTATGCACTTAATAATTTTGAAGCAAATCCACAATTACTTAATTATTTTGCAGAATTAGATGATTTTGATATTTATGCATCATTAAAATACTGGAAAAATAA
>CAJQRK010000003.1 GCA_905612305.1 uncultured Flavobacteriales bacterium | reverse complement strand
TAGTATTTTATTAATATTATTTTGTTCTTTTTCTGTTTTAGCACAAGAAAATGATTTTCAAACTTGGTCTTCTTTTTCTGCAAATAAAAAGATTATAAAAAACACAAGACTTTTTGTTAAAATAGGTTTACGCTTAAGAGAAAATTCAAGTTTGTATTCCAAGCAGTTTACTGATTTAAAAATTAAAAGAAAATACAATAAACGTATCTCTTATGCTGTTGGTTATCGGTATATAAATAAGTGGAATATTTCAATGGATATTTCAAGTCAGAATCGCTTTTATGCTGATTTGAATTATAAAGATAAACTAAGTAAACGCTTTACTTATTTAGTGCGAAATAGATGGCTGGCTCAAGGGTATTCGGATTATTATAAAATGACCTTACGACAAAAGTTTGCGCTAGAGTATAATATTCCTAAAACAAAACTTACCCCAAGTATTGCTAGTGAGTATTTTTTTACTTTAGGAATATCTTGGGAAGATCATCAGAATGAAATTAATAAGTTGCGCTCTACATTTTCCATATCTTATCCTATTACAAAAGATTTGGATGTTGAATTGGCCTATAGAATTCAGCAAGAGTTTTATGCCAATAATCCGCAAACTCTTTTTATCTTTGAAGGAAAATTAGCTTACGATTTTTAAAATATTATGAAAGAAAAGAAAATTGAACTCTCATTTATTTCAGGAAAATTAACTGAACTTAGTGTACAGGAAAAGCAATTAGTTGCCAATGCAAAATCCTCACTTACTACTGCCTATGCTCCATATTCAGGTTTTCTGGTTGGGGCTAGTGTATTGCTAGATAATGGAGAAATTATAAATGGCTCTAATCAGGAAAATGTTGCCTACCCTTCAGGGCTTTGTGCTGAGCGAGTTGCACTTTTTTATGCAGGAGCACGTTTTCCGGATGTAAAAATAAAAACAATTGCTGTATCAGTTATGTCTAAAAACTTTAAGGTAATAGATGTTATTTCTCCTTGTGGTGCATGTAGGCAAGTAATGGCAGAATATGAGGATAAGCAAGAACAAGCAATAAAAGTAATTCTACACTCGCCAACGGATCAGGTGCTTATTGCAAATACTGTTGAGTCTTTATTACCATTTATGTTTAAAAGCCCTTTACTAAAGCAGCACTAGTTTCCTTATATTTACCGCATGCATATTTTAGACACTCCTATTGATTTTTTGAAGGGGGTTGGTCCAGCTAGGGCTGATCTATTAAAAAAAGAGTTGCGTATTTTTACTTATGGTGATTTATTGATGCACTATCCATTTAGATACATTGATAAAAGTAAAATGCATAAAACAGCTGATTTGAATCAGGATACGCCTTATGTCCAATTGAGCGGCCAAATTATAAAGTTTGAAGAAAAAGGGCTTAAAGCTAGTAAACGACTGATTGCTCATTTCCAAGATGAAACTGGCATTGTGGAATTGGTATGGTTTAAGGGGATAAGTTGGATAAGAAGTGGTGTAAAATTACATACAGACTATATCGTATTCGGAAAGCCGTCATCCTTTAAAGGAAAGTTTAATATAGTGCATCCTGAACTTGAGTTGCAAGAAGGAGAGCAACAATTTTCAGCTACCCTTCTTGCTGTTTATCCAGCTACAGAAAAATTAAATGCAAAAGGTTTAACTAGTAAGGCAATTGGAAAATTAACAAAAGCATTGTTGCCATTGCTAAAAAATAATTTGGATGAAACTTTATCCCCTGAACTTATTCAAAAATTGAATTTACCCACTAGAGAGCAATCTTATTTTGATATTCATATACCAAAAGATGCAAAAGCATTGATTAGAGCACAAAAAAGATTAAAATTTGAGGAATTCTTTTTTTTGCAATTACACTTATTAAAATTAAAATTAACAAGACGTAAAAAGTTTAAGGGGTATGCTTTTGAAAATTTAGGGGATGGGTTTAATGATTTTTACAACAAATATTTACCTTTTCAGCTAACGGGAGCTCAAAAGAGAGTATTAAAAGAAATTAGACGTGATGTGAGAAATCCTCAGCAAATGAATCGCTTATTACAAGGGGATGTTGGTAGTGGTAAAACTTTGGTTGCGCTACTTAGTATGCTTATGGCTGTTGATAATAAGTATCAGGCTTGCCTTATGGCGCCTACTGAAATTTTAGCTCGCCAGCACTTTGAAACCACTTCAGTTTATTTGGAAAATCAAGATATTAAACTAGCAATATTAACGGGTTCTACAAAAACAAAAGCTAGAAAAATTTTGCACGAGCAATTAGAAAATGGTGAGATTAATATTTTGATCGGTACGCATGCTCTTTTGGAAGATAAGGTGAAATTCAAACAACTAGCTTTGGTAGTTATAGATGAGCAGCATAGATTTGGGGTAGCACAAAGAGCAAAACTATGGAAGAAAAATGATTTCCCGCCCCACATATTAGTAATGACTGCCACCCCTATCCCTAGGACGCTTTCCATGACTTTGTATGGTGATTTGGATGTTTCAGTAATTGATGAACTGCCTCCTGGCAGGAAAGAAATAAAAACCATGTGGAAAACAGATTCTTCTCGTTTGCAGATTATTGGTTTTATGCGCGAACAAATTGCATTAAAAAGACAAATTTATGTAGTATTTCCATTAATAGAAGAAAGTGAAAAATTGGATTATAAGGATTTGATGGAGGGTTTTACTGCAATAGAAAGAGAATTCCCAATGCCAGAATTTCAGGTAAGTGTGGTTCATGGTAGGATGATAGCAGAAGATAAAGAATATGAAATGAAACGTTTTTCTGAAGGAACTACTAATATTATGGTGGCAACTACTGTAATTGAAGTTGGGGTAGATGTCCCAAATGCATCAGTTATGATTATTGAAAGTGCTGAGCGTTTTGGGCTTTCCCAATTACACCAATTAAGAGGAAGAGTTGGTAGAGGTACTAAGCAGTCCTATTGTATTTTAGTAAGCGGACATAAGGTGAGTAATGAAGGAAAAACTAGGCTACAAACTATGGTAGACACCAATGATGGATTTAAAATATCAGAGGTAGATTTAAGCTTAAGAGGCCCTGGAGATATGATGGGAACTAAGCAAAGCGGGGAGCTTAATTTTAAAATTGCTGATTTAGTGGCAGATAATAAAATATTGCATTTTGCTCGAAAAGAAGCTGAATCACTTTTACAAGATGATGAAAATCTAGCAAAAGCTGAAAATATAAATATTGCAAGAGCTTATCACCCTTATGCCCGTGAAAGGTCGGGTTGGAGTAGGATTTCTTAAAATAAATAAGGGTAAGCTACTTATATCGCACCGCTACGACCTATTACCCTTGCTGCATTCCTGCCCTGGGGGAGTTTATAGGGAGCTGGTCGTACAAGACTTACCCTTAACTGCAAAGCTAACATAATCTACCTTTTCGGCAAAGTATTTCCTAACTTCTATTTTTGTTTATCTTTGCCAAAAATTTTTTATGGAAAAACAGGAAAAAGAATTCATTTTAAATAAAGGTTTAATCCTTGGATTAGTACTTATGTTGTTCCCAATTATTGATTTATTTTATGGTTTAGATATGAGTTTGATAAATTTTTTATTAATTTTTGTGTTATTATGGATTATTGTTTATTCGTACTTAGTGGTAAAGTGGTCAAGAGCATATGCCTCTTATTACGAAATATTTCCATTTAAAGATGCTTTTAGGACTTTATTTTTGATTTCTGCACTTTCTTTTGGAGTACTTACAGTTGGTAAAACTTTATTGTGGACTGTTTTTTCTACAGATAAGTATATTGAGATAAATATGAATAGGGAATTAGGATTACTTGAAATGTACAAGTCTTTAATTGATGCATCCTACACAGAAGGCGCATTTAATAATGAACAGTATGAAGAAAAAATAAATGATTATGAATCAAATAGAAATGTAATTTTATCTAAATGGGAAACAATAAGATATGAAGGATTGGGAGTGACATATTTCTTGCAAATATTAATTTCGGTCTTATTTTTCGTTTCAATATATTCTGCTATATTAGCACTCTTTGTTCGTAAAAAAGAAAAATTTATTACAATAAATTAAATATGAATATTAGTGTAGTTGTCCCTTTATTTAATGAAGAAGAATCTTTGCCGGAATTATGCGCTTGGATAGATAAAGTAATGCAAAAAAATAATTTTAGCTATGAAGTATTACTCATTGATGATGGAAGTAAGGATAAATCCTGGGAAGTAATTGAAAGACTTTCTTCTGAGAGTTCTAATATTAAGGGAACAAAATTCAGAAGAAATTATGGGAAGTCAGCTGCACTGAATGTTGGTTTTGCAAAAGCTGAAGGGGATGTAGTTATCACTATGGATGCTGATTTACAAGATAGCCCAGAGGAGATACCTGCATTGTATGATAAGATTGCTGTAGGGGACTTTGATTTAGTTTCGGGTTGGAAAGCAAAACGCCACGACCCTTTAAGTAAAACTATTCCTACAAAACTATTTAATTGGGCTGCTCGTAAAGCTTCAGGCATTTATTTGCATGACTTTAATTGCGGATTAAAATCCTATAAAAATACGGTAGTAAAATCAGTTGAGGTACATGGAGAAATGCACCGCTATATTCCAGTACTTGCAAAGTGGGCTGGTTTTTCAAATATAACAGAACAAGTAGTGGAACATCAAAGCAGAAAGTATGGCATAACCAAATTTGGTTTGGAGCGTTTTGTTAATGGATTTCTGGACTTATTAACCATCACTTTTGTTTCTCGTTTTGGAAAAAAACCCATGCACTTTTTTGGGGTGTTAGGGAGTTTAATGTTTATGCTAGGTTTTGGTTTATTTGCTTATATTGGAGGAGTAAAGTTATATTCTATGTTTAATAGTTTGCCTGCTCAAAATATTGCAGAAATGTCAGGGTTCTATATTGCATTAACCTCAATGATTATAGGGGTGCAATTATTCTTGTCAGGTTTTATCGCTGAGATGGTGTCAAGAAATACATATGATAGAAACAACTATCATGTAGAAAAAGAAAGTTAATGAAAATTACTTTACTTAGTACGGCATATCCATATAGAGGAGGAATTGCTGTTTTTACTGAGCGCCTTGCTCGTGCTTTTCAAGATGCTGGTGATAAAGTAAATATCTCAACTTTCTCATTACAATATCCTTCATTTTTGTTTCCTGGCAAATCTCAATATTCAACAAGTGAGAAGCCTAAAGATCTTGAGGTTATTTCTGAAGTAAATTCAGTAAATCCAATTAATTGGTTGAGAATAGGTTTTAAGATTAAAAAGCAAGAACCAGATATTCTAATTTTAAAATATTGGATTCCATTTATGTCGCCTTGCTTGGGTACTATTTCTAGAATTGTTAAAAGCAATAAGCATACCAAGGTAATAGTAGTGGTAGATAATCTCATTCCTCATGAAAAAAGAATAGGGGATAATCTGTTGAATAGTTATTTTGTAGATAGTGTTGATGGTTTTTTAACAATGTCTAAGAGTGTATATGATGACTTAGATCAATTTGATGAAAATAAAAAAAAGATTTTAGGAGTTCATCCATTATATGATAATTTTGGTGTTTCTAAAACAAAAGAGGAGGCACTGGATAGTTTAAAGTTAGATAAGAGCTTTAATTACATGCTCTTCTTTGGTGTTGTTAGAAAGTATAAAGGTTTAGATATCTTACTAGAGGCATTTGCTGATGAGCGTTTGAAAAAAAAGAACTTAAGGCTCATAGTTGCTGGGGAATTTTATGAAGATGAGAAGCCATATCTTGATTTGATTGATAAATATAATTTATCAGAATCAGTAATTTTGGCCACTAATTTCATTCCTGATGATGAGGTCGTTAATTATTTTTGTGCAGCTGATATTATTGTTCAGCCTTATAGAAATGCAACGCAAAGTGGCGTTACCCAGATTGCTTATCATTTTGAAAAGCCTATGTTAGTAACAGATGTTGGCGGATTAAAAGAAATTGTACCTCATAATAAAGTAGGGTATGTATGTGAACCAACCAGTGGCTCTGTGGTTGATGCAATTTTAGATTTCTATAATAATGATAAAGAACAGCAATTTATTCAAGGTGTTATTGAAGAAAAAAACAAATACTCTTGGAGCAAGATGATAGAAAATATTAAAAATTTATATCAACAATTATAACTAGCTATTTTTTCCTTTTGTTTCTATATTTGTCAAAATTATATGTGTATGAAAAAACTAGTTTTATTATTATTTTTTATTCCTGTTTTCTCTTTTAGCCAAAGCATAAATAAGGTAGATGCTGCTGGCAAAAAGCAAGGTATCTGGAAAAAAACCTATGAAAGCGGAAAGTTAAGATACAAAGGTCAGTTTAATAATGATATTCCAAATGGCTTATTTTATTATTACTACCCTTCAGGAGAATTACAAGTAGAAAAAGAGTTTTTTTATAAGGGTAGAGCTGCTGCAACCCACATCTTTTATAGGGACGGAAAATTAAAAGCAGCAGGCTTGTATGTGAATCAACTAAAGGATAGTACTTGGAATTATTTCAATAGAGATAGTGTTTTAGTAATGAGTGAGCAGTATGTAAAGGGGGAGTTGAATGGATTAACAAAAACCTATTATTATGAAGGTGAGCTCTATGAGGTAAAAAGATGGGCTAATAATATTGCTGACGGGAAATTGCTTCAATATTTTATGGATGGAAGTATTAAAATGGAGAGCACTTTTTTAATGGGTAAAAGAGAAGGAAAACAGCTTTTTTATCATCCAAACGGAAATGTATATTATACAGGTTTTTATTTAAATGATATAAAATCAGGAACTTGGGAGTATTTTACAGAAGAAGGAATTCAGGATACAATAATTAATTACGAATGAGTAAAGGAAGAGTTTTAATGGCAATGAGTGGTGGTATTGATAGTACTATGGCTTCGTTATTGCTGCATGAAGATGGTTATGAGGTAATTGGTTTAACCATGAAAACTTGGGATTATGATTCTTCAGGTGGTAATAAAAAAGAAACGGGTTGTTGTAGTTTAGATTCCATTAATGATGCACGTCAATTGGCGGTTGATTGTGGTTTTCCGCATACAATTTTAGATATTCGTGATGAATTTAAAGGTTTTATTATTGACAATTTTGTAGATGAATATATTGCTGGACGAACACCAAATCCTTGTGTGCTTTGTAATACCCATATCAAATGGGAAGCGCTTTTAAAAAGGGCAGACATGCTTAATTGTGAATTTATTGCTACTGGGCATTATGCGCAAGTGCGTGAAGTGGATGGTCGCTTTGTTGTCTCTAAGGGTCTGGATGATACTAAAGATCAATCCTATGTGCTTTGGGGGGTTACACAAGAGTGTTTAAAACGCACTATTTTTCCTATGGGAAAATTTTATAAAAAAGACATAAAGCAAATGGCTTTGGATAGAGGGTATAAAGCTTTGGCTGAAAAAAGTGAGAGCTATGAAATTTGTTTTATTCCCGATAATGATTACAGAGGTTTTTTAAAAAGAAGAGTGGAAGGATTAGAAGAAAAAGTAAAAGGAGGAAACTTTGTAACTACTGATGGGCATATAGTGGGCACACATGATGGATATCCGTTTTATACAATTGGACAAAGAAAAATAGGGGTTTCTTTAGGTCCAGATCCCACTTATGTTATTAATATAAACCCTGAAAAAAATACGGTAGTAGTTGGCACAAAGGAGGATTTGAAAAAGCAAGAAATGTTTGTGAGAAATGTTAATTATCTGAAGTACGAAAAGATTGAAGATGGCATGCAATGTTTAGTGAAAGTGCGCTATAAACATAAAGGAGAGATGGCAACAGTGACTAATGATGGGGATAATTTAAAAGTTTTATTTCATAAAAAAGTAGAAGGGATTGCTCCGGGACAATCAGCAGCAATTTATGAGGGTTATGATTTAATTGCAGGAGGATTTATCATGAAAAAATAGATTTTGAAAACTTGCAGAATCTCATACGAAGACACTAAAAAATTTTCAAGATTAGTTATTGATTATTTGAATGAAGATAAGCGGTTAAAATCATTTATTAATCATTTTCCAGAGATTGATAATTTTGAAAAACAAATTACTGCAAAACAAAATCATCCGATTAATAGAAAAGTCTTAGTTGAAGTGTTGAGGCAGCAAAATACTGACTTAAACTTATCTAAGAAGTCTGAAAAAAATATTGACAACCTACTGAATAAGGATGCATTTACGATAACAACTGGACATCAGTTATGCTTATTTACAGGACCTCTGTACTTCTTGTACAAGATAATTTCCGCACTAAATTTAGCGGAGCAACTGCAAGAAAAATTTCCTGAAAAGAATATTGTCCCTGTTTTTTGGATGGCTACTGAAGACCATGATTTTAAGGAAATAAACCATATCCATTTATTTGGCAAGGAGATAGTATGGGATAACCTGCAATCTGGAGCAGTTGGTAGAATGAATTTAAGTAAATTTGAATCTGTATTACATGAATTAAAATTAGTTTTAGGAGAATCAGAAAATGCCAAACAGCTCCTTCATCTTTTTGAGAATGCTTATTTAAAACACCAGAATCTTGCTCAGGCAACACGCTATCTGGTAAATGAACTGTTTGGGAAGTATGGCCTTGTTATTTTAGATGGAGATGATGAAAAACTAAAAAAACAGTTTATTCCAATAATCAAGAAGGATGTATTGCAGCAAGGTTTTGTAAAAACTATAAAACAGTGTAGTGAGCAATTGGCTAAGGATTATAAAGCTCAGGCCTTTGTCAGGGATATTAATTTTTTTACTTTAACTGAGGGAAAAAGAGATCTGATAAAAGGTGGAATTACCGACAAAGATATAGAAGGTTCATCTGAAAGATTTAGTCCTAATGTACTACTGCGGCCACTTTATCAAGAAACTATTTTACCAAATATTGTAACTATTGGCGGTGGTGCTGAAGTAGCTTACTGGATGCAATTAAGAACAGCATTTCAACAAGAAAATATTCCTTTTCCTATTTTGTTATTGAGGAATTCAGTTTTGCTTTTAAGTGAGAAACAAAACAAGAAACTTATTGATTTAGGATTTGGCATTGATGATGTCTTTAAGCAGGAACATGCCTTGCAAAAACAATATGTGTTTTCACAACAATCTACTGAGATATCTCTAAAAAAACAGCAAGAAGACATAGAGCATGTATTTGCAGAATTACTGGCAAAAACAAATGATATGCCAGTGCAAAATAGTATTAATGCTCAATTGCATAAACAATTAAGTGCTTTGGACAAATTGGAAGAAACATTAATTAGAAATGAGAAAAAAAAGCATGAAACTGCTTTGCAGCAAATTTCTAAAATAAAAAATCAATTATTTCCAAACAATATTCTGCAAGAACGTTATACTAATTTTATTCCATTTTATTTAAAACATGGGGATAACTTTATTGAAATATTAAAAGAGAATTTAAATCCACTCAGCCCTAATTTTGTAGTTTTGATTCTTTGAAATACAACACCTAAATGAAGCACGAAAAGATATTAATATTAGATTTTGGATCGCAATATACACAGCTTATTGCTAGAAGAGTAAGAGAACTAAATATCTATTCAGAAATACACCCTTACAATAAAATTCCTACTATTGATGGGAGTTGGAAAGCTGTTATTTTATCGGGGTCTCCTTTTTCTGTGCGTGAAGAAAATTCACCGATACCTGATTTGTCAGCTATAAAAGGAAAACTGCCTTTGTTGGGAATTTGCTATGGAGCACAACATCTAGTACATAAATTTGGTGGGGAAGTTTTGCCTTCTAATAAAAGAGAATATGGCAGGGCGAATTTGTCATTTGTTGCTATTGAGAATGAATTAATGAAAGGTGTTCTGGCTGATTCACAGGTATGGATGAGTCATGGCGATACCATAGAAAGCATACCAGAGAACTATAAAGTTATAGCTTCTACTCATGACGTCAAAGTTGCAGCTTATGAGATTGAAGGAGAGCAAACTTATGCGCTTCAATTTCATCCTGAAGTGTATCATACCAAAGACGGAAGTACTATTCTAAAAAATTTCTTAGTAGGTATTTGCGGATTTACTCAGGATTGGACGCCAGCATCTTTTGTTGAAGAAACAATAGCAGGATTAAAAGAAAGATTAGGAAATGATAAGGTGGTTTTAGGGCTCTCTGGCGGGGTTGATTCTACAGTTGCTGGGGTATTGCTAAACAAAGCAATTGGTGAAAACCTATATTGTGTTTTTGTAGATAATGGTTTGTTGAGAAAGGATGAATTTAAAAGTGTTTTAGAACAGTATAAAGGTATGGGTTTAAATGTAAAAGGTTTAAATGCTAAAAGTAGATTTTATGATGCTTTAGCAGGAATCTCTGATCCTGAGAAAAAACGAAAAGCGATTGGATCCATGTTTATTGATGTTTTTGATGATCAGGCAAATCAGATAGAAGATGTAAAGTGGTTGGCACAAGGAACTATTTACCCTGATGTGATTGAATCGATCTCTGCAACTGGAGGTCCTTCCCAAACTATAAAATCTCACCATAATGTTGGGGGATTGCCTGACTATATGAAATTAAAGATTGTTGAGCCTTTGAATACTTTGTTTAAAGATGAGGTAAGAAGAATTGGCCGCTCATTGGGAATTGATAAGGAATTATTAGCGAGGCATCCTTTTCCTGGTCCTGGTTTAGCAATTCGTATTTTAGGAGATATTACCGCTGAAAAAGTAAATATATTACAAGAAGTAGATCATATTTTTATTTCATCATTAAAAGTGGCTGGCTTATATGATAAAGTATGGCAAGCAGGAGCCATTTTTTTACCAGTTCAGTCAGTTGGTGTTATGGGAGATGAGCGAACTTATGAAAATGCAGTAGTCCTAAGAGCAGTAGAATCTACTGATGGAATGACAGCTGATTGGGTGCATCTTCCATATGAATTCTTGGCAAAAGTTTCGAATGATATTATTAATAAAGTGAAGGGAATAAACCGTGTGGTATATGATGTTTCATCAAAACCACCAGCAACTATTGAATGGGAATAATTAAAAAGATACTAGTTACACTTTTAGTTTTATTTGTTTGTAGTTTGTCAGCCCAAACAGTAAGTGATACTATTGTTTTTGATGGGGATAAATTTATAAAACATATTGTAAAAGCAGGAGAGTCACTCAAGTCAATTGCCTTATTACATAAAGTTACAACATCTGATGTTATAGAAAATAATGAAATTCAAAAGCGCCTGTATTATAATCAGCTATTATATATTCCTATTTATCAAAATCAACAAAAAAGCAAGGATAAGAATGTTCATATAAGCGTTCAAAAAAGGATTGAATTAGCTGCCAAATTTAAATTTACTTCAGAATTAAATATTGCACTACTAATGCCTTATTTTCTTGTGAAGAATGACACAATGTTCAATAATTTTAAAGATGGCACTGAAATCTCAGATATTTATTATAAAGATTCTGAGGTTGCTTTGTCCTTTCATGTAGGGATAGTATTGGCTTTGGATTCTTTGCGAAAACAAGGAAAAAATATCTGTTTTCATACTTTTGATACCAATAAGGATACTTTAAAAGTACATCAAATTATAACCTCAAAGGCTTTGGATAATATGGATATTATAATTGGCCCACTGTATGAAAAGAATTTTAACATTTTATGTAAAAAATATGGAAATGATAGAGAGAAAGTTATTATCAATCCATTATCTAAATTAACTAGAAATGTAAAAGAGTATGCCGTAGTTTATCAGATATCACCAAGCGCGAAAGATCAGATTCTGATAGTAAAGAATGAAATAATAAAAAAGTATAAAAATAAAAGAGTGATTGTATTGCATCAAGCTAAAGAGAAAGGAATTGCATTGTACCTTCAAAATTCATTCAGAGAAGAAAAGAAAAATGTGAAGCTATTTGATATTCAATATTTTCATGTTGATTCTTTGCGAAATATATTTACTGAATTTCAAATTGTAATTATCCCCTCAACAAATAAAGCATTTGTAAGCAAGTTGCTTGGCTCAATTGGTATAATGGACTCTACTTCCATAGTTTTTGGTTTAGATGCTTGGAAAGACTATGATAATTTAGATATTGATAATTTAATGGAACTGGATGTTCATCTTCCCGTGTCAAATGTTTTTAGTTACAATAGGGGGCATGATAAGTCATTTTTAAAACTTTTTGAGAAAAAGTATAATACAAATCAAGTAGAATACACATATGTTGCCTATAATATCATTATGCATTTTTGTTCTGATTTTTCTTTTTTTAAGTTTCAGAATATTACAAATGGAGGCAAAATAAATACCTATGCACCTTTGCATCATTATGTTGATTATGAATTGGTTCCGGTTAATTAAATTCTTTTCTTTGTATGTTTACTATTTTTTTCTTTACTCTAGCTGGATTTCTATAATGTAACTTATTTGGTTGATTCCCGTATATTTGCAAGCTAGCTTGCAAAGATGAAGAAATGGCTTAAATACCTATTTGTATTGTATGTACTACTCTGTAGTACTGATCTTGCTATGTCACAGTGTGTTGTAACTGTTGATATTGCTAATTTGCAGCATATCAATTGCCCAAATGGTGGAGCGGTAGGTGGTGCGAGTATAATACAATCAAGTTATATAAATTATTCTTGGCAAAATATAACTAATGGGCAGTTTTATAATGGAGGAGGAGGTTATGGAGGAACTATAACAACAGATCTAGATGCTGGATTATATGTCATAACCGCAAGTAGTCCATATTCTTCCACTTGCCCTTCTACGATTTATTCTGATACTTTTGAAATTTTTGAAGGGACTCCACAATTTCAGTTTTACCCTACTCAAGCCTGTCCTGATACGTGTAATGTCGAAGTTGCGATTGGTATGCAAATTGCTATAACAGGCGTAAACTACTCATCATCTTTTGATAGTTCTCCTAGTATATCTTTGCCATATGTAATAGATGATCAATGTGGAGGTTTACATACCTATGAGATATTTGCTAATAGTATTTCATGTGGAATAGAGAATATAGGTATAAGTCAGTTTGCGCAAATGAACTTAACTACTTCAGTTACAAATGTTACTTGTACTCAACAAGGTTCAGCAACAGTAAGTATTACAGGAGTGGGTGCCTCAGGGCTATCAACCTATTGTACTTCTAATCCACAGATGAATCTTTATACAACTATTGATAATATTGTGTTGGTAGGGGATAATACTACTATATCAAATAATACATTAAGTATTTGTGATACTTATCAGGATTATACCGCTCAGTCTGCTGATGTAACCCCAGGAAGTTCATATAATTTGAATGTAGATTTAGGCACATGTCAAACGGGTGGTATTGCTATGGTAGATATAGCCAATGTATATGTTGATTGGAATATAGATGGAGATTTTAATGATTTAAATGAGTTGGTAGGACAAGTAATTCCAACTCAAAGCCCTTCAACGAATACTATTGCAATTACTGTTCCAGCTGCAGCGATACCTGGCCAAAGCAGAATGAGAATTGTTGCTCAAAACAATCAGTATCAGCCCACCAATCAAGCATTGCCTTGTAATGTAAATACAGCTTGGTTTGGCTCTACTGAGGATTATACTATTCAGGTAAATGGTTCAGTAGCTACTCCTGTTATTTATTTATGGTCAGATGGACAAACTACACAAACTGCAACTAACTTGAATTCTGGCACATATACTATTACAATTACTGATGCTAATGGATGTTCTGCAACTGATATAGCAATAGTTAATGGTTTATTGTTTGGATGCATGAATCCTCTTGCTACTAATTATGATCCAAATGCTCAATGTGATGATGGTTCCTGTATTGTTTCTCAGCCTATATTAGGATGTATGGATCCAACAGCATGTAATTATGATTCAACAGCAACAATTGATGACGGTTCTTGTATCACTTCAATCACAGCAAGTATAACACCAACATTGCAAACAATATGTCAAAATTCTCCATCCTCTAATCTAACGATTACATCTAATGGAGGTCTTGTTTCCTATCAATGGTATGAATGCAGTTCACCAAATCAATCATTAAGTGCAGTAATCATTCCAAATGAGATTGATTCTTTCTTGCTTCCACCAACTAATACAGTTGGGATTACTTATTATTACTGTATAGTAACAAGCGGAGGGCAAGGTTGCGAAGACACATCTGCTATTGTTACAGTAGAGACTGTCTTAGCACCAATATTTACACTGCAACCACAAGATTCCTCTGTATGTATAGGATCTAATCTGACAATAAATGCAGTAGATACTTTTTTTGTAACTGTAGCTGCTAATGCATTGACCCCTATTTATCAATGGTATGAAAACTCTATTTGTGATACGAGTACATCTGGTGGATCTGTACCCGCCACAGGGACAGGAAATAATACTAATACATACACTCCACAAACAACAACTCCAGGAACTACATATTACTATTGTACAGTTGTTATTCCACAAACTATAGGATGTAATACCATTCTTTCAGAGTGTGCTGAAATTATCGTAAACCCTATTCCTACTGTTACTCTTTCAGCAGTACCAAACCCTGCTTGTTTGGGAGATGATATTCAACTTACAACCACCACTTCTATTCCGGTAAACCGGTACAGATTTCAATATGATAATGGTGGTGGATGGACTAATTTAACTAATCCAGGATATGGATTGTTAAATCAATTTACTTTTTCAAATATATCAACCACTACTCAATTCCGAGTAAAAGTAAGAGAATATAACGGCTGTCCAAACAGTAGTTGGTCGCCAATAATAACGGTTCCAGTAAATATTGCTCCTTCATCAGGACCAATTTGGCATAATTAAAATGAATATTAAATTAAATATTAACAATAACTAAACTAAAAACAATTATTAATTAAAAACGTTAAGGTCATGAAAACAAAAACAAAAATTCTAAAAGTATTTGCAATAGTTGCGATATTTTTAGGCAACAGCCATTTAATGGCTCAAACTGTTACATCAACAGATGTAATTACACAAATAATTTGTGTAAATACATTATCGGAACCCTATGAGGTAATTCCTATTTCTACCTCAGCCTATATTTGGTCGGTAGTTGATCAAGCGACAGGCTTACCTCCTGCCGCAGGTATTGCTGATATTACGCCTTCAGCAAATGATTGGTTAATTTATATTGACTGGAATCAGCCAGGGGTTTATGAGTTATCTTTTGTAGAAACAAATACTACAACCTCATGTAGTGCTCTACCTGTTGTGCTAACTATTACTGTTGAGGATTTAGCAAGCTTTCCTGTAGCATCAAATCCTGCGGCTATTTGTTTCGGGGATGCTAATCCTGTTATGTCAGCAACAACTGGTGGAGGAACAGGTAATAATGTGTTTAATTGGTATGCAGATGCCGCATTAACTACATTACTAGCTACTGCACCAACATATCAAGAACTAATATCATATCCAGATCCTGGTGTTGGATTAGTTCAATCATATGATTATTGGGTAACAGAAGAAAGTGCAAATGGATGTGAAGGGTCTGCTACTATGGTAACAGTAACAGTAACAGGTCTGCCAGCGGCTCCAACTTCTTTATTGCCCTTACCGTATGAAGCTTGTTTTGGTGATCCAACAAATCCACTAATGACAGCAGTTGGTGCAGGATCTACCTTTAACTGGTATGATAATCTTACAGGTACTCAGGTAGCTGCCAATATAAATATTTATACTTCTACGGAAGTTAATCCAGGTTCTTATGACTACAACGTTGAAGAAGAGGTAGGTTCATGCACAAGTCTACAAACTACTTTTACATTCACTATACATGTACAGCCAGCTGCACCTTCAATAATACCAGATCCAATAGAAATATGTGCAGGAGATCTTCCGGGTGATTTTACTGCCAATACTGGAGGGGCAGCAGGTACATTTATTTGGTATTCTGATGCTGCCTTAACTACTGTTATTGCAGGAGCAACTACTTGTACTCCAACTCAAGTACTGCCAGGATCCTATATTTATTACCTGACAGAGACAGATCCTACCACAACATGTAGTAGCGTTTCTAGTCAAGCAACCTTTACTATCAATGAGTTGCCATTAGTACCAACTGTTTCTGCTGCTCCATCTTCAGTTATTTGTGATGGAGATGCTAATCCAATATTTACAGCAGCTCAAGGAACTGGAAGTACAGGTACAACTACTTTTAATTGGTATGATGTTGATCCTGCAACAAACCCTTTAGCTATACCTGTCGCTACATCTGTTTCTACATTTACGCCAACTCAGACAGCTGTAAATACATATACTTTCTGGTTGACAGAAACTAATTCTACTACAACTTGTGAGGGAGGAGCTTTATCATTTATATTTGAGATTATTAGTTTACCTGGAGCTCCTACAATAACACCTAACCCTTATGAGATTTGTTATGGTGATTCTAACCCTGCTCTTACGCCAACTGGTTCTAATTTAATATGGTATGATAATGCATTATTAGCTAATCAGATTGGAACTGGAGCATCATTTACTCCTCCAATTACCGTGGTTGGTAATGCTAATGCTGTTACTACATATCCATATTGGGTTGTTGATCAGCCAAGCACTTGTGTAAGTCCACCATTACAAGTTGATTTACAGATCAATCCATTACCAACACCAGGGCCAATTTGGCATAATTAAGTATAAATAACTAAGAATGAATAGACTAAAATTAGTCATATTATTGATTTTTGCAGTTTCCATTAGATTAAGTGCTCAAAATGTGGTACACCTTTGTATAGGTGATTCCCTAAATTTTGGAGTACCAGATAATCCTACATCATTTTTTGATTGGTCTGTTGATCCGTCATTAGCAACTATTGATACTACCTTAACAAATAACAATCATCAGGTTTTAATTGACCTTAACAATACTGGTGTGGTTATGCTTAAAGTAGAAGAAATAGATGCAAACGGTTGCAGTGGATACGATAGTATCTTAGTGGAAATTCATAATTTACCAAATCCAAATATATTTGCAATAGGACCTACCTCTTTTTGTGAGGGGGATAGTGTCCGATTGCAAGTTGACTCTAGCTATGTAAGTAATATATGGAGTAATGATGATACATTAATATATACTTTTGGTGATACTTCTGGTAGTTATTTTATAACTGTTATAGATACAAATGGATGTTCAAATAATAGTGATTCAATTACTGTGGATGCGCATTCAAATCCTTTTGCAGATTTTATTGTTGATGGAGTTTGTGTGAATAGCCCTACTACATTTATAGATCAATCGTCTATTATCTCGGATAGTATTATTACAAAGATATGGTATTTAGGAAATGGTAATTTAAGTTATGGTGATAGTGCCACTAACATCTATTCAGCAATTGGAGACTATTATGCTAAAATTCTTGTAATCTCAGATTTTGGATGTAAGGATTCTACCACAAAGTTGTTTTCTGTCTTTGGAAATCCTATTGCAGATTTTGAATATACTCCTTATAGTGTTTCCACTATTCAGCCAGAGATGAATTTTATCAATACAACATTAAATGCAGCGTCAGTTTTTTGGAATATGGATAATGATAGCTCTGGTGCTTATTTATATGAGACTTCAGATGCTTCACAATCTCCATATTATCAATTTGAAGATCCTGGAATATATCATATATCCTTAACTGTAACAGACACAAATCAGTGTATAGACTCGATTATCCAAAAGATTATAATGTATTATGATTTTGTGTTTTATATGCCAAATTCATTTACGCCAAATGGTGATAAAAAGAATGATGCTTTTGGGCCAAAAGGTTTAAGAATGGATGAATATCTCTCTTATGAATTTGCTGTTTATAATCAATGGGGTGAAAAAATATTTTTTACTGATAAAGCCCCTGAAGATGATTCGAAAGGAGAGTGTATAAGCAATTGCTGGAATGGAGAGAACGCTCCAGATGACGTCTATAGTTGGCTAATTATAATAAAAGATGAATTAGGAAAAGTTAGAAAGGAGAGTGGAAACATCACTTTAATTAGATAGGCTTATGTATGGCACAATCTGATTATCTCAAATCAATCACTTCTACTCCAGGAAAATCAGTAGCATTAAAAGTAAAAGGTTTTATAGTGTTATTGCTTGAGAATGAAGTAATCAAATAGGTATAAGTTCCGCCATTTTTATCGTGCATAGTAATTCTATGCAATTGGTTTTTGGCGGCATCAACAGCTAAAGTTACTTTCATAAAGGCGCCACTTTCTACAGGGAATAAATCAATAATTTGTACTCGTTTTCCTTTTTCAGCTTCAGCGCCTACATAAGTGTATTTATATCCTTTTTCATAAATAGTAAACAGTTTATTCGGACTCATCATATCATCTTCTGGATCATGTTCCATTATCTGCACCTCATTCATGTCAGTAAGGTAAACCCATTGACTTTCTCCGTCATTAATAATAGTTTGATCATCCATTTCTAATTTGAAATTTTCATCTTCCAATATTAATATTCCTTTTTGAGTTTCTTTAATATTTTGGTTTGTGTTTTCAAAAATAAAATCAAAACCTATTGTCATATTTTTATAGGACTTTGTTGTTGTACTTAATTTATCCAATACATCTTTAGCTACTTGGTCCTGAGCAAAAAGTATTGTGCTTAGTGTAAGTGATAATATTGTAAATATTTTATTCATTGTTATGCATATTTTTTATTAATTCATCCAGTTCAATTTCATCCCGCACCAATACTTTTCGGGCTTTACTGCCTTCAAATGGCCCTACTATTCCAGCTGCTTCCAATTGGTCTATAATGCTTCCTGAACGGTTGTATCCTAACCTTAACCTCCTTTGTATCATGGATGTTGAGCCTGCCTGATGTTGAACCACAAGTAAAGCTGCTTCATCAAATAAATCATCTTTGACCATCAAGTCCGCATTACCAATGTCCCTTATTGTTTTTTCCTTAATGATTTCTTTTGCTTTATCTGTTATTGCTGTTATGTAAGATGGCACATCACCTCGTCTATGAGCTCTGTCGTAGTGTGTTTTATAATCTACACCATCAACTAATCTATTTTCTTCAAATCTATCCATTATTTCTTCTGCATCACAGAATGAGTAGTATTCTTTAGCACTAGTTTCATTTTCCTTTACCTCTTTCTGTAATTCATTGCCACAGAATCCACAATTAGTATTGGCTTGATCATTTGGGGCTTTGCACGATTTACACTGAACTTCTCTCATTTTTATATTGACTTTCTATTGTTATGTAGATTTCTTAATAATTCTTCTAGTTCCATTTCGTCTCTAACCATTACTTTCCGGGCTTTACTGCCTTCAGATGGTCCAACTATTCCAGCTGCTTCCAATTGGTCTATAATGCGTCCTGCACGGTTGAATCCTAACCTTAACCTCCTTTGTATCATGGATGTTGAGCCTGCCTGATGTTGAACCACAAGTAAAGCTGCTTCATCAAACATAGCGTCCTTATCATCTAAGTCAGCTTTCCCTCCTACGGCCTCTGCTTCTGCCTCATATTCTGGTAATACGTAGGCTTGTGGGTAGGCTCTTTGCGAACCAATAAACTCACATATTTTTTCTACTTCAGGTGTGTCAATAAAGGCGCATTGCAAACGAGTCATATCACTTCCTGTGGAAATAAGCATATCTCCCATACCAATTAATTGTTCAGCACCTTTGCTATCCATAATGGTTCTTGAATCAATACTTGAGGTTACTCGAAAAGCAACTCTAGCTGGGAAATTTGACTTTATAAGTCCTGTAATAACATTTACGGATGGTCTTTGTGTGGCAACAATCAAATGTATACCAATTGCACGAGCTAATTGCGCCAAACGAGCAATAGGGGTTTCTATCTCTTTACCTGCGGTCATTATCAAATCAGCAAATTCATCAATCACTAATACTATGTAGGGTAAGAATCTGTGCCCATCATTTGGGTTTAATTTTCTGCTGATAAATTTTGCATTATATTCCTTAATGTTTCGGCATTGTGCAGTTTTACAAAGCTCATAGCGTTCATCCATTTCAATGCATAATGAATTTACAGTATTCACTACTTTTTTGGTATCGGTAATAATAGCATCTTCCTCGCCAGGTAATTTTGCAAGATAGTGGCGTTCAATTTTTTTAAATAATGTCAGCTCTACTTTTTTAGGGTCTACCAGTACAAACTTAATTTGTGAAGGATGTTTTTTATACAATAAGGAAATAAGTATTGCATTTAATCCAACTGATTTTCCTTGCCCTGTTGCACCCGCCATTAATAGGTGAGGCATTTTTGCTAAATCTACTACAAAGGTTTCATTTGATATTGTTTTACCTAGTGCAATAGGTAATTCCATCTCACTATTCTGAAATTTTTCTGATTGCAATACCTCCAGCATGGAAACCGTATTTTTAGTTTTATTAGGCACTTCAATACCTATTGTCCCTCTTCCTGGTATAGGCGCAATAATTCGTATTCCTTCAGCAGCAAGGCTAAGGGAGATATCATCTTCTAGGTTTTTAATTTTTGAAATTCTTATTCCTGCCTCAGGGACTATTTCATAAAGCGTAATGGTTGGGCCTACAGTAGCAGAAATGGATGCGATTCCAATTTTGTAATGCCCTAAGGTTTCTACAATCCGGTTTTTATTGTTTTCAAGTTCGTCTTTGTCTATTTCAATTTTACTACCTCCATAATCATTAAGCAATGAGATTGGAGGCATTTTGTATTGTGAAAGTTCAAGAGTAGGGTCAAAATCCCCAAGTTCTTTTAGTTTTTGTTCAATTTCGGTTTTGCTAAGAACTTCTTCCTCTGCCGTTTCAGTTACCTCTAGACCCAAGTCCTTTTTTTTATCACTAGATTCAGTGTTTTCAATTTGAGGTGTAATTAAAGCAGGCTCAACTTCTAAATGAGCATTTGTATCACTAAGGGTGTTAATTGGTTTTTCCTCAAGTGTTGTTGCTGAACTGTTCCCAAAAGGAGTTGGTTCTTCCTCAATTTTTGTGTCTTGCACTGGTATTGGGCTAGGTTTTATTTTTTTAATAAGATGTTGAATTTTCTCAGCATTAATATCAAATGAAATAACAATATAAAGTAAGGAAATTGTAATCAGTAAAAGAGAAGTTCCTAAATAACCAATAGCCGAGTTTATCAAATCGTTAGTGTAAATACCTATGCCGCCTGCTGTAATTGTGCTATTAAAAAAATGACGAATAAAAATAGGGATAATTAGTATTCCTAATATTCCGTTAAAAATAAAATTACTGAGAGAATATTTTTTGAATCCAAGTATTTTTAATCCTGCCAATAAACTGAAAAGCGGAATAAAAAAAGCTGTAAGTCCGAACCATAATTTAATAAGTAAATTAGAAATGTAAGCGCCTAATCCTCCCATAGAATTGGTTATTTTCTTTTCAGTAATAATATCAGAAAGGCCTTTTCCAGAAACTAAGCTGTCATCAGCTTTCCATTGAAAAAAGAAATCAGTAAAAGCGATAAGTAAATACAAAGAAATTAGAATTAAACCAGTAGCAAAAATTTTCTGATTATTCTTGTTTTTAAAAGGAGCTTTGATGGCTTCAAAGTTAAAGAGCCTCTTTGGTTTTAATTTTAATTTCTGTTTTGTCATACTCATTTTCAAAAATACAAATACATTTGAATTGCATTAGTAGTAGAAACTATTATTTCCCCATTAAATTGTTAATAAATGCGAATTGTAAAAACAATTTCAGAATTGCATTAGAAAATATGATGTTGTTCGTTAAATTTGCAGTTCATTATGATAAAGATAAATATAACAAATGAAACAGGAAAACTTAGCGCAGTTATAGTAGGTATTGCTGATGATTTTGGAGGCATGCCTAAACTTGAGGAATGTTACGACCCTAAATCAAAAGAACATATTATTGCTGGCACTTACCCTGTTGAGCAAGATTGTATAAGAGAAATAAACGCTTTAGTTGATGTACTTGAAAAGTATGGTATAGAGGTGCTTAGGCCGAAAAACATTAATGGATTGAATCAGATCTTCTCTCGTGATATTGCTTTTGTAATTGCTGATAAATTAGCGCTGCCTAATATTATTAAGAACAGGAAAGAAGAGGTGTCTGCTATTGATGATTTAATAAGTCAGATTCCGTCTGAATTGATTTTGAAAATGCCATCAAAAGCAAGGGTAGAAGGAGGTGATGTAATACCTTGGAATGAATGTATTTTTGTAGGATATTCTGAAGCAGAAGACTTTAAAAAGTATACAGTTGCTCGGACCAATAGAGCTGGACTTAATTTTTTAGCAGCAGCATTTCCTACTAAGAAAGTAAAGAGTTTTGAATTGAACAAATCGGATATTGATCCAAGAGAAAATGCTTTACACTTGGATTGTTGTTTTCAGCCGATAGGAAAGAATAATGCTATTCTGTATAAGGGTGGTTTTAAAAATGAATCAGATGTTGATTTTTTGATGAATTACTTTGGTGCAGAAAATATTATTGAAATATCCAAAGAAGAAATGTACAATATGAATGCAAATGTATTTTCAATTTCTGAAAAGGTTATTGTTTCAGAAAGTGGATTTACAAGATTGAATGAGAACTTAAGAGAAAGAGGGTTTACAGTAGAGGAAGTGCCTTATGCTGAAATCGCAAAAATGGAAGGATTACTTAGATGTTCAACAATTCCATTAATAAGAGAATAATGAAACAAATTACAAATAGCATAATGATGATTAAACCAGTAGGCTTTAGATATAACAAGCAAACTGCAGTAAACAATTATTATCAGCAAGCATTGGATAATTTAACATCTGATAAAATTCAAGAAAATGCGCTAAATGAGTTTAATTCTTTGGCAGAAAAATTACAAAGTGTTGGCGTGAATGTTATTGTAATAGAAGATGATAAAGCTACTGATACTCCTGATTCTATTTTTCCGAATAACTGGGTTTCTTTTCATAATGACGGAGTGGTTGGCTTATACCCTATGTGTGCAGAAAACAGAAGAGATGAAAGAAGGGAAGATATTCTTGACGCCTTAGTAGATGAATACGGTTTTGTTATTGAAGAAATTAAAGATTTTACGGAATTTGAAGATCATGACAAATTTTTGGAAGGAACAGGCAGTATGGTTCTTGATAGAGAAAATAAGATTTGTTATGCAGCTATTTCTATTAGAACAGATGAGATGGCAGTAATGCAATTCTGCGAGGAGTTTGGTTACAGACCTGTTTGTTTTACGGCAAACCAAGATGTGAATGGGGAACGCATGGCAATTTATCATACTAATGTGATGATGTGTGTGGGGGATAATTTTACAGTTATTTGCTTGGATGCAATTGATAATGTACTAGAAAGAGAAAATATAATTGAAAATATAGAAGAAACAGGTAAAAAAATTATTGAAATTACCGAAGCGCAGAACCAAAGATTTACTGGAAATATGTTACAAGTAATGGGGGATAAGCCTTACCTTGTAATGTCCAGCTCGGCTTATAGTTGCTTAACGGTAGAACAAAAAAATACGATTGAAAGATATTGCCCTATTTTACACAGCAGTTTAGATACAATTGAAACTTGTGGAGGAGGAAGTGTAAGATGCATGATGGCCGAGATATTTTTACCAAAACAAAAATAATGATAGCAAAAATATTACATAAGGAAATAGAAAAATGCCTTTCGGCATTATATTCAGCAGAAGGTCAGGATATTCAGTTTCAAAAAACTACAAAGGATTTCAAGGGAGATATTACTTTAGTGGTTTTTCCGATTTTGCGCGTTTCAAAAAAAGGACCAGAACAAACGGCTGAACAAATAGGAGATTACTTGAAAGAAAAGATAAGCGAGGTAGCCGATTTTAATGTGGTGAAAGGATTTTTGAATCTTGAAATTGCAAAAGAATTTTGGTATAATCAGTTTGTAAACACCTACATCACTACTGATTATGGGGTGATAGATGCTGAAGAAAGTGCACCTACCTATTTAGTGGAATATTCTTCTCCGAATACCAATAAGCCTATCCATTTAGGACACATTCGCAATAACCTTTTAGGTTATTCTGTTGCTGAGATTATTAAAGCAAGTGGACGGCATGTAAAAAAAGTTCAAGTCATTAATGACAGAGGAATACATATTTGCAAATCCATGGTGGCATGGGAAGATTTTGGTCATGGGGAAACGCCAGAAACTAATGGGCTGAAAGGAGATCATTTTGTAGGAAAATATTATATAGAATTTGACAAGTACTATAAAAAAGAAATTGCTGGCTTAGTAGCCGAAGGAATGGATCAAAAAGAAGCTGAAAAACAAGCTCCTATCTTTAAAAAGGCACAAGCAATGCTATTGAGTTGGGAGGCAAAAGAACCAGTTATAATTGCACTTTGGAAAAAAATGAATGGCTGGGTGTATGATGGTTTTGATATTACTTACAAAAGATTAGGAGTCGATTTTGATAAAAACTACTATGAAAGTGATACTTATCTGTTAGGAAAAAAAGTAGTGGAAATAGGCCTAGAAAAAGGGGTGTTTTACAGAAAAGAAGATGGCTCAGTATGGATAGATTTATCTACTGATGGATTGGATGAAAAAATTATTTTACGTTCAGATGGAACGTCTGTATATATGACACAGGACATTGGTACTGCTATACAAAGGCATGAAGATTTTTCATTCTCTAATATGGCTTATACGGTAGGCAATGAGCAGGATTATCACTTTAAGGTTTTGTTTCTTATTTTAGATAAGCTAGGTTATGACTGGGCGAAAAATTGCTATCATTTATCATACGGAATGGTGGACTTACCTTCAGGAAAAATGAAATCGCGTGAAGGAACAGTGGTGGATGCTGATGAGTTGATGGAAGAAATGGTAAGTACGGCCAAAAATATTGCTAAGGATTTAGGTAAATTAGAAGGGATGACGGATGAAGCTGCAAATGCACTTTACGAAACCGTAGGCATGGGAGCTCTTAAATATTTTATGCTTAAGGTTGACCCTAAAAAAAGAATGCTATTTGATCCTGCAGAATCCATAGATTTTAATGGAAATACGGGATCTTTTATACAATATGCTTATGCGCGTATTCAATCCTTAGTAAGAAAACACAATACTGAGGTGCTTATGCCAAATGAAGTAGAGATTACGACTAAGGAACAAGAAATTATTAAGCACTTAACTGCTTTTCCAGCCGTAATACAGGAAGCGGCAACTAATTATAGTCCAGCATTAGTGGCTAATTATGTTTATGATTTAGTAAAAGAATTCAATACTTATTATCAACATACACCAATACTCAATGCTGAAAGCAATGACTTGATTAATTTCCGTTTAGGCCTTTCCACTAAAGTGGGAGAGGTGATTAAAACCGCCATGCGTTTATTAGGAGCAGGTGTTCCTGATAGGATGTAATGAAAAAAATAATTTTTATATTATTATTTTTCACAGAATTTGTTTTTGCTCAAGATGGTATGCATAAATATTTTATTTCGTTTATTGATAAAGCAAACTCTACCTATAGTATAAATTCACCTGAAGAATATTTATCATCTAAAACAATAGCCAGAAGGAATAAGTTCTTTATAGGATTTGATAGTACAGATCTTCCTGTAAATAAGTGGTATGTAGATAGTATTATAAATCTTAGTTTTCAATTAGGTAATACATCAAAATGGTTTAATGGAATATTAGTAAGTACTAATGATAGTTTGCTTATCAATAAGATTAATTTTTCTTTTATTGACACCATGATATATTTTGGTAACTGGAGTAATAAGAAGGCTGTTGATGATAAATGGAATACTCCTTTTAATTCTTTAGATTATGGTTCTGCTTATAATCAACTTCAAATGTTAGGGGGGGATAAAATGCACCAGAAAGGATTTAAAGGAAAGGGTATGACTATTGCTGTAATTGATGCAGGTTTTTATAAGGTAGATAAGCTTAGTATTTTTATGGATATGCAAAGCCAAATATTAGGTACTTATGATTTTGTTGATGGTAATACAAATGTGTATGATGATCATACTCATGGAATGATGGTGCTGAGTACAATGGGAGGGAATGCGCCAGGAAAAATTATAGGTACGGCTCCTCAAGCTGATTATTTATTATTAAGAAGTGAAGATGTATTTTCTGAGAATTTGATTGAAGAATATATGTGGGTATGTGCTGCTGAATTTGCAGATAGTGCTGGTGCAGATATTATTAATTCATCCTTAGGGTATACTACTTTTGATGATACAATTCAAAATCATACTTATGCTGATATGGATGGAAAAACAACCCCTATTAGTATTGCAGCAACTATGGCTGCGGATAAAGGAATTATAGTAGTTAATTCCGCAGGAAACTCAGGGAATTCATCTTGGAATTATATAGGAGCTCCTGCCGATGCTATTAATATTATTACGGTTGGTGCAGTTGACGAGAATAAGAGTTTTGCAAATTTTAGCTCCTATGGTCCTTCATCTGATGGAAGGGTAAAACCAACTCTAATGGCTCAAGGTCAAAATACAATTGTTGCTAATTCTGATGATATGGTAGTGTCAGGAAATGGTACTTCTTTTTCCTCACCGGTGACTGCTGGTATGTTGGCTTGTTTATGGGGTTCAAATCCTGAAAAGTCTAATTTGGAAATTATGGATGTAGTGATAAAATCATGTGATAGGTATTTAAATCCTGATGATCAGTTTGGCTATGGTATACCAGATTATTATGAAGCACTTAAAGCCTGCTCTGATAATTTAAACTTTTATATTTCAGGTGGGTATTTTAATTTTACATCTAGTCAAGAAGAAAAAGTTGACTTTTCAGTTTATTCAATTGAAGGAAAACTTGTTAGTAAAGGTAGTTTCTATGCTCCTTTTTATTGGGCTGATGTTAAACCTAAAAGTGAAGGTATATATGTAGTATGCTTCCGCTTTAAAGGAAAAGAATTTACTAGTAAATTTATTGTGCTTGAGTAAATACTCGATTCAAAAATTGTTCCAATTGTAAGGATGTTCGTTTGGTAAATAGTTCTCCATCCTTAACATAGGAGATCTTTCCTGTTTCCTCCGAAACAATAACAGCAATAGCATCTGATTCTTCAGTTATCCCAACAGCTGCCCTATGGCGCATACCCAAGTTCCCAGGGAAATCCTCACTATTACTAACAGGAAGTACGCACCTAGCACTAATAATTTTATTATCTCTTATAATAACCGCACCATCATGTAGTGGGCTATTTTTGTAAAAAATACTTTCTATCATAGGTGCAGAAATTTCTGCATTCATAGCTACGCCTGATTCTGAAAATACAGCTAAGTCATCCATTTGTGTTATCACCATAATGGCACCTGTTTTTGTTTTTGCCATATCCTCACAAGCATGTGCAATCACGAGTGTATTCAAATGATTTTTGTGTTCCACCGAAAAGTTGAATTTAAAAATTCCTTTGTTTTTGATTACTTTTCCTTTTCCTATAACTATAAGAAATTTTCGTAATTCTTGCTGAAAAACTATAGCCAGAATGATTACTCCAACACCTATAAACTGTCCTAAAATTTCGCTCAAAAGCTGCAATTGAAAAACAGAAAATACTTTCCATAAAAGATAGATGGCTGCCAAACCAATAAATATATTGATAGCTACTGTTCCTTTTACTAGTTTGTATAGCTGATAAATTAAGATAGCAACTAGCGCTATGTCAATAAGCTCAATAAAACCAATTTTTAAAAATTCCATTAACAATTATTTTTTGCGAATGTAGTAATTTTAATACATTCAATGGCTTCTTTTACATCATGCACTCTCAAAATATTCACTCCTTTTTGTAGTGCAATGGTATTAGTAATGCTTGTTCCATTTAATGCTTGTTCTGGGCTATTATCTAGTAATTTGTATATCATTGATTTTCGTGAAGTGCCTACTAATACCGGAATATCAAATTGTTTAAACTCTTCTAATTCGTTTAGCAGTTGATAATTATGTGCTAAAGTTTTCCCGAAACCAAAGCCTGGGTCAATAATAATATCCTGAATTCCCTTGGCCTGAAGTTGTTTTATCTTTTGTTGAAAGTAACTAATAATTTCAGTTGTTACATTTGTATAAGTGGGGTTTTTTTGCATATTACTAGGGGTGCCTTGCATATGCGTAATAATGTAAGGAACTTGTAGTTCGGCTATGGTGTCCACCATTTCCTCATCTAATTCTCCAGCTGATATATCATTAATAATATTTGCTCCTGCTTTCACACATTGCTCCGCAACTTCTGCCCAATAAGTGTCTATTGATAGGATAAGGTTGGGAAATCTATTTTTTAACAATTTAATAATGGGTAATAATTTGATAAGTTCCTGTTCGATATTTATTACTTGTGCTCCAGGGCGAGATGATTGTGCACCTATGTCAATGATCGCAGCGCCTTCCTCTAGCATTTTACGGCATCTGCTTATTATTTCTTCTTCATTTGTATATTTCCCTCCATCAAAAAAAGAATCTTCTGTAATATTCAATATCCCCATTACTATTGCGTTTTCTGTTGAAAAATAGGTAGATTTACTTTTTAAGTTGTGTGCTGCTGAGGGCTTAAATGATGTATATTTCGACATTATTAACGATTAAAATTTGATGGAACAGACAATTACTGAATACGATTCAATAATAAAAAAATGTGAGGACATTTTCGCTAAGAAAATGAAAGATTATGGAAGTGCTTGGACTATATTAAGAATCAGCTCTTTAACCGACCAGATTTTCATTAAAGCTCAAAGGATACGGTCCATAGAACAGAAAGGTGTTCAGAAGATTGAAGAAGATATTTCAAATGAATTTGTTGGGATTGTAAATTATGCAATAATCGGACTTATTCAGTTGGATTTAGGGGTTTCGGAATTAGCAGTTGAAATGGGTCATAATGAGGTTATGAACATTTTTAAGAAACAGGCTAATATTGCTAAGAAATTGATGATTGCCAAAAACCATGATTATGGAGAGGCTTGGCGTGATATGCGCGTGAGTTCTTTAACGGATTTGATTTTGCAAAAGATTTTGCGTGTCAAACAAATTGAAGACAATCATGGCGCTACCTTAATATCAGAAGGGGTAGATGCAAACTACCTAGATATGCTAAATTATGCAGTTTTTGCTTTAATTAAATTAGATAAATAAAATGAAAAAGAATTTACCAATGATTATTCGAGTGCTTATTTCAGCACTTTTCTTGCTTTCTGCATTTGCAAAATTGTATCCAATGCCTTTGTACGGAATTACAAAAGTTTTTGAAGAAGGACAATTGATTCCTATGGGCTTTAGTGAAGGTTTAGCTCCTTATTTTTCTCGTTTTATTATTGCTATTGAGTTTTTTATTGCCTTTGCAATTTTACAAAGCAATTACCTGAAAAAAGTAATACTGCCACTTTCAATAACTATGATAGCGGTATTTAGTTTGCATTTGTTCTATTCTATATTTTCAGGTGATAGTGAAAACTGTGGTTGCTTTGGTGAATTGATTCCTATGTCTCCTTTGCAAGCCTTGATTAAAAATATTATTACCATTGCCATGTTAGTTTTTTTATATAGAAATACAGAAGTAAACGAAAAGAATAGTTACTCAAAATTAAGCATACAATTTTTATCTATTTTATTATTAATGTTTGCTTTGTTGCCTGTTCAAACGGTAGGTAAAAATAAACGAGTTTCCAGTTTTTCTGAATACGTGGTTTCTGATATGAACATGAATGAGGGAAAAAAGATATTGTGTTTTTTTGATGCTGGGTGTGAGCATTGTATGGATGCTGCAAAATCCTTAACTTCCTTTTCTGATTCAATTGCTGATTTCCCCAGAGTACATATTATATTTTCTGATTCGGAGGAAGATAAGATTCCTGAATTTTTTACATATGTAGGCAAAGAATACTCACATCAAGTTTTACCTTTTTACAATGAGGATGATGAAATTAATTCCTACTTGGAAATTTTAGGGTATGACTACGAAAACCCTGCTGTTATCTATTTAGATAACGGAAACCAAATTCGTTTTTATGATGGCACAGGAGTAAATGCTTTTAATGCAGAAGAATTTAAAAAACTATTTCAATAAATTTGATAGTATATATTGCAAAAAAAATATTTTACGGATTACTCGTTTTATGGGGGGTGCTAACGTTAGTTTTCTTTTTGTTTAATGTATTGCCTGGCGATCCTGCCCGAATGATGCTTGACCAAAGAGAAGATTCCAATCAACTAGAGATTATCAAACAAAAATATGGTTTTGATCGCACAGTAGGTGAACAATATTTTTTGTACTTGAATGACGTTTCTCCTTTATCTTTTCATGCTATTGATAAAAATTCTTTTACAGCATTGAGTAGTGGGAAATACAGTTCTACCCAACTATTTGTGTTAGCAAATTATGATGTAGTGCTGAAAGTGCCTTATTTGCGTGAATCCTTTGTGCGAAAAGGAACTCCCGTTACAACTGTAATATCCTCTACCTTCAAAAACACTTTTGTTTTAGCACTTTCTTCTATTGTCTTTGCGTTGGTGTTGGGGCTTTTTTTAGGAGTATCTTCAGCTTTGTATAAAGATACTTTATTGGATAAAATTATCTTGTTTGTTTCTGTGCTTGGCATGTCTTTGCCTTCCTTTTTTGCATCTATTATCATGGCGTGGTTGTTTGGTTTTGTATTGCATAATTATACGAGTCTAAATATGACAGGAAGTTTGTATGAAGTAGATGATTATGGTAGGGGATCTTTTTTGCATCTTAAAAACCTAATCCTCCCTGCTCTTACTCTAGGTATTCGCCCTCTTTCAGTTATCATTCAGTTATCCAGAAACTCCTTATTGGAGGTTCTTTCTATGGATTATGTGAGAACTGCTACAGCAAAAGGTTTAAGTAAATTCACAGTAACATTCAAACACGGACTTAGAAATGCATTTAACCCTGTTGTTACTGCTGTTTCAGGTTGGTTTGCTTCTCTTTTAGCAGGGGCAGTTTTTGTGGAATACATCTTTGCTTGGAACGGAATAGGAAAAGAAATTGTAGATGCTTTAAATAAAATGGACTTACCTGTGGTAATGGGTGCTGTATTATTTATTGCTTCTATTTTTGTAATTATAAACATACTAGTTGATTTAATATATGGGTGGCTAGATCCCCGAATAAAAATAACTTAAAAAATGAGAAAAAATATTGTGGCAGGAAACTGGAAAATGAATTTGAATAGGCAAGAAGCAGTTGCCTTGGTAGACCAAGTATTGACTCAATTGCCTGCAGAAAATATTACTGAAATTTTGTTTGTACCTTCTTTTGTGCATTTGCACAAAATAGCAAAAATGTGTACCGATATCACGAATGTATTTACCGCTTCACAGGATTGTAGTTCACATGAAAGTGGCGCTTTTACGAGTGAAGTTTCTGCCAATATGATTGCGTCTTGTAATGCTAAATATGTAGTGCTAGGGCATTCGGAAAGAAGATCTAATTTTAAGGAAAGTAATCAGGTTTTAAAAATAAAAGTTGAGCAAGCATTTGCGAATAATCTTGCAGTAATTTTCTGTTGTGGCGAAACCCTTGATCAAAGAGAAAGCGGGGCGCATTTTGATTGGATTAAGTTGCAATTAACTGAAAGCATATTCCATTTGTCTGCTGCTGATTTTTCAGATATTGTAGTCGCTTACGAACCTATCTGGGCCATTGGTACAGGAATAACTGCTAGCTCTGAACAAGCTCAAGAAATTCATGCTTTTATCCGAGATTTAATTGCTCAGCGATATGGCAATTATGTGGCTAAAAATACTTCTATTTTGTATGGGGGATCCTGTAAGCCAATTAATGCACAAGAGTTATTTTCTCAGCAAGATATTGATGGCGGTTTGATAGGAGGAGCTTCTTTAAATGCGACTGATTTTGTAGCTATAACACAATTATTTTAATGGAATATACTGAAGTAGATATTAGTTTATCTAAAACATAAAAGCCAATGGTAAATACTGTATTTAAAAAAAGCTTAATATTAGTTGTCTTAACGCTTATTTTTTCACTCCAATCCTTTGGACAGAAAAAAGAAAAATTAAAAGAATTCACTAAAGAATTCCCTGTATTTATTGCTGAATTACAAACTTTTATGGAAGTTTCCAATAATTCGGAATTAAAATCAACCTATAAAGCATTTAACAAAGCAAGTGCTTTATTTACACTAACCGAGCAATCAATTATAATTGATATAGCAAATAAAATGCTTGAGAAAAAGTTAAAACCTAAACCTCATTTTAATTATTTTCTTAAATCGTTATTAGTAGTTAGTAAACATATCAATGCAGAGATATTATTTTCTGAATGGTTAGTTGTTATTGAAAAAACTGTTGAAAACACAACAACTAAGAATCTAATGATGTTCTGTGATTTTACCACTATTCTTCTTCAAAAAAACATATTACATTCTAGTAAATCAGCTATTTGGACAGTTAATACTAATGATTATCATTTTTCATTTGAGGATACAGAACCTATTGTTATATTCTCTTCTAAAATAAATTTAGGTTGCTCTAATGAGAGGGGTGAAATTAATATTTTTGATACAAAAGGTGTTTATTATCCACTTTCACACAAATGGATTGGAGGAGAAGGAATGGTTTATTGGGAAAATCATGGATTTTCAAAAGATTCAGTTTTTGCTCAAACATCAAATTATAAACTTGATACGAGAAAAAGTCAAGTAATTGCTGATTCGTCTATTTTTTATAATAAAAATATTTTTGATGAAGCAATCTTTGGTCAAATAGTTAATAAAATTGCTTCAGGAAAACAGGCTGAAAACTTCCCTTGTTTCACTTCATATAGTAAAGATATTGAGTTAAATGAAATTTTTGAGAATGTTGATTATAGGGGAGGATATAAGTTAGTCGGAAAGAAATTTGTAGCTGATGGTGGAGATTATCAGAAGGCTAGAATTATTTTCAGAAAAGATGGTAAAGAAGTTCTTATTGTAAATGCCAAAAAATTTAATATTGGAAGTGATAAAATAATTTCATCAGAAGTAGGAGTTAGAATATGGTTTGATGCCGACTCTCTTTTTCACTCTAGCCTTAGTTTTAAATACTTTGATAGCAAAAGACAATTGAAATTTTATCGTGACAGGCATAGTCCTTCAGGATCCCCTATGTTAAATTCATACCATAATTTAACAATGGACTTTGAGCTTTTGGAATGGAATATTGATAGCGATATAATCACTTTTGGCTCCCTACAAGACACAGAGGAATCCATAGTGAGATTTGAATCTATTGATATGTATTTGCAATCTCGATTTGAAGAAATTCAAGGAATTGATGCTGTGCATCCATTGCTACTAATAAAAAAATATATAAAAGAGAAACAGGAGGAGAAGTTTTATGTGGAGGATTTTGCGCGATTTGCACGATTTCCAGGGCATCAGATTAAACCCTATCTTATAAGACTAGCAAGTTATGGGTTTATTTTTTATGACTTTGCAGAAGAAAGAGTAACGGTTCAGCCTATGCTACATACTTATATTAATGCTGCTAATGAGATTAATGATTATGATGTAATTTCTTTTCATTCTTCAGCTTCAAATACTGATAAAGGAGCATTCTTAAACAATCATCTTGTTAATGCCATAATAAATATTTCATCAAAAGATTTAATAATAACAGGTATTTATAATGTTAAATTAAGTGATTCAAGTGAAGTTGCAATCTTGCCAGATAGAGGAGTTATAACCGTAAAAAAGAATAGAGATTTTTTATTTAATGGTCAAATATCTGCAGGAGGAGGGAGACTGAATCTATTTGGTAAGGATTTTTATTTCCATTATGATGAGTTTAAAATTGATCTGGAGAGTATAGATTCTCTTCAGCTTTCAATTCCATGGAAGAATTTGCTTGGAGAAGAGCAGTTAGTTCGTGTAAATACTATTTTTGAGTATGTTCAAGATGAAATAAAGCCCCAAGGTGAATTAAGAATAGATTATTCTACAAATAAATCTGGATTAAGAAAAGATAGTTTTCCAGAATTCCCAATATTCAAATCTCATCAAAGATCATATGCTTATTATGACAAGAATTATTCTGTTTATAATAGAGATAGATTCTTTTTCCATTTAGATCCTTATGAGATTGATAGTCTAGATTCTTTTAAAGCAAAAGGGTTATTTTTTACTGGCACTTTTGAATCAGCAGGAATTTTTCCAACACTCAAAGATACCTTAAGAGTTCAAGATGATATTTCATTTGGATTCAAACGCAAAACACCTATTGAAGGAATTCCTGTATATGGAGGTGCAGGAAGATTTCATGATAATATTTATTTAAGTAACAGGGGATTGAAGGGGGATGGTGTATTAGAGTATAAGAATGCAAAAGCATCTGCTAGTGAAATTATTTGGTTTCCTGATTCAGTAAATTTACACACTAATACATTTGCCATCTCTGAGGTAATCTCAGGTATTGAATTCCCTGAAGTATCAAATACAGAAACTTATGTGCATTTCTTGCCATATAAGGATAAGTTAGAGATTGATATGAAAGAACAAGCATTCAATTTCTATAAAGGTGAAGCAAATTTTAAAGGAAATCTACTAATGAAACCTACTGGTTTGACTGGGAGTGGGATAATGACATTAGATAAAGCAGAAGTCGAATCAGAATTCTTTACTTATAACGCAAATTGGTTTGGTTCAGATGCAGCTGATCTAAGAGTTTTTGAAGAAGACGGTGAATTAGCTATCTTAGGAGATAATCTACGTACTCATATAGATCTAGAGATGCGGCAAGGTCTCTTTAATGCTAATGAATCTGATTCTTCTTTTTTTAATCTTATCTCAAACAATTACATGTGCTATATTGATAAATGTGTATGGGATATGGATGCAGAATCTTTCGCGTTAGGCGATATAATATCTTTAAATCATCCTGGTTCAAAATTTGTTTCAACCCATCCAAATCAGGAATCCCTAAGTTTCTTTGCAAAATCAGCAGAGTATAGCTTAAAGGACTATATAATACATGCTGATGGAGTTGAATCTATTGTTGTTGCAGATGCTGTGATTCATCCTGATTCAGGTGTTGTCAAAATTGAGAAAGATGCAGTTATGCAAACACTACTTGGAGCAACAATTGATTTATTAAAACATGCATTCACTAATGCTACAGTTGATATTACATCAGCAAATAATTATACCGCAAGCGGAGAATACACTCTTCACTATGGGATGAATAATAAGAAGAACATATTTTTTAATAAAATAAAAATTAACTCTGAAAAGACAACAGAAGCCTATGGAGATCTTGATCAAAACAAACCTTTTAGTATTAGTAATAAATTTGATCTTAAAGGGGGCGTCGAATTATATGCTAATCAAAAATATTTGACTTTTAATGGTTATTTTATGTTAAATCATACTTGTAATCTTTTAGAAAAAGAATGGGTGAAATTTCGATCAAAGGTTGATCCAGCGAATATCACTATTGTACTTAGTGATAGTTTAGTTAATGATAATAATGACAAATTATATGCAGGGATAATGATGAGAAAAGATACTATCGGCTTATATTCAACATTTTTTAATAAGAAAAAGAATGTTTATGATGTGGAGATTATTAATTCAACATATTCTTTATCTTTTGATAAAAACCAATCATCCTTTACAGTTAGCAGTAAAGACTCTCTAGATAAAACGTTTACTTTATTTGAAAATACTTGTACAACTAGCGGTGAAGGTGAGATTGATTTGAATATGAACTTAGGAAAAGTGATAGTTAAAACATATGGGTTAATTAAGAATGACATACAAGCTCAAAAAACTGATTTTCAAGGTTTTGTTCTTTTAGATTTTCCTTTTTCAGAACAAGCTATGGTTGCTATGGCAAAAGATATAGGGGGAGATGATGGTATTGGGTATGATGATTATGATGATTTTTATGTTAGGAGTCTGAGAAGAGTTGTTACAGATAAAAATGAAGCATATAAATTTAAACTAGATCTTGAAACAGGCAAGATCAGTTCCTTTCCTAAGGAATTAGAGTATACATTGGCTTTTACTGATATTCGATTAAACTGGCATAATAATAGAGCATTTGTGTCAAAAGGAGGTGTAGGATTAGGAAATATTTATTCAAATCCTGTAAATGATGTGCTTAATGGACTGATAGTTTTTGAAAAAAAACAAGGCCATTCTAATGATGTACTTCTTATTGATTTAAAGTCTCCTGAAGGAGAATACTATTTCTTTAAATATAAGGGTGGTGAAATGTGGTCTTTTTCATATAATGAAGACTTTAAAAATTCAATAATTAACATTAGTGCTTCAAATCGAAGACTGGATGGTAAGCCAAAATATAACTATGACCTGAGGAAGGAAGATTGGTTTAAAAAAGAGCAGAAAAATTATAAAAAGAAATATTAATTATTAAATTACCGACCATTAAATGATCACCCCAGAAATCATATTACTTATTCTACTCGCCTACTTAACAGGCGCTTTTCCTTCAGCTGTTTGGGTGAGTAAAACTTTTTATAATATTGATGTGCGTGAATACGGAAGTGGTAATGCAGGTGCTACTAATACTTTTAGAGTGTTAGGTAAAGGTGCTGGTATTCCTGTGCTGTTAATGGATGTTTTTAAAGGATGGTTATCGGTTAATTATGTGAGTTTTATTAGTAATGCTGATGCTTTATCTCCTGAGCTATTTTTCGAAAATCAATTAGCTTTTGGTCTTGCTGCTGTTATTGGACATTTGTTTCCTGTCTATACTGGTTTTAGAGGAGGAAAAGGTATTGCAACTATGTTAGGCTTATTAATTGGATTACAGCCTTTAGCTGCTTTGTTTTCATTTTTTGTTTTCGTTTTTGTTTTTTTAATTTCAAAGTATGTTTCACTAGCTTCAGTAATAGCTTCTTTTGTTTTTCCGATATTTTTATTTTTAATTTTAGGCTCAACAAATTCATCTTTAAATTTATTTGCTATTTTTGTTCCAATATTATCGTTAATAACTCATCAAAAAAATATTGAACGTCTTGTAAGGGGAGAGGAAGCAAAGATTAAATTTGGTAAAAAATAACTAGTATGAAAGAATCTTCAAAGTCTACGCCAAAAGCGAGTGAAACCAAAATTAAAGTAAAGTCGTTATTTTTAATAAATGATGATTATAATTCTTTTGATTATGTTGTAGATTGTTTAACTGCAATTTGCGACCATGATCCTATACAAGCAGAACAATGTGCTTTACTTACACATTACAAAGGTTCTTGTGAGATTATGTTAGGTGATAATGATGATTTACTGCCTCTACAAGAGGATTTGACTCTTTATGGGCTTAATGTTGAAATTCTTTAATATTTCTTTACTAAAATAAATTATCCAAAGGCCGAATAAATTATATTTGCGATCGTTTTGGACTCGTAGCATAATTGGATAGTGCACTAGATTACGGATCTGGAGGTTGGGGGTTCGAATCCCTTCGAGTTCACAAAAAATAAAAATCCTAGAAGGAAAGTTCTGGGTGTTTTTATTTTACAACTTTTATTATTACTAATTTTCCTAATTCTAATTGAGTGATAATGGGATGTTTTGTATGACTATCCACTAACTCAATGTGGCTTGTATTGGGAGGAGAGGTTCCTGAATTAGTAGATTTTATTTCAATTATATTTTCTCCTTTCTGTAATTTGTATTTTACTTTTTTTTGTTTGTTTTTGGTTTCAAAATCATCAAGAATAATGTTTCCATTTATAGTAAGCTGAATTTTATCACCATCTTCTTTATTGGCATCCCAAATAAATAGTTCTAGTTTATTGCTTTCCCAATTAATCGTAAAATCAACACCATCTTTTAAAATTTGAGTTGTTTCTATCTTTCCTTTCTCTCTTTTTTTTTCAATTTTCTTTTTTATTTTTTTTATTTTTCTCTCAATCTTAGCGCTTTCCATCAATACTATTTTCCCGCTAGCACATTCGGTGCTATCCAAAAAGTTACCTGTAAAAGTTCCTTCCAAACGTTTGCTGCCGAACTTCCCTTTAAGGGAGAGTGTCATATTTATATAGCAGAAAGTATTCAGGGCAGCTTCTGACTGAGTGCTTAATATTTGTGTTTCTTGAAGTTGAAAAGATTTTTCGTTTTTAAAATACAAACCACTTATCTTACTTTTGGTTTCATCAGGAGTGTTTATGTTGGTTACGGAATATCCGTTTACAATCCCATTTTTTTCTTGAAATTCCATACTGAAACTAATAGGTGTATTATTGCCTAGTAGTAAAGTTCCTAAATAGCTAAATGTATTTTGACTATAAACAAAGTTGCTTAAAATGAAGAAAATAAGAGTAAGTGTATTTCTCATTATTGCAAAACTAAAAACAAAAAGTAATCTTTTATAATAATAAAAGTATTATTATTACAAAATAAATAAAGGAAAGCCGAAAACTATTTTAGAGTAGGCATTTAAAAATACATATTATGAAAAAAATAATAGCAGTTTTTTGTGCAGGAATGATAACATTTGGTGTTTCTGCACAAAGTAATTCTTTAACCTTAGGACTCGGAGTATTAAATCCTAAAGTTAGGGTTCAGTTCGAGCATGGATTTGGTGATATGCATTCAGCTGGAGTAAACCTTGGTTACTACCTTGTGAATTGGACCGGTCCAAGATTGGAAGGTTTTTATAGAGTCTATTTTGGAGGTGATAATGAAAAAGGAATGTTTATGCAAGGATCGGCTGGAGCTGGATTCCTTTCTTTTGCTTTGGATGATGATGATTTGACAACATTTATGGATGGTGGCCAGACTTATAATATCTACAATTCTAATGGCACATGGACAACATTGGGTGGTGGGATAGCTTTTGGAGGTAAAATGACTAGTAGAGGAGGTTTTGTTTTCGAAAGCACCATGGGTTACCAGTTCTGGACCGGTCCGCCTTCTAATTATTCTTCTGATTATGATCTGTATTGGAATGATGGAACAGATTTGGCCGAGACGCTTGGCTATTATCTTGTTGGCCCTGGTTTTCCTCTTCATTTTCAAATGAAGTTGGGTTACAATTTTTAGAAAGGTCTTAATAATAAATGATAAATTAGAACCACTCAATTGGGCGGTTCTTTTATTTTATCAATTTTTTAAATTCCATCCCATTAAAATCACCAGAACTCATAATGAGTAAGTTTTGATTCTCACACTCTAAGGATTTTAGATGCTTGTTTAATTTAGTTGAATTTGTGAAAACTAAGAGATCTTTTCTTTCAAATGCTAAATATACTTGCTCTTTGGTAATTGGTTCTAGTTCCTTATGAGCAATAGCTTCTGGGCTAAAATATACAATAGCCGTGTCTGGCTCATTCATACAGCCTTTATATTCTTTTAGAAATTTTTCATTCAAACTACTAAAGGAGTGAAGTTCCATGCAAGCAATAAGTGTTCTGCCTTTAAACTGTTTTTTCATGGCTGAAGAAGTTGCTTTTAGTTTTGATGGAGAATGAGCAAAATCCTTATAAATTGCAGAAGTTTCGGTCTTCTTCACCAATTCTAATCTGTTAGACGCCCCTTTGAAAGTTGCTATTTTATGATAAAAATCGGTATCTGATACTCCTAGTTCATTGCACACTAATTTGGCAGCATTTAGGTTTTGTAGATTATGATTTCCAAAAATTAACAATTTAGTATTTCCAATAGCGGTAATTCCGTTTTCTATATTATGTTCTGGTGTAGAATAAGGAACCAACTTGCACTTAGTTTCTTCTTTTGCAAGTGTGTTTAAATGTTCATCTTCTGAGCAGTAAATAAGGGTTTCAGTCACCATATTCTTGAAAATCCGAAATTGATCAACATACATTTCAAAAGTTGGGAATGCATTAATATGATCCCAAGCAATACCGCTAAGTACCGCAATATGTGGCTGGTACAAATGAAATTTTGATCGCCTATCAATTGGGGAACTTAAGTATTCATCACCCTCCAAAATTATGATAGGCGCTTCATGACTAAGTTTTACCATAGTATCAAACCCTTCCAATTGTGCACCAACCATATAATCACAATCTATATTAAGGTTTTTTAGAACATGTAATATCATAGCGGTAATGGATGTTTTTCCATGGCTACCACCAATTACTACTCGTTTTTTATTTTTGCTTTGTTCGTAAATATATTCAGGATAGGAAAAAATAGGTATCCCTAATTTCTTTGCTTTAGCTAGTTCTGGGTTATCAATTCTAGCATGCATTCCTAAAATAATTGAATCCAAATCACTAGTAATTTTTTCATCAAACCATCCCATTTCTGTAGGCAATAGTCCGTGTTTATTTAGTCTTGTTTTGCTGGGTTCAAAAATTGCATCATCCGAACCACTTACTTCAAAACCCTTATGGTGCAAAGCCAAAGCCATATTGTGCATGGCACTTCCTCCAATTGCAATTAAATGTATTTTCATCTTTTTAGGAAATTTATTGATAATATAAAAGTATAAATAAATCAAATTCTTAATTTTGAGCCATTAAAATTTTACTAACATGAAATTGTATACAATAGATACGGGTTTTTTTAAATTAGATGGTGGAGCAATGTTCGGAGTAGTTCCCAAGGTTTTATGGAGTAGAACGAATCCTGCTGATGAGAATAACTTATGTCCTTGGGCTATGCGTTCACTTTTAATTGAAGATGGAAATCGTTTGATTTTGATTGACAATGGGATAGGTGATAAGCAAGATGATAAATTTTTAAAGCATTATTATTTGCATGGAGATGTAAATTTGCATTCATCTTTAGCTAAGTATGGTTTTTCGACTGATGATGTTACGGATGTCTTTTTAACACATTTGCATTTTGACCATTGTGGAGGTAGTGTGCAGTGGAATAAAGATAGAAGCGGATTTGAGATGGCTTTCAAAAACGCAAAGTATTGGTCCAATAAAGAGCATTGGCAATGTGCAACTGAGCCAAATAATAGAGAAAAAGCCTCTTTCTTAAAAGAGAATCTTATTCCTATTCAAGAGGCTGGGCATTTGAATTTTGTAGAACAGGAAGGGCAATTGTTTAATAATTTCAACACCCTTTTTGTAAATGGACATACTCAGGCACAGATGATTCCTCATATTACTTACAAAGACAAATCCATTGTTTTTGCAGCTGACCTTTTACCAAGTACTGGGCATATCCCCCTGCCTTATGTGATGGGATATGATACTAAACCACTTGTAACACTTTCGGAAAAAGAGAGGTTTCTGAATGAGGCAGCAGATAAAGAATACATCTTATTTTTGCAGCACGATAATTATAGCGAATGCTGCACCGTTCAGCATACTGAAAAAGGAGTAAAACTGAAAGAAACATTTAGTCTGAAAGAGATAATTTAGAATGAAAAATCTGTTTGTTAAACATCCAGAAAGCGTTGGAAAGGAGTTAAATGAAGAGTTTTAAAAAAGGAGAAAACAATTATAAAAAAGAGTTAAACACTTCCAGACTATTACTAAAATTGCTGGTGTCATCAAGATCAGTTTTAGTTTCTATAAATCGGTAAAGAACAATCGATTCTCCATTAGTATTTTTTACTGAGATGCTTTCATATTCATTAATATCCGAATTTTTTGGCAATGTTTTAATATAGCCAATTTTTTCTAATGATGATGTTGTTTTGTTGGGCATATAAGGATTTAACGACACAAACTTAAGTAATCTTTTTCTTAATACGGAAAATTGATAGTATTTGTTTTCGATAAAGTGCTATTTTTGCCACTAATTATGCAGACGGAAAAACGATATAATGATTTTTCTTCTTTTATCAGAAGAAAATTTAATGGTAGAGTGCAAAAAGTGTCCATTGATGCAGGCTTTACTTGCCCAAATAAAGATGGAACTAAAGGAGTTGGTGGCTGTACCTATTGTAATAATAATACTTTTAATCCTGATTATTGTCAGCCAATAAAACCAATAAAACAGCAAGTTAATGAAGGGATTGATTTTTTCTCAAAGAAGTATAAAACTCAACAATATTTGGCCTATTTCCAAGCTTTTACTAATACCTATGCACCCCTTGTTGATTTGAAAAAAATGTATGAAGAAGCTTTGTTACATGAGGATGTAATTGGGCTTGTGATTGCTACTCGCCCTGATTCTATAAAGGATGAAGTGCTGGATTATTTGCAAGAGTTAGCAGCAGCAGGAAATTTTATAAAATTGGAGTTTGGGCTAGAATCCACTAAAAATGAAACGCTTGAAGCAATAAACAGATGCCAGACTCATGAAGAAGCTATTGATGCTTTTAGCAGGGCAAAAGGAAGGGGTTTGCACTTGGGGGGACATTTAATTTTAGGTCTTCCAGGAGAATCTAAATCTGATATGTTGGAGCATGCAAGAATGGTTTCAGAGTTGCCAATTAACACACTTAAAATTCATCATCTACAAATTGTAAAACATACCATGATGGCTGTTCAGTTCAAAAAAACACCAGAAATGTTTACTTTTATGGAGCTTGAAGAATACATTGATTTGATAGTTGATTTTGTTGAATTACTAAAGCCAGAAATTATTATAGAACGATTTTTTAGTGAATCACCAGCTAGGATGTTAATATATCCAAAATACGGATTAAAGAATTTTGAAGTAAAGCATTTAGTTGAAAAACGCTTAGAAGAAAGAAAAGCTATGCAAGGTCGTTTATTTCAAGCCCCTCACTAATTTTTCTATTCCCATCCAGATAAGAATTACAGGCCAGTAGGTTCTGATAAGTTCCGCTACTGAGATATTTACGTAATTAAGGTTGTTCAACAAAAAAACTACACCTATCACGATTAATAATATTGAGATACCAATACTTTTTTTCATCTTTTAAATTTTACGCAATTAATAATTACTTTTGTAATTCAAAAATACAAATATTATGTCAGACGATAAGAAAATAATTTTCTCAATGGCTGGGCTTTCTAAGTCCTTCAACAACAACAATAAACAAGTTTTAAAGGATATTTATCTTTCTTTTTTCTATGGTGCAAAAATTGGTATTATTGGCTTAAACGGTTCAGGTAAATCTACTCTTTTAAAGATAATTGCAGGGGTTGAAAAATCCTACCAAGGAGATATTACTTTTTCTGATGGGTATAAGGTTGGTTATTTGGAGCAAGAGCCAAAGTTGGATGATAGCAAAACGGTAATTGAAATTGTAAAAGAAGGAATGCAGGAATCAGTGGATGCCCTCGCTGATTATAATGCAATTAATGATGCCTTTGGACTTCCTGAAAACTATGAGGATACTGATAAGATGGAAAAATTGATGAAGGAACAAGGGATTTTGCAAGATAAGATTGAGGCTTTAGGTGCTTGGGATATTGATACCAAATTGAACATTGCAATGGATGCTTTAAGGTGTCCTGAATCTTACGCTCAAATTTCAGTATTATCAGGAGGAGAAAGAAGAAGAGTTGCACTTTGTCGTTTGTTGTTGCAAGAGCCAGAAATTTTATTATTGGATGAGCCTACGAATCACTTGGATGCCGAATCAGTTTTATGGTTGGAGCAGCACCTTTCTGAATATAAAGGAACTGTAATTGCCATTACTCACGACAGGTACTTTTTAGATAATGTAGCAGGTTGGATTTTGGAATTAGATAGAGGAGAAGGTATTCCTTGGGAAGGTAATTATTCAGCATGGTTGGAGCAAAAATCAAAACGATTAGCACAAGAAGAAAAAACAGAAAGTAAGAGAAGAAAAACATTGGAGCGTGAGTTGGAATGGGTGCGTATGTCGCCAAAAGGAAGGCGTACAAAATCAAAATCTCGTTTAAGTAATTATGAGAAATTACTAGGAAATGAAGGAAGGCAGAAAGAAGATAAAATTGAATTATATATTCCGCCAGGACCTAGGTTAGGGGCTAATGTGATTGATGCGGAAAGTGTATCAAAAGCCTTTGGTGATAAACTCCTTTATGAGAACCTAGAGTTTAAACTTCCTCCTGCAGGAATTGTTGGAATTGTAGGGCCAAATGGAGCAGGAAAAACTACTTTGTTCCGCATGATTATGGGACAAGAAACTGCTGATGCAGGAATTTTTAAAGTTGGAGAAACGGTCAAGATTGCTTATGTTGATCAGCAACATGTCGAGATTGATATAGAAAAAACTATTTGGGAACAAATTACAGGAGGACAGGAGCAAGTAAATGTTGGAGGTAAACTAATGAACTCAAGAGCCTATGTAGCAAAATTTAATTTTAATGGTTCTGATCAAAATAAGAAAGTGGGAGTGCTTTCTGGTGGGGAGCGTAATCGTTTGCATTTAGCTATGACTTTACGCCAAGAAGCTAATGTGCTTTTACTAGATGAGCCAACCAATGATCTGGATGTAAATACCTTAAGAGCTTTGGAGGAAGGTCTGGATAATTTTGCAGGTTGTGCGGTAATTATTTCCCACGATAGATGGTTCTTAGATAGAGTTTGTACCCATATCTTGGCTCTTGAGGGAGATTCCAATGTGGTGTATTTTGAGGGTGGTTATTCCGATTATGAGGAAAACCGTAAAAAAAGATTGGGTGATATTTCTCCTACCAGAATTAAATATCGCAAACTAAAAAGAAATTAAATTACTTAGGCGCCTTATAAAGCAATAATCCAGCCAATACCATGTAGCAGAGGTTAGGTGTCCAAACAGCTAAAGCAGGAGCTAAATTGCTATTAGTGGCAAAAGTGGTGCTTACTTGCATAAATAGGATGTAAGTAAAAGCAATCAGAATACCTATTCCTAGATGTAAGCCTATTCCTCCTCTGATCTTACGGCTAGCAATAGCAACAGCAATAAGAGTAAGAATTATAGAGGCAAAAGGAAAAGCAATTCTTTTGTGTTTCTCGATTTTATGATAGACAATTTGCTCACTTCCTTTTAGTTCTTCTTGTGCTATATAATCGTTCAGCTCAAACATATTCATGGTTTCAACTAAGCTTTTTCGCTTAGTAAAATCATATGGTCTAAGGTTAAGACTTGTATCAATTGTCGCACCAGTTGTTATAATCTCTCCAGTTGTTTTGAATTCCCTAATTTCATATTTATTAATTATCCATTTATGGCTTATCGTATCGTATTGCACATAATCCGATTTTAACTTAGATTGCAGTCTTCCGTCTTTGAAATTTTCCAAAGTGAATTTATAGCCAATATTTCTGCTGGCATTAAAGTTTTCCATGTACATGTATTGTCCTGGCTGTAATTGCATATGTATATTTTTGGCACTGCAATAGCGCTTGTTTTTTAGGTATTTATTTTCAAAATTAATACGCTCACTATTGGAAGGAGGAATGATAAAATTTCCTAAAATAAAAGAAAGTAGCCCTAAAATAACAGATGATATCATAAAGGGTTTGAGTAGGCGCTTAAAACTCATTCCACTATTTAGTATGGCAATAATTTCGGTGTCATTTGCCATTTTAGAAGTAAAAAAGATAACCGAAATAAAAACGAATAAAGGACTAAACAAATTCCCGAAATAAGGGATAAAATTGAAATAGTACTCAAAGATGATGGCATTTAAACTTACCTCATGTTCTAGGAAATCATCTATCTTTTCTGAAACATCAAAAATAATAACAATTAGCAATATCAAAGCTAGGGTAAAAAAGAAAGTACCCAAGAATTTCTTAATGATATACCAATCGAGCTTTTTCATTTACAGTCTAATGTCTAATTTTTTAACCATTTTGTTTTTCCAAGTAGTGAAAGTTCCTGCTTCAAGCTGTTTTTGAGCCTCTTCCATTAACCATAAATAAAAACGGATATTGTGTAAGCTAGCAATTTGTTTTCCCAAAAGCTCATTGCTTGCAAAAAGATGACGCACATAAGCTTTGGTGTAAGTATTGTCTACAAAGGAGGTTCCGCCAGCGTCTAAAGAGCTGTAGTCATTAGCCCATTTTTTGTTTTTCATATTTATTGTGCCTTCTGAGGTAAATAGCATTCCGTTTCGTGCATTTCTAGTTGGCATTACACAGTCAAACATATCTACTCCTAAAGCAATATTTTCCAACAGATTGGTTGGTGTGCCTACTCCCATCAAATATCTTGGTTTTTCCCAAGGCAATACAGAACAAACTATATCTGTCATTTCATACATCATTTCGTGTGGCTCACCTACTGAAAGTCCACCAATAGCATTTCCTTCTCTTTCAAAACTTGCAATCTTTTCTGCTGATTGCAAACGTAAGTCTTTGTATACACTACCCTGAACAATGGGAAAAAAACTTTGCTCGTATCCATATTTTCCTTCAGTTGTATCAAAACGCTCACAACATCTTTTTAGCCATCTGTGTGTCATGTGCATGGATCGTTTTGCGTAATTGTATTCGCAAGGGTACGGAGTGCATTCGTCAAATGCCATGATGATATCAGCCCCAATCGTTCTTTGTATATCTATTGCGTATTCAGGAGTGAAAAAGTGAGAGCTCCCATCAATATGTGATTGGAATTTTACGCCATCTTCAGTGATTTTTCTTGTTTCTGATAAAGAATAAACTTGATAGCCACCACTGTCGGTAAGCAAAGGTTTATTCCAGCCTATAAATTTATGCAATCCTCCTGCACCTTCAATAATATCAATTCCTGGTCGTAAGTATAAATGATAAGTGTTTCCTAAAATAATTTGGGCTAAAGTATCTTCAATAAGTTCATGCTGATGGACTCCTTTTACGGTCCCTGCAGTTCCTACAGGCATAAAAATGGGTGTCTTAATTTTTCCATGTGCCGTTTCAATTTTCCCTAATCTAGCTTTGGAATGCTCATCTTTCTTTAATAGCGTAAATTTCATAGTCGCAAAAGTAATTAATTTAATCCTCCAGTATCAAATGTCTATTATCTAAAATCTATTCTTTATTTTTACACAAGTAATTACTGATGCTATCGCTTCAATTTATTGAAGAGGAAAGTCCGGACACCATAGAGCAACATAATGGGTAACGCCCATCTGCCGCAAGGTATGGACAAGTGCAACAGAAAGAAAGTACAGTTCGGCTGTAGTGAAACCAGGTAAACTCTATGTGGTGCAATACCATGTATATCAAGATCTAAGAGCTGCTCGCTTTTTCTTGAGGGGTAGGTAGCTTGAGGCAATAGGTAACTATTGCCCTAGATAAATGATGGCACTCTTAGGAGAACAGAATCCGGCTTATGTGTAATTACTAATCTAAAGCCGACACTTAGGTGTCGGCTTTTTTTATCTTTGCTCAATGAACAAATTTTTCTTTTTTTTTTTAATCTTCTTTTCTTCATTTCTTTTTGCTCAGGATACTTTAATGCCGGTTATTTTTTTGGATGATGTAGTGATTTCTGAAGAAAATAATGGGTTTAGTGTGGCAGATTTTGTGGAATATGTAAAACAGGACACCACTTTTTATATGGGCTTTAAACATTTGCGTTTTTATTCTCATAATTATGAGTCTGAACTAAATATATTTGATAAAAAAGGGAAAACAATTGGCACTCTCAAAAAACAGGGAAAGTATCATTCCAATGGAGAAAAAGCATGGGTGGTTAACGATTCTATTGTTGATGAAGGTAAGATTTTTAAACGCAATGGAAGGTATAAATACTATACGCCTAAGGCTTTTGATGAGGTTTTCTTCCCATCTGACAGCATTGATGTAAGCCTTAGGATATCAGAAGATAAAAATAAGGGTGATAGCCAGAATATGCGAGATGCTAGAACGATAGGCTTCTCCATTGGTGCTGATGGGGTAGAACAATCAAAAGGAGGATTGTCAAAGAAGTTAGCTATTTTTGATGTTCAGATGCAACAATACTATGATTATATTATTGGAGAAGTAACTTATAAGGAGAAAGAGTGCTATTCATTTAGCATAAGAGTAAAAGAAGGTCTGTCTGCAAAAGATAAAAAAAAGGCCCTTATAAGAAAGATAGTTTCTTTCTTTGATAAAGAAAATTTCAAAGTAATTTACAGGCAATATAAGTTTGTTTACAGTAATTGGTTTTTGGATTTAGATATGGAGATTAAAGTAAATATGGATTATATAAATGGAAAACATATGCCAACTGATATTTACTATAAAGGATTTTGGGATGTGATTTTATTCAAGCCAGAACGAGCTGAATTTAGATTGAAGAACTTTAACTATAGAGTAAATTAAAGGTTTTTGTGTGAACCATCACAGAAAGCACCTTTCTCAGAGTGTTTACAGCCACACCAAGCTATTTTTTTATCTTCTTCTAGTTCAATCATTATAGGAGAAAAGCCTGTCCCTTTATGAGACCCATCACAGTAAGGATTCTTACTGCTTAGTCCGCAAGTGCAAAATGCTTTTTTACCTGCTTTTTCATCTATTAGATAAGGTGATTTTTGTGCTATTTTTGGTAGTTTTTCCATGTTTTACAGTTTTTAACAAATATAGAAAAAAAAAATTGCATATTATGTTGGTTAAAAAAAGAAAAACCTATTATATTTGCATCCCAGAAATAATAAAGAAATAAAGTTATGCCGAAAAGAACATTTCAACCATCAAACAGAAAGAGAAAAAACAAACATGGTTTTATGGATCGCATGTCAACTGCTAATGGGCAACGAGTAATTGCAAGAAGAAGAGCTAAAGGAAGAACCCGATTAACGGTTTCTGACGAGATTGGTCATAAATAATAAATGATAGTAGATTAATAATAAAGGTGTTGCTTTCGCAACACCTTTTTTTTAGGTTTTTTTTATCCTTTTCTTGTTAATATCTATTCATAATTTAATGCAAAAATAAAAGGTAAAAAATTGTAGATTCGCCATACTTATAAATAAAAAATGCCAAAAAATAATTTATTACAATCAGTATTAATCATTGGAAGCGGACCTATAGTAATTGGGCAAGCCTGTGAGTTTGATTATGCAGGATCGCAAGCAGCAAGATCATTGCGTGAAGAAGGGATTGAAGTTTCATTAATCAATTCTAACCCTGCCACTATTATGACGGATAAAGTGGTTGCTGATCATATTTATTTAAAACCCTTAACTACTGCCTCAATCATTGAAATATTAGAAGAAAGAAATATTGATGCTGTATTGCCAACAATGGGTGGGCAAACTGCCCTAAACCTTTGTATTGAAGTTGATGAAAAAGGAATTTGGAAAAAATATGGTGTTGAGATTATTGGAGTAGATATTGCCGCAATTCATATTACAGAAGACAGAGAGCAGTTCCGTAAACTTATGGATAAAATTGATATACCTGTAGCTCCTGCTCGTATTGCAACATCATTTTTGGAAGGAAAAGAAGCGGCTCAAGAATTAGGATTCCCTCTAGTTATTCGGCCATCTTTTACATTGGGAGGGACTGGAGCTGCATTTGTGCATACTAAACAAGAGTTTGAAGATCTATTATCCAAAGGATTACACGCTTCACCTATACATGAGGTGTTAATTGATAAAGCAGTATTAGGTTGGAAAGAATATGAATTAGAACTTTTACGTGATGATAATGATAATGTAATCATCATTTGTAATATTGAGAATCTAGATCCTATGGGGATTCATACAGGAGATTCAATTACTATTGCCCCTGCTATGACTTTAGCCGACACTACGTACCAAAGAATGCGTACTATGGCAATAAAAATGATGCGTTCTATTGGAGATTTTGCTGGAGGTTGTAATGTTCAGTTTGCTGTAAATCCAGATTCTTCTGAAGATATAATAGCTATTGAGATTAATCCTAGGGTTTCTCGTTCATCTGCATTAGCATCCAAAGCAACAGGTTATCCTATTGCAAAAATTGCAAGTAAATTAGCAATTGGTTATACTTTGGATGAATTGGATAATCAGATTACAAAATCAACATCAGCCTTTTTTGAGCCAACTTTGGATTATGTGGTGGTAAAAATCCCTAGATGGAACTTTGATAAATTTAAAGGATCTAACATTGAGTTAGGGTTACAAATGAAATCAGTAGGTGAGGTGATGTCTATTGGGCGCTCGTTCCAAGAAGCTTTGCAAAAAGCTTGTCAATCCTTAGAGATTGGGCGTAATGGTTTAGGGGCGGATGGAAAAGGAAAAACAGACCAGGATACTATTTTATATGAACTAAAACATGCGAGTGGGGATAGAATCTTCAGAGTATATGATGCTATTCGTATAGGTATTCCAATAAAGAAGATTCATGAAATAACAAGAATTGATTATTGGTTCTTGCAGCAAATTGAAGAAATGGTAGTGTTGGAAAAAGAAATTGAAAACTATACCATTGATACCATTCCAACTGATTTATTATTGGAAGCAAAAATGAAGGGGTATGCTGATAGACAAATGGCTTATTTAGTTAAATGTTTGGAAAGTAAAGTGTATGAAAAGCGTAATATTGAAAATATCAAAAGAGTTTACAAATTAGTAGATACTTGTGCGGCTGAATTTACGGCAAAAACTCCTTATTATTACTCTACTTTTGAAATGCCAAAAGAGGTTAATGGCAAGCAATTTGCTGAAAATGAAAGCATATCAAGTGATAAGAAGAAGATTATTGTTTTGGGTTCCGGACCAAATAGAATTGGACAAGGAATTGAGTTTGATTATTCTTGTGTTCATGGAGTATTAGCAGCAAAAGAATGTGGCTATGAAGCCATTATGATTAATTGTAATCCTGAAACGGTTTCTACTGATTTTGATACGGCAGATAAACTTTATTTTGAACCTGTTTTCTGGGAACATATTTACGATATTATTCTCCATGAAAAACCTGAAGGAGTTATTGTACAGCTTGGAGGACAAACAGCTCTTAAATTAGCTGAAAAACTAGATCGTTATGGTATAAAAATTATGGGAACTTCTTACAATGCACTAGATGTTGCTGAAGATAGAGGGAGATTTTCCGAGTTACTTAAAGAAAATAATATTCCATACCCAGAATTTGCGGTTGCTGAAACAGCTGAGCAGGCTATTGAAATTTCAAAAACCTTAAATTTTCCGATTTTGGTTAGACCATCTTATGTGTTAGGAGGGCAAGGAATGAAGATTGTAATTAATGAAGAGGAGTTAGAGCATCATATTGTTAATTTACTGAAAGATATGCCTGGAAACCAAGTGCTTTTAGATCATTATTTGGACAAAGCAATTGAGGCAGAAGCTGATGCAATTTGTGATGGAGAGAATGTCTATATTATTGGTATGATGGAACATATTGAGCCTTGTGGTATTCATTCAGGAGATTCTTATGCGGTATTACCAACTTTTGATTTGAGCGATAATGTGCGCCAGCAAATGATTGATATTACCAATAAAATTGCGGTTGCTTTGGAAACGGTTGGTTTAATTAATATTCAATTTGCTATTAAGGATGAAGTGGTGTATGTCATTGAAGCTAATCCAAGAGCATCCCGTACCGTACCCTTTATTGCAAAAGCTTATGACGAACCTTATGTAAAATATGCGGCAAAAGTAATGATAGAAGAAAACAAAGTAACTGATTTTGACTTTAAGCCTAGCAAGGGTGGTTACGCAATAAAGGTTCCTGTATTCTCGTTTGATAAATTTCCGAATGTAAATAAGGAATTAGGTCCAGAAATGAAATCGACAGGAGAGGCAATTTATTTTATTGATGATTTAAAGGATGATTACTTTAAAAAGGTGTATTCTGAACGAAATTTATATTTAAGTAAATAATATGTTAGTAGGTTTAGTAAAATTTTTATTTTGGTTTTTCTTTATTTCTTATGTATTAAAGATTTTAACTAGAATATTTGCACCAATTTTATTAAAACGTTTTGCCAATAAAATGCAAGATCGTTTCCAAGGGCAATTCAATCAGCAATATGAAAAGCCACAAAAGCCTGTTCAGCCGGAAGGAAAGGTGACTCTTAAAAAAACAAAGCCTTCAACACAAGCAAAATCAGATGGCGTAGGGGATTATGTGGATTTTGAAGAAGTTGAAGAATAATTAAAATTTAAAATTATGAAAAAGTTTGTACCACATTTTATTGCAGTAGGTATTTTTATTACTATTTCTGCTATTTATTTTTCACCAGTACTTACCGAGAGAAAGGTGCTTTCTGCACATGATTTAGATACATCCAAAGGAATGAGTAAAGAAGTTGCAGATCATAGATCAGAAACTGGAGAGGAAGCTCTTTGGACAAAAAGAATGTTCTCTGGAATGCCGGCTTATCAAATTTCAACAACATCAAATGGAAATTTAATACAGTATGTTGATAAAGTTTTTCTGGCATTACCTAGGCCTATGAATTTACTTTTTATGTATTTGATAGGCTTTTATATTTTACTTTTAACCATAAAAATTGATTACAAACTAGCAGTTGTAGGTGCTATAGGATTTGCTTTTTCTTCTTACTTCTTCATTATTATTCAGGCGGGACATATGACAAAAGCTCATGCAATAGCTTATCTCCCTTTAATTATCGCTTCTGTTCTCTACACCTTCAGGAGTAAAAAATGGCTCTTAGGAGCTGTATTTACTTCTTTGTTTGTTGCATTGCAACTTTATTCCAATCATTATCAGATTACTTACTATACTATAATAATATTATTCTTTATTGGTATTGTTCAGTTTGTAAAAGAATTACAAGAGAAAACTCTCCAAAATTTCTTTAAAAAAGTTGGAATTTTAGTTATTGCAGCATTTTTAGGTGGAGCTACAAATTATACTCGTTTAGCAACTACTATGGAGTATGGCCCAGAAACTCAAAGAGGAAGATCTGAACTTGTTTCAAAAGATGGAAAAGTAACTAATGATGGTTTAGGACTGAAATATGCTACTAAATGGAGCCAAGGAAAAGCAGAAACTATGACTTTTTTGATTCCAAATTTTATGGGAGGAAGTTCTAGTAAATTTGATCCAAAAACAAAAAATACTTATCTTTTATCAGTTTTTGATGAATTAAATTTAGGCAATGAATCTGAGACATATAAATATTTAGGAAAAATAAGAAATCAGAAAAAACAACAAGAATTACAACAACAAACTTCTTCTTATTGGGGAGATCAGCCTGGAACAGCACCTACTTATGTGGGATCTATTATCTTCTTCTTGTTTGTACTTGGTATAATATATGTTAAATCTCCTTTCCGAATTTGGATTCTACTTGCTACAATTCTTTCTATAATGCTTGCATGGGGTCATAATTTTATGGGCCTAACAGAATTCTTCTTTAATTACGCTCCTTATTATAATAAATTTAGAGCGGTAACTATGGCTATGATTATTGCGGAGTTTGGAATAGCTCTTTTGGCAATCTTGGCTCTAAACGAATTTTTGAATAAAGAAGAAAATAAAGAAAAAGAGCAAAAACTAAAATTAGCATTTTATATAACAGGAGGAATTACCTTGATTTTCGCATTTTCTCCTTCTTTATTTCTATCTTTCTTATCTATAAATGATATTAATATTGGAGATCAAACCTTTTTGAATGCTTTAACAACTGATAGAGAATCAATACTAAAATCAGATGCTTGGAGGTCTTTTATTTATATTCTTCTCTCTGCTGGAGTTTTATGGATGTTTTTAAAAGGAAGTATGAAAAAGCAATATGTAGTTATTATATTAGGTGTTTTGATACTTACTGATATGTGGTCAGTAGATAAAAGATATCTAAATGAAACACATTTTGTAAGAAAAAGCAGATCTTCTTTTGTAAAAACAGAGGCTGATAAAAGTATATTAAGCCAGAATAAGGATCATTCTAGAGTATTTAACTTGAATAACCCTTTTAATGAAAGCATTACTTCTTATTATCATAATTCAATTGGTGGTTATCATGCTGCTAAGCTTTTAAGATATCAGGAATTAATTGATAATCAAATTTCTCCGGAACTTAAAAAAATTATTAATAGTTATCCGATTGAAAAATATTATAACCTGCAGATCTATTTAAAAAGCCTTCCTGTTCCAAATGGAGATGTTAAAATACATAATGACAATGTAATCCGTAAGAATCAAATAAACTCAGAAATTAAGAAAATCCGAGATTCCTATAATTTTTCGAATGTTTTAAACATGTTGAATACTAAATATATAATTTATAATCCGATAGCAGTTCCGATAATTAATCAAAACGCTTTAGGAAATGCTTGGTTTGTTTCTGAAGTTAAAATGGTTGAGAATGCAAATCAGGAAATGGAGGATTTAAATATATTTAATCCTGCAACTACTGCTATTGTAGATAAAAGATTTTTGAATAAGATAATAGATTTTTCAAAAAACAAATCAGATTCCATTTGGTTAGATCAAAGTTCATATAAACCTAATCATTTGACTTATATTCTTAAAAATAGTATTTCCGATAAGTTAGCTGTTTTCTCCGAGATTTATTATGAGAAAGGTTGGAATGCGTATATAAATGGCAAGATAGTTCCTCATTTTAGAGCAAATTATGTTTTAAGGGCAATGATGGTGCCTGCAGGAACAACCAAAATTGAATTTAAATTCGAACCATCTTCTTATCATACTGGTGAAACCGTAGCTTATGCTAGTTCAATTATCTTACTACTTCTTTTAGGATTTGTATCGTACAAAGAATTTAAATAAATAATGAAAAAGGTGCTCATCATTTCTTATTATTGGCCGCCAGCTGGAGGTTCAGGCGTACAGAGATGGTTGAAGTTTACCAAATACTTGCCAAAAAATAATTGGCAACCCATTATTTACACTCCTAAAAATCCTTATTTTGAGGTAAAAGATGATGCTTTATGTAAAGATGTTCCTATGGAAGTAGAAATATGGAAAACCCCAGTTTGGGAGCCTTATGCGCTAAAAGATAAATTATTCGGAAAAGAAGGAAAAAGCCAAAGTGCTGGAGTAATCTCAAATTCAAGATCTTTAAAAAATAAATTATTAAATTGGGTAAGAGGAAATATTTTTATTCCAGATCCAAAAGTATACTGGGTCAAACCTTCTATTAAAGTATTGCTCAAAAAGATAAAGGAAGAAGGTGTTGAGCACATCATAACTACTGGCCCTCCTCATTCAATGCATTTAATTGGTTTAGGTTTGAAAAAATTAATACCTAATTTAAAATGGATTGCTGATTTTCGTGATCCTTGGAGTGAGTTGGATTTATTGGATGAGTTTCATCTTTCCAATTCTTCAAGAAAAAAGCATCAGGATTTAGAGAAACAAGTACTACAAAATGCTGATGTAACTTTAACTGTTAGCGAAACTTGGGTTAATGATTTGAAACGCTTAGGAGCCAATAGAGTGGAGTTAATTACTAATGGTTATGATACTGCTGATTTTGATAGTAAACCCAAAATAAATGATAAATTTATTATTGGTCATTATGGTTTGTTAAATCATTTGCGTAATCCTAAGAATTTATGGAAAGCACTTAATAGTTTATGTGAAGAAAATACTGAATTCTATGATAAATTGGAAATTCATTTATCAGGAAATATTGATGCAGAAGTAATTTTAGAAATTGAATCCCACCCTTTCTTAAGAACAAAAGTGAAGCAATTGGGTTACTTGAGCCACGCTGAGGTTTTAGCAGAATATAATGAGGCATCTGTATTATTACTATTGCTCTTTAATTCCAAAAGTGGAATAGGAAATTATCCAGGAAAGATATTTGAATATTTTGCAGCACAAAAACCAATTTTATCATTTGGGCCAAAGGAAAGTGATGCTGAAGAATTAATTGAAAAAACAAAAACTGGAATGTATTTTTCATATGATGAGATAAATTTAAAGAATGACATTTTGGGTTTGTTTAAGAATGAAAATCAGTTTAATTTCGAGAATACAGAAAGTTTTTCAAGAGAAAAACTAACTAAAGATTTATCAGACTTTTTAAATAATATCTAATGGGAATTGTAAGAAATCAGAGTATAAAAAATTCCATTAGCTTTTATATTGGTATGGCTATTGGCGCCATTAATACTGTGATTATTTATCCAAATGCATTTAATGATCATCCGGAGCATTTTGGATTAATTCAGATTTTGATTGCCTATGCAATTGTTGTTTCAACTTTTACAACTTTAGGTGTTCCTAAAACATTTGTGCGTTTTTTTCCTGCAATAAAAGAAAAAGGACAATTATATTTTTTGAGCTTAATTATTCCATTATTAGGTTTTATACTTTCACTACTTGTATATTTTCTATTTAAAGAACAAATATTTGAATTGCTAAATGCAAGTTCATTACTTAGAGACAATTTTTTTTACATCATTTTATTAGTATTCTTTATAGGATTCTATGATGTTCTGACAGCTATTTCTCGTTCATTCTTAAGTGCCGCTACTCCTATTTTTATCAATGAAGTTTTCTTGAAAGTTTATAGCATGTTGATATTGCTATTGCATTGGTTTGGATATTTAGATTTCACTACCTTTCTTAAGGCTTATTTATTTGGATATTTTTTAAAATTCGCCATCTTATTTGTGATACAATGGAAGAATGATCGTTTTAGTTTAGCGTTCTCTGTTAATGATTTGAAGTTAAAAGAGATCTTAAGTTTTGGGTTATTTGTTTTTGTTGGCGGGGCATCAGTAATGATAGTAACTAGGATTGATATGATGATGATTGGATCAATACTTGATTTGGAGCAAGTGGCTTTTTATACAGTGGCTTTCTTTATCGGTAATGCGATAAAAGTTCCTGGTAAGTCTATTGGAGCAATTTCCATCCCTTTAGTTGCAAAAGCTTGGGAAAAACAAGATTACAAGGAGATTCAAACTTTATATACCAAATCATCTATCAATCAGCTGATAATAGGTGGTGTTTTATTTTTGTGCATTTGGTTGAATGTTGATGAGATTTTTTCTTTACTTCCTACAAAGTTTCAAGGCGGGAAGTGGGTTGTTTTTTATATTGCTATAGCTCAGTTGTTTAGTATGTCAAATGGTATTAATGGTACTATTATTGTGAATTCAAAATATTATAAATACGATTTGTATACTAATGTTGTATTGGTATTTGTAACCATTATAACCAATTACTTATTAATACCAGCGAGTAGTCCCTTATCTTCTTATGGTATTGTTGGGATAAATGGAGCTGCTTTCGCTACAGCAATCTCTGTTTTGCTGTTTAATCTTATTAGATTAATTTTGATAAAAGTAAAGATGAATATGCACCCTTTTAGTTTGCAAACAATCAAAACTATTGTACTGCTATTTGCAATGTTTTTCGCACTTAATTTTCTTCCTAATTCCAGCTATGCTTTTGCAGATATTATCTGGAAATCAATAGTTGTAGCTATCTTATTTATTCCAGCTGTAATGTATTTTAATTTATCTGAGGATATTACGGCAATTGTAAAGGATTTGAAGGCTAAGTTATTATCTTAATAGCCTAGTTCTTTAATATTCTCTTTGCATAATCTTTCAATAATTTTATAATTTTCTTCTCCAGAAAAATTCTTTTAAATCTATTTCAGCATTACCTTTGGGCTGATATTGAATATTAACATAATTACTAATATCTGTTTGTATAGTAAACCCTAGATCTAATGCAATATATTTCTTCTTTCTAGTTTTTTTATTAAATTGCACTTATCTTTGTGTCATTAGAATAATGTATGAGTAAGAAAAAGTTAATTTTTATTTATCCCAAGTTATATACTTTTATTCATACAGAAATAAAGTTATTGTCTGATGAATTTGACTCAATCTCAATTACTCAAAATTGGGAACGTAAAATTCTACTCCCATTTAATTTAATCAGGCAAGTTGTATTTTTACTAATTAATATACGAAAGGTTGATACTATTTTAATTTCTTTTGGAGGATATTGGTCATTTTTCCCAGCTCTTTTTGGCAACTTATTAGGCAAAAAAGTAGCGATAGTAGTTCATGGTACTGATTGTGTTGCATTTCCTGAGATTCAATACGGAAGCCTTAGAAGCTTCTTATTGCGTTTTAGTATTAAAAAATCGTTACAATGGGCATCTATTATTCTTCCTGTTAGTGAATCATTAGTGTATACTGAAAACTCTTATTTTACTGATCAAACCCTAAAGTTTGGATATATGCATCATCTTAAAGGAATTAAAACTCCTTATAAAGTAATCCCAAATGGTATCATTATTAATGATTGGAAAAGAAATAATACTATACCAAAAGATGATAATACTTTTATTACCGTAATGACTGCAGGAAAAATGCAGATTAAGGGTGGAGATTTGATTATCGAAATTGCAAATAAATTTCCAGATCATACTTTTTATTTTGCTGGAATTAATAGTTTAGAAGGCGTACAACTTCCTGAGAATATTGTGTGTTTAGGTTTTTTGTCTTCTGCGGAACTTAACAGATGGTATAGTAAGACTCAATTTTATATACAGATATCCAATACTGAAGGTTTTGGAGTTGCAGTTTGTGAAGCAATGCTTTGTGAATGTATTCCGATTGTTTCAAATGTAAATTTTTTACCTAATATTGTAGCTGAAACAGGTTTTGTTCTTAAAAAAAGAAGTGTTGAGCTTTTAGAAATATTGATTAATAAAGCCTTAACAGCAGATTTAGAGCAAATAGGCAAAGAAGCTAGAATACAGATAATTGAAAACTTTTCAGTTGAGAATAGGAAAGCTTTATTATTAAATGAATTAAAGAATAACGAATGCTAATTACAGTTTTAGGTCCTGACGGAACAGGTAAGACAACTTTAGCAAAGTTAATAGCGGAGAGATACTCGAATATTGAGTATATTTATTTTGGAAATAATATTGAGAATAGAAAATATAAATACTTCAGTAAATTTCTATATTCTCAAAAATCTGGAAAGTTGAATACCTTATTAAAATATTTTTTTATTTTTATTAATGATCTATATTATTATAGGTTAGCTAGAAATAAACATGTAATATCTGATAGATGCCCTATTGATAAATATATAGGGACTATTATTAAAAAGGATAAGTATAGAAATTTATTTCATAAATTTAGCTTAAAATTATTTCCAAATCCAGATTTTGTAATTTTACTAGAAGGCGACCCTGATGTTATTTATTTAAGAAAAGAAGAGATTTCAGTTAGTACGATAATAAACTATATAAGCTTATATAAAAAATATATTCAATCAGGAACTATTCGATTTTATACTATTGATACTACACAATATAACATTCAAGAGACTTTTGATCTTGCATCTAAACAAATAGAAAAATTATTAAGTGAGAGATAAACTTGAATATATTTTTTCTTATCTTGAAGATAATTTGATTCAATATTTTTTGTTACGACCAATTGATTTTAACAAGGACGTTGAAGATATTGATTTAATTATTCCTAGATCGGACTTTAATCAACTTTTAAACTTATTGCATAATGATTCAAAAACTGTTTATTTAAAATATTCAAATGCAAATGAATCAATTCAGCTTTTTATTGATGATATTTTATTAGACATTAAATTTAATATTTGTTTCTTACCGAGAAAGAGTTTAATTTTTCAGAATAGCATTCCTTATTGCTCTGTTGTAATTAAAGAAAATAGATATCTTTTCCCTGATGTAGATGATGAAGTGCTTTTTACATTTTGGACTTACCATTTGTTTCTTGATAAAGTAAGTCCAAATTTGTCATCTACTTATATGATTTATAAAAGTTACTATTCAACAAGTTGGGATAAATTAATTAATTCTGCATTCTTTGTTAAATGGACTAGATTAATATTTAATAATAATAGTTCGGAAGGAATACAACTGATTAAATTATTTTTTACGAATAATATGATGCATATAAATAAGTTAGATAATAAGAAAATGCAGAAATTGGCAATTGAAAGTAATAGACTTATTTTTAAATTCTTCTTAGATAAATATTATTTTAAGCTGCTTAGATTATCTGGTTTTATTAAAAAGAGAAGGACTGTTTCGGAGATTAAAGATAGAATAACTTATGAAGTTTAATTGTTTTCCAAAAAAACAAGATATGTATCTTGTTTATTCTAATTATAAAGTCTTCAAGTCTAGATTGTTCTTGGATTTGATCTTACAATCTTCTCCTAAGAATTCTATTTTTTATAGATTATTAGAATCTAGAATAGGTTTCTATATTTCATCTATTTTCAAATATTCATTTACCCCCCCTAATGATAACCCAAATTATATAGGGATTATAAAAGGAAGTAGATTTATTTTATTTGAAATGGATAATAATAATTTTCCAATTAATGTGTGGAGAATGTCAAATCATAAGGATTGGGTTCAACAGAAATTTATTGGATTTCAGTTATTATCTCAATATTCGTTAGTTGAATTTAATAAGAAATATTTACTTATTGAGAAAGCTTTCAGTATCCAGTGGGACAAATTAAAACTGAATACAATAGTTCATGGAGATTTTACTCATTTTAATATTTTGGTGGATCTTAATGATAAGATTCATTTTATAGATGAAAAATCACATGTAAATTCTAAATTATTTGATTTTTTTTATTTTTATTCTTATCTTAATGACCGCTTATGTAGATCTCAAACAATAAATGATATAGATAAAGAGATTATTTTAGAGAAGTTGGAGGTAATGATTGTGAAAGTATGTAATTATTCTTTGGAATCAGATTTTATTAATGACGTTAAAGACATTAATGTTCCAGAAGAATGGGGATTGAGAAATGAAGATAAGCAAACTTATGTATTAAATTTTCAAGAAAGAATAATAAGCAGTATTAAAATCCTTAATGCTTCTGTCTCTCCCAAGCCCAAGTGGAAATCATAGCTTGCGGTAGAATTTTTTTCAGCTTCCTAATTTAATTCCTTATTAGTCAAACTCTGAGAATGTTTTATTCTTTCAGCTAATCTAATAGAATATTTTTTTGCGTCCTTAATATATAAATGATTTCCATCTGTATAAGAATATTGAGTAGAATCATCTACAAAGTTCAAGTATTCCACATGAGTACTATTTGCAAGATTTATTATTCTTTCATCAAACTGTGGGTCGAAAGAATTCTCTATTTTTAATAAAGAAGCATGTACAGGCATTCTAACCAGATAAACTTCTCCATGATTCTTTAATAATTGTATTGTTTTCCTTAAATATGAAAATCTGAATTCAGAGAATCTATTTTTACTCATAGAACTATTGTAATGGCGTATCTTTTTCTGAATATTAGTTCTGACATAAACACTATCCATTGATGTATAAATCTCTAATAAACCATCTTTACGTAAATAAGTAAATGATCCATTTATTTTACCTAAAGAATGTCGATTCCGAAATAAAATATTTGATTCAATACGTTTTAACAATATATTTCCCCATCCTTTTTTATAATTTTTAATCAAATATTCATAATTTGGATAAGAGTTATAGTATCTCATTAAATGAAACACACTCTCAATATCAATTTCGTTATCTTGTAATGTAGTATCAGATGATATTGCCCAAGGGTCAACAGCAATGATAAATAGACCATTTCCCCCTGCTTCATTTATTTTATTCTTTATTGCATCATAATATTCTTTTCCATATGAAGAATTATTTATAGAAAAGGAATAATTATATATACTATTAATGTCTCCTAAATTTAAAACAGAATCAAGAATATTAGGATGTACTCCTTGAGCAGATCTAGAAGTGCCTATGATTAATGAATTCTGTTTTGATGATGTAAATCTTAAATAGAAATTATCTGTTGAGCCATCAGCAAGGGCTCCTACTATTAGATGTAAGGCAATTATAAATAATGACACAATTAAAATATTTTTTAGAAATCTATGCATGCAGTATTAGAATTGGAAATAAATAAATGAGTTGTGATTAAAGGCCCCAAATGTAATAATCATGATAATTATTGTAAGATAAAGCATCCATCTATTAGATTTGTTATAATTAGCAATATCTAAAGCATGTATTTTATCTCTATTGATCCACTCAAACAATACTAATATAAAAATACATAGTAATGTATATATCATTTCTAATTTTGGAGTAATCAACTCTGGAAAAGTTAATATAGATGGATGTATAATATTAGATAAATATGAAATAGCGTGATGAATGTTCTCTGCTCTAAAAAATATCCATGTAATGGTAGTTAAACTAAAAGTAAGGGTCATAGATAAGACTTCTATTACTGATGGCAGATACTTTCCTTGAGCGACAACATCAGTATTGATTTTATTTTTATTCAATAACATAATTGGCAAGAAATATAATGCATTTAGCCCTCCCCAAATAATAAAGGTCCAATTGGCTCCATGCCAAAACCCACTGACTAAGAAAATAATAAAAATATTTCTTATCTTGAAATAGTTTGTCCCTCTACTTCCTCCTAATGGTATATACAGGTAATCTCTAAACCAAGTAGAAAGTGAGATATGCCATCTTCTCCAGAACTCCGCTATATCTCGTGAAAAATAAGGAAATGCAAAGTTTTGCATTAAATTAAATCCAAATAATCTAGCAGTTCCGATAGCAATATCAGAATAACCTGAAAAATCCCCATAAATTTGAAAAGCAAAGAATATAGCGCCTAAAACTAATGTGCTTCCTGAATAGTCATGGGAGTTATTAAAAATTTGATCAGCAAAAACAGCACAATTATCTGCAATTACAATTTTCTTAAACAATCCCCAAAGTATTTGCCTCATTCCGTCAACAGCTTTTGAATAATCGAAAGTTCTCTTTTTGTAGAATTGTGGTAACAAATTCCTTGCTCTTTCAATAGGTCCAGCAACTAATTGCGGAAAGAAACTTACAAATGCAGAAAAAGCAATAAAGTCTTTAGTTGGTTCTAGTTTTCGTTTATAAACATCAATTGAATAACTCAATGTTTGGAAAGTGTAAAAGCTTATTCCTACTGGTAAAATAATATTAAGTGAATTTGCTTTTATCTCAGTTCCAAGAAACGAAAAAGCAGTTATGAAATTGTCTAAGAAAAAGTTGTAATATTTAAAGAAGCCTAGAAATCCAAGATTTACTAAAATACTAGTCCAAAGTAGAATTTTCCTTTTTGTTAAATTTTCTTGTTTTAAAAGACCAATTCCTACTGAATAGTCAACAATGGTACTTAATAAAATCAACGATAAAAACCTCCAATCCCACCAGCCATAAAATAGGTAGCTAGCAGCAACTATAAGAAGATTTTGAAGTTTTAGATTTTTATTTGCAACGAACCAATAAAGTATAAGTACTATCGGTAAAAATATTGCAAAGTCAATTGAATTAAATAACATTTTTACTCTTTCAATTTCTCCCACTCCCAAGCGGAAATCATAGCTTTTTCTAGTGTTTCTTTAGCTTCCCAGCCTAATTTTTCTTTTACTAAATTACTGTTAGCATATATTTGTTCAATATCTCCATCACGTCTTGGGCCTATAGAATAATTGATGCTTAATTTGTTTGTTTGTTCAAAAGCTTTAATCGCATCAAGTACACTAACACCAATTCCTGTTCCTACATTAAAGGCATGTTTCCCAGTATTGTTAATTAAAAATTCCATAGCTTTTACATGCGACTTTGCTAAATCCACTACATGGATGTAGTCACGAATACAAGTTCCATCAGGAGTTTTGTAGTCATTACCAAAAATAGTAATTTTTTCACGCTTGCCAATTGCTACTTCTGTAATAATAGGCACCAAATTACTTGGCCTATCAGCAGAACAATCACCAATTAAAGCTGTGCTATGTGAACCAACAGGATTGAAATACCTGAGAGCAACACTATTGCAAGAATCTTCCTTTAGCATCTTTTCACAAAGCTGTTTTGTTTCTCCATAAGGAGATTCTGCTTTTTTAAATGGAGCATTCTCATCAACAGGTAATACATCAGGCATTCCATATACGGTACAAGATGAGGAAAAAATAATATTCTTAACATTATTCTCCTGCATACATTGCAAGAGCACCTTTAGAGATCCCATATTATTGTCGTAATACTTTTGTGGGTTTTGTACTGACTCTTCAACTGCTTTATAAGCCGCAAAGTGAATAGCGCCTTCCATTCTTCCTTCTTCAGCAAATACCTTATCCATTGCTGATTTGTCAGTGCAATCCGTATTATGCCATTTTATTTTTTTGTCAATAATCTTTTCTATCCCCTGAATATTCTGGATGGATGTATTGCACAAGTTATCTACTATAATAGGAGTGTAATCAGCTTCAATTAGTTCAACTACAGTATGCGAACCAATATATCCTGCTCCTCCTGTTACTAGTATTTTTTTCATTAAAATGCCCTGTTAATCCCTATTAGCCATCTCATTTGTAAAAAGTCTTCATCAGTTGCTGGAGGTCTATTTAGGAATAAAGGCATGTCAAATCGGATAACCAAAGGCCTTACTCTTTCAAGTGGTCCAAAATTTCTGAATGTATAAGTAAAACCAATACCTGCATCTGCTCTTACATCTGTAAAAACATCTTTAAAATTCTCTTTATTTAACTGTTCATTGCTTATAATCCCTGCATCAGCAAATAGATAAGAAGAGATATTCTTGCTGCGAATGGAATAAGGTAAATAAGCTGTAAAATCAATTTCAGCGTTGAAAGCGGCACCACTAGTGCCATTGTAGTTATATGAAGAAATAGTGCCATCTTCATTAAATTCAGGAGCAAGGTAGCCAGTATATCCTCTTAGGTTTAATCCTCCTGCAGAATGGAAATAATTTGTTGTATAGTCATAACTCATATAATCGGATGAAATAATTCCTTCAGCTCTAGTAAACTTAGAGTCCATCACTTCTTCATTATTCGCTCCTGCCAAACCTAATTTACTTTCTTCTGCCCAATTACTACCACTACCTATCTGAAAATAGGCACGCGTATTTATTTTTAGTTTTTCAACTTTATTATTGTTTTGTGCAGTAAGGATAAGTTTGTTGTAATCATAAGCACTACCTAATGCTGATGTTTGTAATTTCAAATTTATTTTTCCTTTTCCATAGCTGTAATTGTACTTATGTTCTAAGTCTACATCAATGCGGTTATTCATTTTATTCAAATCCCAACCACTATTTATTAGGTAATCTCCATTGGTTCTGTACAATGATAATAAATCCACTGTCAATTTATTATTCCCTTTACTATCTTCTTTAAGTATAGAAAATTTATTAGTGTGCAAACCTGCTAAGAATTGACTTTTTACATTCAACCTTGTATGTAAAGCAATTTCATCTAAGTTGGTGTTGTAGTTTAATTTGTATGAATAATAATCATTAGGATTTGGAATACTGTCCTTTTGCATAGTCCCAGTGTTAAACCAAACACCTGCATCAAATAAATGATGATGCCTGAGAAAACCTCCATTTAGGTTTAAACCAACTTTCATGCCATCATAATTATTCCACCAAATATCAGGGCGATATTTTACTTCATAATTTTTCCAATCAGGATATTGAGATAATTTATGATCAACAGTATAAGTAATATTGCATTTTGAGCTATTATCTGGCATATAAGCATCAGCTAATCGGTTAGTAGGATCAATAATAACCTCTAAAATTCCAGAAGGGATATCAATTATTGTTGAATATTCAGGGTGAATTAAATCCCATCCATGCCATTTCGGTAAAACTGTTGCATCAGTGTTCTTTACAAACCAATTATTAGGAATATGATAATCATAAGTTTTCCCATCCTTTGCAATTACTCTAAAATCAATTGGCATTTGCATTCTTGATTTTCTGTTAAAAGTTATTGTATTTCCTTTTGCCTTTACGGAATAGTCAATGCGTTTTTGTGATTCTAACCATTGATCAAAAAACCAATTCAAATCTACTTTTGTATACTGAATAATTGTATTTCTAAAATCCTCAGTATATGGGTGTGCCATCTTCCAAGTGTTAAAATAATGTTTCATAGCATCAAGGAATAATTCATCTCCCAAAACATATTGAAGATTATAAAGCATTGATGCAGTTTTGTAATATACATGCCTATAGCCACCACCATGGCGTAAAGCGCCATTAAAACAATCTGAATGAGTTGCAATTACAGGGTCATTGTATTTTGTTGCATCATTAATGTAAGCATAATAGACTCTACTATCAATTGCTTTTGTAGGCTTCTCAAAATGGGCTTTATATTTATCTGTGGTTTTATTTGTAACTAAATAATCTCCGTCAATTTTTATTAAACCCCATGCAGTTAAAAATTGAGTAAATCCTTCATCTAATAATGCTCTGTAGGTTTCATTATTTCCGACTTGTCCAAAGAACCAATTGTGCCCTATTTCATGAACCAGAAGTCCTCTGTAGCTAGGGTCTTCACCACTATCTAAAGTAAGCATTGGATACTCCATTCCTGACCTAGCGTCAGCAACTATCATTTTATGATATGTATATCTTCCAAAATCTTCTGAGAAAACCTTAATAATTTTTGCAGCATATTCAGCCGCATTCTGCCACCTACTTGCGTGTGGCTCTTGAGCTAAAGAATAACAAACTTTATCCTGCCACCAAGCTTCTCCAATACGGTAAGTTGGATCTGCTGTAAATGAGAAATCATGTACATTCTCTGCATGAAATTTCCATATCTTTCTTTCTCCTTTTAAGTATGGTGTAATTACTGAAGGAGTAGAATTCCATGGCTTATCTTTAAAATTTTCTATATCTAGTTTTTCTCTTAATTCTTTTGGTAATACTTCATCTCTATTTAATAAAAAACCGGTAGCACCTACAACAAAATCAGAAGCAAAATCAAGCTCTACATCAAATCCGCCAAAATCACCATAGAACTCTTTACCTAGATGTTGATCTTTTGTCCAGCCAAATTTTGCGTCATAAACACAAATTCTTGGGTACCAATGCACTCCATTATAGTGTTTGAACCCCCACGAATTAAAAATAGCCATTCTTCTTCTAAGGTCTCCACTGTCAAAATAAGTTTGAAACTCAATATCAAAGGTGATGCTATTATTAGTTTTAAGAGCATTTGGCAGGTAAACTTTTAGGATGGTATTATCTAATTCTGTTTTTACATTTAACCCATTAGCAGTAATGTTGTTAATTATAGTTCCTAGTTTTTGAGCTTCATAGTCTCCATATTTTGGATTTTTTCCATTCTGAAATTGTAGTTCTTCAAGGTAAGAGTCTGGTTGGAATGCATTTTGATACAAATGAAAATACACGACATCTAATTCATCTGGTGAATTATTAGTATAAGTTAATTGCTCAGCAGCAGTTATTATGTCTGTTTCTTCATCAATCTTTGCTTTAATATTGTAATATACATCTTGCTGCCAATAGGCTTTATTTGGCATTTTATTTTTCCAATAATTAGGATTGTCAGTATTCTGGTAAGTATTTGGTGGAGATAGAGGGTTATATCTCTCTTTCTTAAAAGAGATAACAGTATCAGTTACTGAATTAAGTAATGAATCCTGTGCAGAAGTTAAAGTGCTAAATATAAGTGTAGCAATAAGTAAAGCGGTTTTCATAATTTTATAATATTATATTGGTTTGCGAATTTACAATTCCTATTGTAATTTTTGCTTTTTTTCTTTAGCATTTGAAATGCTTGCATTTAGCTCAAAACCAGTTAGTAGAATTATAGAGTTAAAATACATCCAGATTAAAATAATCATAAGAGTTCCAATAGATCCGTAAACCTTATTGTATTGTGAAAAATGATTGATGTAATAATTAAAGCCAACAGATGTTATAATAATGCCTAAAGTAGCTAAGATTGATCCTGGCGTAAATAATCTCCAACTACTTTTAATAGAAGGCCCTAAATGAAATAAAGTAGAGATTCCAAAGAAAAGCATTAAGAAAATAGCGAACCATTTTCCAAATAAAATAAGATCAGCAGCTGAGTTAGATATAATATCAAAATCAGTAAGATAACCAAGTGTAAGTTTGCCAAATATGATTAGTCCAATAGCAATAATTAACATAAAGGAAAGGAGTAAAGTTAGCCCAAGAGATAATAGCCTTTGCTGAATGATTGGACGGTTTTCACTAATATGGTAAGAAGCATTAAAAGCTTCAATAAGTGAGTTGATGCCATTTGTGGAGAAATAAAGTGCAAGAATAAAGCCAATAGATAGTAGACTCCCTCTAGGATTATTGATTATATCATCAAGGGTGTTAAAAGTAACTTCATTGGTGGAAGGAGGCAATACAACCGATAAAAGCTCCATGAGTGTTTCTTGTAAATCTGCGATTGGGATGTAGGGAATAAGAGTAAAGAAAACAATAATTGAAGGAAAGAATGCTAAGAAGAAATTAAAAGCTAGAGATGATGCTCTTGTAGTAATAGCCCCTTCTATTAAGCCTTTCCAAAAGAAAATAGCTACATCATAAATACTAAGCCCTGAAAAACCTAAAGGTTTTATTTTTTTTGTAATATCTAGAATGAAATTAAACATTAGATTGCTTTTAAACTTAAATCAAAATTAAGGACAGAGTGGGTGAGCGCCCCAACAGAAATGAAATCTACTCCACATTTGGCATATTCAGCAATTGTTTCTTCTGTTATTCCTCCACTGGATTCACTTTGGCATTTATCTCCGATTATAGCAACAGCTTCTTTGGTAGTTTCATAATCAAAATTATCAAGTAGAATTCGTTTTATACCGCCTTCCTCTAGAATTTGCTTTACTTCATCAAGATTTCTTGCTTCAATAATAATTTCTAAGAATTTATTATTATCAGATAGATATTTTTTAGTTTTTTGAATTGCTTGTTGTATCCCCCCCGCAAAGTCAATATGATTATCTTTTATCATTATCATATCGTAGAGCCCGTTCCTATGATTAAATCCACCACCAATCTTAACAGCCCATTTTTCAATAGTTCGGTTAAGGGGTGTAGTTTTTCGGGTGTCTAATAATTTGCATTTTGTATCAGAGATTAATGAATTCAGATAAGTAGTTTTGGTAGCAATTGCACTCATGTGTTGCATGCAATTAAGTACTAATCGTTCAGCAGTAAGAATAGAAATGGCATTTCCTTTTACTGTAAAAGCAGTGTCACCAAAGCTTACTATATCCCCATCATTTAGGTTTTGTGTAACTTCTAAAGAGTTTTCCACCTGATTAAATATCATTTTTGCTAATTCAATTCCAGCAATAATTCCGTTATCTTTTACTAATAGATGTGCTTTACTTGTAGCCTCTTTTGGGATACTTCCTAATGAGGAATGATCACCATCACCAATATCCTCAATAAGTGCGTTTTTAATAAAGTTATGAAGGTCTTTCTCTATCATACAAGTAAAATTATTAATATTGCCAAAAATACAAAAAATGAAACTAGTTTTTGCAACCAATAATCCTAATAAATTATCTGAAATTAGATCTTTACTTCCTGCTAGAATTGAGATATTGAGTTTGAAAGATATTAATTGTAATGAACAGTTGCCTGAAACAAGCCCTACTTTGCATGAGAATGCTTTGCAAAAAGCAAAATATATATTTGATAATTTTGGCTTTAATTGTTTTGCAGATGATACTGGATTAGAAATTGAGGCTTTGGGTGGCGCTCCTGGGGTCTATTCTGCTAGGTATGCAGGGGAGGGTTGCAGTGCAGAAGATAATATGAAAAAAGTGCTTGATGAGCTAGAAGGAGAAAAGGATAGAAGTGCAATATTCAGAACTGTAATTGCACTTATTATTGTTGGAGAGGAAACTTTATTTGAAGGCGAATGCAAGGGGAGGATGACAAAAACAAAAAGTGGTGTAGAGGGTTTTGGTTACGATCCTATTTTTACACCAGAGGGCTACGAGTTAACTTTTGCAGAAATGAATAAAGATGAAAAAGGTGAAATTAGCCATAGAGGAAAAGCAGTGAGGCAATTAGTTGGCTTTTTGCACTGCTAACCAATCTACTCTAACAAACTTAATAAAATAATTCCATTCTTAGAGTAATCTTTGGGATTATTTACAAATTAGAGTCCAATAATCCTTTTATTTCTTCAGAAGAAGGTCTTGGCGCATCAGTTGAAATTACATTTCCATTAGCGTCAAAAAGCATAAATCTTGGAATGCTAAAAATGGCATAATCTTTAGTGATTTTACTCCAGCCATTAGCCCATAATTGCACGCCTCCTAATTCTTTTTCTGCCACCATCTTTTCCCAAGCCTCTTTGTCGGTATCTACCGAAACGCTGATAAAAGTAATATCTTTTGAATGGTAATCTGCTTCTAATTTTTGTAAAGAAGGAATTTCTGCTTTACACGGTCCGCACCAAGTAGCCCATATATCAATATATACTAGCTTTCCTTTAAAACTAGCAAGAGAGAATTCATTACCATCTGTATCAGGGTAATTGAAGTCGATTGCTGGCTCACCTTTTTTTGGCATATTGTCAATTGCAATTTTTCTTTTTAACCAACTACTTGTAGTTTTTTCAATTTTTGTTTCTTCTTCAACAATAAATGCTGTATTTGTAACATTGTTTAATGATGATTGAAAGGCTTCAGTATATTTGTCCAACAGTTCATTAAATTCTGTGCTATTTAGTGAGTCAATTGCAGCATAGAAATTAAAATCTCTTCCTATTTGACTTGTTTCCCACTTATACGTTTTTACATCTTTTGTGTAGTTGGCTAATTTCTTTTGTCTTCCAATAAAATAGGCAATTCGTTTATCAATTTCTGCAATTTCATTTTTGATAAATAGACTATCACTTATGTCACCAAATTCAGTAAGTACAGTCGTTTTAAAATCATCCAAAAATTTGCTATACTCATCAGAATCACTCAAATAAAACACTTCCCCAAAAAAATCATTTTCTTCTGTTATAAGGTATTTATTTGCTAAGAATGATGATTCCATACTCCCTTCATATTTAATGGTTTCATCAAAACGTTCAGTATCAATTGTTAAATTGATTTTATCGCCAGGTCTTACGAACATACCAGTGGATTCTATTCCATGTCCAAAATTTAAATAAGTAGTAGAATCTAAAATAAAGGAAATAGAGAAAGTTCCGTTTTCATTTGTAGAGGTAGAGTAAGAAGTGTCCTGATTAGAAAAAGCGATATTTTCCCCAATAGGGTTAGTTATTTTTCCTGTTATTTTTACTTGATTTGGATCTGTTTTGGTGTTTATTGCAAAATAGATTCCTGCTAATATTATTAGCACAATGGTTAAGATTTCTTTTAGTCTCATATTCTTTTATTTTTATAGATTAATTTCTTTTGGTATGAATTTACTTACATCTCCTCCGTTTTTTATGATATCGCGAATGATAGATGAAGAGATATGAGAAATTTCGGGTGGTGTAATAATAAAGATGGTTTCAATGTTAGGGTTGAGTTCTTTATTAATGTGTGCAATGTTTTTCTCAAATTTAAAATCGTGAGAATCTCGTAGTCCTCTTAGTATATAATTTGCATTTTCTTTTTTGCAAAAATCTACTGTTAAGCCTTTATATTGTTTGATGTCGATTTTAGGATTATTATTGTATACGTCTTTAATCCATTGCATGCGTTCTTCAATTGAAAAATATTGGGGTTTTTCTGTATTTATTCCTATGGAAATAACTAGTTTATCAAATAGGGGTAAGGCTCTGTCAACTATGGTTTGATGCCCAATAGTAAATGGTGAAAATGAACCTGGAAAAATTGCAATTTTTGACATACTTCAAAAGTACTAATTAAAATGAGAAGATGCTAAAATGTACGGTTCCGTATTTTCTAAGCTCCACATTATCTGCTTCAAATGAAGTTTCTTTATTATGTTCAATAATTAAAACACCTTCTTTTTTAAGTAAGTTTTTTTCAGATACTAAGTTTTTCAATTCTTGATATTCTTGATAATCATAAGGTGGGTCCGCAAAAATGAAATTGAATTGTTGTTTGCAATTTTTCAGGTATCTTAGGCAATCAGATTTAATAGTAATAATATTAAAATTAAGTTCTTTTGTAGTTTTTTTTATGTATTCAATACAATGATAATTGTTGTCAACTGCAACGACTTTATCAATTCTTCTTGAAACAAATTCATAAGAGATATTTCCTGTTCCTGAAAATAAGTCAAGTACATTTTTACTATCAAAGAAATAACGATTTTCCAAAATGTTGAATAAAGCTTCTTTTGCTCTGTCGGTAGTTGGGCGAACGGGCAATATGTTGGGTGCTATTAATCGTCTTCCTTTATGCGTTCCTGAAATTATACGCATAATACTTGAGCAAATAGTCCAAAATATTTGTGTTCAGCTAAAGAGTCAAATTCAATAGGAAAGGTTAACTGATGGGGTCGTTTCCCTAGTTTTAAATTTCTAATATACTCATATAATAAATTGAAACATTCATCATTTTTTTCAATACTACCAAATAGGGTTACTTCAGTATTTTCGGTCGATAGTTTTAGTTGTTCAAAGCTAAAAAGCACAAAATATAAAAGATCTTCTTTAGTGAGATAGTCAAAAGAATTATTAAAAACCAGTTTATTTTCCTTAAAGAAAGTAATAATCACTTTTTTTTGATTTAAATAAAGATAGGCTTTCTCAGTATTATTAAAGTGGCTGTACTGCTGAATAAGCATGCTTTCTTGTGCTTTCTGTTTTGCTTTAGGAAAAAAGTTACTTACAATGATTAAAATGCTTTCGGGTACTGAGTAAATTAAATGTGTTTTTTGTGAAAATATAATATCCACTAAAACTTTCCCTTTAGCTTCAGTATTAAAGGCTAAGATAGTTTCTTTTTCTTTTTTATTGTAAAGTGAGCTGGGTACTAAAGTGCTTGGAAAATTAACAAAAGCTACTGATTGAGATGAAAATTCAGTTTTTATAATAGGATCATTATTAATAATCTCTGTAATTTTTGTTGCAGTATCATCTGCTGATGAAAGAGTATGCATTTTAGCATAGTCATAAGTAAACGTAGTAGTGTTTAGCAGGCAGTACGAAAAATGAGAAATCCCTAATTGTATGGACAAATGATAACTGTTGGCTAGCGCAATATTAAAATTATCCGATTCTATGCTGACAGGATTATTCTCCCCAGTTTCCATTTATAGAAGCTTCATTCATTGACCCTACTTTTAATAAGTTGTCTAATTCATAGTTTTTATTTTCAGCATCAAGCCCTGTAAATACAGCTGCATAAGTAGTTGATATTTCAAATACTTGGACTGCAACTTTTCCTTTCTCAACTTGTCCAGCATCAATATTGTATGATTTACTCTTTGTATGAGGAATCAATCTGAGTTGTTCAA
>CAJQRK010000002.1 GCA_905612305.1 uncultured Flavobacteriales bacterium | reverse complement strand
TTGGAAGTTAGAAAAAGGGTTTATGGGAGGCCCTTTTTTAGTTAAAACTTATTTTGTTAACGAAAAAATAGTTGTAGCGGTGGGTCTTATTTTTGATCCTAATAGTAGAAAACGACAGCATTTAAAAATCTTTGAAGCTATTTTATAATTAGCTTCTCTTTTTTTGTAAATCCATTCTTATTACTGATTTCAATAACATAACATCCTTTGCTGAGCTTAGCAGTACTAATAGCGTGATTTGAATTAGTAAGTTGATCTTCTAGTATCAATTGGCCTGTAATGGAATAAATACGGGCCGCTAAATCACCCCCTAAGTAGTTATTCATAGTAATAGTAATTTTGTCTTGAGCAGGATTAGGATATATTTTAAATTGTTTGGATGATGTTTCATAAATATCCACAGAAATAGTATTTACTGGACTTTCCCAAATACCTCTGCCATAAGTAGCGGCACTTATTGTTGCAGTGCTATAATGAATTTCAAGCTCTTTTACAACTACATTTGGCAAGCCTGTCATGTAAGGAATCCAATCTGTCATAGTATTGTTTTTATAATATACACCAACATCAGTCCCAACATATAAATCATCATTTGTACCAGCTTGATAAATAATACAGTTTACAGGAAGATTTGGCAATCCATTTGCGGTAATATTTACCCAATTTAGCCCACCATTAACTGATTCGTATACTTTATGAGTGAGAGCATATCCTGATAAAGTGACCCAAACTCTATCAGCATCAGAGCTAGAAACAGTAACATCTGTAATGCTATGATTAAGAAAAAAGGGTGTAATGTTTGTCCAATTAGCTCCAGCATCTTTTGTCACTCTTAGTGAGGTATAGGTTCCTGCGTAAATGTAATCCTCATCAGAAGCAGCTAGTGCAATTGTCTTTATGCTTTGCCCATAAGGGATAGAGTCCCATAAGGCCCCTGCAGTTTGTGATCGATAAACCTCATCATATCCAGCAACAATTAAATTATTATTATTTGGATGAATTTTCCAAGGGGTAACCCAAGCTCCTTCATAGCTCACAGGCTTTATATTACTCCAGTTATTGCCACCATCGTATGTTTTCTTTAAGCCTCCGTATTGTGAAGTTGAGTAGATGACATCTTCATCATATGGATCAATTGCACATTCCATTCCATCAGCTCCTCTAATAGCATCCCAAACCCCATTTGTTAGCATTTCAGTGCCATTATCTTGTGCTCCAGCAACAAGTCTGTCAGCGTTAGATCTAGACCTTCCTAGGCGATAAAATTGAGAAATTTCTAATCCATCACTAATATCTACCCACTTATTAAGATTCTCCATGTATTTGTAAAACCCACCATCATTACCAGCATAAGCAATATTATTAAGAGGATTAAATTCAAACGCATGTTGGTCCACATGCATATATGAATAATTACTTCCATTACCACTATTTGCATCAATATCCCAAATTACACCTCCATCATCGGATCGCCAAATATTTATTCCCCCGATATATACTAAGTTTTCATTATTTGTTGCTACCCCTAAACTTAAGTCATACCATGATTGACCACCCGTCCCCGTTCCGTCTGTTTCCCAAGCAAGAATATTTGGAGTATTAGATTGTAAGACCCAACTATTTCCAGCGTCTGAGGATTTATATAAACCATGAAATCCATAATCAGAAGCCGAATATAAAGCGTAAATTACCTCAGGATTATCCGCAGTAACCGCAATTAATGGTCGGTATTTGCCACTTGAAGCAACCCCATTATTTATTATATTCCAATTTGCTCCCCCATCAGTACTTCTCCAGATATTAGACCCTCCACTTGATTGTTTTGCCGCATAGATAGTTGACGGAGTCCCAGGCTTAAATTCAATATCTCTCCATCTACCAATTGACCCTATTATTATCCAATTTGAACCAGCATCCGTACTTATCATAATATTGCTATTAGTTACAGCATAAACACTGTCAGGATTATTAGGATTTATAATTACTTTATTTATTGTTTTCTCATCACTGATATTATAACTTAAGCTTGTTGTATTCCAAGTATTTCCTCCATCAGTTGATTTTAATATACCAATGCTATAGGTGTCTGAAGCATCAGCATCACCAGTAACAATTAGCATATTTTGCGTGTTTGTAGGATCAATAGCAATTGAAGAAATACCAATTACAGGAAGGTTGTCTGTACCTGTAGTCCAATTACTACCACCGTCTACCGATTTCCACAAGCCTCCTCCAGGTGATCCAATCCAAATTATATCTTGATTGTATGGGTCGAAAGCAATACAATTTACCCTCCCATTTCCTCTTTTCTTTCCGTTTGATAAAATGATAGGCGTATTGATAGGTCCTTTTGAAACCCAATTCGCTTGCGAGCTAGTTTTTGCATGAGA
>CAJQRK010000001.1 GCA_905612305.1 uncultured Flavobacteriales bacterium | reverse complement strand
TGCCAGCACCTCCTTCACCAAAACAATAGTTAGAATCTTGATTAACAATATGGTTTTTAGTGAGATTGGCTAAATCTCTTCTTCTAGCCCTAACATCCTTTCCTCTTTCTAGTATAATCGGTTTTTTACCATTTTCAATTAGTTTGAGGGCTGCAAAAAGACCAGCAGGCCCAGCTCCAATAATAATGACTTCTTCTTTGTTGTTTACATCCTGATATTCAGGGAAATCATCTTCTCTTTGCGTTAATTTTTCCTTTATATAAACAGCAACTTTAAGATTAATCTTAATTATGCTTTGTCTAGCATCAATGGATCGTTTAAGAATTTCAATGTGTTTGATATCAGCTTTAGAAATATTCAGCTGTTCTGCTAATGTAGTTTTTAATAAATTAAGTGTTGATGCTACTTCAGGTAGAACTTGTATTTGCAGGGTATTTATCATGGCTCAAAAATACAGATTGCCATTAAATGAATAAGGCCTTTTCAAATTTAATTCTGATTAGCACAAGAAACTCTTTTGTAATTGTATTTTTGTAGGAAACGATTTAACAATGAATAAACACTTTTTATTTTTCTTAATTGCAGCATTTAGCTTGCAACTAACCGCTCAAGAAAATAAGTTGCAGCTAAAATCAGGTAATATATTTTTAGATTCTGATTTTCAGGTAATTACAACTAATTATATAAATTATTGCTTTATGTCATTTAGTATAATGCCAACCGCTGCAATAAAAAGTAAAATAGAAGCTGAAGGTATTCAGATTTTGGAATACATTCCTAAAAATACTTTTGTGGTAAGTATTCCTAAAAACACAAATACAGCAGATTTAACTATTTATGGAGTCAGTGCAGTTTCTTTAATTAAAGGAGTACATAAAATTGATCCTAAAATTCAGAATAATATTTTCCCTGATTGGGCGATTAACAATGGAAAGCTATCGGTAAAAGTATTGTTATACAAAAATGCAGATGCCTCAATTACTCAAGAATTATTTAAAAGTTTGGCTTATAAAGTTGTTGATGTGAATGTGTTTAGTAATAGTATTACTCTTAAAATTGACCCGTCAGCATTAAGTGCTTTAGCAAATATTAATGATGTGTGGTATATAGAACCAATAGATCCTCCATCAGTAAGGGAAAATAGAACAGGCAGAACTCTACACAGATCAAATACAATCAACACTAATTATGCCAGTGGCAGGCATTATAATGGAGAGGGAATAAATATAATGATGCAAGATGATGGTTTAGTAGGGCCGCATATCGATAGGCAAGGTAGAGTTGATCAATCCTTTTGTGTAGGGTGTAGCTCTAGTTCAAGTAATGATCATGGAGATCATGTGTCAGGAACAATTATGGGTGCAGGAAATCTAGATCCTTTAGGAAAGGGAATGGCAGATGGTGCTTTTTTATATGTTTATTCTTCATCTAATAATAATTATTATGATGTTCCAACGATATACCAAAATAATGATGTAATTATTACATCCAAATCATACAGCAATGGCTGTAATGCTGGATATACATCGCTTGCTAAAGATTTAGACGAGCAGATTAATTTATATCCTTCTTTAATTCATGTATTTTCTGCAGGAAATGACGGAAATTCTGATTGTGGTTACGGAGCAGGAAGCGGCTGGGCAAATGTAACTGGAGGGCATAAACAAGCTAAAAATGTAATTGCCACTGCAAATCTTACTGAGTTAGGAGGATTAGCTGGCTCATCCAGTAGAGGTCCTGCAGCTGACGGAAGAATAAAGCCTGATATTGGAGCTAAAGGAACATCTGTTTACTCTCCTGTTTCACCATACACTTATGATACATATACAGGAACTTCAATGGCATGCCCAGGTATAGCCGGAATTATGGCTCAATTGTATCATGGTTATAAAGAACTTAATGGCCAGAACCCCCCATCAGCATTGATGAAATGTATACTATTAAACTCAGCAGACGATATAGGTAACCCAGGACCTGATTTTAAACATGGCTGGGGAGAAGCAAATGTATTTAAAGCAGTGAAGCTATTAGAGGCTAATAATTATCTTTCTAATTCTGTATCTCAAGGCGATAATCGAATGCATTCGATTATCATACCTCCTGGTATAAAACAAGTTAAGATTATGACTTATTGGCATGATAAAGAAGCAAGTGCAAATGCTTCTATTGCATTGGTTAATAATTTAAATACCTATATAACTGATCCAAATGGGACAGTGTATAATCCTTGGGTTTTAGATGAAACACCCAACTCATCTAATCTAGATCAAAATGCAATAAGGGGTATAGATGATTTAAATAATATGGAGCAAGTTATTATAGACAACCCAACCGTAGGAACATACATACTTTCAGTTGATGGTTTTGCAATTCCTTTTGGCCCTCAAGAGTATTATGTTACTTATGAGCTAGTAGATGAAAGTGTGACATTAACTTACCCTATAGGAGGAGAAGGCTTGGTGCCTGGAGAAACAGAGCTATTAAGATGGGATGCCTCAGATGGAAATACCCCTTTTACATTAGAATATACAACTGACGGAGGGGTGCTTTGGAACACCATAACTACAAGTGCTGGAGTTAATTCAAGTTATTATAGTTGGACAATACCAAATACCATTACTAATGAAGCTAAAATACGAGTAAGTAGAAATGGGTTTATGGATGAAAGTGATGCTAATTTTACAATTGTTGGTGTACCGCAAAACGTTTCTGTAAATTGGATTTGTCCTGATTCAATATATGTGCTTTGGAATACCGTCAACGGAGCAACTGAGTATGAAGTAAGCATGTTAGGTAATGTGTATATGGATTCCATGACTACTACTAATACTAGTAATTTAACTGCTTTAATTATAAATCCAAATCCAGCAATTACTGATTCTTGGTTTTCAGTATGTGCTAAAGTAAATGGGAAAAAGGGGCGAAGAGCAGTGGCAATTAATGCTCAGGCAATAAATAATGGTTGTATGGCTCCTCCTGTGGCAGGTTTTACAACAAGCGGATCTTCCTCTTGCTCAGGTAATGTTAGTTTTATTGATGCTAGTTTAAATCAACCTAATACTTGGCAATGGGATTTTGGAGATGGCACTACATCCAATCTTCAAAACCCAATACACACTTATTTACAAGCAGGCACCTATGATGTAAGTTTGTTTGTTTCAAACGGATTAGGACAGGATTCAATTTTAATATCAGCAGTAGTTTCTATAAGTTTTATGCCAGCACCAATTGCATATAATGACACTTCATATGTAACGCCTGCTACTTTTTCGCTTACTACAGCCACTAATTTAGTAAATTGGTATACTGACACACTTGGCAGTCCATTTATTTATTCTGGATCTCCTTTTACAACCCCTTTACTTAGTACTAATACAACATATTATGTGCGTGAAGCAGGAGGTCCTTCAATTTACGGAGGGCCATTAGATAATACTATGGGGGGCGGTGGTTTTTATAATAATGATAGGCATTTATTTATTGATTGTTTCACTTCTTCTAAATTAGTTTCAGCTGATGTATATGCTGGTACAGTACAAGCTATTACTTTTGAACTTAGGGATAATAGTAGCCAAGTGATAGCAGATACTACTATTACTGTTCAAATAGGTTTAAATACTCTTATTCTTAATTTTGATATGCCTGTAATGAATAATCTTGAACTGGGTATGAGTAGCGGAAACTCGAATTTGTACAGAAATAATTCCGGAGCAGCCTACCCTTACGTTGTTGGGGCACTAGCAACTATTACTGGACATAATTCTCCTAATAGTGCTGGGTATCATTACTTCTTTTATAGTTTGCAAATGCAGGAAAATTGCTTATCCGATTATGCTCAGGCAACAGCAGTATTTATGGTGCCATCAGTTGTTGAAGATGGTATAGCTAAACAGTTTTTAATTTTTCCAAATCCTGCTACTAGTTTAATTACCATAAGCACTGATGAAACTATTGATCGTATTAATATTTTTGATGTAAGAGGAGGTTTGGTTTTTAGCAAGCCTTTTTCGGTGAGGAGTACTTCTGTTGATATAAGTAAGTTTGCAAAAGGAATATATTCTATTCAGCTTATTAGCCAAGAAATTTCAAGCGTTCAGCAATTAATAATTGAATAGTGCGGATTTTTATAGTAATAGCATTTTTGAGTATTTGTTTTATTACTAGTTCTGCTCAGAATAATATACTAATCGCTTCTTTTATCATTGTTGATGGAGATACTATTTTTACGAGCAATATTGCTGAAGTTGAAATATTTTCCTTTAAGGATAAAGACGAACGTAAAAAGTATTATGTCCTAAAAAGGAGAGTACTTAAAGTATATCCTTACGCACTTGTGGCGAAAGAAAAATTGCATGGAATACAAGAAGGATTAGATACAATTCCAAAAAGAAGACATAAGAAACGCTATGCTAAAGAAGTGGCGAAATGGGTAAAGGAGGAGTATACTGAACAATTAAAGAACCTTACTATGAGTGAAGGGAAGATTCTAGTTAAACTGATTTACCGAGAAACCAAAACTACTTCCTATGAAATTGTAAAATCCTACAGAGGAAGGTTTAATGCCTTTTTTTGGCAAACCATGGCAAAGTTTTGGGATAATAACCTAAAAACGGAATATGATCCAGTAAATGTGCGAGAGGATATGCTTATTGAACATATTTTGATTCAAGCAAAACTAGAAGGAAAGTTTGAATAAAAAAAACGGGCATAAAGCCCGTTTCTTTCTATTATTAAAATCAAAAACTACTTAGTAAATTTCTTTACAATTCTATTGTCATCAAAAATAATAGCAATAGAGTAAAGTCCAGCATCAAGCTGCTCAACATTAATTGTAGAGGAAGGATTGTTCTCAGTATAAATTACTCTACCTAAAGCATCATAAATTTCTATTTTCTTAATCTTCTTGTCTGAACTAACATTTAGGGTGTTATTTACAGGATTAGGATATAGTTTTAAATTATTTATCTCCGTATCCTTAATTGAAGTACTATTGCAATTTGCTTGACATCCAGAAAAACTAGCATACAATCCATTTCCGTCTCCCGGATCAATACATCCTAGAGTTGCATCACAATCCCATGTTGGGGTAACACCGCAAGCATTTTGACAATCTTGCAATGACCAATAATTTCCGCTCCCATTACCAGGGTCTTGACAATTTCCAGGGCCAACACAATCCCAAGTTGGTTGCGGGGTGCAGTCAAGCATACAATCAGCATAAGCAGTGTAATATCCACTACCATCACCTGGGTCATAACAATTCCCTGGCCAATCACATTCAAAAGTCACCGGTGCTGTACAATTTGTTTGACATGATGATAATGTTGTATAGGTACCGTTTCCTGTTCCAGGATCAACACAAGCATAATTAATACATTCATAAGTAACGGGTTGCTGCACACCTACATTTTCGAAATAAGATGTTTCTTCATATCTTCCAGCAAGTACATCTAAATCACCATCTCCATCTAAATCTTTAAGTTCAAGTGTAGGGGCGCTATAAAACATAGACCCATTTAATCCATAAGGATTAATTATAGGTGGGGAAAATAGAGCAGAACTAGCACTGCCTGTATTTTCACAATATCTAAATTCACCTGCAGAATATGATTCCTGACCAAAAATCATATCTAAATCACCATCACTATCAAAGTCAACTAATGTTGGAAGTACAAGTCCGTAAGTGCTTGGCAAGCTCATGATATTCCCTTGAGGAGTGCTAAATATTGGGTTAGTACTACTCCCTACATTCTCAATAAACTCCCATGAGCTACCATAATAACTAGCAAGCATATTAATTAAATCATAATCTCCATCATTATCAATATCCCCTATACTAGAGAATTGCGCATCACTCGATGAACCTTGTAACCCAAAAGGATTTGAAACAGGTGCTATAAAATTAGGAGATGAAGGTGTTCCTGTATTTTCATAATACCTAAATGCTGAACTAAAACCGTAATACCCATAATAAAGTACATTGGACAATATATCAAAATCACCATCATTATCTAGATCAACAAATTGTCTCATTTTTACCATTGAACTATCAGGTGTTGGTAGTGTTAAATTAAATGGGTTTAATTGAGGTAATTTGAAGTTTGGATTAGTTGCAGTCCCAATATTCTCTTGATAATTAAAATTTGTTGCAATTGAATAGTATCCGGCATACGTCAAACTATCAGTAAATAGATCTAAATCACCATCATTGTCAATGTCAATAAGATTTACTGATTGAATAGTATTAGTATAGCCAGGTACAATTCCAAAAGGATTTGTTACTGGATAGGCAAAATACTGTGCAGATGCTGTATTAGTAAATGAAACTCCAATTAAAAGCGCCATTCCACCTAATATTCTCTTCATTCTATTAGTACTTACGATTCCATTGAGCTGGCTAACTAAAAACCTAATCTTAGCAGCAATCTTCTTAATTTCTAACTTTAAACTGCGATCACCCTTCTCCAATAAATCATTCAATTGTTTAACTAAATACTTCAACTGCCTTTGCTTTCTGGAATAGTGCGTGTTTCTCATCTTTATTTGTTTTAGTTAATGATGGCTCAAAGTTAAGTATCTAAAAATTAAATGCTATGTTATGCATAGTAAATCGTATTTACTAGCTTAATATTGTGTTATTCTTTATCATTTTCTTGCCGCCAAAAAGTAGTGTTAGGTATCATTAATCCTTTTTTATGGTCATCAGTTAATGTATTTAAAATATTTGGCCGAATCTTATCGGCTAATATATGCACGTCATATATTTCGTCCAAGGAAGTAAGATATGTTAGTTTTCCTGCTATACTTTTGGTCGGTAGATGAACTACTACTACTCCTGCTTCATTAGCTTTTTCTGCAAAAGGTAATTTTCCAAAAGTAGAAGAATTCTTTCTCAGTTTGGAAAGCCCAATAAATAGATAATCTTTATGGAAACTCATTCCTCTGACAAATCCGTCAATTTGTACAATTACTTCATAAGTGCCATCTTCAGCATTAACTTTTACTAATTCCCCTTTTGCTGAAAGTAGCACATATAAGTCGTTATTAAAAATCCTAGGTGTATGTGGCATAGCCAGTCCTTCAGCAATTATAGTATTTGTTTCTACATCAATAATTATTCCGCTTTCGGTTACTTTGTCCCTCCAGCTTTGAGGTGTATTGCCGCCGTTGAAAGCAGTAGCATATTTTGGTTTTCCATTTTTCATTGCCATGCCATTCAGGTGGCATCTATCTTCTGAAGCAATTTTATCAATAAATGGTGGAGTCCAGAAAGGAGTGAAGTTATAATTATCATCAATTTTTACTATGGATGAAAAAAGGGTGTTGACTGCATAAAGTTCGCCATTATTCCCAAAGTTTAAATCATGAATATCAATTGCTCCTGTATGAAAAGTATTTCTAGGCAGGTAAAGCGCATCATACTTATTGGGTGTTTTTGGATAGAATTTTGCTAAATCAGTAGAATTTCGAAATACAATTACTTTATCCTTACAGGCAATTGCAATTTTATCTTTTTTAGTATCCTCAGCAATACCCATTGCTTTCTCAAAATTTCTTGGAAGCTGTACTAAACTGTTTTCATCTTTTGCGGAAATAAAAACCACTTTACCTGCTTGGTAAGTAGATATTGCAATACTGCAATTTAATTGTTGTAGTAATTGTGGAATATGAGGAGTATATTTGCAGCTAAAAGGAGCTAAACCTTGTGGATTTTCATGTTGATTATTCATAATACAATGATACAAAAAAACAGGTATAAAATCTGTTTCATTATTTTCTATAACGTATAAAGTCTATTTCGTAAATTGTGCTGACACCTTCTTGTTTCTGGGTCCTTCTGAGTAATCGTAAAAACCTTCTCCTGATTTTATTCCCAATTTTCCAGCTGCAACCATATTAACTAAAAGTGAGCATGGGATGTATTTTTCACCACCAAAACCTTTATGCATTACTTCTAATATTGATAAGCATACATCCAGTCCGATAAAATCAGCTAAATGTAGTGGGCCCATAGGATGTGACATCCCTAAAATCATTACGGTGTCAATACCTTCAACTGAGGAGATATTCTCATGTAGAGTGTAGATTGCCTCATTTATCATTGGCATCAGAATTCTATTTGCCACAAAACCTGGAGCATCATTTACCTCAACAGGTATTTTTCCTAGTGTTTTGCTCATTTTCATTACGGCAGAGGTTACTTCATCTGAAGTTAACTTCCCTCTTATCACTTCTACCAATTTCATAATAGGTACAGGATTCATAAAGTGCATGCCAATTACTTTCTCTGCTCTTTTTGTTACTGATGCAATTTCAGTTATTGAGATAGATGAAGTATTTGTAGCTAATAATGTGTTAGTATCACAAATTTCATCTAATTGTTTAAATATTTTAAGCTTCAAATCAATATTTTCAGTAGCTGCCTCTACTACTAAATCAACTCCTTTTACACCTTCAGTAATATCGGTGTAAGTAGTAATGTTGGCTAGAGTATTGGTTTTATCTTCGTCATTAATTTTTTCTCTTTCTACCATTCTATCTAAATTTTTTCCTATAGTACCTATTGCTTTTTCTAAAGTATCAGCAGAAATATCAACCAAGTTAACATTAAAGTCTTTTTGCGCAAATGCATGAGCAATGCCGTTCCCCATTGTTCCTGCACCAATTACTGTAATATTTTTCATTTGTATTATTCTAAATTTTAGGTAACATAATATTAATATACGACCTTAACGTTATCAAAATAAAGTTCATTTTTATCTAAACTAAAATCTCTTTTCATGCCAATAAATACCTTGAAGGAAGTAGCATTTATTCCTTCACTAATGCTCTGCGTTAAGTTTATATATATTTTGTTCCAATCTTGCTTAGGGTTAATCCATAACAAATCTTTTTGCACAACAGATTGAGGGTAGTTTACATACACACCAACTAAAAATTGAGTATTTGCTTTATAATCTAATTCCAAAAAAACAGGAGCGCCGGCTTGAGGTAAATCTAACAACTCATCAGTTGCAATTTCAAAAGTAATTAAGAGGTCATCTAACACGCCACCACCATACTGATTGCCTAGCATATCCGTAAACTCTAATAGTGTAGTGTCACTTATTGCAGTGGTTTCTAAATTTAGACCAGCCCCTTCAAAATCCTCTAAAAAAAAATGAGCATCCTCCAAATAACTCACTGTAGAATTTATTGCTATTATTGTATCTGGAATAAACATCACGGTATCAATAAAAGAAGCAAAGAATGGATAGGTAATTCGGCTACTAGCAATTCCATTTGATTTTATTCCTGCTTTTATTCTTAATTTATGTTCGCCAACTGCTAAAACAGGAAAATTTGCCGGCAGCTCATACACTCCTTGTAATTGATCGTCAATATACACCCAGGCATCTGTTATGTTTGTAGTTGTATTATTTTCATCCAGAGTAATAGTATTTATCTTAAGATAGCAAGGGGTGGTATTGCTTTCTTCTTTCTGACAAGCAGAAATTATGAGTAATGCAACAAGGTAGGTGACTTTCTTCATTTATTATTCTATTAACAATTTGCTGTGTAATTTACAATGACTAATAATGTGAAAACTGTAGATTTATTGTTTTTTTTTGTGCTTTATAATTTGCTACAAAAATACAGTTTAAAGATTGATAAGAAAAAAGAATGGAAGATAGTTTTAGACATCAAGGGTTGCGCAAGCAATTAATAGAGCAATTGTCCGAAAAAGGAATTTATAATACTGATGTGTTAGATGCTTTGAATAAAATCCCAAGACATTTATTTATGGATAATGCTTTTGTGAGTTTTGCTTATCAGGATAAAGCCTTTCCTATTGGTTCTGGACAAACAATTTCTCAGCCCTATACGGTTGCCTTTCAAACCCAATTACTCGATTTAAAGCATTATGAAAAAGTACTGGAAGTAGGTACAGGTTCAGGTTATCAAGCTGCTGTGCTTACTCTTATGCATGCTGATGTCTATACTATTGAACGGCAAAGAGAGTTGTTTTTAAAAACAAAGAAATTTCTACCTGAATTAGGCTACAATTGTAGGTTTGTATATGGTGATGGTTATAAGGGGTTGCCAAATCTTGCTCCTTTTGATAAAATAATTATCACTTGTGGAGCTCCTTTTGTTCCTGAAGATTTGGTAGCACAACTTAAAGTAGGAGGTAGAATGGTAGCGCCAATTGGGGATGGAGATATGCAAGTTATGCATTTGATTGAAAAAATAACAGAAACAGAAACTAGAATAACAACTCATGGGGAATTTTCATTCGTTCCTATGCTAAATAAGCGTGAAAATGGAAACTAAAGATTCAGTAGGCAATTTATTAAATGATGGAGATGCAGTTATTATGACTAA